>JANXRG010000084.1 GCA_025353105.1 Verrucomicrobiota bacterium
CGCTGCAAAAGGATCCAATCCCCGACTCGGAACACAAGGATTGGCACGTCTTCGCGGGTCCCGCCGAACACAAAGCGCAGCCGCCCAAAGCGGGTGATTGACCGGAAAGGCCGCCAGCAGCGGTTTCCATGAAATACAAATGAAATACAAAAATACAAAGGGACAGGTCTTTTGTAGAAAAGCGCTTGACTGACGCAAGGGAATTTCATTTTCTCTCTGGGATGAGGCTGCCCCGACTCAAGGCCCCTGCGGATCTGCCGGTGGCGACTCTGAATGGGGTCGGATCATCACATTTCACATTTGAAGCGTCTAAAAGAGCGCGTTGCGGCAGTGTAGGGGAAATGAGGGCACAACGTGATCTTTGACATTGTCTTGAATTGGAGACGAGGCCGGTACCGAAAGGGCCGTCGGAATCCCGGGCGAGACGCACGCCGAAGAAACATCAGAAGACGGTCGCTACCCGCCATCGCGAGATGGTGAATCCTCAACAAATGGATTTCCGAGACACTGTTTCGGAAATTGACCCGATCGCATCAATTCTCAGATCCAGGCGAGATTTTCTACGCACCGCATGGAAAATCTCAACGGGCCCAAAATCACGTAAATTCGGGTCTGGGCATCGTGGAACGGGCACACTAGCGACTCAACTTTATGGCGGAAGTATATGGTTTGCTCCTGAATTGCGATGTACGATTCCACCTCGGTCGCGACCCGAGCGAGGATGAGGAGTGAAGCAATGCCGCTGAATTTTGAATGGGACGGAAAGAAAGCGAAGACGAACGCCGCCAAACATGGCGTGCTTTTTGAGAACGCGGCAACGGTCTTCGCCGACCCGCTGTCGCTGACGATCAGAGACCCCGCCCATTCGCAGGCTGAGGCACGATTCATAATTCTGGGAAAGGCACACACAGGGAAATTGCTGGTTGTCGTGCACACCGAGAGAGGCGACAATCTGCGCATCATCAGCGCACGGCGAGCGAGCCGCCGGGAACGAAAATACTATGAAGAAGGCATCCACTAAAGCCATCGCGCCCGCGATGCGGGAGAACTACAATTTCTCCGGCGGCGTGCGCGGTAAACACAGCCGCCGATATGCACAGGGCACGAACGTGGTGCTGCTGGAACCGGACGTGGCGAAGGCCTTCCCGAGCGCGGCGAGCGTGAATGAATCACTGCGCGCGCTGGACGTCATCATTCGTCGGCGGAAGCAAACGCAGGCCGTCCGCTGACCGGCCCTGACGGCGATACGCCGTCGGTTACGGGCGAGGGCGACGCCGGAGGGGGGAGTCGAAGGAGGCAAAGGACCGAGGACAACCAGAAGCGCGTGGCGCCCATTTCAGATTTTGGATTTTGGATTTTGGATCGAGGAGAGAGTCCGGGAGCAGGAAAGCGTGCGGAGCTAACCACGAAGCAGCGTAAGGACGCGAAAATGGGAGTCGAGAATGCGGCGGAGTCGAAGGAGGCAAAGAGCAGAGGACGGACGACAGAAGTCAGAGGGCAGAAGGGCTTGACGGATCGTCACGTTAAACATAATTTTACGACATGACCAAGACGATCGCGAAAATCGGCAACTCCCACGGGCTCATCTTTGACGCGGCCTTGATGGATCTGGCGCGGCTCAAGGCCGGCGATACGGTGACCGTTTCCGTCCATGAGGGCGGCTCAATCGTGCTGACGCCTCTGCGAACGGTGATCGGACCAGTGAAGGCGGCGGCGACCGCGCGGCGCGTCATTAGGAAGAATGCCGACCTTTTCCGCCGGCTGGCATGAGGCAGCCGTTGTCGCATCCGACGCTGGAGGCCGTGAAGGCCATTCACGCCGAAGTCTTGGCGGCACACGGTGGCGCGGCCGGCTTGCGTGATGCGGCTCTGCTGGAGTCGGCGGTGGCGGCGCCCCAGGCGACGATGGCAGGCAAGCCGGTTTTTTCCAGCCCGGTGGAAATCGCCGCCGCCTATCTTTTCTATCTGTGCCGCAACCACCCATTTGTGGACGGCAATAAGCGCACCGCGCTCGCGACGTGTCTGGTCTTCCTCAGCGAGAACGGACTGCTCCGAAACGAGAAACTCGACGCCGATGCGTGGGAAAGGTTGACGATGGATGTGGCCGCGAGCCAAATCGACCGGAAGCAGACGGCAGTGCGACTAAAGGCGCTCCTCCGGAAGGGCGGATGATCGGAGGACAGAGGCGCGTTGCGCCGATTTCGGATTTCAGATTTCGGACGGAACCACGAATTGACACGAAGAAACACGAATGGGTTTCACGCAGAGCCGCGGAGACGCGGAGGAAAGAGCCGATCTCAGATTTTAGATTTTAGATTTCGGATTGGAATTATCCACCAAGGACACAAAGGGCCCGAAGGTAAAGGCGAAGAGGATTCACCACTGAGGATCATTCATCGGCGCGGGCGCCGATGAATGAAGTGTTCGGGTTTTGTCCAATTCGATTTCTTGGTGTCTTTGGTGGTTCCTGTCTCTACCAACTCCGTGTCTCCGTGAGCTTGGTGCGAAACACAGATCGGTCACACGTCAGTCAATTTCGTAGACTTCGACGAGGGCGACGCCGGTGGTGGCGCCGGCGCCGCTCACAATCGCGGTATAGGCGCCTTCCTCGAGGGAAACCAGCAGGACACTTTCGCGAGGGTCGGTCGGCGCAAATCCGGTTGCCTGGATCGCGGCCACATCATTGTCCACCTGCCAGTTGTCGTTGGTGGCAATGACGGTGGGCCCCGAAAACAACGTGAGCACCGGGTCGTTGAGCGCGCCCGGAACGCCCGACGCCGTCAGCGATGGTCCAATCGCCCGAATCATGACGCGCTTGGCACCATTCTTCATGACGAAACCTGCGATCAACTGATTGGCGCCCGTGCCCACGTTCCCGCGGGTCGCGATATTGATCAGGCGATAGTCCAGATTTTCACGGGCGCCGTCAAAGTAGGCGGTGCCGAAGATGCTTGAATAACTGCCCCTGAAGACGCCATCGGTGACCGTGCCGGAGCCGGAGAGGAAGACATTCCCCGGGACGCCGGTGGCCGTGAAGGTGCCGTTTGCCGCATACGTGCCCACGGCGCCCTGCAGGCCGGAAACCGTATCGGCCAAGGCGTACAATTTCCCCGCTGGCGTCAGGACGAACTCGGCGGAATTGAGGGAGCCGTCGGCCTGAAACCACAATGTGCCCGTGTATCCGCCCTGGAGGCTGCCCTGGACGCTGTTGAAGACCTGGCGCGGGGCGCTGAAGGACTGGCCAGCGACCGTGCCGCTGACACCAGTCGCAGTGAACGTCCCCGACACGCTGCCGACGGCGCTCGCAAACGAGAAGCTTCCGTTCGCAGGTAGCGTGAACGCATTCATCGCGACCGTTTGGGTCGCGGTGCTGATGTAGCCGAAGGTGACGTCTGCATCCTTACGGACGTAGAAGACGGCCTTCGCTCCGGAGGCAAGCGTGGCGTCATAAACTCCGCGATAGCTGAAGGGAGGCGCTTGGGCGGAGGCGAACTTCGCGCTTGAAATCGCGAAGCAAAGGATCAAGGAGGAGGGAAGAAGGAGGAAGGGTTTCATGGGGACGGGCATATGACTAGGGGGATTCGAAGGTCGAGATTTGAGCAAAGCGAAAAGTCCTGGGATGCGCGGGGTACAAGCGAGAGTCGAGAGCCAGAAGGAAATAGACGGAGCTGGAGCGGCGAGCGGAATGCGGAAGTGCGGATTGGGGATTAGGGAAGTCAGAAGACGGGGGGCAGAGGGCAGGACTTGGATAGGCGGGTCCGGTATCGGGGCGGCTCTTCCCTCACCCCAAAGCCAATCTGCGGTTTCGGTGGATCTGGTGGCGGATTGATCAACGGTTGGAGCTCGCGCCAGATGACGCGCAAGGCGTCGTCATGCTGGAGCCGTCTGGCATCCATTTGGGCAAGTTTTTTGAGGACGTCGGCCTGGGCCCACAGCGATTCGCGCTGCTTGATGAGGAACCGGACGACGTAGACGCTCAGGCGAACCGCGTCAGGACTGTTCAGAACATTTACCGCCATCAGGGCGCCGTGTTCCGTGAAGGCGAACGGCCGAACATGGGAAAACTCGAGTCGAGAAAGATGGTCACAATTTGTGACCACCTCCTCCTTCTCCTCATCGATCAATTGTAAGCGGAACTCCGCTGGGAATCGGTCGGTATTGCACTTTACCGGCTGATTCAGGGCTTTGTTTGGAACGCCATAAAGGCCGGCAAGATCCGAATCAATAGTCACCTTTTGCGCCCGTACGGTGAGGAAGAGCGATTCAACTGGCTTGCGCGCTTGCATAACTCAAATTCAATTCAACGAAGGGCCTAGCTCAATGAGAACTGTTTGCTGCACTAATAGTTATAACGGGTCGATTACATCTTTGAAGTCAAAATGAAGCGGTCCCCATGAAGGCGAATTTCGCTTCGTCGAACATCGCTAACGAATGAGCGGATCGGGCACGAGTCGGCGCTTCGCTTCGGCGTAGGCCTCGTGGCAATGCCAGATGGGGCAAGTCGCGGGAATGAGACCCTTGCCCAATAAGATCCGCGCCGCCTCCGAATAGATTTTCTCGATGGGCCGATTTCGCTTGGCGGGCGGGAGGGTGCTCTGTCGCAGTTCTTCGCTGGTCGGGAGGTAACGGAGCTTGGGCATACGGGGGGGTCGAGTGACGAGTGGAACCACGAATCAACACGAAGTGACACGAAAGACTGAGTAGGCGGAATTAACGAAATTGGGGGAATTGAGGGGCGCCAGAAACTTCAGTTCGTTTTTCGACTCCGTGTCTCGGCGTCTCCGCGCGAAACACAGATCGGTCTGAGAGCTCATTCCCAACATTTGGCTAATTCCGTCCGACTGATTCTTCGGGTTGGAAGCCTGCGGTCAGGAACGGGAAGCGCAGGCGTTTCGCGACCTCCGGGTGTGATGGTAAGAGAAACTGCAGCTCACCCACGCTGCCAAACCCTTGCCAACGCGCTCGGAGATCGCGTGCCACCTTGTTACTCGCCTGCGGCGCGCTTCTTCGCGGCTTCGTCGTCGGCGATTTCCTGCATGGCGGCCCGGGAGTCGTGAACCTGTTGGGCGGAGGCGGTGCCGGCGCGCATGGCGCGGCTCGCGGTAGTCCTGCGGGCGACCGCGCCGCCCGCGCTGTCGATGTCGCACGGCATGAAGTTGGCGGAGTTCATGTGGCCGATGTTCAATTGCGCGGCGGTGGCGATGGCATCCTGGTTGGCGCCGAGGAACAGGAACTCCCATTGATACTTGTCCTGCTGGTGGCGGATCTTGGCCGCGACATCGCGCCATTTGTACTGGGTGGAGGCGTTCTCCAGGCCGTCGGTCAGGATGGCCACGATGACCGCGCCGGGGCGATCGGCCTCGGCGAGCTTGGAAATGCGCTGACCCAAATCGTCGACGGTCCGGCCGATGGCGTCGAGCAGCGCCGTGGTGTTGCGCGGAAGGTAGGTGGTGTCATCGAGCGGCACGACCTCCTGGACGGGGAGCGACGCCGCCGGGACGAGGTATTCGTCGTCGAAGAGGACGAGCGTGAGCCGTGCCTGGCCCGCCGCGGCCTGGTGAGCGAGCAGGAATTCGTTGAAGCCGGCGAAGGCGATCGGGGCGATGGAGGCCATGGAGCCGGAGCGGTCGAGGACAAAGGCGATCTCGGTGAGGTCTGATTTCATGGCGCGACCGTAATCGAGAGGGTGAGACAAAGACTGTCTGAGGGTTCAGCTTTTCTTACATAATTTGTAAATTTTCCAAATTAACCCGCAATGGGAGTCGAAAGTCGAAGGTCGAAGGTCGAGAGCCAGAGGGAAGGCAAGTGAAACGCTGAAGGCGCGACGAACACGAAAGGGGCCGGACATAGGATGTCTTGTCCTGCGCTTGAGGGTCGGATATGCAGGGGCCATGAAGAAGTGGACGGCACGGGGACCGGCGAGCGTGCGGGAGCGGCGCGCGGCGGCGGCGACCGGGGAAAAATTCTCCCGACCGCCCTGGGAGAGGATGATGCGGATGCATCGGCTCATCCAAAGCGGGAAGTATCCCAACTGCCGCAAGCTCGCCGACGAACTCGAGGTCTGCGCCAAGACAATTCAGCGCGACATCGATTTCATGCGATACCGCCTGCAGCTGCCGATCGAATACGATCAGCTCAAATTTGGTTTTCATTACACGGAGCCGGTGGCGGGATTTCCGGCGATGGAAATGAGCGAAGGCGAACTGGTCGCGTTGCTCATCGCGGAGAAGGCTCTGGGACAGCATCGCGGGACCATTTTCGAGAACCCGCTGCGGTCGGCCTGCCAGCGGCTGGCGGAGGGATTGCAGGATCGCGTCACGGTGAATTGGAACGAGCTGGACCAGGCGATCTCCTTCCGCAGCGCGGGCGTGGCGGCGCCGGAGCTGGCGGTGTTCGACGCCGTCAGCCGGGCGGTGCTGGGGTCGGTGGAAATCTCGTTCCAATATCTCAAGCTGCGCAGCACCCAGCACGAGTTTCGCCGGGCGCGGCCGTACCACCTGGGCTGCGTGGAGAACCAGTGGTACGTCTTCGGTCACGATCTCGACCGGGGACAGATGCGCACGTTCGCGCTCCCGCGCATGCGCGCGGTGAAGGCCACGAAGAAGAAGTTTGAGCGACCGGCGGATTTCTCGATCGCGAAGCATCTAGCGGAGAGTTTTGGCGTCTTCGTGACCGGCGGGAGTTTGAAGCCGCAGCACATCGTCGTGCGCTTTGACGCGTTCGCCGCGCGGCTGGTGGCTGAGCGGACGTGGCATCCGACGCAGCAAATCCGAGCTCTCGCGCGGGACGAGATTGAGCTATCGCTGCAGTTGAGTGGATTTGAGGAAGTCGAGCGCTGGGTGCTGAGCTGGGGCGGTCATGCGCGGGTGATCGCACCAAGGGTCCTCAAGGAGCGCGTGCGAAAGGCGGCCCGGGAGATACTTGGAGAGTAACGGCGCGGGAGCCGATTGCGGATTTCGGATTGCCGAAATAGGAAGTCGAAGGTCGAAAGCCAGCAGGGGAAGCGGCGGGGAATGACGAGTCGACGGACGATTGCGGAATGCGGACGGAGAGAGGTGAACCAAGGAGGGAAACCGGACGGCGAAGATGAAGCAATCCGCCTGTACATCCCGAACTTGCTCAATTTGGGCGACTTTCGACACTTCCGCGAGATTCTGTCGCCCCGCCGGGGGCTCGACGATTTGTCGACGCGGATCCGGGGCTTTCACCACCGGCTACTGTCCGGCGCGCCTCTAGCGCATTGAAATTTGACCTTTGTCAGTCCTTTGAACTTCCTTCGAGTTTCGAGTTTCGCGCTTCGAGTTTCCCGGCAGAGCCGGGTCAGTAGACGTCCCGCTTGTAGCGCTTCACTTTCCGCATCGCCTCGACGTACTCGAGCGCCTGCTCGGGCGTCTTGCCGCCTTCGGTCTCGACGATCTTGAGCAGCGCCTGGTGCACGTCCTCGGCCATGCGCTCCTTGTCGCCGCAGACAAAAAATTCGGCCCCCTCGTCGAGCCAGGTCCAGATGTCCTTCGCGCGCTCCAGCAGGCGATGCTGCACGTAGATCTTGTGCGCCTGATCGCGCGAGAACGCGGTGTCCAGCCGCATGAAGCCCTCACGTTCCCACCGCGTGAACTCGTGCTCGTAAAAGAAATCGCTTCCCCGTCGCTGCTCGCCAAAGAAGAGCCAGTTCCGCCCCTGCGCGCCCAGCGCCTGGCGTTCCTCCATAAACGCCCGGAACGGCGCCACGCCCGTGCCCGGACCCACCATGATGGCGGACGTGGTACCATCCGCCGGCAGCGAGAAATGCTTCTGCTGGTTTTGCACCCACACGCCCGCGGTGACTTCCTCCGGCCAGCGGTCGGCGAGAAAAGTGGAGCAGACGCCCTTGCGCGGCCGCCCGCGAATCGCGTAGATCACATTGACGACGAGGAGATGCACCTCGCCCGGATGCGCCTTCAGGCTGGAGGCGATGGAATAAAGGCGGGGCTTCAGCTTGCCAAGCAGCTTCACGAATTCCTCCGGCGTGAACGACAATTGCCGGAACTCATTCAGGATATCCACGTAATCGCGCAGTTCGTTTTTTCCCTGAAGATATTTGCGTAACTCATCGGCCTTTTCCGGCGCCATCATCGCTTTCAGTTCGGCCACTCCGCGCTGGGCCCCGGCCTCGATGAATTTTCGATCGGCGAACGTGATGGCGTAGTCGGTGCGCAGCGCGTCGCGCAACGACTTGGGCTGTCCGTCGCGACCCGTCACGGGTTCATCGCCTTTTGCGAAAAGCGCGGTGATCACCTCCTCGACGAGCTCCGGGCAATTCACCGGCATGACGCCGAGCGCGTCGCCGGCCAGGTACGTGATCCCCGAGCCGGCCAGTGAGATTTCGTGGTGGCGCGTTTCCTTTTCCGAACCCGGGCCGGTCAATTTGACGTTCACCGCATGACGCGCGGCGAAGGGATGCTTGAAGCTGTAGGCCGGCGTGGCGGCGGGCGCGGTTTCGGTGGACATGGCGAACGGGAGGATAGGAACCGCGCGCGGCGCAAGCAAGCCCGGGAAAGCCGGGAAACTCGCAACTTCAAATTCGAAATTGCCTCTTTGTCCTCGAAAAAAATTTGAAAGGTGATCTCGCTTCGCTCGGTTCGAAGAAAGTTTGAAGATCGAAACCTCAAGATTCGAACCCGAAGCAGACCCAAAATCCGCAATTCGCAATTCGCAATTCGCAATTCGCAATCTGCAATCCAAAATCGGCGCACCTGGATCGTCACGCAGGCTCAGCACCATTGGATCCGTGCGTTTTCGCCAACGTGCGTCATTCCAACACGCGGATTTGCGCGGGCAGCTTGACGACGATCTCCGGCTTGTCCTTGTAAGAGACAATCTTGCCGCGCACCATGATTTGCTTTAGCCGATAGGTGATCGGCGCGAAATTCGACGCGGCGGCCGCGGGGATGAAAATCGTCATCGTTTGGTGCGGATAGGCCGCCCCGATGCTCAGGTAGGCGTTCCCGTTCGACAAGACCCGCACGTCAGCGACGAGGTACGGCCCGTGTTCCTCCTCCTGCGCGAGGCAGGCGGGCGCCAGCAGGACCGCGAGGAAGATCGCGAGCGCCCGTTTCATCCGCACGCGGCGTAGTGAAATTCGATCGCGCCGTCTCCCGATCGGACCTCGGGTTTGCGCTGTCGGTAAACGACGAAGCTATAGCCAATGCTCGTCGGCATCGGGACTTTGATGGTCGTGACGCGTTGCGAGTGGGTAAATCGCGCGCCGTCAGAGGGTCCGCCGACCAGATGGCAGAAAATGGGCTTGGTGCTCATCGCTTTTCAGGCATTTAGCAAAACTCCGGGCGAACGTCGAGAGTAACGTGCGACGTCGTCCAAGGCGGGGGTCGAAGGGAAAGCGGTTCGCCCCCTCATTTTTACCGCCGGGATTTCAAGCGGAGTGCTTGACCGGCACCCCCCGGCAATCCTATATCGGGCGAAACCTCCGGCCATCCCAACCCTTATGAAACATTTCCCTCTGCTTATTGTCGCTGCACTCTCCACCCTCGCTGCCACCGCATTTGGCAACACGTACGAGTTGCCCGACGAGAAGCCGGTCGCCTCCGTCACGGTGCCCAGCACCTGGAAACAGGACAAGTATGAAGACGGCGTCGAATGCGTCTCGCCGGATAACGAGGTGTTCCTCTCCGTCGAAGGAATTCAAAGTGAAGATTTGGAAAGCGCCGTCGTTGACGCGGTCAAGTTGCTCAAGAAGCGAGGGGTTACCATCAATAAGGAATCTGAGAAGCACCGGGTGCACACGCTGGGCGACTTGGAGCTGACCGAGGTGATTTGGGACGGCAAGGACGAGGACGGCGCGTGCGCGGTGAGCTTATCCTTCATTCCCGTCACCAAGAAAAAGGGATTGATGGTCGTCTTCTGGTCGGCCCCCGAGGTCGCAAAGAAAAATGACGCCGAACTCGGCCGCATCATCCGCAGCATCAAGCCGCTCGAGAAATAATTCTCGCGAGCCCGCCGCGCTCCGGGATTGGTCGCGCTCTCATCCCGCGTTTCGCCCGGCAAACTCTTCGCGACTCTCGCCCTCGAAGGCGCCGCGCGGTCCAAAACGCCGCTCGACAATCACGCCGTCGCCCGCCGGCGCGGTCGCGAGCACCGTGCACGCGCGGGTTCCGTAATCCCCGCCGCGAATGAACGCGGGCGCGAGCCGCCGCTCGATCTCCAAACCCACGCCGGTGTCTGGAAGCTCGGCGTCGGGCCAGATCGTTTCGTCGCCCAACGGGGTGAAGAGGTCCTCGACAGGCGCAGCCTCGTTTGCCAGCCAAGCGTTGAGGGCCGCGCGCAAATGGCGCGTCTTCGGCCACGACGCACCCGGCGCGCCATTCGACAAAGCGTGCACACCGGGGGCGAGCCGCTCCCAGCGCGTCGTCGGATGATTGGTGACAACGACGGCCCCGAGGTGATCAAAGAGGGCGAGGTTGAACGGCCGGTAGGTGGCAGCCCGCTCGGCCAGCGCCGACGCGTGAGCTTGCGCGTTGGCTGGGTCGCGCAGGAAATCGACCAACAGGCCGCCCCGGGACCGGCCGTCGCGCGCCGCCTTGGGATCGCGGACGTTGGTCACCACGCCGGCGCGTCCGTTCTCCCCGACCGCCAGCCAGGTGCCGCCCGCCTCGAGGTCCCGTCCGCCGATCAGGAATGGCTCGTCGTCCCAGCGGGCGAGCGGCGCCGCGGGGCGGGCATGGAACTCGTCGCGGTTGCCCGCCAGCACAAGCCGCCAGCGAGGGTGCGCTTTCCACGCGAAGGCAACGAGACACATGGCCACATTTTCGCCGATGGACGGCCTCGCGTCTCCCGCGACCCGCCGCCCGATGAATTCATGCCCTGACCAAGCCCGCAAAACGGTCGCGGTGCACCCAGATCAGGAAAACCGCGAGCAAGGCGGCAAACGCGCTGATCGGATTGAAAGCCTTAACGAGGAAGAAATCGAAAAACAGAATGTTGAGAATAATGGGGCCGAGGACGAGCAGGCCCAAGGCGGTGAACCGTCCACTGAGGACGAGCAGGCCGCCGAGGAGCTCCAGCACTTTAACCGCGGTAAAATAGCCGCTCGCGATGAGGACTCCGAAGAACGCTTTGCCCGGACCGTCCGGGGGCGGCGGCACGGGAATGAAGTGGAGCCAGAAATTGATGCTGAAGATCACGAAGATGGCGCCGAGCAGAATGCGCGCGACGAGGCTGACGTATTTCATGGTTGGAAAAATCGAAACGGGAGATGGACCAAGGAAAAGATGTTACTTCGGTCCGGGGTCCCATGGCGAACGTAATTGTGCGCGACGGCGCAGGCCCAACGGCCGACCAGGCGGCTCCGCCGGGCCGTCACGCCTTGGCCGCCATCGCTTTCGCCAATCGATAACCGCAAATGGAAGATAAAGTGCCGCGAAAAATACGACGGCCAGCAGATTCAGCTCGACGATGAAAATCAGCGGCCGACTCGACAGGTAGTCGAGCAACGACGGTCCCATCGGTTTGTGCGCGAGAAATCCATAATTCGACCCGGTGATCGCATTGACGATCAGGGCGGAAACAAGGTAGATTTCCGACCAAATCATAGCCCGCCAGAGGGAAGAAAGTTGCGGCCGCAGTCGCATCGCCAGGATCATGAACAAGACGGCGATGACGATTCCGCTGTGGGTCACAAAGAAGCTGAAAAATTGCCAGGTGGGAAAGCCATCCTTGAGTTCGGGCGTGACAATGCCCTGGATCGTCCCGGCCAAGCCCCAGAAATAGGCCAGCTCAAAGCAGTAAATATTTCGTGTTAACAACGCGGCGATCGTGGCAAAGAGCGCCCAATCACAGAGCTGCATGGGCAGCGCCTGCCCATCGAGCCGGGCGGGGGTCGTGTGATGGTAAATGACTTGGAAGAAAAGATTTGTCGCGAGCAGGAGGGCGAGGAAAAGCGCCGCGCCGCGGACGAAGCCCTCGGATTTGGTGCGCCGCGCCATCCACGCGAGCGCCAACGGCAGTCCTGCCGTCAGCGCCAGAACGAACAAGTGGCTGTCGTCAAAATTGCGGAATGGCGCGGATGACGTCATGCCTGCGTTGTCGAATGCCGCCGGTGCTTATCCCCAGCCGCGATTCGCGATTTCGTCGGAGTGCTGCCCGTGCAGCGGCGGCGCCCGGCGAATCGGCGGACGCTGACCATCAACGAGAATCGGTGACGCCAGCAACCGGACGGGCCCAGCCGTCGGATGATTAACGGTTTGCACGAGATCGGTGGTCGCGAGATGCGGGTCTGTAAATACGCCGGCCAGGCCGTTGACCGGACCACACGGCACGCCCGCGGCGCCGATGTCCTCGATCCAATCCGCCGCTCGCCGCGTGGCAAAGATCTGCGCCAGGATGGGCACGAGAACCGTACGATTCGCGACGCGCGCGGGATTCGTCGCGAAGCGCGCATCGCCCGCGAGTTCTTCGCGGCCCAGCGCACGGCAGAGCGCGGCGAATTGCAGATTGTTTCCTACCGCGAGGGCGACCGGTCCATCGGACGCGTGGAAGACCTGGTAGGGAACGATGGTCGGATGCGCATTCCCGAGCCGGACCGTGTCCCCGCCGCTCAAGAGATAATCCTGCGCGCGATTCGCCAGCCAGGAAACCTGCGACTCGAACAGCGGGATCTCGACGTGGCTGCCGAGGCCCGTTCGTGACCGCCGATAGAGCGCGGCCAGCACGGCATTCGAAGCGTAGAGCCCGCAAACGATGTCGGCCACGGCCACCCCGACTTTCATTGGCTCGCCGTCGGGCGCGCCCGTGATGCCCATCACGCCGCCGCGCGCCTGCACGAGGAAATCGTAGCCCGGCAACGCCTGGTCGCGGCCCGGCCCGAAGCTGGTGATCGAGCAATAGACCAGGCACGGATTCGCCGCCTTAAGCGTGGGATAATCGAGACCAAAGCGGGTGAGCACGCCGCGCCGGTAGTTCTCAATCACGACATCCGCCCCGGCCGCCAGACGTTTAATCTGGGCGACATCATCCGCGTTTTCGAAGTCCGCCTTGATCGAGCGCTTGTTCCGGTTCGTGGAGAGAAAATAGGCGGATTCGCCCCCGACAAACGGCGGCCCCCAATGCCGGGTGTCGTCGCCCCGCTCCGCGTGCTCGACCTTCACGATATCCGCGCCGAGATCGCCGAGAAGCTGCGTGGCAAAAGGCCCCGCGAGCACGCGCGATAGGTCGAGAACCTTGACGCCGTCGAGCAGGAGCGGATCCATGGCGCAATGCGGCCCGGTTACTTGATCCCGAGTTCCTGCTTGGCGCGGGCGAGCAGGTCGAGCTTGACGAAATCTTTCGCCACCGGCGCCACCGCCATTTTGCCCACTCCGCATTTCACCATGAGATCGGTCGTGGCCTGCACGTGCTCCACGCTGATGTCGTAGGTGAAGGCCGCATTGTTCACGGCGGCCTTGTAGTCGTCGGGAGTGAGCTGCGACTTGAACACGACCTCCCGCACATACTTCTCCGCGACGTCGGGGTGATCGATGAAATGCTTTGTCGCCTCGACGAAGCATGCCACCACCCGTCGTGCGACATCCGGCTTTTCGTTGTACATCTTCTCGGTCATGACGAGCGCGCGCGTCGGCACGCCGATCGGGGTGTCGTAGGGCTTGATAATCTCCACGCCGATGCCCGAAGCGATCGCCTGCGTGCTCTGCGGTTCGCTCTGACTCATCGCATCGATCTGCTTTCCCATCATCGCCTGGTTCAGATCGGCGTACGGCAGGTAGAAAAGTTGCACGTCCTTCCCGGGTTGATCCGCGTACGTCAGGCCCGCCTTGCTCAATTCGGCGAGCAGGCAAAGTTCCTGCGGCCCGCCGCGTGTAACGCCCACGCGTTTGCCTTTGAGATCGGCAATGGTGCGAATGCCGCTGTCTTTGGCCGCGACGATGCGCACGCCACCCTTGGCGAATCCGGCAATGATGTAAACGGGCGAACCGCTGGCCCGCCCGGCGATGGCCGCCTCGAGGGCACTGGCGGCGATGTCGATCTCACCGCTGATAATCGCCGGCACGATGTCGACGCCTTTCGAGAACATCTGCTCGCGGATCTCGAGCCCGTACTTTGGCGCGAGGTCCTTCATGTACGAAACGGCGCCGTAGTGGGCGAACTTGAGATTGCCGAGCCGCACGAGGTCCGGGGCCTTGGGCTGTTGCGCGGGGAGCGTGAGAGTGAAGGCCGACGCGAGCGCGAGGCTGGCAAAAACGCGAAAAGGACGTGGGAATTTCATGGGGGGAACGGGAGCGTAGCAAAGAAAACTCGAAACCCGAAACTCGAAACTCGAAGGAACTGCCAAAGGATCGAAGAACCGAAACCCACGGCAAATCGAAGAGCAATTTGCCAATCCGCCCGT
>JANXRG010000117.1 GCA_025353105.1 Verrucomicrobiota bacterium
GCGCGAAGCTCTCGCTCGCGACGAAGTCGACCGTGGTAAGGCTCGTGGCGACAAGATTCGAAAAGGGAAAGCCCGCGAGAGCGTAAAAGCCTTTATCCAAAACGTTCATCATTTTCGGGACGACGCCCTCGTCGATTCGAGTCCACCGGCAGAGCACGTAGTCATTTTCGATGAGGCGCAACGCGCGTGGAATTTGAAGCAGACAGCGGGCTTCATGCATCGCAAAAAGAACCGACCTGATTTCAAGCTTTCAGAGCCTGAGTTTCTTATCAAGTGCATGGATCGCCACGAGGATTGGGCAGTCATCATCTGCCTGGTCGGAGGAGGACAGGAAATCAATACAGGTGAAGCTGGCATCGAAGCATGGATTGATGCCGTAAACACCAACTTTCCCAATTGGCACGTGTACATTTCGTCGAATCTCACGGACAGCGAATATGCGGCCGGGAACGCCTTGGAGGCCATTCGCAACCGCCCGGATACTCACCTCGATGAAGACCTGCATCTCGCGGTGTCGATGAGATCGTTCAGGGCTGAAAACGTGTCCGCATTTGTTAAGGCGCTACTCGATCGCGACACGGCTCAAGCGCAGGAGGCTTTCAAGTCATTCGCAAATCGCTATCCCGTCGTCATGACCCGTGATTTGAGTCAGGCGAAGCAGTGGCTCCGCGGTCGCGCTCGTGGAACCGAACGCTTTGGCTTGGTGGCGTCATCGAAAGCCCAGCGACTCAAACCCCATGCCATCGACATCCGCGTAAATGTCGATCCGGTGCATTGGTTTCTCAACGGCCGGGAGGATACGCGCTCCAGTTACTATTTAGAGGATGCTGCCACCGAATTTCAAGTACAGGGCTTGGAGGTCGATTGGGCTTGCGTGACTTGGGATGGCGATCTGCGCTTTAACGAATCGGGATGGAGCTATCATGACTTTCGGGGCGACCGCTGGACAAACATCAAGAACGCCGAAAACCGAAACTACCTCCGCAATGCCTACCGAGTTCTTCTGACGCGCGCGCGGCAGGGGATGGTGCTCTTTGTTCCGACCGGCGATGCCTCCGATCCCACTCGCTCCCCTGCGTTCTACGATTCAACATTCAACTACCTCGCTGAACTCGGCATTCCAACGTTGTAGGAATAGGTCCAGGAGATCAGATTGCATTGCTGTGCAGGCCTCCAGGCACGACGGAGCATGATTTCTAAATCGCGCGATTCGATATCCCGACTTCTGCCCCTGAAATCTTCCACCGCGAGAGGTTACGGCAGCGAGATCGTTTCTCCCTCACGAAAGGACCTGTCAGTCATTTTCCCTCGATAGGAATGAATGTATAAAGGGGAATGAATGTATAAAGGGACAGGTCTTTTGTAGAGAGGACCGACCCTGATAGTTCAAATTTGTGCGGTTCCCGGTGCCTCCACAAAGCACGGTTTCTTCCGGCTTTTCTGGGGTCCGCGCTGAGTCTTTTACGCTCGCCGCGCGCAGTCCGGTCCCCCTACGATGCCGGATTCCCCATTTGCAATCCCTCATGAATACTTCCTGCTCCTCCCGCGGCCGAGCGTCGCTCTTCGTCCTTTGCTCCGCGTTTCTTTGGCCTGGTTCCTTGTTCCCGCAGGGAGCGCTCACTCCGCCGGGGGGGCCTCTGCCCACCATGAAGTCGCTCGACCAACTCGACGCCAAGCTCGAGGCGCGCACGCCGATTTCCGCGATCCCTTTCACGATCACAGCACCGGGGTCGTACTATCTGACGAATAACGTGACGGTGGCCGTTCCGGACGGAGTCGGAATCATCATCCAGGCGGATGATGTTACGATTGACCTCAACGGTTTCACGATGGTGGGCGGCGGCGGGGGCACTGCCTATGGCATCCGGGCGGCTGTCACGCAGCAAAATATCTGCATCCGAAACGGCACTGTCCGCGGCTTCGCTAACGGCGGCGTGCGCGGCGAGAATTGCCGCAATTCATTCTTCGAGGCCCTGCGCGTTTCCGATATCGGCGGCGGCGGCTCCGGCACCCTGACTGCCGGCATCGCAGCCGGGCCGGGATCGACCGTGAAGGATTGCGTCGTACACGCCATGATCGGTGCGGTGCCCGGCCTCCGCAGCGGCGATGGCTGCACGTTCACGGGATGTACCGTCACGGGCGGCGGCTCAGGATCCGGCGGCAAGGGCTTTGACCTCGGCAGCTTCGTCACCGTAGTGAACTGCACCGCCCAGGGCAATACCGGGATTGGCATCTCGGTCGGCTCAGGCAGCACGGTCACCCACTGCACGGCAAGCGCGAATCTTAGCACGGGCTTTTCGATTGGGCCCGGCTCAACGATCGTCGAATGCACCGCTGGCGCCAACGGCGGGAGCGGCATCCAGACAGCCTTCGGCGCCGAGGTGCGCAACTGCACGGCCCGCTCCAACGCAATGTCCGGCATTATCGTGCCGAATGAATGCTACGTGGTCGGTAACAACTGCAGCAACAACAACACGACCAACCCGGCCGGCTATGTTGGCGGACTGATCGCCACGGGGGAAGCCAACCGCATCGAGGCAAACTCCTGCGTCTACAACGCCAATCTTGGGCTGGCCAGCGCGGTCACGGACAGCCTCAGCATCATCGTGCGGAACAGCGCTCGGGGAAATACGGCGAATTATGTAGGTACCGTCTGGGCAACGCCGGCGGGGAACGCACCGATTAGCACCCAGCCTTGGATCAATTTCAACTACTGACCCCGCTGGCGGCGTCGGCCAGTTGGCCAACCGGAAATGGGGCTGGGAGGCGGATCTCGCGGCAGCAGAAGGTTCCGACGCTATCGAAATGAGATGAAACAAAAAATCGGGCACGGGGCGGAAATCTTGACACTCAAGATCGACGGGCAAGGCGAGCCGGCCAGCCACTTCCCATCACCGGAGAATTCGAGCGACCGCCACTGCCCTGACATTTACCCGCACGGAAATCTCGAACGCGATCGGGTCCGCCGGGTTCAGCGGTGGGTAAGGTTCCACAGCGTTGCACTTGACACCTTTACCGCAAGCTTAAGCATTCCGCGGCGGCGCTGCGTCCACCCGGCTCGAGCGTTCAGGGGGAAAGCGTCAAGAGCGTTCCGCAGCGCTGCACTTGACACATTTGGGAACCGGGGCCACACCGTGACACATGACATTTTCATTCAGGGGGAATCGAGTTATACCGAGACTTTTGACATTGCTCGCACGCCGAATGGAACAAGCGCGGTTAGAGGTTGTATCGTGAACCCGAAACTCGTCGAAAGAACGGTTCGTTCGCTTTGAACTGTCCACTGTCACGGTGTGACCCCGCTTGCACCCCCCCGCTTGCACCCCCGTGTGACACCGCTTGCAACCCATTCCGCGGCGGCGACGCGCCGTCGTCTGCTTCACCCGATCGGCAAATCGAACCAGCCAGCCAATTTCAATCGCCTGAACATTCGGAAGACCTCCGCCGCGCTAGCATTCTCCGCGTGGATCGGACTCGCTACCTCCGCACTATCCGAAAGGCGCTGGAGTTATGGCGCGCGAGTGGCCTCCGCACGATTCGGCGAACGCTCAGCGACACTGCGCGCCGGGTGCAGCGCCCGGCTGAGGCTACGACCGAATAGCGCGACCAGCAGGCCACCGCCGGCGGCGATTGCCGCGTGCATTGCCCAAAACTCAGCGGGGCGCATCTTCTCGTAGAAGCCGCCGATCCAGCCGATCAGGTTGTTCGAAATGAACAGGCTCATGAAGGCCAGTCCCATCAGGGTGGCGTTCACTTTGGCCGGCGCTGCGCGCGAAACCAGTGCGAGAAGCGTGGGCCAGTAGTAGAGGAAGGAGACACCCAGGACAGCGCAATAGAGGAATGGCCAGATTGGGTGAACCGGCGCATCGCCCGAAGCGAAGATGGCGGCTACCAGGATCAGGTTGCTCGCAGCGGCGATCCAGGCGCCGGTGCCGATCTTTGCGAGATCGTCCGGCTCGCGACGCCGCAATGCCTGGTGACGCCAGATCCAGAAGACCAGCGGCACGCCCACGATGCTGAAAACCGAATTGATCGATTGGTACCAGGGAACCGGAATCCGGAAGCTGCCAAGGTCGAGCGCGACATGCTCTTGAATCCAGATCGGGGTCACATTGAAGAGTTGATAGTAAGCGGTTGACTGGAAGACGGTGATGATCATCACAGCGATGAGCGCGTAGACGCTGCGCCGCTCGGCAGCGGTGAGTCGAGTGCCCTCGAACTTGCGCCGCTCCACCCGCGCCGGCAGGTACCGGTATCCGTAGAGATAGGTGGAAAGGCCGAGGAGCATGAAGATCGCGGCGATACCGAAGCCGTAGTGCCAGCCATAGACCTGTGCGAGCAGACCGCAGAGCAAGGGTCCAACGATTGCTCCGATGTTGATTCCCGTGGAGAAGATGAGGAAGCCGCGAGTCCGCCGCGCTTCGTCCCCTCGCGGATAAAGGGCGCCCACCTGCGCCGAAATATTACTCTTCAGGAACCCCGAGCCGATGACGAGCAGCAACAGGGCCACGAGGAATGACTTGTCAAAAGTCATGGCGATATGACCGGCACTCATCAACAGGGCGCCGATCACGACACCATTGCGCTGTCCGATCCAGCGATCGGCGATCAGGCCGCCGAGCAGCGGCGTGAAGTACACGAAACCGGAGTAGAGGCCGAAAATCTGCGACGCGAGCGCCTGCGTGGAGAGCGGCCCGAAGAGCGATTCCACCGCCGCACGGAACCCAGAAAATCCACCGATGTGCTCGACATGTCCTGGCAGCAGCAACTGATTCACCATGTAAAGGACGACCAGCGCCGTCATTCCGTAGAAGGAGAATCGTTCCCATGCCTCGGTGAAGGCGAGGTAGAAAAGGCCCTTGGGGTGACCAAGGTAGGTCACGTCGCCGGCGCACTTCAACGTCGCTCCGCCTGTGGTCATCGTATCGTACTTGCCTCCCATTTGAGCAGCATCCTACAGACCAACCCGCGTTGTCGATAGCTGCGTTTGCAAATACGGAACAACACAAAGGACCGAACGACAAATGGCCAGGTCTTTTGTAGAGAAAGCTTGACTGAGGTGAGTGGATGTCGTTTCCAAGCGAGGACAAAGGAAGACGCGTTTCCTGTTGCCTGGTGCGAGAGTAAATATGGGTCGAGAGTAAATAGGAATCGGGGTCGAAATAGGGGTTGGGACAAAATATCTGATATTAATTTCCACCCCTTGTCGCCCCTTCGATTTCGGCCGGGGCCTGGGAAATCACCAGGTCGATGGCGTGAATTGTCCCGTCTGCCAAACGGATGAAGTTGCCCTGATGGCTGTCTGAGATCACCGCGCCGTCCTCAGCGCGAAACCATTTGTTGTTCTTCGGATCTCCAATCTGTACGAAGCCACGGTCCAGCAACATATGCACAATCTCCTGCATGGGCGGGTGCTCGCCGACGTACTCTGGTACGTGGCAAAGAAATTCAAGCCCAA
>JANXRG010000053.1 GCA_025353105.1 Verrucomicrobiota bacterium
CCCTCGATGATGGACGCACGCGTGGCGGGGGTACCGAGGCCCTTCTCGCTCATGGCGGCGCGCAACTCCTCGTCATCGATGAGCTTCCCGGCACCCTCCATCGCGGAGAGCAACGTGGACTCCGTGTAGCGCGCCGGCGGCTTCGTCTCCACCGCCTTGATTTCGATCGCCTTGGTCTTCGCGTCCTCGCCGGCTGTCACCGGGACCAGGGCCTTGTCGGAATCCTCGCCCTCGGCTTCCCGGCCGTAGACGGCCATCCAGCCTGGGTCCACGATGATGCGGCCGTCGGTGCGGAATTGTTCGCCCTTCACCTTCGTGATGCGCGTTGTGACCTCGAACTGCGCGGACGGGAAGAAGACTGCGATGAACCGCTTCACCACAAAGTCATACAATTTCTGCGCGACCTCATCGAGGTTCCTGCCCTCGGTCCCGGTCGGAATGATCGCGAAGTGGTCGCTGACTTTCGTGTTGTCGAAAACGCGTCGCGTGGGCTTCACCCAACCGCTCTCGAGCGCCTTGCGCGCGTGCACCGCGAGGCTCGGATCGTGAATCTTCGACATCGTCGCCTTGACCGTGGAAAGATAATCCTCCGGCAGGTGGCGCGAATCCGTTCGCGGATAAGTCAGGACCTTGTGCTTCTCGTAAAGGGATTGGGCGATTTGCAGCGTGCGCTTGGCGCTGAAGCCAAAGCGCGAATTCGCCTCGCGTTGGAGAGTCGTCAGATCAAAGAGGAGCGGGGAGGCTTGCGACTTGGGGCTCTTTTCCTCCGTGACCTCGCCGGTCTGGCCCTCGCAGCGGGCGGCGATCTCATCGGCCTTCGTCCGATCCCAAATCCGCTCGGGGCGACCGTCTTCGTCGTCTGCCTTCTTGAAAGCGGGATCAAACCAGCGGCCGCGATATTCACCGGCCTTGACGCCGAAATCGCCGTAGACCTCGAAAAAAGGACGCGCCTTGAACGCCCGGATCTTGCCTTCGCGTTCGCAGAGGATGGCCAGCGTCGGCGTCTGCACGCGCCCGACCGGCGTGAGTTGGAAGCCACCCAGTTTGGAATTGAAGGCGGTCATCGCCCGCGTGCCATTGATGCCCACAAGCCAGTCGCTTTCGGACCGGCTGTAGGCCGCATTCGCGAGCGGTTGCATCTCTTCGTCGCTGCGGAGATGCGCGAAGGCGTCGCGAATCGAGTCGGCGGTCATCGACTGCAGCCAGAGCCGGCGAATCGGTTTGTTGGTGACGCCGGCGTGCTTGAGGACGAGGCGGAAAATGAGTTCGCCCTCGCGACCGGCGTCACACGCGTTGATGAGCTCGGTCACGTCCGGCCGCTTCAGCAGGCGCTTGAGCAACTTGAAGCGATCCTCATTCTTCTCGATCGGACGCGTCTCAAATTCCTCGGGCAGGATGGGCAGGTTCGCGAAGCTCCACTTGCCCCGCGTCTTTTCCAGCGCGCTGGGCGGGATCAATTCGACGAGATGGCCGACCGCAGAAGAGATGACGTATTGGTCGTTCTCGAAAAAATTATCCTTCTTGTCGAAGCGCCCGAGAGCCTTGGCCAGATCGGCGGCGACACTGGGTTTCTCGGCAATGATGAGGGCTTTGGACATCCAGGAGACGGTTCGAGTATTCCGCGCTTCGTTCACGCTACGAGAGCTTTACGAAGAATTTGCCGGGCAGTTGTTTGACCACCCGCTTCAGTTCAAGAGCGAAGAGGGTAGAGGAGACCGTGCCAGTTGGCAAACCGCTCTGCCGAATGACGACATCGATATGAGTTTCACGGTCGCCCACGGATTCGAACACGCGCTTCTCCTCGGGCGACAAATTGTCGGGTGCCGGGCGGGGCTCGCTGGCGGGCGGCAGATCCGCCGGGGCGAAGAGACCGGGCAGGTCGTCGAGGATGTCGGCAGCGTCCATCACGAGCTTGGCGCCCTGCTGGATGAGACGGTTCGAGCCGATGCAGCCCGGGCGGTCAATCGGACCGGGGACCGCAAACACGGTGCGGCCTTGCTCGGCGGCAGAGTTGGCGCTGTGGAGCGCGCCGCTCTTGACGCCGGCCTCGACCACGAGCACGCCGTAACTTGCGCCGGAGATGATGCGGTTGCGCATCGGAAAGGTTTGGCGGTCGGGTTGTACGGTCATGGAAAATTCGGAAATGAGCGCGCCATTTCCCGCGACGATTTTTTCGGCGAGCGCGAAGTTTTCCGACGGATAAATTTCGCTGAGTCCGCCGCCCATCACTGCCACGGTGCGTCCTTTGGCGGCGAGCGCGCCCAGATGCGCGGCGGTGTCGATGCCGCGGGCGAGCCCCGAGTAGACGGTCAATCCGGCATACGCGAGCTGATAGCCGAATTTCTTCGCGCATTCGGTGCCGTAATGGGAAATCTGCCGCGAGCCAACGATGCCGATGCCGTGTCCGTCTTTCTCGGTGAGTTCGCCCCAGACGTACAATACGATGGGCGGATCGTGGATCTTGCCCAACATCCTTGGATAGAGTGGATCGGCCGGGGTGACCGCCGAGACGTTGGCCTGTTGCATCCGGGCCAGCTCGGCTGGCAGATCGACGTGGTCCTCCCAGCGCGCGAGGCCGGTGGCCAGCTCCCTCCCGATGCCTTCCACGGCCGCCAATTTGTCGCGTGCCGCGCCAAGCACCCGTTCTGGCTGGCCAAAAACCTCGAGCAGCTTCCGCAGTCGCACCGGACCCATCTGCGGAATCATGTTCAACGCGATGCAGGCCTCGGTGTGATTCATGGCAGAGCCTTTGTCACCGAACGGCGTCGATCGCCCGGACGATATCGGGCTCGGTCACGTCCGTTGCCACAAACCCGCTACCCAGGCGACGGGTTAGGATGAACCGGATGGCGCCCGCTTCGAATTTCTTGTCGCGCCGCATGGCCGCAAGCAGGGCGTCGGTCGTGAGATCGGCGGGGAGCCGCCCAGAAAGTTGAAAATGTTCTAGACAACTGAGAACCAGGTCACGCTCGTCGCCGGTCAAGCCGGCCTTTGCCACCGAAAGATGGATCGCGACCGCCAAGCCGATTGCGACGGCCTCACCGTGGGTGAATCGGCCGTACCCCGCCGCCGCCTCAATCGCATGTCCGAGGGTGTGCCCGAAGTTGAGCGTCGCCCGCCCGCCGGTGGTTTCAAATTCATCCTCGGATACGATGTTGACCTTGATTTCGACGTTGCGCCGGATGAGGGCCTCAATGTCCCGTTTCCGGTCGAAGTGTTTTAGCGACTCCAGCATCGAGCGATCGGCAATCACGCCATGTTTGATAATTTCGGCAAAGCCTTCGCGGAACTGGCGCTCGGGCAATGTGTCCAACGTCGCCACGTCGGCCAGGACCAGCGCAGGCGGGTGAAAAGCGCCCAGCAGATTTTTTCCGCCCGCGGCATTCACCGCGGTCTTGCCGCCGACAGAACTATCCACTTGGGCAACGATGGTGGTTGGCACCTGGACAATCGGAATGCCGCGGTGATAAATTGCGGCCACGAATCCGGCGAGGTCACCCGTCACGCCACCGCCCAGCGCAACCAGGAAGCTCCGACGGTCGAGGCCATGTGCAATGAGCTGTTCACACACCCGTTCGGCGGCGGAAAGTGACTTGCTCGATTCGCCGGCAGGCACCTCCACGAGCGCCGGGTCGTAGCCGGCACCCTGCAGCGACTCACGGACCGTCGAGCCAAAGCGGGGCCCGACGTGCTCGTCGGTGACGATTGCGCACCGTTGTCCAAGCGCGGGCAGCCGGGCCCTCAGCTCCGCGCCCAGGTCCGGCAAATTTCCGCGACCCACCACGACGTCGTACCGATGTCGGCTGGAGGCGACTGGAATGACGGTGGCAGGCGGCACACCCTTCGTATGTGGCGCGCAAGTCCGGATCGCAAGCTTGACTTCGATCGAGGGAATCAACGACCCTAGTGGACCACCCAACCATTATGCCTGACGAAAATACTGATCCCAGCACCACCAGCACCGGCCTCGCTCCGAACGTTGGAGCGGGCTTGGCTTGCATCTTTCCCCTCATTGCGGGAATCATTTTTCTTGTGATCGAGAAGAAGAACGAATTTATCCGCTACTGGGCCGCCCAATCCCTGATTCTGGGCGGAGTCATGTTCGCCGCGTCGGTCGCCCTGCAAATCGTGTTTGCCATTTTAAGCGCCATTCATCTCGGATTTCTCGTCGTGATTCTCGGCCTGATCTGGATGCTCGTTTGTTTGGGCATCTTCGTTCTCTGGATCATCATGCTGATCAAGTCCTTCGGCGGGCAGAAATGGGACATTCCCGTGATCAGCCAGTACGTGCCGACGGTGCTCGGCTGGTTCAAGACCGCGTAAGCGTTCCAACGGCCGCCCCGACGCGCGCCGCAATTGTGGCGACTGATTCGTCCGGGGTCAGCGCGAGCGGCGCAAAGTCCGTTTCGCGCTTGAACCACGTCAGCTGGCGCTTCGCATATTGACGCGTCGCGATGGTGATGTGTTCGCGAGCCTCGACTTCGCGCAATTCACCACGCACGCACGCGAGACATTCCCGCCAGCCGATCATGTGCACCGCGGTGGGACCGATGGAGGCGGGATCAATCGCCGCCACTTCCTCGAGCACGCCGTGCCGGAACATCTCGTGGGTCCGACGCGCGATGCGATCCAGCAGCTCCGCGCGGTCGCGTTGCAAGAAAACGCCCAGCGGACGGGACGACGACGGCTTCAAGATCCCCGCCAGGTAATGGGCGCGTTCCGCCGGCCCGACGGCGGCGCTCAACATCGCGATCTCCAATGCGCGCTGCACTCGGCGCAGGTTGTTTCGATCCACTCGCTCAAAGGCAACTGAATCGCGCGACCGAAGCTGCTCAAGGGCCTCAGCGGCGGGAAGCGCTGCCAGAGCCGCTCGCAACGCCGGATCCGATGCCGGGCCGGGGGTCAGCCCGTGCGTCAAGGCGCGCAGATAAAGGCCGGTTCCGCCCACCACGATGACGCGGCGTCCGCGCGCGGTAATGTCCTCCACGCACTGCCGCGCCTCCGCCAGATAGCGCGCCACGCTCATCGGCTCCGAGAGCGGAAACGTCCCGATCAGATGATGTCGGACGCGGGCCAGCGCCTCGGCCGGTGGCTTGGCGGTCAAGAGATCGAGTCCGGCATAGAGCTGAAACGCATCGGCACTGACGATCTCCGCGTCCATCTGCTCGGCGAGCACGAGCGCAACTTCACTCTTTCCGACCGCCGTGGGACCGACGAGAAAAATTGGGGAACTCGGAATGTGGAAGTCGGAAGGCATGGTCCTTTCAACTTTGAGGCGAACGTCGAATCGCGTGGCTGACCGCAAAGATCAGCCATTCCGCATTCCGATTTCCGCATTTTGTTCACGCGGCAAATCGCGCCGCGTCCCGCTCATCCGCCGCTTTGGCGCCGCTGATCACGAGCTTGCGGCCCATGAAAACCTGATCGTGCAGCTCGCGCACGGCCCGCTTGGCCTCATCGACACTGTTCATCTGCACAAACGCAAAACCCTTGGAGCGCTCGGTCGTGCGATGGGTCACGACTTCCGCACTGGCCACGCCGCCGACCCCCTTGAAGAGCTCGGTCAAATCATGCTCCGTGGCTTGAAACGAAAGATTGCCGACGTAGAGGCGAGAAGTAGTGACCTCGACGAACTCCGGCTTGGGCGCCGGCCGGTACGGTGTCGCTGCGGGAGGCCGATCCGGCGCGCCGGCTGGTCGGGACGACTTCTGATTTTTTCCTTTGAAGAAGGAGATGATGCGCTGCCAGAGCGAGGGCGTGGACTGCGGGCGATCGCCGTTACGATGATCGGAACGGCGCCGGGAGCCGCGACGGCGGCGGCCTGAGCGGGAGGATGAAGGATTCATGAATGATGACGTGGGAATGCAAGCGGATTATCCGTCCACGACGCCTGGGGGCGCGGGAACGAAAATCCGACGGGGGCCAAACGGGATGAAAAAACGCTTTCGTAAAAAGACAGGTTTCGCTCGGCATGGACGGCTGGAAGAGCGTCCGGAATGGGAAAGTAATTAACCTTGCTGGATCATCTGGCAAGCGGAAAGGCCGCGGCTCACCTCGTCGTCAGGATAATTTTCCCGATATGCTCGCCCGCTTCCATCAGGCGATGCGCGTCGGCGGCACGTTCCAGCGGAAAGACCTCGTGGATGACGGGTCGCACGCGTCGCGCATCGAGGTGCGGCCACGCTTGGCGGCGCAGCGCGGTGGCGATCGCGGCCTTGGCCTCGTTGGATTGTGGCCGCAAGGTCGAGCCGGTCAGGGTCACTCGCTTCGCCATCATGATGCGCAAATCCAATTCTACTTTCGCGCCCTGCAGCGTGGCGATTTGCACGAGCCGGCCTTCCGGGGCGAGCACCTCCAGATTCTTCGGGAAGTAGGGGCCGCCCACCATGTCGAGCACGACATCGACGCCGCGGCCGCCGGTCGCCGCCAGAATTTCCGCAGTGAAATCCTGTTCGCGATAATTGACTGCACTCTCGGCGCCGAGATCAAGGCAGGCCTGGCATTTGGCGGCGGTGCCGGCCGTCGCGAACGGGATGGCACTCATCGCCCGGGCCAGTTGGATGGCCATCACGCCGATCCCGCTGGTGCCGCCGTGAATGAGGATGGATTCCCCGGCCTTGAGTCGCGCGCGTTGAAAGACATTGCCCCAGACGGTGAAGGCCGTTTCCGGAATGGACGCGGCCTCAATGTCCGACCAACCGTCGGGAATCGGCAGGCAATGCGCGGCCACCGCGATGCAAAATTCCGCGTATCCGCCGCCGGGCGTCAGTGCGCAGATGCGATCGCCTGGTTTCCAATCGCGCACACCGTCGCCGCACTCCGCGATGGTGCCTGCCACCTCGAGTCCGGGGAGCGGTGAGGCACCCGGGGGCGGGGGATAAACGCCTTTACGTTGGAAGACATCGGGACGGTTGACCCCGGCAGCCGCGACGCGAATCAGGACCTCGCCCAGACCGGGAACAGGCTTGGGTGCGTCGACCAGTTGCAGGACGTCCGGTCCGCCCGGGGTGATGATGGCGATGGCGCGCATGAGGGAAAGGGAAGGCCGGACGGCGGACGTGACAAGGTGGAACGCGACCTCCGGGTGCGTTGGCTGCGGTAGCGACGTTTCGCCGAAACGTCCTAAACTGGGCGGACGCGATTCTGCGAGGGAAGTCCCCCGTGCTAGTCAGAAGGTGCGCGACACCCGGTGGCCGATTATTCGAGAAATGCTTCGGACGTTTCGGCGAAACGTCCCTACCACCCCATCAACGCCGACCACCTAATGCTCGTGCGGATGCGGATGTATGTTGTCGACCCAATAGACGTCTTCCGGCGGCTCGACGGGCGCAATGTCGAGATTCACCACCACGGCTTACTGGCCGCTACGTACCAGCACGCAACTCAGCGGTTCGTCGCGACTCCCGTTGATTTCCTGATGCGGCACGTACGGGGGCACGTAGATGAAGTCGCCGGGTCCGGCCTCCGCCGTAAATTCTAAATGCTCGCCCCAGCGCATCCGCGCCTTTCCGCTGATCACATAGACGACGCTTTCGAGGTCGCCGTGGTGATGCGCGCCAGTCTTGGCGTTCGCGTGAATCACGACCGTGCCCGCCCAAAGTTTGTTCGCGCCGGTGCGCGCGTGCGTGATAGCCGCCGCGCGATTCATGCCCGGGGTCTGGGTCGTATTGGAATCAAGCTGGCCGGTGCGGACGATTTTCACGCCATGCTCGCGCCAGTCGACGCGTTCCGGCGGCACCGGGTCAAACTCGCTCATGACGGATGCCCCCGATCACTTTGCCGCCGCCGGAACCGGATCCGGCGTGCCGCGAATGGTCATCAGGTAGTCGATGATGAGCTTCTGCTTCTCGTCATCGATCGGCGCACCGTACATTTTGACCATCTTCGTGACCTCTGCCTCCCAGGTCTTGCGCGGGAAATTCGGCTGGTTGGACACGTAGCGGCTGGTGTGGCAGCTCACGCAGTTTTCCAAGTATACTGCGACATTAGGACCGGCGGGCAATTCGTAGCTACCGTATGGCACGGTGATGGAATGCACGGTGCCTTCGACTTTTGCCGGCGCCGGTCTTGGCTCGTCGGCGGCAATGAAGAGGGCGAGCGAGGCGATGAGCAGCAATGGAAAGAGACGTTTCATGGTCGGAAAATCAGCTGACAAAGACAAAGGTGGATTCGGTGACATTGCGCATGTAGCCGCTGCGGTTCCAAATGGCCGTGGCGGGCTGCTGGGAGCCGTCGTTTGCGATAGCACGTGACAACAGGCGGTAGGCCCCATCCTTGGCCGGAGTCCACGCGTGGCGGAAGCGGCGGAAGGAGAATTTCCCGAGGTCCGCGCCGAGCGTGGCCGGCACCCAGGTGGCGCCGCCGTCGACTGACACCTCGACGGACTTGATGCCCGAGCCGCCATCAAATGCGATGCCGTTGATGTCGCACAACTTGTTGAGTTTGAGGTCGGCCTGAGCTTCTGGCTCCACGATGAGCGAGCGCACGGTCATGCGGTGAATCGGAATCGTGTCCTTCGAAAGGGCTGCGGGATCCTCATTGGCATCGGCACTCGTGGGGATTCGATACGCTGGCTTCATCCAGAAATTGGCCAGCACCTGCGACGCGTCGGCGACCTTGATTTCGGTCAGCCACTTCATCCAGTACGTCGCGAACCAGCCGGGCACAACGAGGCGGAGCGGAAAGCCGTTCAGCATCGGCAGCGGGGCGCCGTTCATCTCGTAGGCGAGAATCGTTTCGGGATGCATCGCGCGATCGAGCGGCAGCGATTTCACGTAATCGGGTGTTTCCTTTACGACGCCCGTGTCGAGGCCGTCGAACTGCACCTCCACCGCGTCAGCCTTGACGCCTGCGCGCTCGAGCACGTCCTTGAGCCGCGCGCCCTTCCATTTGGCATTGCCCATCGCGCCGTTGCCCCATTGCACGCCGGCCACGCGCGGCTTGAACAAGCTGCGGGAATTGCCCGAGCACTGATTCACCGCGGTAATCTCGACCGCCGGCAACTTCCGGATTTCATCGAGCGACAGCGAGAACGGCTTGTCGACCTGCCCGCCGACGTTCACCTTATACGTCGCGGTGTCTATCCGGGTCGGAAAGCCAGCGAGGTGCGTGCGCACATAGAACGCGTCGTTCGGTGTGAGATCCGTGCGGAAATACCGCAGAGGAGTTTCGAGTTGAAGCGGACGATCCGTGACGAGTGTGAGTGGGATCTTTTCGGGGGCGACGAAAAGCTCGCCGGGATTGGCGGCGGGCGGCGCGGCGGTGACAGGGGCGGGGGCTTGGGCAGCCGATTCCTGCGGAGTCATCGGGCCGAGCAGCGCACCAACGCTACCGGCACCAAGAATCTTCAGGAATCCGCGCCGGTTCGACGAGGACAGATCGGAGGGGGAGGATGACATGGGACGGGGGAAGGAGTTCCATTCTGTCATCCGGACGGGTCGATGTAAAGCCGCTTTGGCGGCAGCCATCGCGTTCCTGCCGTCCGCCTACACCAGGCCGCGGCCGTGGCAGGCCTTGTACTTCTTGCCACTGCCGCACGGACACGGCTCGTTGCGTCCCACCTTTGGCAGTTCCCGCTTCATTGGCAATACGATCGGAGATTCCTCCGCGTTGTCGTTATCCCCGCTGCTGTAGCTCACCGCGCGGGGTGGCAGTCCGCCTCGCCGCGGGGCAACCCCTCCGCTCGAGGCCGTGCCCGAGGTCGTCGAATAATCGGTCGGCCCGTGTGACTCCTCCGGCGCCGAGGGTGCGAGCAGATGTTGCGGCAGACTGGCGAGAAATTCCTCGAAGGCCCGCAGGTTCGAGGTGCTCCGAAACAAGTTGTTCAGGATCTCGAACTTCATCTGCCGCATCAACTCGACGAACATCTCGTACGCCTCATTCTTGTATTCAACGAGCGGATCCTTCTGCCCGATCGAACGCAGGTGCACGCCCTCGCGCAGGGCATCCATCGCGTAAAGATGCTCCTGCCAGAGCCGATCCACCGCGTTAAGAATGATGTAGCGCTCCAAGCCGCGCACCGCGTCCGGTTCCTCGTGGCTCGTCTTGCGCTCGTAGGCTTCGATCACCGTTTCGATCAGAAACTTGCCGTTCTCGTCCACCGAACGCGTTTCAAACGCGGCCTTCTCCGGCGTGAGCCCGAGCGGAAAGGTCATGTTCACCCAGTTGAGCAGCGCCTTGTGGTTCGGCTCCTCCCCGTCGTCGACCTTGAGGTACTCCTCGGCCTTCATCGGGACCGCATCCCGGATGACCTCGAGAATCGTCTCGCGCGGATTGTCGCTGTCGATCGTGTCCTGGCGCAGGCCGTAGACGACCTCGCGCTGTTTGTTCATGACGTCGTCAAAGTCGAGCGTGCGCTTGCGGATCTGGTAGTTGCGCTGCTCGACGCGCTTCTGCGCATTCTCGACGCTCTTGTCGAGCCACGGATGCTCCAGCTCCTGGCCGTCCTCGAGCCCGAAGCGCTCCATGATCTTCGTCATGCGATCGCTCGCGCCGAAGTTTCGCATTAAATCGTCCTCGAAGCTCACGTAGAAACGTGACGCACCCGGATCGCCCTGGCGCGCGCAACGGCCGCGGAGCTGCCGGTCAATGCGCCGGCTTTCGTGGCGATCGGTGCCAATGACCCGCAAGCCGCCGAGCAGGTCGACGCCTTCGCCGAGTTTGATGTCGGTGCCGCGCCCGGCCATGTTCGTCGAGATCGTGACCGTGCCCTTCTGTCCGGCGCGCGCGATGATTTCCGCCTCCTGCAAATGGTAGCGGGCGTTGAGCACGCTGTGCGGAATCTTCTGCAGCTTGAGCATGCGGCTGAGCAATTCGCTCGCCTCCACGCTCGCCGTGCCGACCAGCACGGGCTGCCCCATCTCGTGGCATTCGCGAATCTCCGAGATCACTGAGTTGTATTTTTCGCGACGCGTCTTGTAAATGCGGTCGTTGGCGTCCTGCCGCTGCACCGGCCGGTTCGGCGGGATGACCACGACGTCGAGCTTGTAGATGTCGTGAAATTCGTTGGCCTCGGTCTCGGCCGTGCCCGTCATGCCGGCGAGTTTTTGGTAGAGGCGGAAATAATTCTGGATCGTGATCGTGGCGAGCGTTTGGGTCTCGCGATCGATCTGCACGCCTTCCTTCGCCTCAACCGCCTGGTGCAGGCCATCGCTCCAACGGCGGCCCGGCATCTTGCGGCCGGTGTATTGGTCGACGATGACGACCTTATTCTCCTCGACGACGTATTCCACGTCCTTTTCGAAGAGGCAGTAGGCGCGCAACAATGACGAGATGTTGTGCATGCTCTCCGCCTTGCTGTCGCATTCGGCCTGCAATTTCGCCTTTGCAGCGAGGCGCGCGGCGTCGTCCAGCGCGGGATCCACGTCGATTTGCGAGAAGGCCGTCGCGAGGTCCGGGAGCACGTAGGAGTCGGGCTCGTTCGGATTCAGGAACGCGCGGCCGCGTTCCGAGAGGTCGGCTTCCTGCGCCCGCTCGTCGATGTTGAAAAACATCTCCTCCTTGAGCGCGAAGAGATCGTCCTTGCGCGTGTCCTGGTAAAAGGAGAGTTCGGCCTTGTCGAGCGCCCGGCGATTGGCCGGTTCCTCGAGCACGCGGAGTAACGCCTTGTTGCGCGGCTGGCCCAATTTTACCTTGAAGAGCAGCAGACCGGCTTCGTCGATTTTGGAGTCATCGAGCAACGACTTCGCCTCGGTGATGAGCTTGTTGCAGAGCAGATTCTGCTGGCGGACGAGTTGCTCGATCAGCGGCTTGAAGCGGTCGAACTGATGCGTGGAAATCGTCGACGGACCACTGATGATGAGCGGCGTGCGCGCCTCATCGATCAAGATGGAGTCGACCTCGTCCACGATGGCGTAGATGTACCCGCGCTGGACCTGCTGGTCGCGCGAGTTGGCCATGCCGTTGTCGCGCAGGTAATCGAAGCCGAACTCACTGTTCGTGCCGTACGTGATGTCAGCGGAATATTGATCGCGCCGGAGATCGGGCGACTGGTCGTGCTGGATGCAGCCGACGGTCAGGCCGAGAAACCTGTAGAGCGCACCCATCCACTCGGAGTCGCGGCGGGCGAGGTAATCGTTGACCGTCACGAGGTGCGCGCCCCGCCCGGTGAGCGCATTCAAATAAAGGGGAGCGGTGGCGACGAGCGTCTTGCCTTCGCCGGTGCCCATCTCGGCGATGCGACCCTTGTGCAGGACGAACCCGCCGATGAGCTGCACATCGAAGTGCACCATGTTCCAGACGATGGGCTGGTCGCAGACCATGATCGTCTGGCCACACAGCCGACGGGCGGCGTTCTTCACGACCGCGAAGGCCTCGGGCTCGATTTCCTCGAGCACGCGCTCGCGTTCGCGAGGATCCTCGATGGGGCCGAGGCGCTCCTTCCACGCCGCGGTCTTGGCCCGTAGTTCGTCGTCCGAGAGTGACTTGAATTGCTCATCGAGCTCGTTGATCCGCGTCACGATGGGACGCAGACGCTTGACCTCGCGCTGATTCTTGGAGCCGAGAACTTTCTTGATGAACCAATTGACCATGGAAAAAACGGACGGGAGTGAAGGCGGACCTTTCCCCAGATTGACCGTGAAAACAAGGGAAGCCGCCCAGGGAGTCTGTTGCAGTACCGGCCTGGCCCGCTCCACGCTCGCCCTCCGGGTTGCGCCGCTATTTGGCTTGGGCCGTGTCGCCGCGCTCGGGCAGGATCGCAGAGGATTCAGCCGCTTCGCGCGCGCCTTGTCCAAGCCAAAAATCGTCTGCGACGCGGGCCATGCCCGTACTTCAACAGGCCCCATCGGTGACACCAATGGCCGCCAGTCCTGGTGGAGGGCTATTTACTGCCGGGTTTGACGGCGGGAGTGGCCGCCAGATCCGGCGGCAACTGATCGGCCGCAAAGGTCTCAACGGCCAACTCCAGCAGACTTACAAACGGACATCCGTAATTCGGACGGTTGCCTCCGCTGCGGTCGACGATCGTCGCGACCGCCGCCACCTCGCCGCCGTGCGCGCGGATGATGTCGACGGTCTCCTGTACGCGTCCGCCGCGAGTGACGACATCCTCCACCACGATGAAGCGTTCGCCGCTGCCGATCCCGAACCGTCGCAGGACGAGCTTGCCCTCATCCTTCTCGACAAAGATGTGTCGCTTATCGAGCGCGCGCCCGACTTCATGCCCCACCAGAATGCCGCCGAGGGCAGGCGAAATGACCGAGTCGCACGCGATGCCCCTGAGTTTCGCCGCGAGCGCTGCACACACCGTTTCGGCGATGCGCGGATTCTGCAGGAGAAGCGCGCACTGGAAAAACTCCCGGCTGTGCAGGCCGGAGCGGAGCACGAAATGTCCATTCAACAGCGCGCCGGTGGAGCGGAAGAAGCCGAGAATTTCGTCGTTTGTCATGAAGGAGAGGGAGGACAGAATTACCGGAAGTTCCAGAGTTCGGCGACGTAAAGATTGCCTTGCGCGGCAAGTCAGAGCCGCGCGGGCCACGCGCCCGCCAAAACGGCGTCAGCGTCATTCAAAGCATCTAACCAAGCGTAACTGAATCCGGTAAAGTACCACGCCTCGGACGGCGCCATGTCGTAACAATATCAAACTAAAGGCCTTTAAGCGGTAAGGTTTACCGCGTGTTTGCGTATAGAGAGTTGGGCGATCCCGCTCTCTTTTCCCGCGCAAATGAAAAATTCTCTGGTTCTTCGTTCCACCGTCTCCCCCACTTGGTACCCTGCGCTCGTCGTTTGGGCGGCATCGTTCTTTGCTGCGGTGACGGTTCTCGCGCAAGGCGGTGTCGTCTTGAGCGGAGGCATCCAAATCGTCCCGAATCCACCACCGCTTGTTGCTCCCGCGCTGCTGCCGTCGGCCCCGCCGCTCCTCACGCCGCTTCAGGTCAACCATATCCCAAAGCGGACGCCCCAATTCGAGATCTGGCGCGATGGAGACGCCGTGCCTTCCCGACCGACGTCCGAAGTATCGCGTAACAATCAGATGCCTGTCCGAATCGCAGCCGGCAATGCCTTCGCGGTCAGACTTGCTCTGCCCGGGCTTGCGGTCGGCACAACCGTCTTCACGCAGGGCATTGGCCATCTCAAGCTCATCGACTCTCCAGACATCCAACCGGTCGCCGCACCGACGGACGCCCATGGGTTCGTGACGGTCGTTCTTATGTTCGCAGAAACCGGACGGGAAGGCGCTTTGGTTGTTTCAGTTGAAGGCGTACGAACGGTCCTGCGGCTGAGGCGAAATTCCCCCTGAGGCTACGATCCGCAATCCCGTTGCCCAACTCCAATGAACGACTTCTCTCTCCATCGCTGGACTCGTGCTCTCGCGGTGACGGTTATCGTCTCTGCTTTCTGCCTCTCGGCGGCCGCGTTTGAAACTCCTGATACCGATCCTACGGCTGACCCTTGGGGTGAGGGCGGCGTCCACAAGCCACAGGTGGAAACCGGCGGCAGCTATGACCCCTATACCGGCAACGCCACCCGGGTCGTACGCGATTTCTCGGTGCCGGGCGCGGTTGGATCCGGCCTCCATTTCACCCGGTACTGGAACTCAACTGATTTCAACTTCGACGTCATTACTTTTTATGGTTCCAGCAGTGCGGTCCTGCAGCCACTTGGTGCATCCGGCTGGCGTCATAGTTACTACTGGTGGTCAGGGTACCAGTATGACGTCACCGATTATGACGGCGAGACCCGACCGCCGAATCAACCTTCATACTCGTTCGAGAAATTTACCCTGCACGTTCGTTATCCCGACGGGAAAAACATCACCGCTTACACGACGCGCATGGTCTGACTTGGCCAGTACAGCGCGAGTCCCCCTCTGGGCTTTTGGAATACCGGACCGAACATCACCGATCGAGTGGAGATCCTGACTGTCACGCCAGGAGGGTCTGGCTCAGGCGGGGATGTGGCCTCCTTCAATCTTTATCGCAGCGATGGAAGTACCGTGTACTTCCTGGGCGGGAAAGCGACGCGAATTATTGACCGATTCGGGTTGGTCCACACGTTAACGTATGAGTCCTCCGGGGCGCTTTCCACGGTGAAGGAGCCGGCGGGTCGCGTGCTAAGGTTTACCAACTCATTAATTACGGGCGCCGCGCCCAGTCCGGTCATTCTCAAAGTCGAAGCGTTGATTCCAATCTCTCCGGGGAGCAGCACCTTCACGACCGTCAAGACGATCGACTTCACCAATTGGAGCGTCGGTGGCTCCAGCGGCTATTGTGCGCCCCAAACGGTAACCTATAGCGGTGAGCCGGCGCCCGCGATTTACAATTATCAGTACGTGACTGGCGTCGCCGGTGGTGGCCTCGGCACAGGAGCCGGCTGGCACTCGGGTGGTTTCATCCTGACTCGGGCAGATGATCCCCATGTCGAGGGAAAAATGACGGTTATCAGCTACACGTATCAAGGTCAGTGCCCCTACACCCCATACAGTTGCTCTGCGCCTCGAGTGCCCTGCATTTACTGGTCTGGTCTTGGGGCCCTCGCCGAAGAACGAAACGGTCTGGACCAAACGACCATGGTTTCGCGTTTGACGTTTGTCTGCAATAACACGACACCCGGCAAGGGGACGCGGATTGAAACCAAGGGCAGCGGTAGCTACCAGCGGACGTTTAAATACGGTACTGGCACCGGGCCGGACGGAATGCCGATTGGAAGCATCATGAGCGAGCTAGCGCAGCGCACGGACTTTACAAACAGTTTGAGCGTTAGCGAGAAAATAGGTCTTGACTACACCGTCGCGAATCCGACTGGACTTCGCCGCTTTTACGATTTTCTCAACAACAAGACGGCCGTGAGCGAGGACGCGTTTCAGCAGCCCCAGCTCGTAACCCACACCGACGGCAGCGCACATTCATTTAGCTACGCGCCCTTGGGCGAGTACCCCGGCTCGGGATCCCGTGTTGCTCCCCAATCCCAACTTGTTTTGGCTGTTCTCCAAGACCGACGAACTGGGATTTATCACCAACTACAATCGCGATTCTCAGCGTCGGGTCACGAGAATCGATTATCCCGGCGGAACTTCTGAAGTGCTGAGCTACAATGCGTTTAATCAGGTTACATCGCATATCCTTCCGTCCGGCGTCACAGTCACCACCGTCTACGACGGCATGGGTTTGAAGCAGAGCGAATCGAATTCCGCTTATCCGGGCGAAGTCACCTACTTCACCTATTACTCCCCGACGGACCAGCCGTTATGGACCGGCAGGCTTAAGGAAATCAAGACTCCGCTGTCAGTCGCCAAGGGTGTACCCTTCGCTGTTAAGTTCGAGTACAGCGGTCGCGGTCAAGTCACAAAGATTCATTACGCTGCCACGGGCCAAGGCGCGGATCCGAGCGTCACGTACGCGTACGACAGCTATGGAAATTGCACGTCTATCACGGATGAACTCGGACACACGAAGGGCTACGTATACGATAGCTATCGTCGCTGCACGTCCTACACCGAACTGCTCAATGCACCGGACTGGCGCGGCCAAGGCAACGTCGCCTCCCGCACTTGGGAGTGGGTGTACGATCGTTTTTACGGTGCCAATGGTTATCCCGCCGTCTCACACACCGGTTCCCAGTGGCGCCTGCACATTGAGCCGGTTATCAATGCTGCCGGCGACCGCAAGATGACGGTCCAGTATTTTGACAATAACGATCGCGTCTGGGCTGTCCAGACGGGTTGGTTGAAGACCGCAGCAGGTGCGTGGGTCTTCGGGGCCGATGGCGAGACCCATTATTTTGGTTATGACGGCAATGGCAATAAAACCTCTTACACCGACCCGCTTAACCGGGTGACGGGATACACCTTCGACAATCGCAACCGCCAGATCACGGTGACCGACCCACTGAATCAAACGACAACGACGGCCTATGACTACTCGAACAACAAGACCCGCGTTACCTTCCCCGACACCAGATTCCAGCAGTGGTTTAACTACGATGCGTTTGGCCAAGCCTGGAGCTTCATCGACGAGCGAAACAACTGGACCGCCCTTGGATTTCAGTGGGGACCGATGAAGAAGACCCAATATGTCGTGACCTATCGCGACAAAGATGCGGGAGGTACAGAGGAGCAATGGACGCTGTTTTATTACGATGGCCTGGGCCGGGAAACCCGCCGCATCTTCCCGAACAACACGGATGAGGTGAACACGTATCAGAACAACACCTTGATTTCCTGGCGCAACCGCAACCTCGTGACCAAATCATTTGTCTACGACGCACGGGGGCGGGAGACATCCCACACTTGGAGCGACGGAGGCGTCACCCCGGGTATCACGCGAGTTTGGGACGACGCCAGTCGCCTGACCGAAATCGCAAACAGCGTTTCCACCATCGGCTACACTTATGACGATGCCGGCCAGGTCCGCACAGAGACAAATACGATTGCAGGCGCTGCCGCCGCGCAAACCAGTTTCTGGCGGTTCCCGATTGGCTGGGACTCCACGATTCAGTATCCCGGAACCCACAAGGCCCTTCGTCAATACAACGCCCGCGGACAGCTCGCCAGCGTTGCGGTCAGCGACATCACCGGCGGCTGGAACATGCCGCTCGCCAGCTACAGCTATTTTCCGGATGGCAAACCCAACGTGATTACTCATGGCAACAACCTGACCACCGCCCATGCCTACGACGGCAAGGGGAACCTCCAGTCGCTGAATCTCGCGGCGGGCAGCTCGCCGCGGCTCTATCGCTATTACTGGCGCGACAATCGCGACCGCATTTACGCGTGGGTAAAGGGCACGGTGGCCGGCAACTCGCAGGAGAATGGTCGGGGCGACCGCTACATCTATGATGCCGAGGGCCAGCTCACCGACGCATACTATGACGCCCAATCACCGAGTGGGGCCTACACCGCCTGGCAGCGAGAGGACCACTTTGTCCTTGATGCGCTCGGCAACCGCAAGTCCATCGACTGGCTTGCGAGCGCGCCGGGCTGGTATGCGTGGACGCGGCGCGACAACGGTCTGAACCAAATCAACATCTGGGCGGGCGCCCGCCCGGCCAATTGGGATGACAACTGGGGTCTGAAAAACGGCAACCTCATCCAGGACGGGTATTTCAGCGCGTGGTACAACGCTCTTAATCAGCCCATTTGGTATCAGGGTCCTACCACACCCAGCGGCTCCCTTGGATACTTGGGCTATGATCCGCTTGGTCGTTGCGTGAAACGTTGGGTGGGACCATCTGGCGCAATGACCAGCAATCCAGCAACATACCTTTACTACCACGGGTGGAACCTGATTCAGGAGGGAAACGGAGGAGGCAATGGTGTTGCCGCTGTGGTTCGATACTTCTTCCACGGGGACCGCGTGGACGAGATCGTCAGTTCGTGGCGCCAAACTGGCAATGTCTGGCTGTTCCACCACTACGACGCCCGAACCCACTGCGTCGCGCTTACCAACTCGGGCCAAGCGATTGTCGAACAGTACGCCTACGATGCGTTCGGGAAGACGTATTTCTATGACGGCAGCGGCAGTCTGACTTACGTGAATGGGAAAAATGACTCCCCGCTGGGCAACCGCTTTCTGTTCACCGGCCGCGAATGGATTTCAGATTGGGGCGTGTACGACTACCGCCACCGCCACTACCACCCCGAGCTCGGTCGCTTCGTTCAACCCGACCCGAAGCATTTCGCGGCCAACGATTACAATCTCTACCGCTACTGCCACAATGATCCCATTAACAACACGGACCCTACAGGGCTCGATCTGCGAATTGATAAATTTCAGCCGGACGAGGTCAGAGCGGCCATTCAAGCCATAATCGACCGCGTCTCGCAAACCGCGGAGGGAGCGGCAGCGATACAAGCCATGAGAGACTCCAAATTTGACAATGTAATTCTTGGCGCCCTCTCCGGCACCGGTACTTCGAGCACTGTACCTCGAGACGGCGCCAACATGGACAACAATGTAGGGAGCGGCGCGATAATGACAATCCCACTTTCTGCAACTACAAATGTCAGATCAGATGGTACGATTGAGGTTCTCCCGGCAAGTGTAACGGCTGGCCATGAATTCGGTCACGGCGCGTCAATAAATAGCGGCACGCAGCCGCCAGCTGATCCAGCTGCGAAGGGAGCAGACTACATCAAACAGCCATCTGAAAGTAAATCAGATTCGGTCAGAGTAGAAAACGCAGTCCGCAAACTTGAAAAACTAAAGGATAGAGACTGAGTAATGAAATCTTATTTCCTTCAAACAGTACTTTTTGTTGGCTCGGCGTTGCTACGCATAAACGCCTTAGGTGCGGAGGCACAGTTTGTTTTGATTGCGCCTAATGTCGTGCTCGCCAACGATAAGATGGCGTCCGAGGTAATAGCTTTAACGTGGAAGAAAGCTGAAAACGTATGGACGCCGTCATCGTCGGTTGCCCTATCTGCTATCGCCCTTCTGGAAAGTCCGCAGGGTGAAAAGGAGATACTTTCTTGTGGAGGACGTGAAATAGATATGAGTGCCTGCATAAAGCTTACTAGGTTGAGTCGATATCAAGTATTTGGCCTCGTCATTGGGGGTCGCAAACAGATTTTGCTTGAGGCGAGTCCAATTGATCCGAGTTACGATCGATATTTGCCTGACCTATGGTTGACTCGAATTGTGAGCTCACAAGTTTTGGACGGGGGTCCAGCGTATTGGTGGGTACTCTACGACGTCGAGTCCACTCGCTTTGTGGACTGTAACCGTCGTCCCTAAACAGCGGGAACGGGGGAAACAAAGGAGCGGTAAAATACGTTCCACGGAGCGGTAAAATACGTCACTAAAATACGCTAAAATACGTTCCACAGCGTTGCACTTGACACATTGACTCTGGAAGGGCATTTTGGTTGGGATGAGTCGGCCGTTACGCATCGAGGTGGCCGGGGGCTGCTACCACGTGACGGCCCGCGGCGTGGAGCGACGCGCCATCTTTCGCGATGACGTGGACCACGAACGCTTCGTGGAGCTGCTGGGTCAGGCGGCGACGCGCTTTGGTTTTGTGGTGCACGCCTGGGTGCTGATGGGAAATCATTATCACCTGTTGCTGCGCACCGAGCAGGCGAACCTCTCGCGCGCCATGCAGTGGCTCAACCAGCAATACGCCGTCGGCTTTAACCGGCGGCACCGCAGGGTGGGCACGCTGCTGCAGGGGCGCTTTCACGCGGTGGTGCTGGATTGGGAGGAGTCGGGGTTGGCGGTCAG
>JANXRG010000068.1 GCA_025353105.1 Verrucomicrobiota bacterium
TAAAGTCGGTTCGGATCCACGGGCGATCCCTTCACGTGATAAATTTCCCAACCGGCAAAATGCGGTCCGCTCACGTCCCACCGTGCCCGCTTTGCGTCCGCGGTGAGAAGAAAGGCGCCCTTACGAGTGCCCACCAGAACACGCACGCCGCTCATGACACACCTCCCGTCACGCTGCTTGCATGCGGCCGCGGATTCGTCGGACTGCTCTCATTGCTTTGATGACTCATGGCTTGTCTCCTTCGGATGGTTGATTTTCCGGCGGCGCATTCGAGATGGCCACCCAGAGGATCGACGACTGTAAGGGGTAATTTTGGACAGCGGAATCGCATTTTTCGCGACGCCGCGGGTGGGTTCGGGGTCAACCGAAGAAGAGGAACTACCAAGAAATCCAAGGTCGCCAAGGGTGTTTGGCGAGGATGAGCAAGCGTGGATGCTGAACTCCCTGTTCCAATGCAGTTTTTCTTGGTGTCCCTGGTGGTGAGCACTCTGCCAACGCCACGTCATTTCATGGCGACGAACGGAACACTAATGCACACGAACGACCCAGCTGAAGTGGGCGAGCGATCTCGATCTCAAATTTGATTCTGCGGTCCTTGCTCCTTTCCAACCCGCCGCCGGCAGCCGCTCCCAGGCCTGCTCCAAATTTCGCCCGCGTCCGTCGGTCGGCCGTTGTGCAGCTCCGCCGGATTCGGGAAATCGAGACGGTCGCGGCCGAGGAGCACGTTGCGGTCCGGCACGACGGCCAGCGGGTTTCAGTCCGACGCAACGTCCGCGACCTGCGCGACAAACTGCTTTTTGCGACGCCCGCGTCGGTGGCGGCCGGCGCGACCGTCGGAAATCAGGGCCGCCGCCGGGGCGCCGCGCGCAGAGTTTGGGACGTGTCGGCGAAACGTCCCTCCCATCTTGCCAACGCGTCCGGAGGTCGCGTTCCACCGGTATCGTCTCCCCTTTTCCTCCTTCTTCCCTCCTCCTTGTTCCCTTTGTTAGCTCGAATAGCCGCCGTGGATGTATTGCTCGAGTTGGGCAATGGCCGCGGTCTGGACCGAGATGATCCAGTTTACGAGATCCCCAATCGATACAATGCCGATCAGGCGTCCGTCCTGCACCACCGGCAGGTGGCGCACCCGGTTCTGCGTCATCAAGCGCATGCAGCGATCGATCGAATCATTCGGTGAGACCGTGAGCGGCGGCGACGACATGACCTCGCCAATCGACGTCTCCTTGGAAGACCGGCCCTTGAGCACAATCTTCCGCGTGTAATCGCGCTCGCTGAACATGCCGAGCACCTGGTCACCCCGCATGACGGGAAGCGCGCCCACATTCTTTTCCGACATCATTTTAATCGCGTCGAAGACCATGGTTTCGGGCGCAATTGACCAGACGTCGGAGCCTTTCTGGCCGAGGAGCCCGCTGACTGGACTGTTGATTTCCATGACGGCAAAACGATGACTACTTGGAGTATCGGCCCTTCTTCGGCGGAGTCCAAGCGCAAAAGCCAACAAAGGCGTGGGGGTAGAGAGAGGGTGTGGGGTGGCCAGTGCAGGGCAAATCGTTCATTTCAATAATGCCTTCCGAATGCCGAAGTCGGATGGCGGGAACGGCGCAGTTTACCCGAATGAACACGAATCAGAACGCGGGGCGCCTCCTTCCCTTTCCTTCTTCTTCCCTGCGCTTTTTCCTTTTCCGCTCATGCTCTCGCGCTGAACAGCTTCCACTCGCCGGGGATGCCCCTCAGCTCGTGGACCCGGAGGTCCGTGAATTCGATGCCGGAGCCCGACACGAGGTCTTTCACGGTCCCGGAAACCAGCACGCCACCTGGGTCCGCCTTTGCCATGATGCGCGCGCCCGTGTGGACGGCGATGCCGCCCACATTGTCGCCCATCAATTCGCATTCCCCCGTATGCACGCCGGCGCGCACTTCAATCCCGAGTTGCTTGACCGCGAGCACGATGGCAAGCGCGCAGCGCACCGCGCGCGCAGGCCCGTCGAAGGTCGCGAGGAATCCGTCGCCGGAAGTGTTCGTCTCCTTGCCGCGGAAGCGCGCGAGTTCCTTGCGCACAATCGCGTAGTAGGAGTTCAAAAGATTGCGCCACGCGCTGTCACCGAGCTCCGCCGCGCGTTCGGTGGACGACGCGATGTCGAGGAAGAGCACGGTGGCCAGGATGCGATCCGAGGAGTCGATCGGTCGTTCGCCGGTGATGAACTCCTGGATGTCCGAGAGGATGGTCTCCATGTCGTCGAGCATCATCGAGTGGCTGTTGCCCGGATACTCGATGAACTTCGCCCCCTGAATCCGCGACGCCATGTCGCGCGCGGCTTCCACGTTGGCGCAGGAGTCGCCGGTGCGGTTCATCACCAGGGTGGGCGCCTGAATCGACGGGAGAATGGGCCGGGTGTCGATCTGCCCGTTCATCGTCTCGTAGGCCCGGACGGCCGACGGGCTCGCGGCCGCGCGCATGTAACGGCCGACCGATTCAATAAACGCGGGGTCAGCGTCCCGCCCCACGCCCGCACCGAATCCCGTGATGTAGTCAAAGGAAGGCCAGTCGTCCTGGATCGAGGCAAGCATCTGATCGTGTTCCTCCTGGGTCTGGCCCCACGGATGGTCGGGGGAATTGATCCAGCGGGCTTGGGCACCCCAGATCATCAGCGAAATCACGCGCTCCGGATGGGTGGCAGCAAAAAGGCATGCCATCGAGCCGCCTTCGGAAACCCCAATCAAGTTGGCGCGCTCAATGCCGACATCATCCATCACCGCGCGGATATCGTCGGCACGCTCCTCGAGAGTGGCCATTTTTACGGGCCGGTCGGAAAGGCCCGTCCCGCGCTTGTCGAAGCGAATCAGGCGGCAAAACTTGCTGAACCGCTCAAAGAAAAGCGCGCGCCGCGGCATTTCCCAATCCAAATCCAGATGCGACATCGTGCCCGGGGCCCACACGACGTCGACCGGGCCGTCGCCGCTGATCTGATACGCGATCCGAACGTCGCCGCTGCGGGCGTATTTTGTTTTCGGCAACATGGAATGTTTGTGCGTCGCTTCATCCGAAGGGTCAAGCCTGACGAGGAAATGAGCGTGATCGAGAATAGCGGCCAGAAGACAGAAGTCGGAGAGCAGGGCTTGGGACGTTTCGGCGAAACGTCCCCCCATTTTCCAACGCGCCCGGAGGTCGCGTTCCACCGGCCCGACTCATCCGTCTCCAATCCGCTTCAAACTTCACTCGATCTCCGACCTTCGCCGCCTAGCGTCGAACGAATCAAAATGATGAATACACTCGTGGTCGGAGCCGGGGCGATCGGTGGTTACTATGGCGGTCGGATGCTGGAGGCCGGTCGGGACGTAACCTTCCTCGTGCGCCCGCGTCGCGCCGCCGAGCTGGCCAGGACCGGCCTCGTGATCCGCAGCGAGGCCGGCGATTTCGACCGGGCCTCGCCGCCCACCGTGACGGCCGAAACCCTCCGCGAGACCTACGATCTCATTTTGCTGAGCTGCAAAGCCTACGACCTGGAGAGCGCGATGGAGGCCATTGCGCCGGGTGTCGGCGCAAACACAGTCATCCTCCCGCTGCTCAACGGCATGCGTCATCTCGATGCCCTGGATGCTCGATTCGGTGCCACGCGCGTGCTCGGCGGGTTATGCCTGATCTCAACCGTGCTGGATTCCGAGGGTCGAATCATCCACCTCACGAAAGACATCCACACACTGTCGTTCGGCGAACACGATGGCACGCAGTCCGCGCGCGCGGTGGAAATCGCCGCGGAAATGGCGGGCGCCCGCTTCGACGCGCGTCTCAGCGAGAACATCCGGCAAGAACTGTGGGAGAAATGGGTCTTCATCGCTTCGGCCGCCGGCATCACCTGCCTCATGCGTGGCACCGTCGGCGACATCGTGGCCGCGGGCGGGGCGGACCTTGCGTCGGCCCTCATCGAGGAATGCGCCGCGATCGCGGCCCGGCAAGGATTCCCACCCAGCGCGTCCGCCCTGCAGCGCACGCACGGTTTATTGACCGCGCCCGATTCCGCCTTTGTCGCCTCGATGTTCCGCGACCTCGAACGGGGCGCGGCCATCGAGGCCGAACAGATCGTCGGCGACTTGCTGCGTCGGGACGGGAAACAGGGCGGCGTCAGTCCGCTGCTTCGGGTCGTCAACACTCACTTGAAGGCCTACGAGGCTCGCCGTGCGCGCGAAGCCCAGTCAGGGGGCGGTTCCGCTTAGGAAAACTTCCGCCCGCGCTCACCGCGATCTCCGTTTTCGGCGGACCGGCGGACGGGATATTGATCAGACAATCTCGACGATCGCCGGTTTGTGGGAAATGATGCCCACGCGCGTTCCCCCCTGCGTTCCGTCGCCGTCACCCCACTTTGGCTCAGTTCGATTTTGCCATGTCCGATCCCGATCCTCTTCCGGAGAACCAGCGGTTGCTTGAACCGGGCATCGTGCTCGATCTCAAGAACCGTCTCAACTACGCCGGGTATCTCCGACTGGATCAATTGCTGGCGGCGCAGCAGCCGCTCTCGCAGCCGGTGCATCACGATGAGATGCTGTTCATCATCCAGCACCAGACGTCCGAACTGTGGATGAAGCTCATGATTCACGAGCTGACGGGCGCCATCGGGCATCTGCGCGCCGACGAGCTCTCGCCGTGCTTCAAAATCCTGGCGCGCGTGAAGCAAATCCAAATGCAGTTGTTCAACGCGTGGGCGGTCCTCGAAACGCTGACGCCGACGGAATATCTGCAGTTTCGCTCGGTCCTCGGCAACGCGTCGGGTTTTCAATCGGTGCAGTACCGCACGATCGAATTCCTGCTCGGTAACAAGCACGCCGGCACGATCGAGGCTCATCGTCATGACCCCGCCGTTTATGCCGCGCTCAAAGCAGTGCTCGAAGCCCCGGCGATTTACGATGAATTTCTCGCGCACCTCTCGCGCCGCGGCTTCCCGGTGCCGGGCGATTTGGTCCAGCGCGATTTCTCTCAGCCGCACAAACGCGACGCGCGGCTGATTCCCATCTTCAAGGACATCTACGAAAATCCCCATGAGCATTGGGCCGCCTACGAGATGTGCGAAAAACTCGTCGACGTGGAGGAGTACTTCCAGCTCTGGCGCTTCCGCCACATGAAGACCGTGGAACGCATCATCGGATTTCGTCGCGGCACCGGTGGCTCATCGGGCGTGGGCTTTTTGCAAAAGGCGCTCGAGCTCACTTTCTTCCCGGAATTGCTGGATGTGCGCACGGAACTGAAACAGGCATGAACGACATCGCCAACTTCATCGGCGGCCGGAACGTCCCGCCCCTCTCGAGCGCGTACCTCGAGAACGTGGACCCGGCGACCGGAGAGGTCTACGGCCGCGTCCCCGCGAGCTGCCCCCAGGATGTCGATGCCGCCACCGCCGCCGCCGCTGCTGCGTTCCCTGCCTGGTCCGCCACTCCCGCCTCGGAACGCTCGCAGATTCTCCTGGGCCTCGCGGATCTGATCGACGAAAATCTCGAACTGCTTGCCCGCGCGGAATCGATCGACAGCGGTAAGCCGCTCTCGCTCGCGCGAGCGGTCGATATTCCGCGCAGCGCGGCCAATTTCCGCCATTTCGCCACCGCGATTCTCCACATCTCCTCGGAGTTTCATGACTTCGATGGCGGCGGCATTCCCGGCGGCGTCCCGGCCCTGAATTACACGCTGCGCCGACCACGCGGCGTCGCGGGCCTCATCTCACCGTGGAACCTGCCGCTCTATCTGTTCACGTGGAAGATCGCGCCGGCGCTTGCGACCGGGAACTCGGTCGTGGCCAAGCCATCGGAGATCACCCCGATGACGGCAAGCCTGCTCGCCGATCTCTGCACGCAGGCCGGCCTTCCGCCCGGCGTGCTCAACATCGTGCATGGCACCGGACCGGAATGCGGCGCGGCGATCGTGCGGCATCCAGACATCCCGGCCGTGTCGTTCACCGGTTCCACCAAGGTCGGACAATGGATCGCACAGACCGCTGGACCGATGTTCAAACGGCTCTCCCTGGAACTCGGCGGCAAGAATCCCCTCATCGTCTTCGAGGATGCCGACGTGCCATTGGCGATGGAAACGGCCATGCGCGCCGGGTTCTCCAATCAAGGTCAGATCTGCCTCTGCGGCTCACGCATCCTTGTCCACGAATCTCTCGTTGAGAAATTCATCGCGGATCTGACGGAGCGCGCGCGGGCGCTGCGCGTCGGCGATCCGCTGGACGCCCCCACCCAGCAAGGCGCGCTCAGCAGCCGCGCACATTTGGAAAAGGTCGCGTCGCTGGTCAACCTCGCCCGCGATCTCGGCGGCACCATTCATTGCGGTGGCGACCGCGTAGCCGCGACCTCGCTGCCGACGCGTTGCCGCAGCGGCTTTTTCTACCAACCGACCGTCATCAGCGGCCTCGACCCGGCGTGCCCGGTCGAGCAGGAGGAGATCTTCGGGCCGGTCGTCACCGTGCAGGCGTTCAAGGATGAAGCGCATGCCGTCGCCCTCGCCAATGGCACGAAATACGGACTGGCCGCGACGTTGTTCACGCAAAACGCGTCGCGCGCGCACCGCGTTGCCGCGCGGATGGAGGCGGGAATCGTCTGGGTGAATTGCTGGATGGTACGCGATTTGAGAACTCCATTCGGCGGGGCCAAGGCCAGCGGCGTGGGACGCGAGGGCGGCATGGAGGCGATCCGGTTTTTTACGGAACCAAAAAACATCTGCATCGCGGGATGAACGAGGGATAGGGCAACCTTTGATGACCACGAGAATCGACAGCACGAAAGCCGCGGAACCGATCGGACCGTATCCACACGCTCGCCGAGTGGGGAATCTGCTTTTTCTCTCTGGAGTGGGGCCGCGCCAACGTGGGACCAGGGATATTCCCGGTTCGACGCTCGATGCCGACGGAAACCTCATTGATTACGACATTGAGGCGGAAATACTCTCGTGCTTCGAAAACGTGCGGAACGTGCTCGAAGCGGCGGGCTCAGCCTGGGAGCAAATCGTGGATGTCACCGTCTTCCTCACGAACCTGAAGCGTGACTGGACCACGTACAACCGCGTGTACGGCCAGCACTTTCCTCCGGGGCCGAACCAGCCCACGCGCACGACGTGCGAGATCTCAGCCCTGCCGACCGGCGGCAATTCACCGATCCATTTCGAGATCAAGGTGATCGCGACCGTCACATAGGTGGAACGCGACCTCCGGGCGCGTTGGCAAAGGGTTTGGCAGCCCGCGGGCGCGGGCTGCATTTGTTTTTGACAACGTGCCCGGAGGTAGCGTTCCACCTAACCCAGCGCGCGTTGCGCACCGCGGCGCACTTCGGTCTTCCACGCATCCTCACCAAGGTCCTGCAGTCTTGCGGCAGGAATCTCGGAAATGATGCGATCCAAAACCACATCCAGTTCGAGCCCACGTCGCAGCGCATCGGCATAGGGAACCGTGGAGAACGACACCAAATTGTACTGCGGCGTGACGCGATCCGGAAACGCCTGGTGAACCGTCTGCTCGATCTTTTTGCGGTACAGAAAGTCAGCCGTTCCGACTTTGTCGCGCATCTCGAGAAAATTTGCCAACGCCATTTCCGCGATCGCATCCGCGTTGGGCTTGCGCAGATCCTGAAATTCCCGGAGCGCGGCGCCGCGGTCGGCGGGGTTTTTCGCGAGGCATTCCGACAACGCCAGGCAATCCTCAAACGCGGCGTTCATCCCCTGGCCATAGAACGGCACAATCGCATGCGCAGCGTCGCCGAAAATGCACACCTTGTCCCGCCAATGCCACGGCGAACACCGCACGGTGACGAGCGAGCCCGTGGGATTGCCAAAATAGTCCTCTTCCAGCGTCGGCATTAATGGCGCGGCATCGGGATAGTGCGTCGCAAAAAACGCGCGCACGTCCTCCGCCGTGCGCACATTTTCAAATCCGTGCGCGCCCGCAAACGGCCAGAAGAGGGTGCACGTGAAGGACTCGTCGCGGTTCGGCAGCGCGATCATCATCGAGCTGCCCCGAGGCCAGATATGCAGCGCGTTCGGCTCCAACGCGAAGCCATCCGCCGTCGCGGGAATCTGCAGCTCCTTGTACCCGTGCTCGAGGTAGCTTTGGCTGTATTCAAAGCGATCGGTCTTCTGCAACCGCGCCCGCACCGGCGAAAAAGCGCCGTCGGCCCCGAGAATGAGATCCGCGCCAACCCGCTTGGGTCCCCTCGCGCTATCAAAAATTGCGGCGGGGGCATCGAGGTCCACGTCGAGGCACGGGCAGTCGAAAATGATCTGAACGTTTTGATAAGCCGCCGCCGCGTGGATCAGGGCGAGATTCAAACCACCGCGTGAAACGGAGTTGATCGCATCCCCCGGATCGTGGCTGTACGGCTGGAAGATCGAAGCCGTGCCCACGCCGATCGACCCCGGATGAATCATCCGCCCGCGCATCGGGATGGCCTCGGTGTTCATCACCATGTCCGCGAGGTCCGCGCCGGCGAGGCCGCTGATGCCACGGATCGAGAGAGCTAGATTGATGGAGCGCCCGCCGAGGTAGCCCTTCGCCCGCGGATCGGGCCGACGCTCGTAAATGCTCACGCGATAGCCGGCGCGCGCGAGATAGCAGCCCATCAGCGAGCCAGCCAGCCCGGCGCCGATGATCATTACATGGGTGGAAGACGTGCTCATTGTCCTCCGAAAACCTCGTTCAGCACGCGCACGAGGCGCCAGACATCGTGGAACGAGTTATAAAGCGGCGCGGGCGCGACGCGAATGACGTCGGGCTCGCGGAAGTCGCAGAAGACGCCGCGCTCGTGCAGCAGTCGTGACGTCGCGGGCGTGGCGCCATCGATCTCGAGCGACAGTTGCGCGCCCCGATCCGCGGATTTCGGCGGGGTGAGAATCCGAAGGCGTTCGTGGATCGCCGACGCTTTCAGTGACTGCTCCAGATAGTTCGTGAGTGCGATCGATTTGGCTCGAAGCGCCGGCATCGTGGCGCGCTCAAAGATCTCAAGCGACACGCGTAGCGGCGCCAGCGCGAGCACGGGCGGATTGCTGAGCTGCCACGCGTCCGCGCTGTCGACCGGCACAAACTCCGGTCCCATCTTGAAGCGCGTGGCCGGGTCGTTGCCCCACCAGCCGGCGAACCGTGGGAGGGTCCGGTCGCGGAGATGTCGCTCGTGCACGAACGCACCGGCGACGGCGCCGGGGCCGGCGTTGAGATATTTGTACGAGCACCACGCGGCAAAATCGCAATCCCAATCGTGGAGTTGCAGATTCACGTTCCCCGCCGCGTGAGCTAGATCCCAGCCGACGACGATTCCGTGGTCGCGGGCGAAGCGCGTGATCGCGGGCAGGTCGAAATACTGGCCCGTGAGATAATTCACGCCGCCCAGCAGGAGCAGCGCGATCGACGATGACTGAAGCTCGATGGCCTCCAGGATGTCGTCCGTGCGCAGGGTGGACTCACCGTCACGCGGCTTGAGTCGAATCAAGCCGTGGTCCCGGTCAAACCCGGCGCGCCCGTGATGAAAATCGAGCTGGCTCTGCACCGCGTACGAATCGGACGGGAATGCGGAATCCTCGATCACGATCTGGTAGCGCTCACGCGTCGGCCGATAGAACGAGACCATGAGCAGATGCAGATTGGTGGTCAGCGAGTTCATCGCCACGACCTCGCGCGGAAGTCCGCCGACCACGCGCGCAAGCGTCGCGCGAACCTCCTCATGATAGGGGAGCCAGGGATGCCGGGCCGCGACGTGTCCCTCCACGCCAAACTCGGCCCAATCCTCGAGTTCCTGGTCGACCGCGGCGCGTGTGGCCTTCGGCTGCAGGCCGAGCGAATTGCCGACGAAATAGAGCGGTTTGCCGGCCGGCGCCCGCGGGAAGTGGAAGAGATCCCGGAAGGATCGCAGCGAATCCTCCGCATCACAGCGGTGCGCGAAGTCCTCTTTGGAGGCGTCTGAAGTGTTCATGAATGGAGTCCCGTCGGGCGGGGCGGGAGATTTAAAAATTGCGCGGCTGATCCCGACAGCAGGTCAGTCACGCATTCGCTGGCCAGCTCGGCCTTCATTTGTTCGATCAACGCCCCGGGCCGGTCTTCTCCGAGCGGAAACGGATAGTCGGAGCCGAGCGCGATGCGGTTGGAGCCAAACTGGCGGACCAGAAGTCGCAGCGCGTCGATGTCGTGCACGAGCGAGTCCACGAAAAATTTCGCCGGCCGGTCGGGCCCGGCAAGATAATCGCGCGGGTCCCGGGATTCGGCCGGGAAAAGATCGGGCCGGCAGGCGCGGCCGTGCGCGATGCGGCCAAGCGTTCCGGGAAACGAACCGCCACCGTGCGAGAAGCAGACGCGCAGGCGCGGCAGGCGGTCGAGCACGCCGCCGAATATCACCGAGCAGATAGCCACGCAGGTTTCGGCGGGCATGCCGACGAGCCACGGCATCCAGTAGCGGGCCAGACGATTCATCGTCCGGGCCGATTCGCCGGCCCGGGCATGCAAACCGAATTGCAGCATGTCCCAAGGATGAACGAAGACGCATGCGCCGATCGATTCGGCCGCGGTGAGAATTTCGATGACGCCGGGATCGTCGAGATTCACGCCATTGATGTTGGTGCCGATTTGGACGCCCGGAAATCCCAGTTCCTTCACGCAGCGCTCGAGTTCCCGAATCGCCCGCGAGGTGTCCTGCATCGGGATGGTGCCGAGGCCCACGAAATGTTCCGGGTGCGATGCGCTCACGCTGGCGATGTGATCGTTGAGGAGCCGGGCGAGGTCGTACGCGTCCGCCGCTTTGGCCCAATAGGAAAACATGACGGGCACCGTGGAGAGTGCCTGCAGGTTGACGCCCGTGGTCTGCATTTCGGCCAATCGGACGGCGGGATTCCACAGGTTCTCCCGCACGTCGCGGAAACTGGTGCGGGAACCATCCGCTTCGGAACGCTGCAGGCGCGCGCAACCGGCCGTGCAACCGGGTGCATCGTGCGCGAGTTCAATCCAGCCGGCGTAACCACTCCGTTGCGTCCAATCCGGCCAATGCTGCGGAAGGATGTGAGTGTGAAGATCGATCTTCAGCACAGGCGGGACGGAGTGATCGGTGATTCGTTCTTGGTTATTAGTGGGAACCAACACGAATGACGCCCCCTGCCCTCATCGAAGGCGCGCCGAACCCTTCTTCAACTTCGCGCGCGATCCTCCCGCCTTCGACTTTCGACCTTCGACTTTCGACTTCGTCTGCCTGGCTCGTTTCTTCGAGTTTCGAATTTCGAGTTTCGAGTCTCCGATCGGGGCGGCCCTCACCCCACCCTTGGCCAGACGAATCGCACCGGCCCGTGCCACCACGGTCCCGCACTTCCGGCACGTGCGGCGTTCGATCGGTCCACTCCAGAAGTCCTCCATGACGATTTTGAGGTCCTGGTCGATTTTGTTGAGCACCCATTGCGCTTCGTACACGGGCGCATCGCACGCCGGGCAGTACCAGCGCAGCGCGTCTTTCTGCGGGTTGCCGTGGGGGTCGACCCCGCGGGGAAACTCCATGATCAGTCCGACGGTGCCGGCCGGGCGCTGCGGGCGATGCGGGAGCCAGCGCGGCAGCAGAAACAGTTCGCCTTCTTTGATGATGATTTCGTGCGGCTCGCCACCGTCGAGCGGCCGAACCCGCACGGCGATGTCTCCCTTGAGCTGGAAGAAGAGTTCCTCCGTCGGGTTGACGTGAAAATCGTTGCGCGTGTTCGGACCGCCGGACACGAAGACGATCACGTCCGAGGATCCGTTGAACAGCTGCTTGTTGCTTACCGGGGGCTTGAGATCGGGTGCGTTTTCCTTGATCCACTTGGCGAGGTTGAGTTTGGCGGGCAGGTTCATGGGGGCGATCTCCGGGGAGGGAAGAGGTGAGGGCAAGCGTGTTCCTTTGTCGAACGTTTGTCCGCCTAAAAACGACAAAATTGTGCGCTGGTGGCGCGCTCGCCCACGTTCCCGCGATTATCCACAGAGCTTCCGCGCGGCTTCGACGATCTGCGCTTCGGAAATCAAGACGAGATTCGCGGCGGCGGCGAGTGGCACGTAGGAGTCTACCGCGCGAACCGACCCCATCGGCCCGATGAATCCCGTCTCGGCCAGCGCGGCAATGGCGGCATCGGCGATCCCGCCACCGGTCGCACGGCATTCATCCGCAACCAGCACGCGACCGCATTCCCAGGCGTGGTGCCGAATTGCTTCCACCGGCAGCGGGTTGAGCCAGCGCACATCGAGCACGCGCGCCTGGATCCCCTGCTCTTTCAAGCGTCGCGCTGCGCGTAGCGACAGCCGCAGACCGTTGGCATAGCTCACGATCAACAGATCCTGCGCCTCCTCGTGATAGAGGCCGACTTCGCCGGGCAGAAGGATGCGCCCGGGCGACGGGTAATCGAAAAGCCATTGGTTATCGCCGTCCGCATGCAGGTCACGTTCGTGATAAAGCGCGATCGGTTCGAGAAAAATGGCCACTCGTCCACACGCCCGCGCCGTGGCGACGAGGCCACGCAACATCATGGCGGCTTCATCGCCGCGCGACGGTACCGCCAGCAGCAAACCCGGAATATCCCGCAGCGCGCCGATCGAATTGTCGTTGTGAAAATGTCCGCCGAAACCTTTCTGGTACGCGAGACCCTGCACGCGAACGACCATCGGATTGGCGAACTGGCCCGTGGAAAAAAACTGCAACGAACAAGCCTCGCCGCGCAACTGGTCGAGGGCGTTGTGCACGTAAGCGAGGTATTGAATTTCCGGGATCGGTAGCAGTCCGGCCAGGCCCGCGCCCTGCGCCACGCCCAGAATCGTGGTCTCGTCGAGCAGCGTATCGAAGCAGCGGTGCGGCCCGAACTTCGCCTGCAGGCCGGCCGTGACGTTGTAAACGCCTCCCTTCTTTCCGACATCCTCGCCGAACACGATAATCTCCGGGAAGCGCAGCATCTCATCCGCGAGCGCGGAATTGATGTGCGCCCCCAGCGTGCGCTTGGTCGTCGCCGCGAATTTCTCCGGCAGCGTGTCGCCAAAGAATCCGTTCCGCGCCACGCCTTCCGCCTGGATCTCGGTCGTCGCGCGAATGATGGTTTCGTTGTACGGCGCGAGCGGACGGATGATCTCTTCCACGCTGGTCAGCTTCGGGCTGTGTGCGGCCACCTCGGCGCACGCCGCGTCGACGCGCCGTTGAACTTCGAGCATCATTCCCTGCATTTCCGCGGGGCTCGCGGCCCCGCTCTCGACGAGGAAGCGCGCATTGATGAGCAACGGGTCACGCGCCTCAATCGCTTCAATCTCCGCGACGCTGCGATACGACTCCTCGACATCCGTACCCGCGTGCCCCCACAACCGCACGGTGTGCAGATGCAAGAACACCGGTGTGCGGTTGGAACGGCAATGCCGGATCGCCTCCTCCGCCACCGCCCAGATTTCATCCATCGCACCGGCGGCCTCGAAGTACGCGAGATGGGTCTGGCGGCTGAACGAATCATGGATCCAATTGCGCGGCGTCTCGACCGAGATGCCGATGCCATTGTCCTCGCACAAAAACACGATCGGCGCCGTGCCGCCGCGTCGCACGGCATACCGCGCGGAATTGATTCCCGCCAGCGCGGCCGCGTGATTGGCAGAGGCATCGCCGAAGGAGCACAACACAATCGAATCCGCGCTCAGATGGTTCGCGATGTCGAGGCGATGCGCGCGACGCAAGGCGAACGCCATGCCGGCCGCCTTCGGCAGATGCGAGGCGATCGTGCTGGTTTGAGGCGGCACCCACATCGGCCAACTGCCCCAGACCTTGTGGCGCCCGTGTGAAATGGGATCGTCGGCGGACGCGCAGAAGGAGCGCACGCTGTCGAGAATCGGATTCGCGCCGGGCAGCTGGCGCGAGCGCGCCATCATCAACCCGCCGGAGCGATAATGCAGGAAGCACGGATCATCGAGCCGAAGCAACGCACCGACCACCGCGTTCTGCTCATGCCCGGCGCTGGAGATCGTATAGAAGGACTGATTCGTCTTGCGCAGCTCTCGCGCCGCAACATCGAGCAAGCGACTAGTGACCTGATCCTCGAAAAGTTCGCGCGCCTGCTGAACGGTCAACGAAGAGTCGGGAGCCAGTGCAGCGTCCGCGGACAAGCCCGCGGCGGTTCCCGGCGCGAAGGCAAGGTAGGCGGCTAGATTCTCCTGGACGATTTCGACGCGGGTTTTGGCCATGAAATGAGCGGGGTCGAATCGAATTCAGCAGGCGGCGGTTAAGAAGAGCGACCCAGATTAACCGGATTTCCCAAATTAACCAAAGGACGGGCTCGGAATCATTGTGCTCCGCTGCTTCACCGTCCACCCGTTACGTCGATGAAACTGCCGGTCACGTACGAGGCTTCGTCGGAAAGCAGCCACAGGATCGCGGCGGCGACTTCCCCGGGTTGGCCGCCGCGCTTCATCGGGACGAGATCTTTCACGCGCTCCACGCGGTCCGGCTCGCCGCCGAGCGCGTGGATATCAGTGTAGATGAATCCCGCGCGCACTCCATTGACGCGGATGCCCTCGGTCGCGACCTCCTTGGCCAAACCGATCGTCATCGTGTCGAGCGCGCCCTTCGTCGCAGCGTAGTCGATGTACTCGCCCGGCGAACCAACGCGCGCGGCGCCCGACGACACATTCACGATCGCGCCGCCGCCGCCGCCGTAGAGCGAGGACATCCGCCGAACCGCTTCACGCGCACATAGAAACGCGCCCGTGACATTCGTCGCGAAAACCCGCTGCAATCGCGCCGCGTCCATGGCGTCGAGCCGTGACTGCATCTCGAGAATCCCGGCATTGTTCACCAACGCGGTCAGGGGGCCCAACTCACGATCCACGATTTCAAAAATGGCCGCGACGTCGGCCTCGCGGGACACGTCGCCCGGCACCACGTAGGCGTAGCCGCCGGCTTTCATGATGTCGGTCGCGACCAACTCGGCCGCCCCGCGATCTCGGACGTAGTTCACCGCGACGGCGTAGCCCTGCGCCCCCGCGAGCCGCGCCGTGGCCGCACCGATGCCGCGGCTGCCGCCCGTGATGAGCATCACTTTCTTCATCACGCGAGTCTGGGCGCGATCCAGGCGCGCGACAACGGGAAGATTGGCGATCAAAAACTCGGAGATCGAAACTCGAAGAAACGGCAGAAAGAGCCAAGGACAAAGCTTCAAGACCGACCGTCAGCATTTTTGCGTGACGTCTTTAATTTCCTCCTTTTTCCTTCCTCCTTGTTCTTTTGCCTCACCCTGCTCGATCACCGACTGCGCCCGTTGTTTTCGCACTCGCCAGAGCTGGAGGATCAGCCCGGCGACCACGAACCCGTTGACCGTCTGCCAGAACCAGAACGCCTGCGGAATGGTCTTGCCAACGTCCAGCGGGATCGTCACGGGAATCAGGGTCTGGGCCGCAAAGAAAGGCGCGGCAAACGGTGAAACGCCGGCAAGCCAGACCGACGCGTTGAGAAAGGGATTCTGCGCGGCGGCGAGGACGGCCCCGACCATGGCGGGCACGATTCCCACGAAGATGCCGAAGAGAAACGGCCACTTTCCGCCGCGCGCCTCGAGCATCGCCTGGAAGCCGAGACCGGAACCGAGGAGCACCAGCGCGAACGTCCACCCCCCGTACGCGGGGAATTTGATGCCGGCGAACCACGACGACTCGACGAGCCCACGCGCGAACAACGTCCACCCCAGCGCGCCAATCACGGCCATGACCGCGACAAACCAGAACGATCCGGCGGCATCGGAAAAGCGGGGCAGATGCGCCCAGCCAAGCTTGCGCATGCGCCGCACGCCGCGGAGCTGTTCGTCCTCGGTCGCCGTGATGATCATCGTGAGGACGGCGATGAGGCAAAGCGTGACGAGTCCGTAGAGCCCGATCATCCCGACGGCTTCCTCGATCTGCGGCTTCCAGTCCGCCCCCACGGAAACGCGCAGGCGGCGGCCAATCTCGCGCGACGGAAAGAGCAACCCCGGCTCGATCAGCGGCAGAGCATTTCCGAGCAGAAGAATTTGCGTCCAGGCGAAGAGTCCGACCGCCCAAATTTTCCCGAGGAGATGCGATTCCGCCCGGCGCCAGCGGCGCCAGAGCATGACGATGAACGTGAGGATCAGCGCGCCCTGCGTGAACAACGTGAAGACCCACTCGGAGAAGTGGAGGCCGAAGAAGCGGACCTCGGTGGCGAGCGGCACGCCGCCCTGCGTCATCGCCCGGGCGGCGCGGAGGGCGCGGCCCGCCGTTTCCGGCATCAAGTTGGCGAAGGATTCCTGGAAAACCGGTGAGAGCGTAAAGTATTTGAAGAACACGAGGCCAAACCGCGAGACCTGCGGGATGACGGTGTAGAGCAGGAAGACGATGCCGATGGACAGCAGGAACGCCCACCGGCGGTTCTTCACGACCGTGCCGGCGACGAGGCCCGTGAGATGATAGAGCACGGCGGAGCTGAGAAAAACGACGTAGAGCGGAAGCCATGTCGTAGGGGGCACCTGGCCGCTCCACAACGCCCAGATCGTGTAGGGCAGGGTGGCCAGAAACATGACGTACTCGCGCACCGGCAGACCGAAGAGATAGCCGAGCACCTTGGCCAGCGGCGTCATCGGGGTGAGACGCTGATAATCGAGCACGCCTTCATCGGCCTCGCCGGTCATGCCGCCGGCCACCTGTCCGGTGCCGAGGACAAAGAGAATGACCGACTGCAGCACGAGCAGCGGGACCAGCGGCGCGCGCTCCGCATCGGCCAACGGCATGTCCGCGCGATAAACGGCCATGGTACGGATGATGAAGAAAAGAAATGACGCCGGGACGAGCGTGAGGATGAGCCAGATGGTAAGATGCTTCGCCCGCAGCCGGGCGCGAACGTAGCGGCGGCAGATCGGGTTGGCCCAGATTTTCCAGGCGGGCAACGGATGCACCGCCTCGACGGCGGACGAGGAAGCGGGCGCGATCATGCTGGGGTGCTATTCTCCGCGACGTCGATGAGGATTTCCTCGAAGGTGGATTTCTGCTCCTCGAAAACCGTGATCCGCAATTGTTGGGCGACGAGGCCGGCGAGCAGCGCGGCCTGCTCCTCGTGCGTGCCGGAAAATGAGAGCGAGAGGCGCTCGCCCGCCCGCTTGAGTTCGGTGACTCCGGACTGATTCCACAGCCAGTCTGCCGCTGCGTCGGCTCGCTCCAGTAGCGCCACGGTGAGCGTGCGTTCGGCCCGCCCGAGCAGGCGGCGGACCTCGTCGACCGTTCCGGCGGCAAGGAGGTGACCGCGATTCATCACGCAGATCGACGAGCACATCTCCGCGAGCTCGCTGAGGATGTGCGAGCTGATGAAGACCGTGCTCCCGGCCTCGGCCAGGCGCCGGAGCGCGAGGCGAAGATTTCGCCGCGAAAGCGGATCCATGCCGCTGGCCGGTTCATCGAGGATCAACACTTTCGGGGCGTGCAACAATGTCTTGGCGAGCACGAGCCGTTGCGTCTGCCCACGCGAGAGCGTCTTGCAAAAGACATTCCGGCGATCCGAAAGCGCGACTTCCTCGAGGCAGGTATCGACCCGCTCGCGCCGCGCCGCGGCCGAGCCGAGGCCGTGGGCATCGGCGAAGAGATCGAGAAATTCCCAGACTTTCAAATCGGAGGGAACCGGCGCGAGGTCGGGCATGTAGCCCATGATGCGCCTGGCCGCCTCGGGGTTCTCAAAGATGTCGATGCCCCCGAGCCGCACCTCGCCGTAGGTCGGGTCCATGAGCATCGCGAGAACGCGGAACGTGCTCGTCTTGCCGGCGCCATTCGGACCGACGAGACCGAACACCTCGCCCGCGGGAACGGAAAGCGTGACATCGGAGACCGCGACGAAGTTTCCGTAATCGACGCGCAGATCGCGGATTTCGATGGCGGCGGCTGGCATGGACGGGGGTGGGAAACTCGAAGGACCGGGACACGTTGCACGTCAGACTCCGGACGCGCAATGAACCAAAGACAGGAACAAAATTACCAAATTTTCTAAATTACCAAACATTTTGAGGCGACGTGAGACCCATTCGATCGGCGCCAACGCGTTCTTCTTCGACTCAGTCGGCTCCATTTTCGCGTCTTCGCCTGAGCCCTTCAGTAACGCGGCAAGGTGATTCAGCAGAAAAGTCTCACGCAAAGCCGCGAAGGCGCGAAGAAGGTTCGGAAGGGCGAATGACGATGACGTAAGGAATCACGAACAGGTCCGGACAGACACGAATGCGGTTTCTCACACGGCGACCAGGGAAGCACGGAGAATGAAGGGTCAGGGCGCCCCTCCGCTATGGTCTCAGTATCTCCTAATCCCCGGGCCTCCGTGAACTCCGTGTGAAATCACTGATCGCACACTCATGAAGAAGCGTTCACCATTCGGCGCTCTGCGCGGTTCTCGCACTCAATTTCGTAAATTTGGAAAATTTTGTAATTAAGTTCCAATAAACAGCAACAGGCCAGCGAGATCGATCGACGAAGTCACGCAACCACACACCACACTTCCGTTTGCGGGGTGGAGAGCCAGCGGCAGCCGGTCTCGGTCACCACGACCATCTCCTCGAGATCGAAGTGCCCATACCCCTCGACCGCGACCCCAAGCTCAAGCGTGTAGACCTGGCCGCATTCGACGGGAAAAAACGGCGTTTGGCCATATCGCTCCCACCGCGGCCCGAGCAGACCTCCACCGTCGTGCGCCATGCGTCCAACCTGATGGCCCAGCGCGTGCAGGTATTCCGGGTAACCCGCTGAGGTGAGAAACGCGCGCGCGGCCGCATCAACCTCCCAGCCCGTCACGCCCGGCTTCAGCGCCGCAAAACCCGCGCGAATTGTCCCGACCACCACGTCACACGCGCGCCGCAGCAGTTCCGGGACGGTGTTGCCGAGATACCAGCAGCGTTGAAGATCGGAGGAGTAGCCGTCCTTGGTCACGCCCAGATCCACGTGCAGCAGGTGACCCGGCGCGAGCACGCGATGATCCGAAGCCATCGTGTGCCCGATGGGCGACTCGGGCCCGCAATTCACGATCGGATCGCCGGCCGCGTCCCACGCGAAGCCAAGTTTGCGATCGTGAATCCTCGCATGGACCTGATCGTAGATCGCGCGTTCGGATGTGCCGGGCCGCGCCATCTCACCGATTTCCCAAAACAGCCGGTCGGTCTCGACGATTGCCTCTGCCATGCGAGCCAGCTCGGACGGCGTCTTGCGCCCGCGCAGCGCGCGGAGAATCGGTTCCGCTGACACCATCCCTCCCGCAAAGCGCGTCCCGACGAGATAACGACAGAGCAGCCGAAACATTCCGTGCGTCAGTCCATCCGCCTTGTCATCGCTCTCCGAAAAATTCACGGCAAGCTTTGGTCGCGCGATGTCCGCCGGCACGAGTGCATCCAACGCGGCCAGCAACGGTTCCTTGATGCTTTGGTGATAGCCGATCACCTGGTCCCAGTCGCCGGACTCGACCAGCGGATCGGCATCGTATGCACCGACCACGGCGTTCTTCCGGCCGGTTCTTGAGACCAGCAACGCGCTCTGCCACGTCAGGCCGCCCTCCACGAGTAGCCCTACGACTGGATCCTCGGCGCCATATGTCTCCCGCACGAACGTGATCCAAACGTCGATTTCGGAAGCCGTCATCATCGCCGCCGCTTGATTAATCTTTTCGCGCGTGATTTCGCTCATGACGCGATTATACCGGAGACCGCTTCCCTGGTGCATAAATCTGGTAATTTAGTGCACATGAAAGATCTCACGCAGGGTTCCATTCCGAAGCACATCATGACCATGGCCCTGCCGATCATGGCGGGCATGCTGTTGCAAACGCTTTATTACGTGGTTGATCTGTACTTCGTTTCACGCCTCGGCAACGCGGCCATCGCCGGGGTGAGCGCGGCCGGCAACCTCATGTTCGTCGTCTTCTCGCTCACGCAGATGCTTGGCGTCGGCATCGTGGCGTTGATGTCGCACGCGGTGGGACGCAAGGACCAGCCGGACGCGAACCTGATCTTCAACCAGTCGCTCGTGCTCTCGGGCCTTTGCGCGCTGGTGACCATCGTGGCGGGCTACGTTTTCACGCGGGCGTACATGGGCACGCTCGGCGCGGATGAAGCGACCGCGGCCGCGGGCACCAGCTATCTCTACTGGTTTCTGCCCGGCCTGGCCCAGCAGTTTGCGCTGGTGGCGATGGGATCGGCCCTGCGCGGCACCGGCATCGTCCAACCGACGATGATCGTACAGGCGCTAACCGTGCTGCTGAATATCATCCTTGCGCCCGTGCTGATCGCCGGCTGGGGAACGGGCCGCCCGCTCGGCGTGGCGGGCGCCGCGCTGGCGAGCACCGTTTCGATCGCGATCGGCGTGGTCGTCCTCGCGCTCTATTTCCTGAAGCTGGAGAAATACGTCTCGCTACACGCGGATCAATGGGCTCCGCGGCCGGCCACGTGGGGTCGCATCTTGAAAATCGGCCTGCCCGCCGGCGGTGAGTTTGGCCTGATGTTCATCTAGATGGCCGTGATTTTCCTGATCATCCGACACTTCGGTTCCGCGGCGCAGGCCGGGTTCGGCGTAGGCATGCGCGTCATGCAATCGATCTTTCTCCCCGCCATGGCGGTCGCCTTTGCGGCCGCGCCCATCGTTGGGCAAAATTTTGGCGCGCGGCACCCGCAACGCGTGCGCGACACGTTTCGCATGGCCGCGATCATCGGCGCCGCGATCATGCTGGTTCTCACACTGGTGTGCCAATGGCGCGCGGAGTGGTTCATCCAGTTCTTCACGTCGGATGCCGCGGTCGTGGGGGTCGGCGCGCAATACCTCCAGATCATCTCCTGGAATTTCATCGCCACGGGCGTCATCTTCACCTGCTCGAGCACGTTCCAAGGTCTGGGAAATACTTGGCCGTCCCTGCTGAGCAGCGGCTCGCGCCTCGTCACGTTCGCGATCCCCGCCTTCTGGCTCTCGCAGCGGTCCGGCTTCAAGCTCGAGCACCTGTGGTATTTGTCCGTCGCGACCGTCACGCTGCAGATGCTGACAAGCCTCTGGCTGCTCCAAGGACAATTCCGGGCGCGTTTGCTGAACCTGAAGCCAGAACCCGAGAGACCGGTCGTCCATCCGGCGTGAAGTCCGGCTGGCCTTGAATTCCGGCATCGTTGCTGCTGCATGAGAACACCGTGTTCAATCTTGGAAACCTTCTCCGGACGCGGGCGATCGCGCTGATCATCGGCGCGCTGGCGCCGCGGTCGGACGCGGCGATCATAAACGTCACGCCCAGCGACAACTACACGAAGATCGAGGCGGCGCAGGCGGGCGATGAGGTGGTGATTGCGCCCGGGACTTATCGGTTCCGGGTTCACCTCACGGGTCAGGGCTCGGCGTTGAACCCGATCAAGATTCGCGCGTTGGATCCAAACAACAAACCGGTCTGGGATTTCAGCGCGACGCTGGTGGAGAACGCGCCGGGGAGTTACAGCGCGGGCGACCGCGGGCGCGGCGGCTGGCAGGTGAGCGGCGGCGCGAACTATCACATTTCCGGCATCGTCATCATGGGCTGCCAAACCGCCTCGAAGAATTCCGCCGGCCTGCGCTATTACAACGGCACCACCGGCCTCGAGGTCTCGGATTGCATTTTCCGCGCGAACGACAACGGCGTCACCGGCGGCACGCAGGACAGCGACGCGGTCTTCGAATTCTGCGAGTTCGATGCAAACGGAAATCTCGGCGCCACCGCCGCGACGCACAATCTCTACATCTACGGCGGCACCTTTGCGCTCCGCTATTCGTACGTGCACGACAGCGTGCAGGCCGAGAATTTCCACATTCGTTGTCACACCTCCTACCTCGAGTACAACTGGTTCGCGCGGGCCAGGAATTACGAGGGAGATCTGATGACGAACGACGACTTCAGCGGCCCCGGGCCCTTCACGCAGACGATGGTCATTCGCGGAAACGTGTTCATCCAAAGCAGCAACCCCGGCAATCACTCCCAAGTGCTCGTCATCTTCAACGACGGCGGACTCGCCAACGAAAACATGTCGATGCAGATCATCGGAAACACGTACATCGGCAACGGCATCCAGGGCAACGGCGGCGGTGCTGCCTTCGTGCATCTCTCGAACGCAGACCACACAACGATGAGCGCCGTGGTGTCGAACAACGTCATCTCCGGCACAACCCTCCCGATTTTGATTGAGGACGCGCTCAACGGCACCGTGCAAGGCACGAATAACTGGCTGAAAACGGGAGTCACACCCGGCGGCCTGACCGCATCGATTTTCTCCGCGGCACCGGGCTTTCAAAACGCGTTGGGCTTCGACTACACGCTTGCGTCCGGCAGCGCGGCGATCGGAGCAGCCGCCGCGTTGACTCCAGGATTCGCGCCGACGCGGGAGTATTTCCAGAACCAGACCGTGACGCGGCAATTCCGGACGCGGTCAACCGCGCAAGATCCTGGGGCACTCGAGAGCAGCACGACGGGGGTGGGCATTGGACCCTATGGCGCCCAGCCGTTGCCGATCCTCACAACGCAGCTGGCCGGCGGCAACGTGATGCTCGCTTGGCCGCTCACGTCGTCAGGCTTTGTCCTGGAACAGGTGGGCACGCTCGATGGAACGGCCGCGTGGAGCGCAATCCCGGGACTGTATCCAAATAGTGCCGCCGGATTTGGGATCTCGCTCCCGCAACCGAGCGATTCGGCCTTCTATCGATTGGCAAAGCCGTGACCCTTGGACCCAAACGGGCGCGACGTCGCTCGTGCTCGGAATGCCGGTCGACGGGCAAACGCGAGTCGATCCTTCGGCCTACTTCAACCCTCCCGATTGGCCTCGGCGGTCGCCATCACCACCGTCGGCGGCGGCGACATCGCCGGGACGACGCCGATCCGCACCGGTCGGTTCGAATCGAGGAAGCCCAGCGCGTGGGGCGGAGCGATGACGCGAACGCCGGCGGAACGCTGCGCATCGCGGATCTGCTCGTGGAACCTCGGCATCTCCGTCCAGTGCATTTTGGGCCGAAAGTGATGCTCGGCGTGGTAGCCGTTGTTGAACCAGAGCCAGTTGTAAAGCCGGTGATAACTGCTGACGCCCCACGCGATCGGAACATCGGGATTGGCGCCGAAGTGCAGAAAATAGCCATTCAAATAGGAGAGACAATGCCCGAAATAGTAGAACGGAAGAAAGTAGACCATGAACCTCCAGTTGAAGAAGAAGGCGGCGGCCCAAAGCAAAACGAAACTCGCGATCTCGAAGATCCCCCAACGCGCATCCGCCGGGTTTCGCCGCCGAATCTGACGATAGATCGCTTTGGGATCGTCCCGGAAATAGCCGCAGAAAACGTACGACCAGACGTTCTCGGGTTCGCCCTCGTGACCGAACCGGTAAATGGAAAGCGGATCGATGGTGTTGCCTTCCTCGTCGGGCCGATCGCTGTTGCCCATGTGGTGCTCCGTGTGCACGCGATCGTAAAACGTCTGCGAATATCCCATCGTCCAGGATTCAAGCACGCTGAAGAGCCGGTTGAGCGCGGGCGCGCGGAAAAACGGGTTGTGGAGAAAGGCGTGCGCGACGCCGTTGATATTCCACGAGACGCTGACCGAATAGGTGAACCCGAGACAAATCAGCGCCCACCACGGCAGGGACGGGAAAAGATAGTAGAGCCCGACCACGAAAGCGAAATGCAACAAGCCGGAGATCGCCGGGAAGATATCCGTCGCGGAATGGGCAAATATACGATTGGGCGGTTTCATCCTGACCGCGGAATATCCGGAGGAGGCCGGGTGACGTCAATGAGGGTTCGTGGCAGCGTGCCAATTCGCGCCCCCCGGGGAAACAGAAACCATTGATCAGACCCGCATTCCGCGGAGGGAGGGGCCCAAGCATTTCGTCCATTGGCCACGTCGCGAAGATCGAAGCGGTGCTGCTGCCAAATCTCCGGAACCGTCGCTTCCGTCGTCGAAATCGCAGGGGAGATTCATTTCTGCGCCAACTCGCGCCCGACCGTGCCGCGCTCGGAGGTTGCGTTTGTGGCCGGCTTGATTCCCTGTCATCCTCGCGTAGACATTTCCTTCAGATTCGTACGACTCCTCTCGTAGCGTGAAAATCCATATCGTACCGGAAGCACGTCCCGCCGCGTCCCCCGACACCGAATCGTGTTTTCCGGTCACCGGGGGGGAAGCGCGGATCGAGCGAAGTGCGTCCGCGTTTTCCGACGAGGAGTGGAGTGAGGCCTTTGCGGGCGAAGCGAAGGACGGTCGCTACCACGCAATTGTGCAGTCAACGATCCGCGGCGATTTCGCCTACCGATACCTCTCCGTCCGAGACTACCGCGGAAGACTGCGCGTGCTGCAGCCGTTCTTCCTCACGAACCAGGACCTGCTCGTGGGCGTGCCCGCCGTGGTGCGATCGGCCGCGGCGGCAATCCGGAAATTGTTTCCGCGATTCATGATGCAACTGATGCTCATGGCGGGATGTGCGGCGGGCGAGGGGCATCCCGGATTGCTCGGTGACGCCGCGGAGTCGGCTGCAATGTTATTCGAGTCGCTCGACGAATATGGGCGCCGGCAAGGCGCGAAAATGGTGACATTGAAAGACTTTCCGAAATTAAACCGCGCGCGGCTTGAGGCGGGAGCCGCGGCGGCTGGTTACAAGCGCATTCCGAGTTTTCCGGGAACCGTGATTGAAGTTTCGGATTACGTACACTTCGATGATTATCTGGCGAGGGCCGTGGGCAAGGCGACGCGCAAAAGCATGCGGCGGAAATTTCGCGCGGCGGACGCGCTGCAGCCTTCGCTCAGCTTCGAGGTGCTAATCGATCCCGCACCCGAAGCCGAGGCCCTGTGCGCGCTGTACCAACAGGTTTACGAACGCAGCGAGTTTCGATTTGAGGCGTTGACGCCGGACTATTTCCGCGAGTTAAGCCGCCAAATGCCAGACACCGCGCGTTTTTTTGTCTGGCGGGTGGCCGGCCGACCGGTAGCCATGAGCGCGACGCTCGTCCTTGATGGCAAGATTTACGACAATTACCTCGGGTTGGACTATGCCGTCGCCCACGAGCGGCACCTCTATTACGTGACTCTGCGCGACATCTTCAACTGGGCGGTTCAAAACGGCATCACGACGTACTACAGCACGCCCTTGGATTACGAGCCCAAGCTTCGAATGCGCTTCCGCCTGGCCCCGCTCGATCTGTACGTCAAGCATTTGAACCGGGCGATCAATCCGATCTTCGGACGCGTCCTGCCATTCCTCGAGCCGACCCGCTACGATAAGACTCTCCCAAAATTCAGTAATGCGGCGGATCTGGTGTAGGAGATTTTCGACGGGAAGGACTCGACGCTGGCCAAACAGGGCGCATCGGGCGGCCGACCAGCCACAAATTTTCGGGCGCGTGCGTTTCAATCAGATGCGCCGCCCATCCCCGACTTTCCCGTCAGGGCCGGCCAAATCGCATCGAAGGCTCGCAGGTTAATGGCGTGCGCCGTCGCGGCCTCGCGCGCGGTGAGTTTCGGATGGTCGAAACGCGAAGCCAGGGCTTGCGCGCGACGCGCGAATACGGGGGCCGACCACGCGCCGCAGAGATCGCCTCCCAGGATGTTCGAGTGGGCTCGAAGTTCCGCGATGGCCCAAACGAGATCGCTCGTCGTAAACCGCCCGCATTCCCAGTTCGTGACCGCGACGTCCCCCTGCAAGCAGTCCATGTCGACCGTAATGTAAACCCGCGTTCCCGCGAGCCGCCGCGCAAACGCCCGGAAGCGATCGCGCCAGTCCGTGGGTCGCATCGCGGCGGCGAGCAACTTGGACTGGTAGCGTCCGCGGCGGTCATCCGCCCACGCGTTCACCTCCAGGCGCCCGCTCCGCAGCGCCCGGTGATTCGCAAAGAGGCGGCCCGGCCACCAATACTCGAAGCCGCTCACTCCCCAGACGCTCGCAAGCGTGAGCACGGGCGCGAGCTCAAGCGCACGATTCATCCAGCCACCGCACGCCCAGCGGGGCGGCCGAACATCCCAATCCGGATGATTGTCAAAAGAGACCAACGTGAGCGGTTGATCCGCGAATCGCCGCAGCCAAAACGCGGTGAGGTGGTGAAAGTCGCCCGACCCGAAAACCAGATACGGCGACGGCGATATGGCCGGCGCAATTTCCACCGCGAACCCCTCGATCTCCGAGCGCGGCGCGATGAACCGTAGGCGAGGCCCCCAGTGACGCAGATCGATCCGCGGCAAGTTGCCCAATCCCTCCGGCCACGCACCGTCGAAATCCAAATGGATGCCTTCGGGGTTCAATCGGGCGAGAGACGCCTGACCCGTCCGTCCTGCAGGTCGAACACGACGCGGGTCACGCCGGGTTTGAAAACAAAGCGCATGGCCTCCACGCCGTCCGCGTCGGCTTGCAGCACTTCGACGCTGAAATTGGGATACTCGACCCGTGCGCCCGTGACCTGGACGGACTCGGCCGCCGGATGAATCTCCTCGATCAGGCTGCGCATGAACCGGCCGTTGCGAATCCGGACGGACAGCACGTCGGCGGATTCCCATTCCGCCGTCACCGGCGCCTTGCCCGTCGCCCCAGGGAGTGCCGCCGCGAAGAATCGCTGGATGAAGGCGTTGTCGATTTGGAATTCACCGACCGGCAGCAACTTTGGGTGGATGCTCAAGACCTGCACATCGAGGGTGGGATCCCCGGCAAGGAGCGCAGGCATCATCTCCAGGCCGAACGACGGAGACCAAAGGTTCAGGAGATAAACAGACATGCCCTTTTCGGGCGCGGGAAGCTGACGCTGCAACTCCTGAATCTGACCGCGGGCGATGTTCGCGGGAAACGACCACATCACATTGTAGGTCCAGGCGAGGACGATCCCGAGCAGCGACAGGAAGGCAACGCGGACGCGAAGGCTCTGTCCTCGGGCGGTGAGCCGCTCGTAGGCGAGGCCGAGCAGCAGGCAGAATCCGACCGAGGGCACGTAAAGTTGGCGCTCCGTGGGGGTCACCAAAAAAGCGGGCAGGACGGGAATGAGAAAGAACGCTGCGGCGACCAACATTCGCGAGTCGCGACCACCCATTCGCCGCCAAAGCCAGCCTAAAACTACGAGGAGGGCCGCGCTCAGTGCCATGAGCGGAACCTTTCCAAGGAGGGGTTCAAGGTTATCGAGATCGATCGGCACAAAGGGCAGTGGCAAAAAAAGGTGCGACAGCAAGTACGCGAACTGAAAGAGAACGGACCGCGCAAAGAGGGGAGGATCCGTAAATTGGTGCAGGTACATGCTGTTGGCCTGGTACTGCTGGATATCCGCAAAGATTCCCGCGTGAAATACGACATAGGCCCCCCCGATTGCCACGAATGGAGTCAAACGCTTCCCGATGGAGCGCCAACGCCATGAACCCGGTCCGCCGCCCGCGGCGGGACCGAACCCCGTCTTCCACCAATCCACAACCCCCAACAACACCGGCAACGTGACTGCAAGTTCGTGACCCAGAAGCGCCAACACGAAACTGCCGACCGACGCTACAAAAAACCACGGTGGACTGTCGGCATCGCGTGACCGCATGAAAAGCGTCACGGCGAGCAGATAGAACACCGCGACCAGCGGATTGGCGTTCCCACCCACCCACTGGATCGCCTCGGCTTTTGCCGGATGAACCGCAAAGGCGAGGCCGACGATAAAGGCCGGGCCGCACCGCCGAAAAAATTGTCCGGCAAGCCAGAGCACGATCAAGGATGTCGCGACGTGCAACGCGATGCTGCTGAGATGATACGCCCGCGCGTCGAGTCCCCAGATGGACCAGACTCCCTTGTACACGACGGAGACGAGCGGACGAAAGTATCCCTCGCCCGCGTGGGCGTTGATGCGACTGGCGTTGAACCAGTAGCGCTTGTATTCCTCCTGCCCACCCACGCGGTAGGGCTCGAGCACCGCGGACCACGGATGACTGGCGGACCATTCGACTAACCAGTAATCATCCATCATGAAGTAGTTCCCGATGGAGTTCGCGAAAGTGACGAACGCCGCGAGAGCAACCACGACCGCGGCGTAACGACGGAGATGCCGCCCAAGAACGGTGCGCCCGGGAGCGGGGGGGGTCGATAGATGCTTTCCGGCGGCCGCAACCACCGGCTGTAAAGCGGATGGCGTCGGTCCGCCGTCCAGTCGGAAAAATGGCACGCTCTCTCCTAAGGCGAGAATGGTTCGGAGGCGAGACGGAACTAGCATGGCCGCGGGGCAAATTCCTCCCCGCCCCAAATTCGAGCGCAACCCGGTGGGGTCTATCTCAAACCGAGTCCGCGGGGCGCCCACCATCGGCGGGCCGTTGAAATTCTTTTTAATCCGAAAAATCCTTCGCAACGTGATTCGGAAGGTTCAAAATTGAGGCATGGCTGCACAGCGATACAAAATGCCGGAAAACACCGACTTCGGCGAATACCTCGAGGAGATAAACCTGACCGATTTCGACCCGCACGGATTTGTGGCGGACTCCGACGTGGGCGATCCGATTGTCAACGCTGTGCTGCATCGGAAGGGATTTGTCCCGGACGCGGCCTGGGTGCCGCACGAACGGGAGGGCACGTGGGGATTACGCTATTGGGCAAGCGACGACGACGCCGAAAAGGGCGGAGAAGCGTTCGGCGAAATCATCCGGACACCCGTGCCGGAATCAACCTCGGAATGACGGCGATGGCCTGAATCCGGGCCGCATGAAAACATTTTGCGTCGTCAATCCGGAATCGGGCGGCGGGCGCACGGGCCGGCAGTGGTCCGGGCTTCAGCGCCAGCTTGAGCGCGCCATCGGTCCCGTGCAGGCCGAATTTACCGCCCGCTCCTTCGCGGCTGTCGCGATCACCCGGCGCGCGCTGAACGCCGGCTACGACCGCATCATCGCAGTCGGAGGCGACGGCACGGTCAGCGAGGTCGCAAACGGCTTTCATCTCGACCGGGCGCCGATCAACCGCGACGCCTCCCTTGGATTCTTGATGACCGGCACCGGCAGCGATCTGCGAAGAACCTTCGGCATCGAGGCGGACACCGAGGCGCAAATTGCGCGATTGGCGTCCGGCCAGCCACGGGAAATTGACCTCGGCCGTGTCACCTGCGTCAACGAACAGGGCAACCGCGACGAGAGGCTGTTCATCAACATCGGCAGCTTTGGTCTCTCCGGCTCGATCGCGCGCCGGGTCAATCAGGCCACGCAATCCAAGCGGCTCGGTGGTCGGTTCTCGTTCATGTGGAACAGTGCCCTCGGTACGATTCGTCACCACAACCTGCCGGTTCATCTGCAGGTCGACGACGCGTTTGATGAAGTCATTGAGGTGACCACGGTCGCGATCGCCAACGGACAGTTTTTTGGGGGCGGGATGTGGATCGCGCCAGGCGCAGATCCCGCCGATGGCCTGTTCGACGTCGTCATCATGCGCGACGTCAGCCGGATCGAAACGATGCGCAATCTGCCCAAGGTCTACGCCGGCCGACATTTGGAGAATCCGAAGGTCACCGTCGTTCGCGGAAGGAAGGTGACCGCCGTGCCGATCGAGAAAATCGGCGGGGAACCCGTCCTGATCGAGGTCGACGGCGAATCGCCGGGCCGCCTGCCCGCGACGTTCGAGATCCTGCCGCGGGCGATTCAAGTGGCGTGCTGACGCCGCAACGCGAGTCCGGCGGCATCATTGTCACCGAAAGAATCAGCGGGCAATGTGCCTCAATCTGCGCTCCAATCCGGCATGCCGAAATCCTCCCCCACCGGAACGGCCGCGTCGCCCCCGCCGACCGCGGAAAAGCTGCCTGATCTCGAAATCAAGGATGCCCAGTTGATCTTCGACGCCGTCTGGCAGGACCTGGAGGAAGAATTTGGTCGCGAGAATCTGCGTTTCCCCAAGGAAATCATCCTGCTCGGCGGTGCCCCGGGCTCCGGCAAGGGCACGCAGACCGAGTTTATCGCCAACACGCGCGGCCTCACCTGCGGACCGATCGTCATCAGTTCATTGCTCGATTCACCCGAGGCGAAGCGGTTGAAGGATGCCGGCAACATGGTCGGTGACCGGGAGGTGATCAGCCTGCTTTTTCAGCGGCTGCGCGCAGAGGAAATTCGCGACGGCGTCATTCTCGACGGCTTTCCGCGCACGAAGACGCAGGTCGAATGTCTCAAACTGCTCGTGAAAAAAATGATCGAGCTGCGCCAGGAATATTACCTCACGCCGCTCAGTCTCCATTTCCGCCAGCCGACGATTCAGATCATGGTGCTCTTCGTCGATGAGCAGACTTCCGTCGAACGCCAGCTCCAGCGCGGGCGCGAGGTGAAGGCGCACAACGAAGAGGTCGGCCGCACGGGAGTCGGCACGATGCTCGAGGAGCGCGCCACCGACTACGCCGAGGACCTTGCCCGGCGTCGCTACCGCGTCTTCAAGGAGCAAACGTGGGACGCGTTGCAGTCGCTGAAGGAAACGTTTCACTATCACTTCATCAACGCGCAGGGGCCAATCGAAGAGGTGCAACAAAACATCCTGCGCGAGCTGAAATATCAGAGCACGCTCGAGCTGGATCCACGCACGTTCGACCGCCTGCGCGGGATTCCCCTAGCCAGTCAGATTGTAATCCACGCGCGGCAGGAAATGGTGAAGCGGCTCGATGGTTACGAGTTGGAGCACACCGGGCTCTTCGCCCAGGTCATCACGTTCCTCGACCGGAAGTTGATGCCAATCGTCATCCGGCACGCGATTTCCGGCGTGGCGCTGGTCAACACCGAGGACATGCTGCTCGATGACCCGCTTGCGTTGGCGATGTTGATCGATGTCTTTTCCGAGCGGGGCTTTCACGCCACCGTGGATCTGCATCGCATCGAGATCCCCGAGCGGGTCGATGTCGCCACCGGATTGATCAGTTGCCGCGTGAAGAAAGTCTTCCGCATCCAGGTGCGGTTCCCGGGATCCGAGATTCGGCGCGGGTGAGCGGGGCGGCCGCCCGGGCCGCCTGCGCATCAGTCATCCCGCGTCACTTTACACTTTCCTTCCCCGCCAATGCCGTCTTCAGGTACGGCACGAGCCGCCGGGTGAACTCGACCGAGTCCGGACCGGAGAGATGTGACCATTCGGGGCAATCAAAGCCCGCGAGTTCGGGATAATCCTCAAAATAAATGCCCGGCGCACCGGTGTCCTTGAGCAGGCGCGTCCAGGGACCAGCGCGAGGCGTCGCCTGATCCTCAAGTTCCTTGAGCTTTCCAGTCATCGGGAATCGCACGAACACAACCTTTCCGCCCCGCGCGCGAATCTTCTCCACCGCCGCGGCGGTGTCGCCAAAGCGCGCCTCGATCGCCTTGCCCACGCCCGCGAGAAACTTTTCCTTCGGCACGTAGCTCGGCGGCGGCGGCGGCGTGAAGAGCGGCAGCCAGCCTTCTTTGATTCGGGTCTGCAAAGCTCCCGGGCGCACGCACTCCTCGACCATCCGCGTACGGCGGTCGCGTTCCGTGGTTTGAAAGTAGGGCGGCGGGATCCGCGGCGGCGACAAGGCGGTTCGATTCGGAATTGGCAGCTTCTCGAGCAACCTGGCGAGCGTCAGATCCCTTTCCTTCAGAAACGCAAACCGCTCCTCAGCCAACATGCCGAGTTGGTGCGAGACGCGCTGCGCCGGAGTCCAGCTCCGGTAACGTTTCAGCGCCTTCTCCGACGCCTCAACCAGCGGGCCGCCAGGCGCGAAAAACATCCTCGGAACGATCCCGCAGATCACCGTGCCGCGGAACTTCTCGTCGGCAGCGAGATCAGCGAGAACGGGATAGGCGCAACTGCCCGCGAGCGCGAGTTGCACTGGTCGCGAACCCAGGCCCTGCTCGAGGACGGCAAGATCCATGTCGAACAACGCCCGCGAGTCGCCGATGATGACGATCGAGTCCGGCTTGACCCGCTCCCGCGCCTGCGCCCAGAGATCGGACGTATCGTTCAACGTCGGCCGGTAACGGGCGGAGCGCGCGTACAACTCCCACGCGATGGTCGGGCCCGCGGTCAGCAGCACGACGATGATCAGAATCCCGCGCCACGAGTGGTCCGGAATCGTCCGCTTAAAGTCGAAGGGAACAAAAGCCATGGCAGAATGTCACGCGCCGCAAAAAAATCTCCGCTCAAAATTGAAAGTAGATGAAGGCACTGCCGCTTCCTTGGTTGAGGATGATCGCAAAGAGCATGACGGCCCAGAGCGCCGTGACCAGCCAGCGCGGCGTCCGGGATACCACCGCCTCGATCGTGGTGTTCCGCATGAGCCAGTGGGCCAGCAAAAGGCCGGCCGAGACGATGGCCACCTGCAGAATTTCGCGCGTGGTCAGGATCGCCTCGCCGTTCGGGAAGAAGCCGACCATCGCCCGCACAAGCCGCGCCGCCGTCGCGAAATCCCCGGCGCGAAAGAAGACCCACGTGAAGCAAACCGCCACGTACGTGACCAGCGCGATCAACACCTGCACGCCGAGCGACTCGGTCCACGCCGCGTCCCTGAAGATGGCCCGGCACACGCGCTCAATCACGAGCAGCACGCCGTGAATCAGACCCCACACAACGAAGGTCCACGCCGCACCGTGCCAGAGGCCGCCGAGAAACATCACGATGATCAAATTGACGGCGGCGCGCGCGGGACCCGACCGGTTTCCGCCCAGCGGGATGTAGAGAAAATCGCGCAGAAACGTGGACAGAGAGATGTGCCACCGGCGCCAGAAGTCGGAAAACCCGATGGCGGCATACGGAAACCGGAAGTTGTCGCGCAGCTCAAAGCCGAGGCAAAGCGCGGCGCCGATGGCGCAGGTCGAGTAGCCCGCGAAGTCGAAAAAGATCTGGCCGGAAAAGGCGAGCACTCCCATCCACGCGTCGAGCGTGTTCAGCGGGCCGGGGTAGTTGAAGATCGTGTCCGCGGAGCCCGAGAGCATGGTGTCGGCGAGCACGGTCTTCTGAAACAGCCCGAATGTCATGAGGAGCAGTCCCCAGATGAATCGTCCCGCGCGGGGTGCTGGCGGCGCCACGCATTGCGGCAGGAAATCCGCGGCGCGCACGATGGGGCCGGCCACGAGTTGCGGGAAGAATGAGACCGCGAGCACAAAGTCGCGCAGCGATTTCGTCGGTTGGGCCACGCCGCGATAGACGTCAAGCGTGTAGGACAACGAGTGAAACGTGTAAAACGAGATTCCGATCGGCAGGAAGATGTTGAGGTGCGGCGGCTGGTAGATGATTCCGACCTGCGCGAGCAGCCATTGGGTATTCTCGAGGAGAAAATTTCCGTACTTGAAGAAGCCCAGCATGCTGAGATTCACGACCACGCTGGCGGTGGTCCACGCCTTGCGGCGGCGGGGTTCGACCGCGGCCGCGATGCGCGCGCCAAGGTAAAAATCGAGCGCCGACGTGGCAAAGAGCAGCAGGGCGAACGGCGGATTCCACGCGCCGTAGAAAATGTAGCTCGCGACCAGGAGCAGGTTCTTGCGCGCGTTCCACGACTTCAACGTCCAATAGACGCTGACAACGATGATGAAGAAGACGACGAACGTGAGCGAGTTAAACAGCATGCAGTGAGCGCGTTTTACGGCGGAAGTCCGCAAAGGAAACGCAGGCGGGGCAGGAAAAGCGAGGAAGAACTGATCAATTTTCAATGGGCCGGCCGGCAGCGGAGCGACGCTTTTGGCGGTTGCAAAATCCGGCCGGTGGTGAACTCGAGATCACACCCAGCTCCCTTCCCCTCATGAATCGTCCCCTCATCCCGACCGCCTTTTTCGGACTGCTTTGCCTCCTTGCGCCCGCCGCCCAGGCGCGCGTGGACCGCGTGGAGATCCTCTCGCGGACTGATGTGCTGGACGGGAAACCGTTCGGCGACGCCGGACCGTACGAGAAAATCATCGGAAAAGTGTATTTCAAGGTGCGTCCGCGTAGTGCGCACAACCGCGTCCTCGTCGATCTCGACAAGGCCCCGCGAAATGCCGCGGGCGAGGTGGAGTTCTCGGCCGACGTTTACATCCTCCGGCCAAAGGATCCGGCTCGGGCGCGCGGTTCACTTTTGCTGGAGATCCCAAACCGCGGCTCCAAGGGTATCATCCGGTTGTTTCAAGGCGCTAAGGGATCCCTCGATCCCACGACGGAAGAGGAGTTCGGCGACGGCTTCCTACTCCGACGCGGCGTGACGTTGGTTTGGATTGGCTGGCAGTTCGATGTGCGCGATGAAGCGGGCCTGATGCGGCTCACGGCGCCCATCGCGCGGGGCGCGGGCGGCAAATCAATCACCGGCCTCCTCCGCTCCGATTTCGTCGTCACCGAAAAGGTGGATCAGCATCCGCTCGGACACCTCATCACCGGCAGCATCGGCGGAACCGAATACGCGGTCGCCGATTCTGCCGATCCCGTGAATGTGCTGACGGTGCGCGATTCGCCGATGGCTCACCGCCGGTCGATCCCGCGCGACCAATGGCAATTTGCGCGCATCGCGGACGGGAAAATTGAGCCGGATTCACGTTCGCTCGTCTTGCAGGGCGGATTCCAACCAGGGAAAATTTACGAAGTCGTCTATCGCGTGAAGGATCCGGTGGTCGCAGGGCTTGGACTCGCCGCCGTGCGAGATCTCGCGTCGTACTTCAAGCATGATACAAATGCGGTCGCCCCCGCCGCACGCGTGTACGCGTTGGGCATCTCCCAAAGCGGTCGCTTCCTGCGCCATTTTCTCATGCAAGGATTTAATGCCGATGAGTCGGGGCGCCGCGCGTTCGACGGCATGCTGATCCACGTCGCCGGTGCGGGCGTCGGCAGCTTCAACCACCGCTTTGCCCAACCCTCGCGCGACGCGCAGCCGACCAGCGCGCTCTTTTACCCGACCGACCTCTTTCCGTTCGCTGATACGCCGCAGAAGGATCCGAAGTCGGGACGCCGGTCCGGCCTGCTCGATCGGGCGCGGGCGGAGGGCGTGCTGCCAAAGATTTTCTACACGAACACTTCGTACGAATACTGGTCGCGCGCGGCGTCTCTGATCCACACCTCGCCCGATGGCACGCGCGATCTGCCGTCGCTGGATGATGTCCGCGTTTACTTTCTGGCGGGCCTGCAGCATTTCTCGGGACCGTTTCCGCCTTCGCGCGGCACTAATCCCTCGCTGCTCGCCCGATTCCCGCAGAATCCGAATCCGATGCGCTGGTACTGGCGGGCGCTCCTTGTGAATCTCGACGAGTGGGTGGCGAACGGCGTCACGCCTCCGCCGAGCTGCCACCCTCGTCTCGACGACGGCACGCTGGTCGCGCGCGAGCGCCTGGCATTCCCCCGGATTCCGGACGCCGCGCCACCGGAGCGATTGCAGCTGGCTCCCCGGCTCGATTTTGGATCCCAATGGCCGCCGGGCATCATCACGCGCGAGCCGCCGCGCGTGGGTGAGTCATTTCCCGTTTTCCTGCCGCAGGTCGATGCCGACGGCAACGATCGTGGTGGCGTGCGCCTGCCGCAACTCGTGGTTCCACTGGCGACTTACACCGGTTGGAATTTCCGCGATGCCGCCGCTGGAATGCCCGGCGAAAGAATCAGTTTTCTCGGATCGTATTTTCCCTTTGCGAAAACGAAGCGCGAGCGTGAGCAAAGCGGCGATCCGCGCTTGTCGATCGAGGAACGCTACCGCTCCCGCGAAGATTATCTTGAGCGCTTCAGCGCGGCCGCGGCGAAGTTGCGAGACGGCCGCTTCCTCCTGCCAGAAGACGTTGAGCCGATGATTCGTCGCGGCGGCGAGGAATGGGATGAAGTCATGAAATGAGGCGGGAGATCCGTCGGTCACGGTTTAAGGGCGAGCACGGTTCGGGCACAAAAAAATCGCGCATGGCTCAGGGTATGCTTGGAATGATGCGGTGGATTTCTTTTCCCGCTTTCGCCTGCTGGCAACGGTTGCCATTGCCGTTCCCTTGCTCATCCTGTTTGCCATCCTTTGGTCGTTGACGGATTCGCATCAATCGATCGAAACGGCGTTGAACACGGTGCGGCAGGTCAGACAACTCGACGAAGAGCTCGAGCGGGTGCAGGGCTTGATCCTCGAAGCGGAAAGCTCACAACGCGGTTTCCTACTGACGAGTCGGACCAACTATTTGACGCCGCACGCACAAGCAGCCGTCCAACTACCCGTTGTGCTTGAGCGTTTGGTTCAAATGTCGAAGCCGTTCCCGGACGCTTCCGCCCAAATCGACATTCTGGGCGGTTTGGTCGACGAGCGCATGCGCTTGATGTCACGTTCGATCGAATACGAGCGCCTCCAGCGGCACGAGGAGGCTCTCGCGTTGGTGAATACCGACCGGGGGATGGAAGTGACAGAGGCGATTCGCCGGGTGGTCGGCAATCTCCGCAAGGCCAAGCAGGGGGAGCTTGCCCTCGGCCGCCTTGATCTGGACGAGCGCCTCACGAAGGACAGCATCGCGGCGACCATTTTGGCGGGTTTCGATGTCGTCTTTCTGGTCGGAATTATTGCGCTGCTCCAGCACGTGATCCGACTTCAAAAAATCGCCACCGTCTGTGCCTGGAGCAAGACCATTCGCGACGATGACGAGTGGATATCCTTTGAGGTGTATCTTCAGCGCAAGTTTGGCATGGCGATTACCCACGGCATTTCGCATGAAATGGCCGATCGCCTGCTTGAGGAGGGCCGAAAGGAACTCGTCCGGAAATAAAGGAAGCTCGGACCAAATCGGCTCCTCCCCGGTTTGGGCAAGGCAAGCCGAACCGGGGGCCCGGCGAAGCGTCGTTGACTTCCCCAGTCCATTTCGCAAGCATCGTAGCTTCGCGGATGCGGCTTCGCGCGTCCCGGTAACCCCCCTAAACCGCGATGAAACTGCCGCCCTTTTCTCTCGTTTTTGTCGGATCCGTCCTCGTCACTCCGTGCGCGTTCGTCTTCGGACAAAAGCCCGCGGATTCCAACGTGGGAGCGCCGAGTTATGAAGTCGATGCGCGTTGGCCGAAACAATTGCCCAACCAGTGGATCATGGGCCAGGTCGGCGGCATGTGCGTGGATAAACAGGATCATGTCTGGGTCATCCAGCGTCCGCGTTCCCTCGCGCCGGATGAGCTCGCGGCCGACCAGAAGCCGCCGCAGACGATCTGCTGCCGGAACACGCCGTCCGTGATGGAATTCGATTCCGAGGGAAATCTGATCCAAGCCTGGGGCGGACCCGATTACGTGCCGCACTGGCCGAAGCGCGAACACGGCATTTGGGTGGATGGCGGGGGAAATGTTTGGGTCGGCGGGAACGACGCCTCGGATCGGGGGGTTTTGAAATTTACGCGCGACGGCAAACTGCTGATGGAAATCGGTCGGCAATCGACCGAGCCGCAGAATAACCAGGACGTCACGATGCTCGGCCAACCCGCGTCGATCGAGGTGGATGACGCAGCCCACGAAGTTTACATCGCCGACGGCTATCTGAACAAGCGGGTCGTCGTGTACGATTCTGAAACCGGCGCATTCAAGCGTGGCTGGGGTGCCTATGGCGTTTCGCTCGCCCAGATCGACAATGACAAAGCCGCTGCCTACAAGCTGGACGGCCCGGTAAATCCACAGTTTGGCAGTCCGGTTCACTGCGCCCGTCTCTCCGTTGATGGGATGGTTTATGTCTGCGACCGCATCAACGATCGCATCCAGGTTTTCACCAAATCGGGGACCTATTTGTATGAGTTCATGATCGCGCCCGCGACGCTCCAGAATGGTTCGACGTGGTGTGTCGCATTCTCGCGCGATCCCAGGCAAAAATACCTGCTCGTCGCGGATGGTGCGAACAACGTCATCTGGGTCGTCGAGCGCAGCACGTGCAGGATCGTAACCCAGTTCGGGCACAGCGGCCGCAATGCCGGCCAATTCCATTGGGTCCACGCCGCCGAGACCGACTCGAAGGGAAATTTCTACACCGGTGAAGTCGACAACGCGCGCCGCATCCAGAAATTCAAGCTGACGGCTGGGCGCTGAATTACGGCGGGCCCGTCTGCGCCTGGCGCTGGAGTTCTTCGAGCCACGTTTGGTGCCATCGGAACATACGATGCGGAAAAAGGAGCTTCCCGACCCGGCAGGCGATCCCATGCTGGGTCTCCTCCGTGATCATTTCGCAGCCGCCGTCAGTTTTCCGAAGCAGCCACGCGTGATACGCCCACACGCCCAGGCCGCGCGCGTTCCACGCCAGACGCTCGCCCGGGACAAACTCGACGACCTCTGAAACCAAATTCACGCCAAACGTCTTCCACCGGAACACGGCGCCCGGCGTGAGATCCGGGCCCGGGCCGTTTTCGAACCGCACGTCCGCGGCGTTCTTGTACCACTTCGGCCAGCGCGTGGCGCGGATGAGCCAGGCCCAGGCCAAATCGGGTGCCACGATCATTCGGAGCTCATTCCGCACGTGGATCGGCGAGCGGTCCGGACGGAATTCGTCGGGCCAGCGGATACTTGAGCCGGAGTTTTCGTCAGGGGACACTTTGGGATCCAGGTCGGATACGCTGCATGGGACTGATGGGACAAATGCGACCTATGTGCGCATGCTTCACGCCTTTGGGATGGGCGGCGGCAGGGGGTCAGGCGTTGGCCTTGGCTGGCGCCGGAAAAATCCGCCCTCGCTGAAATTTCCCCAACCCCATCGCAGCCAGCGGATGAGGGACGCGGCCAGCCAGAGCGCCCATGCGAGCATCAAGAGCCGATACCACCAGATCGAGATCGAGAGGCAACCGGGTCGCGGCAGCAGGGCCTCGCTCCGGGCTTGGAACCACCGGAGCACCGTGCGGCTGGATCCGTTTCCGGTGATGAACATTTTCGGATTGCCGAGTAGTCCCTCGCCCACGGCCGCGAGCAACGTCAACATCGCCGCTACGGTCAGCCCGATCAGCACGACCTGCAGCCCGTTGTACTCACGGTTGCTGCGGCGCAGGAACGATTCGTCGCCCCGCCACGCGAGGAGGAAGAGCCAGCCGATGACGGTGAACGCCGCCGGCGGCGAGACCTGGGTCAGCCCGATCACGAGCAGCATCCATTCGACCGGACGCAGCGGCGAGCGTGGAACGCGGCCCAGCGCAAACGCGGCGAGCAACGCGCAGACCAGAATGCCCCAGAGACGCACGGCGGGCCCGCGCTGCGGTCCGTCGGCCCACAGGACCCAGCGATTGTCCGGCACGGTGACGATCGTGTTGATGTTCGCGCTCTCCACCGGCAGCCGCACGTCCTCGGCCCGCGTCCGGAAGCCGAGCGGGACATTGATTTTCCAGGCGATGACGACCGACTGCTCCCCGGGCTGGAGCGGAATGATCACCTTCGTGCCATCCTTGCGCACGGGGATCGACTTGTTGTTGTGCGTCAGCGAGGTAACCTCGGCGTCGGCGGGCAGGTCGACGAGAAAATCCTCACCCAGACTGCAGCGCAGCGCGAGCGTGAGCTTGGATGTGCGCTGGCGCTGGCCGAGCGAAATCTCGCGCGTGCCCTTGCCGACCGTGACGGTCGCTCCGGCGATGGCTTCCGGCCGGCTGATGGAAAGTTTTGCGCCCTCGCCGGGCCACGGTTGCCACACGGGAACAAGTTCCGGATTGCCGGGCTCGAAGATGGGCGGGAGGCCGGACAGCGCGACATTCCACACCGGTGATGCAACCAGCGTCCAGCGCTCGACCCACGAATCCCCGGTGCGCGTTGCGAGATTCAGTTTCGGCGTCGCCGCCAATCCACTCTCCCACTCGAAGCTGTCCTGCTGCGCGCCGAGCCGCACTTCGATAAATCCGTCCTTCACGACGGCGTTCGACGAGAGGACGTTCTCACCCGGTAGCAACGGCACGCGCAATGCGATCGCCTTTCCGACGGGCGAGAGACGCCGCACCGTCGTGCGCACTTGCCAGATGAGTCCGAGTTCAAGCTGCCGGTCCACCGCGACCATGGATTGGAGATCCGTCCGATCGTAGCTCGCAGCGCCGGCGGCGGTCTTCTGCTTCAACGCGAAAAAGATCTGCTGCTCCGGCACGCCATCGGGTCGCACCCCGGTGAACGTCCAGCCCGGCGCCTCGATCTTCACCTGGCGCGGCTTGAGCTGGAAGGTCCATTCCCATTCCGTGACATCCGCCAGCAGGCCCTCGACTCGCACGCGGTGAACACCCTCGGGCAGGACGACCCAGAGGTATCCGTCGTCGCGTCGCAGCACCGGCTCGGGCTTGCCATCGACGAGGACGGAAACCGGCGACCATGCGGGCAATCGTCCGGGCAATGGCACCGCGGTCCGGACCGCCGTATGCACCTCGGCGTCGATCGTGATGCGGCGCTCATTGAGCGTGAGCGACACGGACGGAATGTCGGCCGCATTCGGATACGCGTCGGATGGCTCAAGCAGGCGCGCGCGCAATGTATCGAGCATCGATTGTTCCGGAAATTGGGCCGACGCGGATCCCGCGACGCCGGCGCCGAACGCAAACATGAGCATCGCGGCGGTCTTGCCGCCCACGCGCAGGAGCGGTCCGGCCCAGCGGCGCGCGTGCAACAACACGGCCACGAGCGCGAGCAAAAGCGCAACCCGGAGAACGGTCAGCACGCGCTCGAGCCCGAGGGGGATGAGAATGGGGCGCACTTGCTGCGAGGCCTGCACCGGACCATTCCAGCCATACGCAACCGTGCGCCACGACCATTGCGGCACGCCGGGCCCCGTCTGGATGCGGGCCTTGGCGTCGAAGGACATGTTTTCCGTTTGAGCCCGCTGCCCCTTCCGGAGAATATTCCCCGCGCTCGAGTCGGCTTTCGCCGCAGGCATGATGCTGCGCGGCTTGTCGGACTCTGCGGAATCCATGCTCTGGGCAGGGATCTCCATGACTTGCGGCGAAGACGACGGCCCCATCGCAAGACCGGAATAGACGCCTGCCATCCCGCGGGTTCCGACAACCTCCAATTGCGGATAAAGCGCCTGCTGAATCTGCTGCGTCACAAACGGAATCAGAATCAGGACAAAGGCGGCGAGGCAGATCCATTTAGCCGCGCGGACGAGGCGGCGGCCCCAACCCTCGGGCACCACCCGCAGGAGGGCGAGCGGCACAAGAAGCACCAGCCAGATGTACCGCGGCGCATCCGGCTCGTGGTACGCGAGTCCAAACGCGAAAAACGCGAGCACCGCCGCGCCGAGTCCCCAAAGCCGGAAGACGGCGAGCGTAAAGATGAGCAGGAGAAAAAGATCGAGGAGCGTCCACGCGGTCAGCCAATCGCCCTGCACCCAATCCGCCCCGAAGAGCGCGAAGAGCCGCCAGCCGGGCGGCAGGTTGAGCGTGACCCGCAGGGCGTCGGCATCTGCCCGCCAGCCCGACGCGGAAAATTCCCGCGCGCGCGCCATGCGGCCCGTGGCCTCAAGCATGAGCTTGCGGCTGCGAATCTCCACGCCGGCGGCTTGATTCTGCGGGTTGAGCGTGATGAGTTGGCCCTGCCCCGCGTTGCGGACCGAGCCGAGATCCTGGCCCGGCGCGGCATCGAGCCGCCAGATTTGCTGCATCTGACCGCTGATGTCATCGCGGAACGTGAACCCGCCCCCGTTTTCATCGAGCCACAAGACGCGCGTGAAGGTGAGTCCCGCCGGCTTTTGCTGACCCATCCCGCGCATGCGTTCCTCGACGCGAAACGGCGTCGCCGTGTCCCAACGATAAACCGGCAGCGCGCGCCATTTTTCCGGAAAGGTCGTTTGGGAAACGTCGATCGCGGTCGCACCGGGGATCTCGACCATGCGGAAATCCGGTCGCGAGCGAAACGCGATCAGCGCCTCGGCGCTCGCCGGCTTTGCGCCCGCGGCGTAGCGAATTTCCTTCGGGTTGTCGGAGCGAAACGCGTCGGCGCGAATCGTCCATTTCCCCGCGCGCACCTGCGCCTTCATCCGGCCGGCATCGTCGACCGCGACGGGGATCGGACTCTCGACCGCCGCGAGCTTCCAGCCTTCGGGCAGGACCGTGCCGAGATCCTCCTCGCGGCTCTTGCCCGAAACGATGATTTCGATTTCCGCGCGCAACCACATCGGAATGCCGTCCTCGAGCGAGGCGTACATCTTCACCGAAAGGAAATCCTTGTCGGCCTCCTCGGCGGAGCCGTCGCGCTTCAGCCAAAGGAATCCCTGCGCGTCCCACGCGGGCGCATCGATCGGCTTGCCGTCGATGCTCAGGGCGAGGATGCCGATTTCGCGCGGCAGCGGAATGCGCTGCGGGATGTCATTCCATCGATACACGCCCTCGAGTTTGTACGTCCCGGCCGTCAGGCGGACCGAGGGCGCGCCACCGTGCTCCACCACGGGAACCGAAGCGCCGCTGGCCTTCACCTCGAGCGGCCACGCGTCGGGGCCGCCAGGCAACGGCACCCACGCGTCATGGAAAACGGTGACGCCAAAATCAAAGCGCGCGCCCGCGCGCTCGGCCTGCAATGCGAATCGTGACGGCCAGAAGCAAAGGTGCTTCTTCGCGTCCAGGTAGGGCGTCGGGCAATTCTGATGCGCGTCGCCCCAGGTGACCCAACCTTCCCAAGCCTTGAGCAACTCGGGAATCGACCTGGTCTTGCTTTCCGGCGCCGCCGCCGCCGCATCGGGCGGGAGCGACATAAAGGCAGCCATCACGGCGAGGCCGGCGAATCCGAGTCGAAAAAATTTCATTATGGGTTGCGGGGATGGCTCCATTCAATAAGACGGCGAACCCCGCGTCGAGCCTCCCGGTTTTTGGAAAATATCGCGACCCGAGTGCGAAAACCCAGGACGCCTGGACAACGGGGTTCCCGAAACATTGACCTCTCGTTTGTGATACTCCCCCTTCCATTGGTCCGATACGATTCTCCCAAACACCTTCCCCATCCCATGCGCGCTCGAACGATTTTCCCCTGCCTGATGGTGGCCATCGCCCTCACCTCCCGCGCCGCGACCGCGGCCCACGCGGAAGCACCAAGTTATGCGCCGCCGGAATTCGCGGACAACGATCGCCGGTCGAAAATTGAGTCGCTGCTGCCGGAGATCGAGAAGCGCTACCGCGATTATGCAGAGGAGCGGCACGTGCCGGGTCTCGTCTATGGGATCGTGCTTGAAGGAAAACTGATTCATACCGGCGCGCTCGGCTTCTCCAACCTCGAGCGCCAGATTCCGGCGACGGCGGACACGCGCTTTCGCATCGCCTCGATGACCAAGAGCTTTGTCGCCATGGCGGCGCTGAAGTTGCGCGACGAAGGCAAACTCCGGCTCGATGATCCCGTGGAACGCTATCTGCCGGAGTTTCGCCGGGTCCGACCGCCGATCGCGGACGCACCGACGATTACGATCCGCCAGTTGATGACGATGACGACGGGCTTGCCCGAGGACAATCCGTGGGGCGACCAGCAACTGGCCATCAGCGTTGAGGCGCTGCGAAAATTTGTCGGCGGCGGCCTCTCGTTCTCGAATCCGCCGGGGCAGGAATTCGAGTACAGCAATCTCGGTTTCTGCGTCCTCGGCCAGGTCGTCTCGAAGGTCGCCGGGATGACGTTCCAGCAGTACATCACGAAGCACATTCTGCGGCCGCTCGGCATGACGAGTACGGTCTGGGAATTTACGGACGTACCGGCCGACAAGCTGGCCCTCGGTTACCGTTGGGAGGATGAAAAATGGCAGCTTGAGCCGATGCTGCACGATGGCGCCGGCGCCGCGGCGGGAGGTTTGATCACGACGATGGACGACTTCGCGCGCTACCTCGCCTTTCAGCTCGATGCGTGGCCGGCCCGGGGAGAGCCGGAACGCGGTCCGGTGCGGCGCGCCTCCGTGCGCGAGATGCACAAGCCGTCGGCTTTCGCGCAGCTCAACGTGAAAGCGACGATGGTCGACGAGAAGACCCCGAATCCGTCCGTTGCGTTCTACGGTTTCGGCCTCGGCTGGTCGATCGATAGCCGAAAAATCATCCGCATCTCACACACGGGCGGACTGCCCGGGTTCGGCAGCATCTATCGCTTTGCCCCGGATTTCGGCGTCGGGGTGATCGCTTTTTCCAACCTGACCTACGAGGCGGTCACGAAGCCCAGCATAGTGGCGCTGACCACGATGTTGGAACCGGGCAGGCTTGAGCCGCGGAAATTGGCGACGTCGGCAATTTTGGAAACGCGCCGGACCGAGGTCGCGGATTTGATCTGGGCGTGGGACGTGGCGCTTGGGCAGAGAATCCTGGCGGAAAATTTCTACCTCGATCGGTCGCGCGACCGTTGGGTCACGCACTCGCACGACACGCTGGACAAGCTCGGAAACGTCACCTCGATCGGCCCCATAACCCCGGAAAACCAGTTGCGCGGAAGCTTTCCGGTCGACGGCGAGAACGGGCGCGTGGAAGTCCGTTTCACGCTGACGCCCGAGCGCGTGCCGAAGGTGCAGGAGCTCGCGCTCGAATTCTTGCCCAATCCATAAGCGACCCCCGGGGAGGCCGCAAACTCGAAGTTCGACACTCGAAACTCGAAGGTAGCGCAGAAGATCCCAAACGCGGAAAAACTGAGCGTCCCCTTTTACATCTCGAATCTCCCCAACCAATAACAATTAACCCTGGCCTACGGCTTCGAAAACGCGGAGCCGGCCGGGGGGACGCGCTGCTCCCATTTGAACAGCTTGTCGCCCGCGACTTTTTTACACGTGATCCGTCCGCTGTCGACCCATGGATCCAAAGTGACGCCCTCGGTGTACGGCTGATCGACCGCGGTGACGACAACGGTGTTGTGCTCGAAGCGGAGTCCCCAGTCCGAGACACACCAGTGATATTCGAACGTGCGCGGCTTCAACGGGGCCAGGGCCGCCGCCATATCCCAGGTCCACTGCCAGCAGAGGCCGCGATCTTTCATCCCCACGTTAATGAGCATGTTGTGGAATTCGGGAATCATCGTGACGCCATACTTCCTGGCGAGCTCCGCCCCCGTGCGCACGGCCGTTTCCGCGATGAGCCGCGCTTCCGCCGGATCCGTCTTCGGCCCGAGGCCGATCAGCGTGACGGTGATTTTCTCAATGTTCTTCTGCTCCGGTCGGTTGAAGACGACGCGATCGCCGTCGTAGCGCACGCTCGGCCGAACGACGCAGCCGACGAGGACCAGCGCCGAAACGACGACCGCCAACGTGGCGGGGAACGAGAGGTGATTTTGAGGCACGCGGTTTGGTCCTGGAAAGTTCATCCGGCGCGATCTCCCTATGGATGCGCGCTGCTCCTGTAAATGGAAAACTGCCGCTAGTCGACCAACGGGCTCTCTAGTCCAGCAGTTCGACCGAATCGTCCGGGCGCACGGTACCCTCATCGAGGGCGGCACCATAGACCCCAGACATCGCCCCGTGGCCTGGCCCCACTTTTTTAACAACATCGGGTCCGACTTTCCGGTTTGGGGATCCGACGTGACGGGTGGTAAACAAGATGCGCGGCCGCAGACATCACGACCCGGACACCTCAATGGTCAGGGTTGAAAAATCGCTCACCCACATTCCCTGGTCCTCGCGGTAATCCAAGTGCACCGAAAACACCATGGCTCGGCCCGCCTTCTCGACCGGAAAGGTCGCTTCGCCGTCGGCATCGGTGGTCTGGAACTTCGCATGCTTCATGCCGTCGTGGCGCAGGCCCAATGAGGCGCCGGCGATCGGCTTGCCTTGATAAAGCAATCGAAACGACGCGTTCTGGCCCACCCGAGCCGTGAACGGATTTGTGATCGGAATAATCTCCAGCCGTTGGCCCACCGGCTCGCTCCACGACAGGTCCGTGCGCGCGTCGCCCACGGACAGAACCGTCTTGGCGTGCTTGGTGTAAGTCTCCTTCCAGGCCTGGTGCCGCCGCAACCGCGACCACGTGGCCCGCACCTCCATGCGGGCGTGAATCTCGTCGAGGTACTGCGCGACTGTGCGGTTGGCCAGCTCGATCGGCCGCGGGTGGAGGGTGACCCACGCGGTCGCGACGCCGTCCCGGTCGAAGGATTGACTCAATTGGAACGCATTTGCGCCGCGGCCAACTTGGGAGAGGGGCGCCTGATTTCCCGCCAGGCGAAAGGAGGCCGCCTGGATGCGCTCCGGTGCGATGGCGTGATCCGGCACCGGATATTTTCCGCCGCTCGTGAGATGAAAGGACACGGCCTGCGCCGGCGCCGTTTGAAACGTCGAGGGTTGCAGCCACGTGTCGTGACCGCACAGCGGAGTAACGCCGAGCAACAGCCCGAACGTGAAGATCGACGCGAAGCGACGCATCACGACAGCAGACACGAAAAACCGAGCGGCTGGCGAGTCGGAAATTCCATGGGCGACGACCGGAATCGAGGATGATCAGGCGCTTCGCTCGTCCGCGTCCAGCAGATCGAAGATGGTCCGCACGTGTTCAGGATCGAGATGACGATAGGTTGTCGGCAGCACGGCGGGGAGACGGGAGAATCGTCATTCGCGGAATTGCGAGATCATCACTGCGCGAGTTTCAACACCACCACCCCGCCGACGATCATCGCGACACCGAGGAAACGCTCGAGTCCGGTTGGATCGCCATAAACCAACACCCCAACGAGATAAGTCCCGGTGGCGCCGATGCCGGTCCACACGGCGTAGGCGGTGCCGATCGGAATCTGCCTTTGCGCCATCCACAACAGCCACCCACTGACGCCCATGCCGACGATGGCGACGCTGAGTCCAACGACGCTTTTCCCAGGGGATTGCGCCATCTTCAACCCGACCGGCCAGCCGATTTCAAACAAGCCCGCGATCAGCAGCCAAATCCAAGCCGCGTTGAGGGAATTCATGGTCGGCGGGACGAGGAGGCCGGGAGGCCGCGTTGGAGGAGAGCGTCGTACGTGGCATACTTGTAGAGGTCGCCGAGGGTCGGGTAATTGAAGCACGCGCGATTGAAAAGCTCGGCGCCGGCTTCACTCAACATCGCAATGAGCCCGATGTGGACCAACTCCGTAGCCTGTTCGCCCACCACGTGAACCCCGATCAAGCGCATATCGATGCGCCGGAAGATGAGCTTCAGGAATCCCACCTCATCGCCAATGATGCGGCCGCGCGGATTGTTCGCATAGCGGGCGCGGCCGACGACGTAGTCGATGCCCTTTTCGCGAACCGCTTCCTCGGTGTCTCCCACCGTGCTGGCTTCCGGAATCGTGTAGATGCCGGTGGGCAGCAGCGGTGCGAGGTCGGATTTGGCCGTGACGCCGAGCGCGTGACACACCGCGATGCGTGCCTGCTCCATGCTCGTCGCCGCGAGCGCGGGTGGCCCAATCACGTCGCCCGCGGAATAAATATGCGGCACCACGGTCCGGTAGTACGCGCCCACCGGGATGAGGCCGCGATTGCCCGGCGCGATCCCGGCCGCGGCGAGATTGAGTTCGGCGGTGTTGCTCGAGCGGCCCGCGCAAACGAGGACGCCATCGCAGTCGAGCGTGGCACCGGAGGAAAGCGTGAGCCGTGCGTCACCGGGCCGGGAGCCGTCGCAATGCGTGACTTTTTCCTTCCAATGAAAGTTCACGCCGTTCGCGGTCATCGTGTCGGCCAGCGCGCGGGAGACCTCGCGATCCAAAAACGGCAGCAGCACGTCGCGCCCATCGATGAGATGCACCTCGACGCCCATCGCAGCGAACGTGCATGCGTATTCGCTGCCGATGACCCCGGCGCCGACCACCGCCAGGCGCTTTGGCATGGTCTCGAGGTGGAGCAACTCGTTGGAATCGTGCACACACGCGTCGTCGAAATTGAACTCCGGCGGATGCCACGGCGCGGAACCTGTGGCAATGAGGATAAACTTGCCGCTGAGGCGGACTTCGGAACCGTCGACGCCCACGATGCGCACGGTGTGCGGGTCGATGAAGTTCGCGGTGCCCCGGAAGCGCTCGACGTTGTTTGAGCGCAATTTCTCCTCCATCGTCTTGCGCTCGCCGCCGCTCACCTGTTGGGAATGCCACATGAAGTCGCCCACGGTCGCCTCGCGGCGCAGCGAAAGATCGACACCCAAGAGCCGGCGCGAGTGCCAGCCGGAAAGCGCGAGCGCCGTCTCGCGCAGGGTCTTGCTCGGCACGGTGCCCGAGTTAAGGCCCGCACCGCCGATTTCCTGTTCCTTCTCGATCAGCGCGACGTGTGCCCCGAATATCGCCGCGGAGTTGGCGCCGGTGGCCCCGGCTGGGCCGGCACCAATGACGATTAAATCGTGGGTATTCATGGCAGAGGGGTTCTCACCGATCCCACCAACTTAACGTCAATTCGCCGCGTGCCGAGCGGGATTGTGATCCGGTTCCGGATCGAGACGTGGAACAACCAGCGGATGCGCCGATCGGGGGTTGACCTCTCACACCCATTCATTTTGCCTCCGGCGCCGTTCCGGTCGTCGCGTCCTTTCGGCGGTTCGCGTCTTCGTGGTTGGTTCCAACCCGGAAAGGTGACAAGCTTCCCCCTCGGTTGCGTCGTCCCGTCACGGCGCGGTCATGTCTCGATGAAGACTGCGACGCATTCGCTCTCGGTGATCATTCCGGCCTACAACGAGGCGACGCTGTTACCGCGCCTGCTCGACAGCCTGGAAGCGGCGCGTTCCCGCTGGGGTGGGGCGCCCAACGCCGTCGAAATCGTGGTCGCGAACAACCAATCGACCGACGCGACCGCGACACTCGCGCGCAACCGCGGGTGCGTCGTCGTCGCCGTGGAAAAGCGCTGCATCGCTGCGGCGCGGAACGGCGGAGCCCGCGCGGCGACCGGCGAGGTGCTCTGCTTCGTCGATGCCGACACGGTCGTGCACGCGGAGACGTTCAATGAGATTGACCGCATCATGCGCGAAGGCCTTTGCGTGGCGGGTGCAACCGGAGGTCGCATGGAACGCATGTCGCCGGGCCTCGCGGTGACTTGGGCGGTGCTCACGCCGATGGTCCGGCTGATGGGCGTCGACACCGGGGTTGTGTTCTGCCACGCGGCGGATTATGCGGCGGTCGGCGGTTACCGCGAGTCGCTGCTCGCGGCCGAGGACGTGGATTTCCTTATCCGCCTCAAGCGCCTGGGCCGGGCGCGCGGCCAGGGCTTCGTCCGCGCGTCGGCGGCGCCCGCGATCATCTCCGCGCGCAAGTTCGATCGGTACGGCGACTGGCATATGCTGCGTGAAATGTTTGCGATACCGTGGCGGTTGCGGCGCGGCCGCAAGACCGCGGAGACGGCAATCCGCCGCTACTGGTACGAGGACCGGCGGAACGGGTGAATCGTGGGGATCAAGCCACGCCGCGCGTCCACCAATCGGTGTGCAACAATCCCCATTCGGACAACCGGCGTTCGCGCAGTGCATAGCCGCGCGGGACGAGGAATTCCTCCGCGGGGATCAGGCTCGACGCCGGGAGGTCGGTGACCTGCCGGAAGAAAAGATACATTGAGCGCACGATCCACCGGGCGCGCCATCGCGCGAAGCCCGACGCCGGCACGCGGAAGTCCGCCAGCAGCCATTGCGCGTCAGACGTCAGGGCGGGACCGAGGATTTCAAGCAGGCGCTCGATCTGATCGCGTCGAAAACAATCAAAAAAGAAATGCGTGACCGCCAGATCGTACGTCCCCGGCGAAGGCGTCCACGCCAACGCGTCCGCGTGGATGAACTCGACCGCGGCGAGGTCGACTCCCCTCGCCCGCAGCCGCGCGCGGGCGCGCCTGATCATCGCCGCGCTCGCGTCCACGCATGTCACGCGCGCGCGCGGATGCGCGGCGAGAAACTCCTCGAGAAAACGGCCGTTGCCGTCGCCCAGCAGGAGCGCGTGGCGGGCTTGCGGGAGGCCGCGCAGAAACGCCGTGCGGCAGTGTTGCAGTTTGCGGCCGGCCAGCAACCATTCCATCCAGCGGTAGTGCGGCGCGAGCGAATCGAAGCTCATGCGACGCGGGACGGGACGCGCGCCGGCCGGAGATCGCGCTGCCACCACAAGAAAGCGACGATGGCGCCCACGGCGTAGGCGGCAACGTCCCACGGATCACCGGTCGTGTGCGGCATGAAGCGCGGGCAAATCACCTCGAACAGCACCGACCACCCGAGCCAGTGGCCCGCGACCTCGAGGGCGGTCGGCGGTTGATCGTGATCGCGCAAATGCAGCCACCGGTGCAGCAGCAGCAGCGGGGGCAGCGCGCACGGGATGAGCAGGACATCGTTGAACCACGAATGGAAAAACTCGATCGACGAGTGGGGTTTGATCACCCAGCGATTGAGCGCATACAGCGCGCACGAAGCCGCGAAGAGCGGATCGAGCACGTACCGGAACGCCTTCATAGCGTCCAGATGATGATGAGTCCCGAGCCGAGGCCGATGGCGACCTTAATTAGAATCTTTGCGAGTAGCATCATGGGAAAAATTGAACCTGGAAATGAAGTCCGGACATCGCCGCAGCGGGTGGCGAACCCAAGGGACCGCGCCGCTCAACGCTGGCCTACATGTCCGCCTTGACCGCCCCAAATTGCCGCACCTCGGATTTCTTGGCGTTGTTGGCCGCGAGCCCGGCGAGAGCCCACTCGAGCGAGAACCAAAGGGCGGGGCGGAAGAAGGGAAGTTTCATGGCGTTGAACTGGAAGACTCGTCTGGACTAACCTAGTGCGCCACGCCACCCTTTCGCGACAAAAACTTTGTGCCGCCTGCTCCCCGCCGCCCGGTCAACTCCTTTTTCCACGCGTCGGCCTGCGCGCACCGTGGCTTGATGATTGCGGTCGCGGTCGTCCTGGCAGCGTTTGCCTCGGGCCCGTCCGTGGCGCCCGCCCAAGCCCTGGGTCAGACTATCTACATCTCCGCACGGCCGGACGCGCCGGGCAGCGGTACGGCCTCCCGGCCGTTCGACGGCAGCGACGCGATCAAACTGGACGCGTTGCTAAAGTCGCTACCGGCCGGGACGCTGCGCGTGCAATTTGGCGCGGGAGTTTTTGTGACAACGGCAGGCGTTCCAGTCAAAGACGGCTGGACCGTGCAGGGCGAAGGTCCAAGTCGCACGACCATTCGTCTCGCCGACGGTGTGTTGTGTTCCGCGGACGAACAGGCGCTGCTCGTCGGAGGCTACGACTTCGGCGGCGCCGCGACGCTGCTGAGTCATGCCTGCGTCCGTGATCTCAAGATTGATGGAAACCGTCGGGGTCAGCCCGCCTACGTCTCGCACCTTCCTGGTGCCATCAATGCGGTTGTCCTGTGGGCGCGCCAGTCGCGGATCGAAAACGTCCATGTGGTCAACACCTACTCCCATCCCGGCGAAGGTTTCCCGGTGCACATCTATTCCACCGGCGGCACGCTCGCGCAGCCCAACTGCGCCGACATCGAGAGCGTGCATGTCTATTTTCACGAGGGGTATGCGACGTCAATCAGCGTGTTCGACCAGACCGGAGGACGCATCACGGGCGGCATCCGGAATTGCGTCGTCAAGGGATATGGACGGCCGCCAAGTTCCGCCGGGTTCGGCGCCGGCGGGTGGGTCGACTTCGAGGTCTCGGACAACCGCGTCGAGGGCATGGCCTGCGGGGTGACGATCGACACGCACAACTATGCGCGCGTCCGTTTCCGCCGGAATACCTTCACCGGACTCTACAAATTCGGATTCCTCGTCAACGGCAGCGGGCAGTACGATTCGCTCACGTTTCGCGGCAACCGGACGGAACTTGGCCCGAGCGATGGGGCTCATTACAAGTTTGACGTCGCCCGCCTGACCAATTTGCGCATCGAAAACAACATCCTGATCAGCCGGGGCCGCCCGCTCACGGTGGCACTGCACGGCGGCGGGAACGCCGATGGGGTCATTCGTGCGAACCGAGTAAGCCCGGGACTGGATTTCGTAGTGCCGAAGTTGTCGCGCCTGGGCGTCGGGAAAAACCGGGTGCTCCCGCCGCCGGTGAACGGCTCAGGCCATTGAGAGAGCGCGCCGCGAGCGGTGCCATAGCCACAGCAGCGTCAGACCGATCGCGGCACCGCCCGCGTCGATCATCACATCCACCGGCGACCCGGTGCGCGACGGCACGAAGGCCTGGTGAACCTCGTCCAGCGCAGCGTAGAGCACGCAGATGCCGAACGGAAGCGCCGCGGCGCGCACCCGCCACGGCGTTCGCGTGGGCAGCACGGGCCGGCGCCACCATCCGCGCCACAGCAGCACCGCCAGAAACGCGTACTCGGTGAGATGCGCGCATTTCCGGACGGTAAGAATCAGTCCGCGAATCGCCGCTTCGCCCAAGCCAAGCCATTGCAAAAGTGGGATCAGCAAGCGCGATTGATGCGACGCCGCCCCGAGGTCCGTCGAGCCGATGAAGATGATCGCCATCATGACCAAGGCCGGCCACCACCAGCGCAGGGCGGAGGGGGGCGTCAGCGGTTCGTTCATTGGGCCTCACACCCTTGCCCCAGAAGGCCGAACGCGGCAACGATATCGTCTGGCCGTGGCCCGGTCCTTTTTTCGAGACATCCATCCCGGCTTCCTGCTAGAGATCAGCTCCGCTCCTTTATCCACGCCCATGCAACGCACCGCTCCCCTTCTCGCCGCGCTCGCCCTCGCGGCCGCCGTCCCGGCCTTCGCCGCCAACGAGCCGCCCAAGTCGCTCACGCCCGCGGAGATGAAGACCGACAATTACATCCTGCCGCCCCCCGAGGAAGTGTTCATGGCTCTCCGCGGCGTGAGCACGATCGATTTCGCCCGGCTCTGCGCCATGATCGCGAAGGATCCCTCCACCTCGAAATCAAGGTTCACGAGTGACGGCGCCAAAGCCGCGAATCTCGGCCTGCGCGTTGCCGACGCCTTTGTCGCCGTGCAGGCGAAGGACGCAAACGCGCTCCGGCGCGCCTCCGATGTGATCGAAATCCTCTCGCTCGAGCTCTCCGCCGACCTCTCGTTGAAGAACAAGATCGCCGTCGCCAACAAGCTCGCCGACGAGGGCAAATGGACCGAGTTGCGCACGATTCTCGAGTCGGTCCGGGTCGACGTGCTCGACGAGATGAAGGCCAACAAGGACAAGGATTCCGTCACGCTGGCGACCGTCGGCGGCTGGTTGCGCGGGCTGAACATCGCCACCACGGCCCTCTCCGAAAACTTCGAGCCGGACGCCACCAAGCTGCTGCGCCAGCCGCAACTCGTCGCCTACCTCAAGAAGCAGCTCGAGGGCCTGGGCCCGAAGTCGAAGGACCTGCCCTTCGTGAAGAAGATCGTCAGCCAGATGGATGTGGTGGCCAAGCTCACCGATATCCCCGACGGCAGCACGTTGAGCAAGGATGACCTGAAGAAACTCAACCAGATCAGCAACGAGCTCGTCGCCGCCGTCGCCAACGCCGCGTGATGCCCGGCGCGACCCCATTTCCCCCGAAATATATGAAGCGCTTGATTCTCTCCGCTCTCGCCGCCGGCGCGTTGCTCGCCGCCCCCGTCGCGCACCTGCTCGCCAGCCAGCTCGGCGCCAAGGTCACCGCCCTCGCCATCATGAAGGCGCTCGCCGACAGCGGCTGGACGATTCGCGACGGCTCCATCGACGAGCTCAATCAGGGCGAATCAAAGGTGTATCCCGTCACGCTCTATTACGGCAACACCTACAAGATCGTCGCCGCGGGCGATGAGGATGCCGCCGACGTGGACATCGGCGTGTACTACGGGCCCGAGGGCAAATTCCTGATCAAGGACGACGACAACAGCAATGTCGCCGTCGTCACGGTCACGCCGGGCTACACCGATCAGTTCTACATCAAGGTGGTAATGGCGAAGACGAAGACCGGCGGCACGGCCCATTTCGTGGTGCAATACGCCTCCAAGACCAAGAACCGGTAACGCCCACCGCTCGCCGGCGCGAGCACGCGCGCCCCCGCGCGGACGGGCCAGCCTGGAGGCAAATCCGTGAACATGGCCTCCCTCTTTCGCCGGCATCCCAGGTCGGCCACCGCCGACCGGGCCCGCCAGGATCGACTGCTCTCGGGGGTCCTGCAGATTTTCGCGCTCATCGCGAACGCGGACGGTTCGGTGGGCGACGACGAGATGCGCTACGTCGAATCGTATCTCTTGTCGCTCAATCCCGGCGACACCCCGCGGCTGCTCGAGGAGTTCAAACGTAACGTCGCGCAGAATCTGCCGATCGACTCGACCGTTGCGGCACTCGAGGGCGCGTTCAGCTACGAGGAAAAACTCTTCGTGCTTGGAAAATCCTACGAGTTGCTCGACGTGCATCGCATCTCGGATGCCGAGCTGAAGGCCGCGCGATCCGTCGCGTGGAGCCTGGGCATCCACTCGCTCGACGCGAATCTGATCGAGGATCATTTCATCCACGAGGTCCCTGCCGCCGCGCCCCCGCCGGGCACGCCGGTGCACATCCACGTCCTGCGGCTTTCCGACAACCGCAATGCCCCCGACGAACTCGCGCTACCGCTGCCGGGCCTGCGCGCCGACATCTACGCGCTGGCCGGCGGATACTACATCCGCCAGCGCGACGACCAGCAGGCCATCACGATCGGCGGGCAGCGCCTGCGGCGGAACTTTCTGACCAAGATTCGGCGGCTCGACGCGTTGTGCATTGGCGGCGTCATGATCCGGCAGGGGGACCTGCCCTTCTACCTGCACCGGGTCGCCAAGAGCGGGCAGATGCAATCGCTCTTCGTCTCCTCCTCCACCAACGGCACGTTCACGGTCACCAGCGAACGCACCGATCAACCCACGTTGTTGCAGCTCGACCTCGAAGGCATCCTCATCATCGCCTCGACGCCCGATCCCGCCGCCGTGCAGATCAATCACCAGCCGCTTGCGCGCCCGCGCCGCGTGGTCCTCGGCGACGCTTTCGAAATCCGCAGCGTGCCGCTCGATCTCCGAAAGCTGCTCTTCAATCATCTCACCGACGAATTTTCGTTCGAGGGCGATCCGGATGGCGCCTGCATCGTGGCGTGTTCCATTTCGAACAAGCCGGACTCCGACATCCACGTGCCCGACCGTCAGGGCAAACGCTGGCGCGCCGAGATTCGCCGAGACCCAGACGGCGGATTTCGTTTCTTCGCGGGCGATTGTCCGCATCGCCTGCTCCGGCACGGTCATCCCTTTTCGGAAAACCAGACGCTGCCCAACGGCGAGCGGCTCACCCTCGCCGGCTTCGGTCTCGAACTCGACGGGCCCGTCGTCCATCGCTTCCCGCCCGGCGTGCAGAATCTCGCCGCGGATCGGCTGACGTATGTCTTCCCGGATCGATCGGTCGGCATCGACGACGTCGCGTTTGAAGCCGAGCGTGGTGATCTCATCTGCATCCTCGGTCCCAGCGGCTGCGGCAAATCCACGCTGCTCAGTATCCTCACCGGCGCGACCGAACCAACCCGCGGCAGCGTGCGGGTCGACGGCACGGAGCTCCACCGCAACGCGCGGCTCCAGTCGCGCATCGGCTTCGTGCCGCAGGACGATTTACTCTTCGAGAATCTCACCGTTGGCGAGAACCTCGAATACTCCGCCCGCCTGCGCATGCCCGCGGAAACGCCTGACCACGTCGAGCGCATGGTGCGCAAGTCGCTCCGGGAGGTCGGCCTGCGCGAACGCCGCCACGTGCGCGCGGGCGGACCGCTCGACAAAACGCTCAGTGGGGGCGAGCGCAAGCGGCTCAACATCGGACTCGAGTTGCTCGGCGATTACGAGATCCTGTTGCTCGACGAACCCACCTCGGGACTTTCCTCCGGCGACGCGCTCAAGGTCGTCGAGGTGCTCAAGAATCGCGCGCTCGACGGCGGCATCATTTTCGCCGTCGCGCATCAGCCCAGCGCCAAGCTGCTGGACCTGTTCGATAAAGTCCTGCTGCTCGACAAGGGCGGAAAGGTCGCGTTCTTCGGCGACGTGGGCGCCGCTTTTCGCTATTTCCACGAGCACGAGCACGGCGAAATCCTCACGCCCATGGGCGAGACCGCGGCGCTGGACGCGGATTTTCTTTTCCAGGCGCTCGAGCGGTCGAGCCTGCGCATCGACGGCACGCCGGACCAGACGCGGCGTCATCCGCCGTCGTACTGGCAGGAGCGCTTCGCGAAATACCGCGACACCAATGTGCTCGGCCGGCTCTATCACGCGCGGCCGCCGCAATGGACCGATGACGGCGGGCCTCCCGTGCCGAAGATCGCCGCGCGCATCGGGCAGTTCATCACGTTGCTCCGCCGCGAATCGCTCAACAAGTGGCGCAACGGATTCAACCTCCTCGTCAACCTCGGCTCGGCCATCGGCCTCGCGCTCATTGTCACCCTCGCCTGCCGCGAGAGCGCCGATGGAAATTACGAGCTCGCCCGCAACCGCGCGTTTGGAAATTTTCTTTTCCTCACCACGGTCGTCGCGCTGTTTCTGTCGCTCTCGGCGAGCGTGACCGAGATCGTAAAGGATCGCGCCATCCGCCTGCGCGAACGCCTGCTCGGCATCCCGCACGTGCTTTACTTGCTGAGCAAATTGCTGCCGCTGCTCGCGATCTTTCTCGTCCAGATCGCGTTGTACGAGTTCACCGGCTTCACCGTGCTCGGCGTGCGCGAGTTGTGGCTGCCGTATTGGGCGGTGCTGGGCGTGACGGGATTCGCCGGCCTGGCGATCGGCTTGTTTTTTTCCGCCTTGCCTTCGATGACCGACAAGGCCGCGTCGGCGCTGATCCCGATTTTGCTCGTTCCTCAGATCATCCTCAGCGGCGCCCAACCGTTCCCGTTTGAGCGGATGGCGCACATCCATTGGCCCGGGAGGCGCCCGGCCGACGCGAGGGAGGCCGCGTCCTCGCCGCCGTGGGCCGCGGAATTGATGCCGTCGCGCTGGAGTTACGAGGCACTCGTGTGTCTGCAGCGCGATCGCGGCTTCGAGCAGCAATACCGCGACGCGCTGACGCTGGTGACAAAATCGCGGCGCGACCCGGGTTCGATCAACGAGACGGTGCTCGAGTTGGCGCGCACCGCAAAAGCCTCGGGCGAGGGCGACGCCGCCAACTCAACCAGGCGAATGACGCTGTTCCACAATGAATTTTCCAAGGAGGGCTCGCCGAGCCGCGACGTCGTGCTGCGCTGGACTTCCGCGAACGTCAGTCGCGTTTTTTGGAATGCGAACGTGCTCTTTGCGATGGGATTCGGATGGCTGGTGCTGACCTGGCTCGTGTTGAAATTTGGCCGGCCGATCCGGAGCTGGCTGGGACCGAAGAAGTAGGGACAAGCAGGACGCCACCCATAGGCTAGGAGCGAACTTGGAGTGCCACCCGACGCTCTTGGCACGGGCACGGGCAGGATGCCCGTGCCACGGCGACCCCCAGCCGCCCCTCCCACGAATCTTGACCCGACGTGGCTCGCTGGTAGGGTTACCGTCCCTCCTCGGTTAATTGCGGTCTCCCCAACACTCCCCTCCCATCTAGGAATATGAGCGACTCCGGGCTACCAGTCGCCGCTGCCAACGGCACCAAGCTTTCGAAAATTTCGGAAGCCGTCATCCGTATCGCGGGTAACTCCCAAGACGGCATCCAGGCCATCGGCGGGTTCCTCGCGCGCCTCGCCGGGCGGAGCGAGCAGGAGGTGATGACGTTCATGACGATCCCGTCCACGATTTCCGGCGGCCCCTCGCTCTTCCAGGTCCGCATCGGCTCCGGCGAAGTGCTCAGCGCCGGCGACGACGCCGATGTGTTGCTCTGCTTTTACGAGCACAGTTACCTCGCCAACGCCGGGGCCTTGAAGAAGGGCGGCATCGTGCTCTACGACAGCGATCACATGGAGCCCAATCCGGAGTGGGAGACACTCTACCGCCACATCGGCGTGCCGATCTCGAGCCTGACGATCGAGGCCGTCGGCGGTACCGGGAAGGACAAGGGCAAGAACATCTACGCGCTCGGACTCGTCGCGAAAATGTTCCATCTCGATGTGCCCAAGCTGACGCGCCTAATTGAGGAGCGCTTTACCGGCAAGGATCCAACGGTCGTCCAAAATGCGCTTGGTTGCTTCCACGCGGGCTACGGCCACGAGCTGCAGCATCTGTTCGAGAGCTTTGCTTTTAACACGGTCGACAAGGGCGGCCGCAATCAGGTGGTGATGGGTGGCAACGAAGCCATCGCCTACGGACTCCTCGCCGCCGGCGTGCGCTTTGGCGCGGGGTATCCGATCACGCCCTGGAGCGACATCATGGAATTGCTTCGGCGCGAGCTGCCCAAATACGGCGGTACCTTTGTGCAATGCGAAGACGAGATCGCCGCGGTTTCGATGGCCATCGGCGCCAGCTACGCGGGCCGCGTCGCCGTGACCGGCTCGTCCGGCCCCGGCGTTTCGCTCAAGACCGAGGCGCTTGGCTGGGCCTCGATGGCCGAGATGCCGCTCGTCATCATCGACGTGCAACGCGGTGGGCCCTCCACCGGCATGCCGACCAACGTCGAACAATCCGATTTGAACATCGCGTGCTTTGGCGGCCACGGCGACAGCCCGCGCGTGGTCCTGGCCCCATGCAGCGTGGAGGATTGTTTCTACACGGCCATCGAAGCGGTGAACATCGCGCGCAAATACAGCACGCCCGTCATTCTCCTCACCGATCAAGGCATCGCCACGCGGATCGAGGCGTTCCCGGCGCCGGACCTCGAAAAAATCTGCCAGGACATTGGGCCCGATTTCACGGCGGTCGCCGATCACAAGCCGTACGATCTCGCCGCCGTCGATGGCATCACGCGCCATCTCGCGCCCGGCACCCGGGTCGCGAGTGGAAAATATCCCGTCGTCACCGGGCTCGAGCACGATGAACTCGGCCACCCGAGTGGATCACCCACCCTGCACATGCTGATGACGGCGAAGCGCCGCAACAAATACAAGAAACTCGCCAGCGAACTGCCCACTCCGCAGATCTATGGCGCGCCCGAGGGCGAAATCCTGCTGGTCGGCTGGGGCTCCGTGCTGGGCCCGTTGCGCGAGGCCGTGCAGCAGGCGCGCGCCGCCGGCGAGGCGATCTCGGCGGTCCACATCCGTCATTTGCATCCGCTGCCGAACGGACTCGACAACATCTTCGCGGGCTTCCGCCACGTGCTCGTCGTCGAACTGAACGACGAAGGCTTTTACGGCTACGGCCAGCTCGCGGGTATCTTGCGCGCGCGTTTTTGCGATCCGAAAATTCGCGGCATCACCAAGACCGACGGCCTCCCCTGGAAAGTGCGCGAGATTCTCGATCGCGCGCGCGCGACCGCTGGCTCGAACGCCAACTCCACCCTTCCCGCCTGAATCCCACTGCCGTTATGAGCACGCTCGCCATCGCCCACGAAGCCCTTCTCCCCCGCACCGGTCTCGCCGCGCAGCTTCCGCCACCACCGGATCTTCCAGAGGGCGATCGCAAGCCGCTCACGAAGAAGGAAACGGCCGCCGATCATCCGACCTGGTGCCCCGGTTGCGGCGATTTCTCGGTGCTCGCGTTTTACTACAAGCTGATCGAGAAGCGCAAAATTCATCACGAGAAGATCACCACCATTGCCGGCATCGGCTGTTCCTCGCGTTTCCCATATTTTGTCCAGGCGCACGGCGCGCATTACATTCACGGCCGCGCCCTGCCTTTCGCGAGCGGCATCTCGCTTTCGCGGCCGGATCTGCATGTCTTCGTCTTCGGCGGCGATGGCGATGCGTTCTCGATCGGCGGCAATCATTTCACGCACACCGCGCGCAAGAACATCAAGCTGACCTATGTCGTGATGGACAACTGGGTCTACGGCCTGACCAAGGCGCAGACTTCACCGACCACCCCGATCGGTCACAAATCCAAGACCGATATCTGGGGCGCGGCGGATCGGCCGATCAATCCGATGAAACAGGCCATAAGTGCCGGCGCCACGTTTGTCGCGCGCACGGCCGCGACGAATCCCAATCACATTCTCGCGATGATGGAAGCCGCGATGGACCATGACGGATTCAGCTTCATCCAGTGCCTGAGCGAGTGCATTGAGTTCTTCCCCGGTTCATTTGACGCGTCGATCCCGCGCAAGGGCGGCGTCTTCAATCTGGTGCCTGAGAATCACGACGTGACCGACGAATTCGCGGCGTACAAGCTCGCGGACGAACCCTTTCCGGGCAGCTTCGGCATCTTCTACAAGAAGGACGCGCCGACAAAGAATGGGAACGAGGCCAAGATCATCTCCGACCACCGCGCCAAGGTCGCCGGCCTCGCCGACTGGCAGATCCTGCAGAAGAGTTTTGATCGGATGAAGTGATGGGGGGAACGGTCAGCGCGGCGGTGGAAGATCGCGCATTTGCCCGTATCGATCCCTCACGGACTCAAGCAAGGCCGCTGCTTCCGCGCCATCGGGCCGCTCGCGACTGCGTTCCATCGCCCGCCGCAGATTCGAGTAATCAGCCTCAACTCGCAGCATCCACAACTCCGCGTCCGGGCCCTCCAGGCCGGCTGCCGCCTCCACCGCGAGACCCGCGAAAAACGCGGCGTGGCGATCGCGGACGATCGTCAATTCCCCCGATGCCTCGAGCTTGGCGCGGCAATAGTCCCACATTGATTCCAGCAGCGTGTAACGCGGCGCACCGTCGACCCCGGTCTCGAGCGTGACGAGCGACTTGTCGACCAACTGCGAGAGCAGATCCAAAATCTCGCCGCGTTCGATCCCGTCGCCCGCGCAGATCCCCTCGACCGCCTCGAGTGTCCGCCCGCGCGAAAACGCGGTCAGCCGCCGATACAGGATCTGCTCCTTCTCGCACAATAGATCGTAGCTCCAATCGATCAACGCCTGCAGGGTCTGCTGCCGCGGCTGCACGGTCGTGCCGCGGGCCGAGAGCAGGTGGAAGCGATCGTCGAGATGCGAGGCGATCTGTTCGAGCGTGAGCACCTTCACGCGCGCGGCCGCCAGCTCGATAGCCAGCGCGATGCCATCGAGGGCCCAGCAGATCTTCGCGATCACCGGCGCGTTCTCCGGCACGATGGCAAAGGAAGGCTGGGCCGCCGTGGCGCGTTCCACGAAAAGCCGCATGCCTTCGTATTGCGAAAGGTTTTGCACGAGCTCCTGGCCATCGAGCGGTCCCCGCCAGAGATCGGGCACGGACATCGTCGGCACCGACCACGTAACTTCGCCGGGCACACCCAACACGTGACGGCTGGTGATCAGCAGGCGCAGAGCCGGACAAGAGCGGAGCAGCGCCTGCACGAGCAACGCGGCGGCGTCGGCGATTTGCTCGCAGTTGTCGAGGACGAGCAGCAGCGTGCGCGAACGCAGGTAGTTCACGAGCGTCTCGACCATCGGGCGTCCCGGTTCCTCAGAAACGCCGAGTGTACCGGCGACCACGTGCGGGACACGCTCACGGTCGGTCAGCATCGCCAGCTCGACCAGCCAGACCCCATCGGGAAATTCGTCGAGCACTTCCGCGGCGACCTGCAACGCGAGTCGCGTCTTGCCGGTGCCGCCCGCGCCCATCAGGTTCAACAGCCGCGTCGTCCCCAACAAGCGCTGTACCTCCGACGTTTCACGTTCGCGGCCGATGAAGGAAGTCAGCTCGACCGGCAGGTTGCCCGGCACCACCGCGGCGACCTCGAGGGATCGAAGCGGGGGGAAATCCGACGACAAAGTGGGATCGATGAGTTGAAAGACATGCTCCGGGCGATCCAAATCCTTCAATCGTTGCTCGCCCATGTCGCGCAGATCAACGGCGTCGGGCAACACGCCGTGCAGCAATTCACGGGTCGCAAACGAAACGAGAATCTGGCCGCCGTGACCCGCCGCCAGCAGGCGCGCGACGAGATTCATGGGCGGGCCAAAATAGTCGCCATCGCGCGCCTCGGGGGCGCCGGTGTGCAGCGCCATGCGGACACGCATCGACGGAATGCCTTTCCACTTCTCCGCCGCGAGCGCGTGTTGGGCATCCAGCGCCGCCCCCGCCGCGGCCACCGGCGTGTGGAACGCCGCGTAAAACGAGTCGCCCACGGTCTTGAAAACATAGCCGTCGTTCATCTCGATGACGTGCCGCAGCAGATCATCGTGCCGCGCCAGGGCCCGCTGCATCGTCGTGGGGCACTTCTGCCAAAGCTGCGTGCTCCCCTCGATGTCGGTAAAGAGAAACGTGACGGTGCCGGTGGGGGGAGTGGGCATGGGCGGCGGCGGGTCCCAATGTGCCAGCCGTCGGGCATCAATCCAACCATCTTGCGTGACACCAATCCCGCACGGACGACGCGCTCGACCGACCGATGAAGACCGGCTAATTTGCAGCGTCTCTTCGATCCGGGGGAAATCGCTATGCTGAACAAGGCTAAACTCGTCGGCTTCGCCGCCACGCAGAACCCGGCGGCGGCCAAGGAATTTTACGGCCATACCCTGGGCTTGCCGCTCGTCGAGGACACTCCCTTTGCGATCGTCTTTGAGGCGAACGGAACGATGCTTCGAATTCAAAAGGTCGAAGCCCTCGCGCCGGCGGGGCACACGACGCTCGGTTGGGCGGTCGATGACGTTCGCGCGACGATTGAACATTTGATGACGAAAGGAGTGCGCTTTGAGCGCTATGATCCGTTGCCGCAGGACGCGCTCGGGGTCTGGACGACCCCGGACGGATCGCGCGTCGCCTGGTTCAAGGACGTCGATGGCAACATTCTTTCGCTGACGGAATTTCGGCGGTGACCGCCATGCCCGCGGCGCGGCGCGCAAAATCCTTAAGGTATCTTTACTATTTATTGGCCGGAAGCGGCGGGGCGCGTTGTGGAGTTGATCTGTCGCGCGGCCTCAGGCCTAATCGGCGAAATTCGACCGATGGAATGACTCAGCCGCCCCCCGGCCATGTTTCTCCGACAAATCTTTGATCTCCGGCTTTCCCAGTACGCGTACGTGATTGGTTGCCAGCGTAGCGGGGAAGCCATCGTCATCGATCCCGAACGCGACGTGCAACGCTATCAGCGGGTCGCCGCGGAGAACGACTTGAAAATCGTGGCGGTCGCCGAGACGCACATTCACGCGGACTTCGTCAGCGGTGCGCGGGCGCTGGTGGAAAATGACGGGGCGCATGGATACCTGTCGGCCGAAGGTGGCGGGGACTGGCAGTCGGAGTGGGCACGCGGAGGCAAGGACGTCACGCTCCTGCGCGATGGGGATCATTTTAATATCGGACGAATCCGTTTCGATGTCCGGCACACTCCGGGGCACACGCCCGAGCACATTTGCTTTCTCGTCACGGACGAAGGCAGCGGGGCAACCGAACCCATCGCCCTGTTGAGCGGCGATTTTCTCTTCGTCGGCGACGCCGGTCGGCCGGATTTGCTGGAGACGGCCGCGGGCATCGGCGGCACCCAGCAGAAGGGGGCGGACGAACTTTATGCGAGCCTCCGTCGACTGGACGATCTTTCGGATTTTCTGCAGGTCCTGCCCGCGCACGGCGCGGGCAGCGCCTGTGGCAAGGCGCTTGGGGCGGTGCCAAGCTCGACGTTGGGATACGAGCGGCGGTTCAACCCGACCCTGCGCCTGGCCCTGCAGGGAGGTGCCGGCGACTTCGCCTCCTCCATTCTCACCGGGCAGCCTGAACCCCCGCTTTATTTCGCCGAGATGAAACGCGTCAATCGCGCCGGACCCGATGTCACGGTGCAGGTGCCGACGCCGCGCGCGTGGACGGTGGACATGGCGATCGCCGCCGCCCAGCGTGGTGAGGTCGTGCTCCTCGATACGCGTCCCCGGACGACCTTTCTCGAAACTCATCTACGCGGCAGCCTTTACGCGCCGGCAGCCGGAAACTTCTCGGATGCGGCCGGGAGCTACCTCGCGCCCGGCGACCAGATCGTGCTTATCGTCGAGCGCGAGGAGGTCGTTGCGGCGGCCGCACTGGAGCTCTTTCGCATTGGTTTCGATCACCTCGCGGGCTGGGTGCTTGCGGCGGACATTGCCACCGCGTCGGGTGCACTCGAAACGGTCCGCCGTGTCCGGTTCGACGAACTGGGTTCGTGGCTGGCGAGTCATCCCGACACCAGAATCCTCGATGTGCGTCGCGCCTCGGAGTTTGCGTCGAGCCATCTCCGCGGCGCGAAGAACATCGCCCACACGCGCCTGCGCGCCCGCCTTGCGGAGGTGCCGGACGCGCCGTTTGTCCTCGTGCATTGTCAAAGCGGGATGCGTGCGCTTCCCGCCATCGCGTTTCTCCGCCGCGCGGGTCGCGAAGCGCTGCTCATCGACGGTTCCTTTGCCAACGCGCCGCGCGAACTCATCGAGCAATTTTAACTGTCGCCCAACCGCGACGGACCGTTGCGCAACTGTCATTCCACCTCAACCCAAAAACCCTATGCCCAAATACATGATCGACCGCGGCTTCGACCCGACCACCGCGGAATGACTCGCGCGGCGGCGAAGGAGGGACTGCGCGATTGAATGTTGACGTCGCGTTCGATAGCCTGCCGTCCGTCTCCAATGCGTATCCGATCTCTTTTCGCGGCCGCGGCGCTGGCCGGATGCTGGGTTCCCGCGGCGCTCGCGAGGCATTTGGTGGAAGTCGTCGCGGAGAAGCGCGGGGAGGACGTCCTGCTCTTCGCGAATCTTCAAAACTGCCTCTGCGCCAGCCTTGAGTTGACCGCCGATCTGACGAACATGCAGTCTTCGGAGCCGCTTCCACTGCGCCGCGCACTCACCCGACCCCGAACGTTGCTGATCACGCTGAGTAAGCGCGACCGGAGCAAAGCTTGGGCCTACAAATACCGCTTCCGCTACGTCATCGGCGTGAGCGGAGCGCGGCCCGATCCCGCCGCTGTCTACCAATTGCCGTTCTCGGCCGGCGGCGATTATCCCGTCGTGCAGGGTTATGGCGGCGCCTTCAGCCATCGCGTTGGATCGCCCAGCGAATATTCAATCGATTGGGCCATGCCGGTCGGTACTCCCGTGCTCGCGGTGCGGGCCGGCCGGGTCGTGGGTATTCGCGACGATTCCGATGAGAACGGATTGACGGAGGAATTTTTTCAGAAGGCAAATCTTGTCGTCATTGAGCACGCCGACGGCACGCTGGCCGACTATTTGCATCTCAAGGTTCGGGGCGTTGCGGTGACCCTCGGCCAGAATGTCCAAGCGGGCGATCCCATTGGCTATTCCGGCAACACCGGATATTCCAAGCAGCCGCACCTCCATGTCCGGGTTTCGGCGGTCAAGTCACCGGGATACGACGAGAGCCTTCCCGTCCGCTGGGATTCGACGGTGGATTTCCGCGCCGTCCCGACAAAAGTCGCGCCACCAAAACCGGAGCCACACACGGAGCCGGAGCGGGTTTCGTCCGAGCGCTCCATCGACTCGGCCAAATAGAACCGGCATCGGCGTCCCGCCCGCCAACCGCCATGCAACTTGAAGTCATCACACGGCTTCCTCCACTTGCCGCGCGACGGACGCCCTTGCTGTTCGTGCACGGCGCCTGGCACGCGGCGTGGTGCTGGGAAACGCACTTTCTTGATTACTTCGCGGCTCACGGTTACGCGGCGCACGCGCTAAGTCTGCGCGGACACGGAGTCAGCGAAGGTCGGGACCAGTTGCGTTGGACGCGAATTTCCAACTACGTCGCCGACGTGGCCCAGGTCGCCGCGGGAATGCCCGGCGCGCCAATCGTCATCGGTCACTCGATGGGCGGCTTGGTGGTGCAGAAGTACCTCGAAACGCATCGCGCACCTGCCGGAGCGCTCCTGGCCTCGGTGCCACCGTCGGGGGCGCTCGCCGCCACGCTGCGCATCGCAGCGCGCCAGCCCCTCGCCTTCGCCAAGGCCATCCTGACGCTCAGCCTTTGGCCATTGGTCGCGACTCCCGCGCTGGCGCGCGAAGCATTTTTCTCGTCATCGATGCCCGACGCACAGCTGCAGGAACTCGCCCCGCGATTGCAAAACGAATCGTATCGCGCGTTTCTCGATTTGCTCGCGCTCGATCTGCCGCATCCGGACCGCGTTCAAACGCCGCTGCTTGTGCTCGGCGCCGCGGACGACGCGATCTTCTCCCCGGCCGAGGTTGCCGCGACGGCGCGCGCGTATCGGACCGAGCCGGTCATGTTCACCGGCATGGCGCATGACATGATGCTGGAGGCCGGATGGGAGAAGGTGGCCGAGTGTGTCCTCGCCTGGATCGAGGCGCGGCCGGGCGCGGAAACGGACGTGGCCGTGTCCCAAGCCCGGAATCCGTGATGGTCCGCCCCCTCGGTGGCCTGCTTCACCTTTCCGACGGCCCTCTGATCAACGCCGCCGAACGTCCCGGCAAATAAAGCGGGATTCCGTCCGGTTTTTTGAAACCAACGGCTCGGACCGGGGTCCAACGAACATGAACCATTCGCAGCCGGGTGCGACTCGCCGCAATTTCGTGCGCACCGTGGCACTTGGCGCGGGCGGAATCTTCATGACCACGCGCGGCGCCTTCGCCGAGGAATTGCTGCGGACGCACCGCATGACCGAGGGTCCGTTTTATCCCGACAAGCTCCCCCTCGGGAGCGACAATGATCTGGTGATCGTCAACGATTCGATCACTCCGGCGGTGGGCGAAATCACCCACCTCAGCGGACGTCTGCTCGATGCGGGCGGCCAGCCGATCCGGAACGCCGAGATTGAAATCTGGCAGGTCGATCACCACGGGACTTACCTCAAACAATTCACCTCGGATCATGCCGCGTACGATCGTAACTTTCAGGGCTTCGGCCGATTTGAGACCGGCTCCACCGGCGACTATCGCTTCCGCACGATCAAGCCAGTGCTCTACCCGGGCCGGCAGGCACCGCACATCCACTTCGCCGTGCGATTGAAAGACCGGCCGATGTTCACGACGCAGCTCTACATCAAGGGCCATCCCGGCAACGAACGCGACGGCATCTACCGGCACATCGGCGACGCCAAAGCGCGCGAGTCGGTCACCGTGGAGTTCACGCCGATTGCAAATTCGCGGATCGGCGAGCTCGCGGCGAATTTCGACATCGTCCTGGGCGAGACCCCGGTCGCGTGACAGGTCCGGAGCAGGACCGGCGCGGGGGGCGCACGACAACGGGATTGTGATAGAATCAACGCCGTCGTGCCTCGTTTCCTCATCGCCCTCTTTTTTGCGGTCGCCTGCTCCGTGTCGGCCGCCGACGCGCCGCTTTCGCCAACGGAATTCACGCGAAATTTCGTGCAGACGCTCCGCGCGAGCGCGCCCACCTCCACGGTTTCATCCGGACGGGACCTCCAGGTCCGGCTGCAGGAGCCGCAGGGACGCCAGACCACCATTTTTCTTTACGACGCCTACGACGAGTACCGCTTGTCGCCGAAAGACGAGGACCGGATCATCCGGAAATACTTCGCGGGATTCGTCACGCCGAAGGATGAGATCCGAAAAGTGGATCGCGCGCGCGTCGTGCCGATCGTCAAGACGCGTGCCTGGCTGGCGGATGTGCGGACCGCCGCGCAGGCCAAGGGCGCGGTGGGCGTGCCCGAAATCGTGTCGGACGATTTGAATGAGCAGCTCATGATCGTTTACGCGGAGGACAATCCCAACACGCTGCGATACCTCCTGCCTGAACAATTGGCCGACCTCGGCGTCAAGCGAGAGGAGCTGCGCGCCCTCGCGGTGACCAATCTAAAAGCGCTCCTGTCCAAGACCGAAATCCGCCCCGGACCGTTGGTCACGGTCGTCAAGGCCGGGGGCAACTACGAAGCGTGCCTGCTGCTCGTGGATGACTTCTGGACCAGCGACAAAATCAAGGTCGACGGGGAAATCGTCGTCGCCATTCCCGCGCGGGATCACCTCCTGATCACCGGGTCGGGAAATGCCGCCGGCATCGCGAAACTTCGGGAGCAGGCGGCGCGCATGGTGGCAGAATCACCGCAGCACCTGACCGACACTTTGTTCGTCTATCGAGGCGGCCGTTTCGAAGTATTCAAGGATTGAGGCATTGATCTTGACGACGCAATCTCGCTGCATACCTCAGCGAATGCGCCGACACCCATCGCCTGTCTGCTTGGCGCGACCCCCCATGAAAGCTTGTTCGACACTTCGCACGCCCGCATTGCGCTCAATGACCGAGTGACCATCGTTTTTCTTGAACCCATCGCCAGGAACCCCTGAAGCATCAGATTCCCCACACCCATGAAACGCTCCATCCCCCCCTTCTTCATTCTCGTCACCGCCCTGTTGGGTTTCGCGCCCAGCCGGGCCGCCGAGCCGGATCCTGCATCCATCACGATCGCGGTCCCCGGTGGCGACTCGCTCGTGATTCGGACCCCCGCGGGTTGGAAACAGGACGGCGGAAAACCGCAGCCCGAGGCTCCGCCCATGATCGGTCTCACCACCCCCGGCGGATTGCAGATCAATCTGACCATGATCGCCGATCCAGACGGGCGTTTCAACACTCCCGAGGCGGTCGACGATCTCGTGACGATGGCAAATCAACGCTACGTGGCCAACTCCATCGAGAAGACTCCAAAGCTCACCCGCCTGACGGCCAAAGTCGGACACGGGTCGTACTGCACGTTTACCGATTCCCGGCTGGTGGGCGTCGCCACGCCGGCCGTGGGCGAGTATCGCAACGTTACCTCCGGGGTGTACGTGACCGGAAAGCAGGCGGTGATTTTCACAATCCTGTCCAACGACACCAAGAGTGCAGAGTTCCAGAGCGCGCTGGATCTCGTCTCGAATGGAATTTCCGTCGCCGGCACCAGCAGCTGAATGATCCTCGAGTTCGTTCCGCTCCTGCGCACCCAGCGCGCGCTTTATGGCATTCCGCGCGGCGGGCAGCGCTTCCGCGAGTACCTCCACCAGATGATCGATCCGGACACGCGCGATCTGCGCCTGCCCATCGCCGCGATGAATCCCATGGGAAAGGATCATTTGCCGGCCCTGCTCGACCAGTTGCTCGCGCTCGACGTCGAGCACCCCGCCGCGCGCGCCGTCCGGGATGCGGCGACGCAACTCACCGAATCCCCCGGCGCCTACCAGGTAGCGCTGGTCGTCTCCGACGATGCACTGGGCGGATGGACCAACCGTCCAACAAGCGATTTCAGCCATCGATTCGAGGATGATGACCTGCGTAAACGCGGCTGGATCACCGGCATCCTCTGGACGGGCGAAGCGCCCTCGCTCGAGGCCGTGCGCGACGAGGTGTTGACGTGCATTTTTCGCGTCGACCACATCCAGCGATACGGCCCCGCGCGCACGCTGCGCGAAATGATGGTGCAGGAAGGCCGCGCCAGGGCTGCAGCCCGCCGCACGCACCCAGCGCTCGCGCCCGACGAACTTGCGAACGCGCGCCAAGTCATCCGGCCTCATCTCGACTCGACGGAACGACCGATCATCGTCGCGTGCCTGTTCGGCGATGACGCAGCCGCCTCGCTCGGTTACACGGCCCAGGGCCTCGGCGCGAAGGCGGGATTCGCCCTCGCGTTGTACGACGCGCAAACGAGCTACGTTCAGGCGTGACCCGATGGTGCCGCCCGTGCAATCTGTTTCCCCCACCTCCCATCCTATGAGCATCAAGCTTCCCGTCGTCGGCTCCGTCACCTGGACCGATCTCACCGTTCCCGACGCCACCACCTTGAGTGCATTTTATTCCGCCGTGACCGGCTGGAAAAGCGTGTCGCTCGACATGGGCGGGTACAACGACTTCTGCATGAACGCGCCGAAGTCCGGCAAGACCGTGGCGGGCGTCTGCCATGCGCGCGGCTTCAACGCCGATCTTCCGCCGCAATGGTTGATCTACATTACCGTCGGCGATCTAAACGCCAGCCTGCGGCAATGCCGAAAGCTTGGCGGCAAGGTGCTGCGCAAGACGCGCTCGCTCGGGGAGGGCCGCTACAATGTGATCCAGGATCCCGCCGGCGCTGTCGCGGCACTTTTCGAACCCAAACGACCGACGGCCAAACCGAGGAAATAATCCGCGATTTGCAGCGTGGGGTCTGCCCGATTATGACGTTCGCCGTCGCGCTCCTGGTGGCCGGAGTGCTCGGCGCGCTGGCGCTGGCACATTTTTTCTGGGCCCTTGGCGGCGCCGGCGGATTTGACGCGGCCATTCCCCAACACAATGGGAAGCCGGTCTTCACGCCACATCCAATCGCGACCGCGCTGGTGGGTTGCGCCCTGCTCGTGGCCGCGGCAATCGTGCTTGGACGCATCGGGTTTTGGGGCGCCACGTGGCCGCGTTGGATTTTCCAATTCGGCACCTGGGGATTGGCCGGCATGTTTCTGCTGCGCGGCATCGGTGACTTCCGTTACATCGGTCTTTTCCGGCGGGTTCGCGACACCCGCTTTGCGCGCTGGGATGCGCGATTATTCACCCCGCTGTGCCTGCTACTCGCTGCGCTGCTGGGGAGGGTTGCGCAATCCTAAGACCCTGCGGCATCCACCGCACCGACTTCGCCCACGAGATCAACGAGGAAAAGGAGGCGGCGACCAAGGCAACGTCGGCCTGGGGCCAGGGCACGCGAAGGGCGAACGCGCCCGCGAGAAAGTCCGACGAGGGCCGGATGGGACAAGCGGGCGGGACGCGGATTTGCTTTTCGCGAGCGCGCCGATGGGATTAAATGACGCTTGGTCATCCGCCCATGAATGTCCGGTTCGCTCTTCCCGCTGTCGGACTGCTGTTAGGTGCTTGCTCAACGCTGGCCCAGGCGCCCGCGGGGGACGACTTCACGCAAAACCCGGACAGCTTTCTCGTGCCACCGCCGGAAGCCGTGTGCAACGCGCTGGCCAAGGTTCCGAACATCGACTTCGCCAAACTCGCCGCGCAGGGGGGGCCGCCGCCCGATGCAAAAAAAATCAAGAGCCTTTCCGCAACCGTGAAAGCCGTGCACCTCGGCGTGCGGGCGGCCGACGCGTATGTCGCAGTTCAGGCGAAGGACGTCGCCGCCTTCCGGCGGGCGAGCGACGCCATCCAGATGTTGTCGCTCGAATTCGCGCTGAACGACACGATGTTTCGCAAGATCACGACGGCGAACAAGATGGCGGAAGGCGCGCGTTGGAATGATCTGCGCGTCGTGCTTGAGACGTTTCGCGGCGACGTGCTGCGCGAACTCAAGCTCAATCGAAACCAGGACGCGGTGACGCTTGCAACGCTTGGCGGTTGGCTGCGCGGTTTGCAACTCTCGACGATGGCAATGACGATCAATTACCAAGCGGAGGCTTCGCGTCTGCTCCGCCAGCCCGCGCTGGTGGCGCACCTCCGGCGCCGCGTGAACGCACTCGGCCCCGACAGCAAGGACGAGCGCTTCGTCGAACTTGTCGGCGATCGAATGGATGAAATCCGAAAGCTCACCGAAGGTCCGCCCTCCGTGCCGCTCAAGCCGGAAGAGGTGAAGCGACTGAACGCCATCGCCAACGAATTGATGGTGGCGCTGTAACCGTGTCCCCGGCGTCGCCGTTCCCGATTACGATCAACGCAGCCGGCGGCAATTTTCCCGCACCCAATCGAGGTATTCCGGCAAGCCGGAATCGACGGAGACCGCCACGATTTCGGGCACATCATAGGGATGCAGCTCACGCAGGCGCTTTTGCAGGTGCGCGCTGGCGTTGCGCGACACCTTGAGCAGCGCGAGCACCTCGGCTTCCTCGCGCACTTCGCCCTTCCAGCGATAGATCGACCGCGCCGGCGGCAGAATATTGCCGCAGGCGATGGCCCGCTCCTCGACCAGCACGCGGATAATTTCCCGGGCTTTCTCCTCGGTCGGGAAGGTGGAGAAAACGAGCATCATAGGCGGGGTCGGAGCCCTATTCTCCGTTGTCGGATGGAGCTCAGGCAAGCTGCCTTCGCGTCACCACCGGCCTGCCGGATGGTCCCTTTGCCAAAGAAAACTACCGGTTTGGACTAAAAGGTGCTTGCTATCGAGGCGCTTTCACGTCTTTACCTAGTCCGTCCTTTCCTCTCTGACCCGCCGCCCCCATGAGCGCTCCGTCCCTCGGCCAGAAGCTTCGCGAATCCCGCGAGGCGCGGGGGATTACGATCGAAGACGCCGCGCGCGCGACGAAGATTCGGGCCATCCGCCTCGCGGAAATCGAGCACGATGTGTACTCGAATTGCCCGAGCATCGCGTACGCGCGCGGCTTCGCGATCATCTACGGTCAATACCTCGGGGTGGACGTGGGGCCGCATCTCGGTGAATTCGATGTCTCAAGCATGGTAGGCCTCGATGACTACCAGTACCTCAGCCACAAGCCGATGGTCAAAGTGCAGAAGGAGGGACGACGCATTGAGCAACGCAGCGGCGCGCACCGCAAGTTCGCCGCGCTCTCCGTCGCCGCGATCATTGTTTTCCTCACCGTGTTCGGCTACGTCGTGTTCGTTAACTTTAAGCGGTTGGGCGACCTGGATCGTCTCGCCGCCCGGCAGAACGGCATTCTTCCCGCCGACGCTCTGGCCACGGACGCGGCGAATCCGCCGACCGCGCTGGCCGCGGCGCAACCCATCGAGCCAAGCGCGCCGCTCGTCGCGGAAGCTCCCGCGAAGAATGCCAAGGTGGAGATCGTGCCAGTGGTTCCCGCGCGGACCGCAGCCCCTCAAGTTTTTGTCCGGGGAGCCAAGCAGGGTTTTCGGAATAACGTGATCCATTCACCGCATCAGCCGCGGCCGGATCTCCTCCAGCCGTAGCGACCGTGACGCCGCACGGCGGCGCGGCGATTACCCCGCGGCGGACGGGCCCTTGGAGACAAAAACCATCGCCGGGCGCAGCAGTCGCTCACGCAGCTTGTAACCCTTGCGCACTTGGACGCACACGCGGCCCTCGGGCTCTTCACTTTCCTGCTGCCCCAGCGCCTGATGCAGGTTGGGATCAAACGGCTGGCCGACTGCGTCAATCGGTTCGACGCCCTGCTCCTTGAGGAATTCCGCCATCTGTTTGTAGACGAGTTCAAACCCGTTCACGATCGATCCCGCGCCTTTGTGCTTGCGCGCCTCGGCCAGGCCGAGTTCGAAACTGTCGAGGACCGGCAACAGACGCTCGATGAGTGAACCGTTCGCATAACGGATGGCTTCCTCTTTTTCGCGCCGCAGCCGCTTGCGCGTGTTGTCGAAATCCGCGCGCGCGCGCAGCGTGCTGTCGCGCATCTGCGCCACCTCCTCCGTCAGCTGCGCCACCTGCGTCCCAAAATCCGCGGGGTCATCAGCCGCTGGAACGGCGTCATGCGAGGGCAGGCCGGATCCCGCCGCCATCGCGGCGGCGCGCTCCACCGCAATCTGGGAGGACGTTTTCACCGCGGCGGAAGCTGCTTCGGAAGGGCTCATCAAATCGGATTCGTGGGCGGAGGGTCGGTTGGGTTTACTCATGTCTTCGAAATGGCAATCAGCGTGATGTCGTCGTGCTGCGGGTGGCCGCCGACAAAAGTTTGCAACTCATCGGTCAGGCGCTGGAGCACCGCGGCCGGACCCTCGTGGGCGCTCTCGCGGATGGCTTGCATCACGTTGTCGAGACCGTATTCCGCGCCGGCGGAGTCAAGCGCCTCGGACACTCCATCGGTGTAGAGCACCAGACAATCACCTTTCTCCAGCTTCACGGAAAGATCCTGCAAAACCCTGTCGAAAACGCCGCCGCTGTCAATCCCCAGGGCCATCCCCGGCGGGCGCACCGCCGTGACCGTCTTCTCCGCCGCCACGTAGAGCAGCGGCGCATCGTGCCCCCCGCGCGCGAGCGTCATGCTGCCGGTGGCATGATTCACGACGACGTACGCGGCGCTAATGAACATATCCTCCTTGATGTCGGGAAACAGCTGCCGGTTCACGGCGCGCAGGACCTCCGCCGGCGAAGTCTGCCCGCGCGCCGCCCCGCGCAGGACACTGCGGCACATCGCCATGATCAAGGACGCGGGAATGCCCTTGCCGGAAACGTCGGCAATCGCCACCCCGATCCGATCGTCATCCACCGCCACGTAGTCGAAATAGTCCCCGCTCACGCTGCTGGCCGGCAGGTTCATGCCGGCGATGACAAAACCGGGAATCTCGGGCGAACCGCTCGGCAGCAGGATCCGCTGGATGTCGCGCGCGACCTGCAGATCGTGGTCGAGCCGCTTTTTATCGTGCGCCTCGGCGAACATGATGGCGCTGTACAGCGCAAATGCCGATTGCTCGGCGATCGCTTTAAAGACCGCTTGATCGGCCTCGTCGAAGAGCGTGTCCCCCGGACCGCCGGCCACGGCCAGCACGCCGAGATTTTGCCCCGCGTAGTGCAGCGGCATGGCGAGCACGGAACGCCCCGCGGGAACGGCCGCTCCGAAATCAGTACCCACCGGCGTCGGGAGCGGCGACGCCGACGTCCAAGCCTGCCCGATGACTCCCTCCCCCGCGCGCACATGATGCAGTCGAAAAAAACTCTCGCCGGTCTGCGCCGTGGTCTGTCCGCCCAGATTGCCCGGCACGTCGACGAGCGGCGGGCAGCCCTTCGTGATGAACATTGGTGCGAGCAAGGCGCCCGATTTGTCGGCGAGATAGAGCGCGCCGCCCCGCGCCTCGAGAATTTTCACCGCGCCTTCCACGATGCGGCGATGGAGCTCCGCGGGGCGAAGGTCGCCGCTGAACGCCTCCCCAAGTTCGTGCAGGAAATCGAACACCCGCCGCTCCTCCGTGCGCAGATGGTCGCGCTGCGAGCGCAACGTTCCGATTTTGCGCTTCATCCGACGCGTGACATAAAACAGATACGCCCCCCCGGCCGCCAGCGCCGCCACTAGGGCGAAGAGCGGTTCCAGCCATCGTGAATCACCGGCAAACGTCAACGCCGCCAGCGCCCCGGCGTGGAATCCTCCGTCGAGACACGGTGCCGTGAGTGCGATCATGTTCGGCCGCAATTCGATCGGCTCAACGCCCGGAGCCGCCGGCCGAAACCGCCGGCCGCCGGCAAACAACGTGGGCTTGGCGGCTCATCAGGATTCAGTTCGCGCTCGTCGCGATGTCCTGGCGATGGAGGTTTTCCTTGAGGTACTCGAGCACGTCCTTGAATTTCCCGGTGTTATTCCCGTCCGCATCGCACAACGCCTCGTGCGCGTGCAGCATCGTTTGCGTCACGTCGCGCTGGTCGACGCTGTTGTGCCCGGCCATCGGTTCGGCACTCGTCTCGCAAGGGATCGTGACCGGTCCGCTTTCCAGCGCGATCAAATGATCCAGTCCGAGGCCCGTCAGCAGTTCGGAGTTGCGCACATTCGGATTTACCACCCGCAACCGGCCCTGGCCCAGTTCGCGCAGCCGCAGGGCGATTCCCGTCATCGTCCCCATGAACGTCGAATCCATGACCGGACAGTCCGCGAGATCGATGGAGAAGTCGCGGTGGCCGCGATGGATCATCTCCTTCGCGAACTCCTTAAGTCCGGGGCTGTTCTGGAAGGTGCCTTTTCCCCGCACCCTCACCCAGACGGCCTTCTGGGCGAAGCCGACGGAAATGGATGAACCGGCAATCATCAGAATGATGAGAAACTCAAGTCCCTAAGTAACGGAGGACCCCCTGCGCTGTCAAACTTTCGCGGCCCTTTGCGACTTCAGCGATCATGCGGGGCGAAGGAACGAGCGAAACAATCCGATCATCAGGATCCCCCACACGGCGGCGGCAAACGCAAAAAACAACGGCGGGATCCAATGCAGCACGACCAGCCGGGACGTTTCCGCGAGGAAGAACGTCGCCGACGAATAAACCGCGGGCGAGAAGACCACCGGCCAATATTGTCCGTCATAGCGCAGCGGCACTTTTTGCACGCCATGCCGCCAGATGCCGGCGACGACCAGGATGGGCAGCCACCAGGTCGCAATCGCCCAGCTGAGGACAATGAAGGGTTCCAGTCGCGGCGACGCCAGCTTGACGCCCGCCACCACAATGATCGCGAAACCGCCCATGTTGATCCAATTGGTCGCCGTGAGTTGGTCCGCGCTCATCGGCACAAATA
>JANXRG010000103.1 GCA_025353105.1 Verrucomicrobiota bacterium
GTCGGCACGCGCAAGGGCGCGTTCATCCTGACCTCCGATGCCAAGCGCGCGAAGTGGAAGGTGAGCGGTCCGAACTTTGCCGGGTGGGAGATTTATCACATGAAGGGATCGCCCGTGGACCCGAACCGACTTTACGCGTCGCAATGCAGTGGCTGGTTTGGACAGTTGATCCAGCGCTCCGACGACGGCGGCAGGACGTGGGAGCCGATGGGCAACGAGTTCACGTACGAGGGCGCCACGGGCACGCATCTTTGGTACGACGGCACTCAGCATCCGTGGGAGTTCAAGCGCGTCTGGCATCTGGAGCCTTCGTTGACGGAACGGGACACGGTATACGCTGGGGTGGAGGACGCGGCGCTTTTCAAGTCGGTCGATGGCGGGCAGACCTGGCAGGAACTTGCGGGGCTGCGCGGCCATAGCTCGGGACCCTGGTGGCAGCCGGGGGCCGGCGGAATGTGCCTGCACACTATCGTGCTCGATCCGAGTAATCCCGGGCGGATGTTCATCGCGATCTCGGCGGCCGGCGTGTTTCGGACCGACGACGCGGGCCAGACCTGGCGCCCGGTCAACCGCGGGTTGATCTCCAAACAAATCCCCGATCCGAAGGCCGAAGTCGGCCACTGCGTCCACCGCATTGCGATGCATCCGTCGCGGCCGAATGTGCTGTTCATGCAGAAGCATTGGGACGTCATGCGCAGCGATGATGCCGGTGAGAACTGGCGCGAGGTCAGCGGAAATCTGCCGACCGATTTCGGATTCCCGATCGACGTCCACGCGCACGAGCCGGAGACGATCTACGTCGTTCCCATCAAGAGCGACTCCGAACATTATCCGCCCGAGGGAAAGCTGCGCGTCTATCGCAGCCGGACGGGCGGCAACGAGTGGGAAGCGCTCACCAAGGGCCTGCCTCAGGAATATTGCTACGTGAACGTGCTCCGCGACGCGCTGTGCGTGGACTCGCTCGATCCCTGCGGTTTATATTTCGGCACGACCGGCGGGCAGGTGTACGGATCGGCTGACGCCGGCGACACCTGGGCGCCCATCGTGCGCGACCTGCCGGCGGTGCTCTCCGTCGAAGTGCAGACGCTGCCATGATCCGAGTCGTACTTCCGGCGCATCTGCGCACCTTGGCGCGCTTCGACGACGACGTGATCGTGAAGGTGGAGGGCCCTGCGACCCAACGCTTGGTCCTCGACGCGATCGAGGCGCGCTTTCCGATGCTGCGCGGAACGATCCGCGATCACGTCACGCACAAGCGGCGGGCGTTTGTGCGATTCTACGCCTGCGAGCAGGATCTCTCGAACGAATCGCCCGACGCACCACTGCCAGATGCGGTCGCGGCCGGCACCGAGCCGTTCCTGGTGGTGGGGGCGATGGCCGGCGGATAGCGGTCAGCCGTAGGTGACCGCGTTTTAGGACGCCGTCTCGCCAGTGGTCCTCGGATCCGCGCGACGCCCTTTTCAAAGCGTTGACCGATCATTTTGTCCCCGTTCATGAACAGCTCGACGGACGCCTGGAAAAGCGCGGCGAGTCCGCCTTTCGTCTACTTCAGCACCTTGAAGGCGTGCACCCAGTCGTTGTGCAGGAAACCGGGCAGGCACCAAAGGATGCACAGCGGCTCGAGCGCGCGAGCGGACGCGGCCTTGCCCATGTCGGCTGGCTCCCAGCCGAACAGTTCGATGATCTCGCAGACCGCCTGCTTGGCAGATTCGTCGTTGCCGCAAAGGAACATCGTGGGAGGACCGCCCTTGAGTTGCGGATTGACCATCAACGCGCTGCCGACGGAGTTAAACGCCTTCACGAAGTGCGCGTCGGGAAACTCCCGCTGCAGCCGCTCCATCAGCGACTCGTCATTGTTCGTGAAGAAACGCAGTACTCCATCCGCAGGCGGTTCGTCCGTGATCGGATTCGTCGCGTCAATCACGGGCTTCCCCGCGAGGTGCTGCGGCCCGGCCGAGCGAACGGCCTCTACCGCGCCGCTCCCCTTCACGGCGAGGACGACGACCTCGCCGAATTTACCGGCGTCGGCGAAGCTGCCGACGTTGGCCTTGGGATTGGCCGTTTTCCAGTCGGCCAGCTTGGCGGAATCGCGAGTGCCCATCATCACTTCGAAGCCGTGCTTAAGAAACCCACTCGCGAGCGTTTGCGCCACCCCGCCCGATCCGATCACTCCGATTTTTTTGTTCGTTCTCATAATGGCGTGACGATATAGGGTGGCATTTGAATCAACAAGTAGGCACAAGAATCACAGAGACCTCAATCTGATATCCTTTGTCGTCTGACCTCTGGCTTTCCTCCTTGTTCCCTTCTCCTTCTTCCTTCTCCTACGGCGCCTGCGCCAGCGTGTAGTCGAACTCATACGAATGTTTTCCATCCGCGATTTGGATCGTCAGCGTTCCGGCAACGCCCACCAGCTCGCCGGTGCCGGAGTCGGGCACCACCGTTACGCTCAGCTGCGCTGCGCCGCGATTCATCGTGCCGCTGTGCTGGAGGACGAAGCCTCCCTTCTTGCCGTGCAAGGTCCCGGTGACCCGCTCCATCGCGACGTAACCGGCGGAGCCTTTGACGTCGGTGCCGGCCATCAGCATTTCCCCCTTGCTGGTGCCCTGGAGATCGCCGTGAAACTGCTTGTCGATGGACATCCGGCCGAGTTTTGCGGCCGTCGTCGCGTCGGACGTTTGCGGCACCAGCTTCACGTCAAACGTTCCGGCGGCGTGGGTTGGTTTCACAACGGTGGTTGTCGTGGATGTTTGGGTTTGCGGGCGAGTCGAGAAGCCCAAGCATAGCCAGAGGTCCGTGAGGATACCAGCGGACATGAGAGTTCGATTTCTCATTTGCGACGAAATGACCAAAATTTCCGCTGAAGCAACACTTGCCGTCGAGTGAGCTGAAACTGGCCAGCCCCGGGGGTACCACTATGAATCGCGGGAATCAGGATTTCAGCGCGCGTCGGATTTGTGGCGCGCAGCGATTCTCGCTGCTCTTGATGGTGTCGTTCCCACTCGATATGACCGAACGGCCACGTTAGCTTCGCAAGCGTGAATCTGAAATCGCACTACGACGTGGTCATCCTCGGCGCCGGGCACAACGGGCTCGTGGCCGCGTCGTACCTTGGTCGCGCGGGTCTGAGCGTCCTGCTGCTCGAGAAGAATGACTATATCGGTGGGGCGACGACGTCCCAGCAGGTGTTTCCCGACTACGACGCGCGCCTGTCGCGCTACTCGTACCTCGTCAGTTTGTTCCCGGAAAAAATCATTCGCGAACTCGGATTGAACCTCGATCTGCGCTCGCGTGCGACCGGTTCGTTCACGCCGTACGTGAAGAACGGCCGTCACGAGGGCTTGCTGTTGAGCAACGTCTCGGAGGGTCGGAGTCGCCAGTCCATGCGTGAGCTGACCGGAAGCGACACGGAGTTCGAGCAGCTCAAGCGATTTTACGGCATTGCCCGGATCTTTGCCGACAAGGTGTGGGACACCATGCTCGAGCCGCTGGTCGCGAAGGACGATTTCCGGAGCCGCTTTGGCGCGGACGACGTGCACTGCGAGGCCTGGCGCAGCCTCGTGGAAGAGCCGCTCGGGTGCGCCGTTGAGCGCCACCTGCAGAACGATTTGGTGCGCGGCCTCGTTTTCACCGATGCGAAGATCGGTGTCTTCACGCATCCGCACGATCCGTCGCTGCTGCAGAATCGTTGCTTCCTCTATCACCTCATCGGCAACAAGACCGGCGAGTGGAAGGTGCCCGTCGGCGGCATGGGCCGGGTGGCGGCCGAGCTGGAGCGCGCGGCGCGGGAGAATGGCGCGGAAATGCCAACCCGGGTTGGCATTCACGCGCTCGACGTGTCCGGGCCAAAGCGCAGCGTGGAATTCGAGCTCGACGGGAAGATGCACACGGTCGAGGCGCGGTTTCTCCTCGTGAACTTCGGCGCCAACGTGCTCGCGAAAATTCTGGGCCGGCCCTATCAGCCGGATGCGACGAATGAAGGCTCGGTCTTCAAGATCAACATGCTCCTGCGCCGTCTGCCGAGCCTGAAAGCGACCCAGCACCCGGTCGCCGATGCGTTCTGCGGCACGTTTCACAGCGACGAGGGATACGAGCAGATGAAGGTCAGTTTCCAACAGGCTGCACAGGGCTGGCTGCCGGACAAACTACCGTGCGAGATTTATTGTCACACGCTCACGGACGACAGCATTCTCTCGCCCGGGCTGCGCTCTCAGGGGTATCACACGATGACGTTGTTCGGCTTGGATACGCCGTGGGCGTTGTTTGCGCAGGAAAATGAGACGATGCGGGAACGGGCCGGCCAAAGATTTGTGGAGAGCGTGAACCAATGGCTGGCAGAGCCGCTGGAGGAGTGTCTTGCGATCGCGCGTGATGGCCGCCCATGCATCGAGAGCAAGAGCCCGGTGGACATCGAGGAAGCCCTCGGCCTTTACCACGGCAACATTTTTCAGACCGCGCTGACATTTCCATTCGCGGAGAAGAAGGAACAGGCCGGCACGTGGGGCGTGGAGACGGAATTTGAAAACGTTTTCCTCTGCGGTTCCAGCGCGCAGCGTGGTGGCGCGGTCAGCGGCATTCCCGGGCACAACGCGGCGAAGAAGGTGCTCGAAATCGTCTCGACGCGACGATGAATGCGGAAGTGGGAATGCAGAAATCGGAAGCAAGAACCAGGAGCCGGCCCGAGGTGAAACTCGACCTACGGGCGCGTTGGCCAGAGGGAGGGACGCTCCGCCGAAACGTCCCATCCATGGCCGGGATGATCAGACCTGCGATCTGACGGTTGAGCCGCGTCAACCCGTCGCCGACAGTTCAGATTACTCGCGCAGGGGCTTGGAACGTGTCGGCGAAGTGTCCCTACCACTCGGAAAGAGCCGAACAAAAGGCCGCCCACCGGAAATCCGGCGGACGGCCAAAGTTTTGTTGCGAGCCACGCCGGGTGGCAGCGGACTTTACTTCAAAGGCTCGAACTTAAATTTCTGACCACCAACGGCGGCTTGCAGCATCGCTCCGCTCTTGGGAAGCGTGAACACCGCGACCCCTTGCATGTACTTGGCATTCGAAGCCGAACCGGACGCGGCAACCGTCGCCGAAGCCTTGGCGTCCATCGACCAATTGCTGGCCATGAAGCTCTTGAGGGCGTCGGCCGTCTCGAAGAAGATGATCTCCGAGAACGATCCGCCGCCGACCTGGGCGCCGACGGTGACCTCGTTCAAGGTCGCTTTGCCAACAAGCTTGCCCTTGGCGTAAACCAAGCCATGCCCGTGTTCACCACCGACGACGAGCGCGCCCTGGCCGACGGTCGGCAGGATGGCATAACCGGCTGAGTTCTCGAAGAACTTGTTCAGTCCGGCGTCCGCCGTCTTGAATGCGGTGACGGACTTGGCGGCCTCGGCGGGAAGCGTGTTGTCTTCCGCGCGGGCGGAGATCGTGGGCGCGAGGGCGAGGGCCAACATCGCGGCGAGGATGGTTTTGTTTGGGATACGTTTCATGGGGTTTGCAGGATTAATGGGGAGGGGCGCGGATTGATCCGAGCCTGCTGCTGATTCGCACTTCACGCCCCGCGGAGGGGTAGAAATCCAAAGTTATCATCCGAGGCACGGAGGCTTTTCACACCTCTTTGCTTTCCTCGTGTAAAAACAGCCTCAAATGCTTGCGAGGGGAAGGCAAATGGGAAGATCCGTTGTCTCAGGGCCGGGAAATGGGCCGCGGCCCCGGTTCGCTTGGCGTCGCCCCTTCGTCCGTCCCTTGAACGCGGGATAAAGCTGCGGCGATGGGCTTGCGCTGCTTTTCCAACGCCTGCAAGTCCCGAAGTTTCCCCCGGGATGGGGCGGGCGGTTTGGGGGAGCCGGGTTTCTTCTTCATGGACGCGGCGGATCGATCCGCAGGTAGGTCACAAGAGAAACCGTTGCTCGTCAGCGCATTGGACTTCTGTTTCGTCCGAATTGAGCCGATGAAGAAATTTCGCGAAGCCGTGCGCCCGAGAGCCGGGGGGGCGATTGATCGGATCGGGACGATGACGCACCGCGCTTGGACTTCAAGTGTCCAACGGTGCGAGGGCCTTATGCTTCCGGGGCACCCTGCGCGACCGCGGTCTTGCGCTTGCTGCTGTTACGCGCGGTCAATCGCGGCATCTCTTCCGGAGTTTGAGTTGCCGACGAAATGAGCGTCGGATTCAGCCGCTGGTCGCGAAGGCTGGCGACCATCTTTCGGATGTGGCTGTAGCGCGACGCTGCGCGCGACGAGAGGAGCGCAAGGCTCTTCTCGCGGTTGCCCCACTCCAGGATCTCGAGCGTAACGTTGCGGACGCCCCAGCGATCCATTTGCTTCGTGCTGGGCGTGAAAAGATCGACTTTTACTTTGCCGACCATGGCCGAGCCGTAGTCATCCACGAGGTAAACCTTGGCGGTCTCGACGACGCGGAATTTGGTCCCAAGCGGAAACTTCGACCAATCGGCGGCGGCACTGTTGATGGCACCGGAACGTAACGGCGTGCCGATCGCGGTGCGACCGGCCCATTGACCGTTATCGGCGGAACCGGCGGCGTAGGCTGAGGCCTTGGCGCGAACAAATTTATCGGCTTGCGCGGTGTGGGGTGAGACCGTGATGCCGGCCGATGCCACGATGGGACTCAAACCAAGGAGGGCGACGCCGCCGAGGAGGGCGGTGGTCCAGCGGAGAGTCTGTTGGCGAATGATCATGGTACGGGTCGGTGAGGGTCTGCAGAGGGTTCCGTCCCGCGGGGGAACGGCGCTCCGTCGCGAGTGGGACGGAGTGGGCTTTTTCCGGCCGTTCACCTCAGCGCTTTGGCTGAGGCGACCAAGTGGCCGCGCCCATGGAGGGCTTGAAAGGCGCCCAGTTTGCCTGGCTAAAAGGAGGGTCCAAAAATTCCGGCCGGCCCCTTAGCGGACGGGACAGGTAGCGGCTTCTGACCGGTTGTCAAAGTTCCGGCAAGAAAATCCTGTGTCACAGCAAGATCGATAAGGAGCAAAAAACGAGGAACAAGGAAGATACACATGACAGTCGGGCCAAGAGAACCCGCTCGTCGGGACCGGGAATAAGCGAATCGGGATGAGACCGGGAATCTGGCCGCTTAGTCCGCGTTGCCAGGGTTTCGCTCGAACCACTCGCTTTCAGTTTCTTGGTGCGATACAAGAGGCTGCTCCATCCGCAAAAAAGAATTTACCTGGTCCCGCCCCCTTCCGCCGCCGAAACACGCCGCCGCCATGAAATTACTTCCACGACCCCTGCTGCTTGCTGCCGCCGCATGCATCCTTCTTATCAACGCTCGCGCCGAGACGCTTTACGTGTCCAACGCGAGTGATAGTAAGATCCTGCGAATCGATCCATCCGGCATCGGGGCGCCCTTCGTCACGGCGGGTGTAGATACCCCTTTCGGTCTGGCCTTCGACGGCGCAGGCAATCTCTAGTGGCAAACAACGGCACGTTTACGATTCTGAAGTTCACACCGGCCGGCGTTGGAACCACGTTCGCCACCAATCCATTAAATACGCCCTTGTCGGGTCTGGCCTTTGACTCCGCGGGGAATCTTTATGCTTCGAGCAACGCGAAAGGCGAAGTCCTTCGCTACGCCCCGGACGGTTCCGTCAGCGTCTTCGCAAACGCGGGCGTGCTTGGCCCCACGGGGCTGGCCTTCGATAAGGCCGGAAACCTTTTTGTGGCGGATGGGAATAATTGAATCACGAAATTCACCCCGGGTGGTGTTGGCTCGGTCTTTGCCAATACGGCACTGAATGGTCCGGTGGGTTTGGTTTTCGACAGCGGCGGCAATCTCTATGCGGCGAACTATTTCGCTTACAATGTGATCAAGTTCAGCCCGGCGGGTGTGGGTACCCCCTTCTTCACCGGCACCCGAAACCCATATGGCCTGACGATTGACAGTGCGGACAACCTTTACCTGGCGCATGGCACATCTGAAATTCTGAAAATCTCTCCGGGCGGTGTGGGCGGAGTCTTCGCCACCAACGCGAGCGCCGGCGTGTCTTCCCCGACTTATCTCGCGTTTCCCCCCTTGGTCCTTCAGCCGCCGGGCGGATTTCGCGTTACCAATGTGGAACGGCTGATCAACGATTTGCGGCTGACTTTCACCACGCTCGCAGGCGTGAACTACGTCATTCAAAGTTGCCCGGATCTGTCCATCGGGGCCTGGATGAACATTCCCGGCACCACCATCACTGGCACCGGCAGTCCGGTGCAAGAAACGATTGTGAACGCCTTCGCCGGGCCCCCGCAATTCTATCGAGTCTTGCAGTTGTAACTGGGCCCGGGAACGAAGCGGACCGCCAATAATAGCCTTGGTCGCCTCGGCTGGCAGAGGGTTGTCTTCGGCGCGGGCGGTGAAGGTGGGTGCCAGCGCGAGTGCCAGCAGCGCGGCGAGAATCGTCTTGGTCGGGAGTCGCTCCATGATTCCGGTTTGGTTTGAGGGGGGCCGAACCGTCAAAATTTCCGGGCGGATATGCCCGGATTGCCCGGGATTGATCCAGCCCGATAGGAATTGGTATCTGGCACGAGGCAAAGGGGTAATACCCCCAAGAAATCCCGCCGAGCGGGCCACTCGTTCATTTTTCTTTTCCTCGCGGGGAAAAAGCTTCCAATGAACCCGTTCGAATCACCCCATGGGAAATCGCATCGTCATCGAGCCGGACATCCGCCAGGCGTCCACACTGCCGGCGTCCTTCTATCGGGACGCCGATCTCTTCGAGCGCACCAAGGAGAGCATCTTCGCGCGCAGCTGGCAGCTGGTCGGCGACACCGACAGCCTCAAGGCCCCGGGCCAGATCGTGCCTTTGACGCTGCTCGAGGGCTTTCTCGATGAGCCGCTGATCCTCACGCGGGACCACCGCGACCAGCTGCATTGCCTTTCGAATGTCTGCACGCATCGCGGCACGATTTTGGTGGAAGGCTGCACGAATGAGCGGGCGATTCAATGCCGCTATCACGGTCGTCGGTTTGCGCTCGACGGAAGATTTCTCTCGATGCCGGAATTTGATCAGGCGGAGAATTTTCCGTCGGAGAATGACCACCTGCCGCAACTGGCGATGGGCCAGTGGGACAAGTTTATTTTCGCATCGCTCGCGCCGGCCCAGGCACTGGACGAGGTCCTTGCCGAGATGAAACAGCGGGTGGGTTGGCTGCCTTTGCCCGCGTTCCATTTGGATTTGACGCGCTCGCGTGACTATCTCGTTCATGCTCACTGGGCGTTGTATTGCGAGAATTATCTCGAGGGCTTCCACCTTCCCTATGTGCACCACGATCTGGCTGCCGCGCTGGATTACGGCAATTACCGCACTGAGTTGTTCGCGCACGGCAACCTGCAGGTGGGCATCGGCAAGAAGGGCGCACGCTGCTTCGATCTGCCCAAGTCCTCCCCGGATTACGGGCAGGACATCGCCGCCTACTATTTCTGGCTGTTCCCAAACACGATGTTCAACTTCTACCCGTGGGGCCTCTCGGTGAACATCGTGAAGCCCCTCTCGCCAGACCGCTGTAAGGTTTCGTTCCTCCCGTACGTGTATGACGCCTCGCTGCTCGACCAGGGCGCTGGCGGGATGCTCGACAAGGTGGAGCGCGAGGATGAGTCGGTGGTGGAGGCGGTGCAGCGCGGCATGGCGTCACGCTTGTACGATCGTGGACGCTACTCACCTACGCAGGAGCGCGGAGTGCACCACTTTCATCGCTTGCTGGCGGACGCGCTCAATCGCTGAGGACCGACCCTACCTCGGAGGGCGCGACGTGGGACGGGCGGTCGCTGCGTCGGTTTCGAGCTCGATGCCCTCGCCGGCGAGCCGGATGCGCCGCTGGCGGTAGAGCGAGCCGAGCGCCTGTTTGAACGCTTTTTTGCTCGTGCCGAACTTCGCGCGAATCTCGGCCGGCGTGCTGTGATCGCTGAACCCCAGATGGCCGCCGTTCGACTTGAGCGCCTGCAGGATTTGCGACGTCAGCGGCGCGACGCGGCCGTAGCCAGCGAGGTCGAGCCGCAGATCGATCTTTCCGTCGGGCCGGATGGCACCCACGTAGCCGTCGAGCGCCTGGCCAATCGCGAGCGGCGAGCCGAGGTCAGACTTGTAGAGCAAACCCCAGTGGGCATTTTCGATCACGACCTTGTAGCCAAGTGGCGTTTCCCCTGAGACGACGAGCTTGACGCGCTGACCTTCCCGATAGGTCGGCGCCGCGCGGTCGAGATGACGGTTGAGTCGCGTGGTCGCTACGATGCGGCCGCTCTTCTCATCCAGAAAGATGTAGGCCAGCACGGTCTCGCCGAGGGCGACGCGGGAAGCCTGTTCGCGCATCGGGAGAAAGAGATCCTTGGTCAGGCCCCAGGCGAGAAACGCACCGACGCGCGGGTTGACGCTGACGACTTTCAGTGCGGCGAATTCGCCGACGCAGGCACGCGGAATCTCGGTCGTCGCCACGAGCCGATCCTCGGAATCGCGATGGACGAACACCTCGATGACGTCGCCGCGCACGGTGTCGGGCGGAACGTAGCGCCGGGGCAGGAGGATTTCGCCGAGCGCGTCGCCGTCGAGATACACGCCGGGCGGGGCCTCGCGCACGACGCGGAGCGAATTTCGTTGGCCGATGGCGGGCATGAAGAACGCAGCGTACGGGTGAAATGGCAGAATGCCGAATGCCGAATGTAGAAGGAACGAGGAAGTTGATCGGGGACGGGCGGTCTACGGTGCGGCAGATTTCCGTGCCGGATGTGATCTGTCTTTCGGCGGGCGATGGTCGTGTTACGCTTCCGCTTCAACCCCCCAAACGAATGGACTTCGAATTCAACGCGGAACAAAAAGCCCTGCAACAACTCGCGCGCCAGGTCGCCAAGGAAAAGGTCGCGCCGCGCGCGGCGGAGATGGATGAAACCGGCGAATACCCCGAGGACATCTTCGCGGTCTTCCGTGACACCGGCCTGCTCGGTGTCGGGCTGCCGGAGGAGTACGAGGGCAGCGGGCTCGGCATCACGGGCCTCGCCATCGCGGTCGAGGAAACGGCGAAATACTGCAATTCGTCGGCCTTGATGCTTTTGCTCACGCGGCTGGGCACATCGGCCATTCTTTTCGGCGGCACGGATGCCCAAAAGAAACATTACCTGCCGGCCGTGGCCACCGGGCGGATGCGCAGCGCGTTCGCCCTCACGGAGCCGGGGGCCGGGAGCGACAGCGGAAACATCAGCACGAGCGCGCGGCGCGACGGCAAGCATTACGTGCTCAACGGCACGAAGCAGTGGATCAGCGGCGCGACGGTGGCGGACTTTTTCATCGTGGCGGTGAAGACGACGCCGGGGATCGGCAACAAGGGGATGAGCGTGTTCATCGTCGAGAAGGACACGCCAGGCTTCCGGGTGGGCGCGCACAACAAGAAGATGGGTGTCAAGGGCGTGCCGACCGCGGAGTTAATCTTTGAGGACGCGCGAGTGCCCGCGGAAAACCTGCTGGGCAGGGAGAACGAGGGCTTCAAGCTCGTCATGGCGAACCTCAACAGCCTGCGACCGGTGGTGGCCGCGCGCGGATTGGGCACGGCGGAAGGCTGCGTCGCGTACGCGCTGCAATACGCGCGGGAGCGCGAGACCTTCGGGAAGAAACTCATCGAGCATCAGGCCATCAACTTTATGCTCGCCGAGCTGGCGATGCAGATCGAGGCCGCCCGCCTCCTCACCTATCAGGCCGCCAAAATGGTCGACGATGGCAAGGTCGGGAAGCAGGCGGCGCCGTACTTTTCCATGGCCAAGGCGTTCGCGTCCGAACTGGCGAACCGGGCTGCGTACGACTGCATGCAAATCATGGGCAGCTACGGCTACAGCACGGAGTATCCGATGGAGCGTTATTTCCGCGACGCGCGACAGCTGACGATCGTGGAGGGCACGAGTCAGATTCAGCGCGTCATCATCGCGAACGCGCTGATCGACGGGGACCTCAAGTATTGAAACCTGAAGATTAAAATTCGAAACTCGAAGTAAGGGCTGAAAAAAGGAAGGCGAAAAGTTGAACGTCGAAAGTTGATCGCCAGCCGGCGGAGATTGAACCGTGAGGCAGGTGGAACGCGACCTCCGGGCGCGTTGGCAAAGGGGTAGGGACGATTCTGAAACGTCCCAAGCATTGCGAGTTGATCCGACAAAACGGCACAGGAACCACCAAGAAATCCAAGGACGCCAAGAGGAGAGCCGGCCCTGGAGCAGTCGCGAAGGCGC
>JANXRG010000024.1 GCA_025353105.1 Verrucomicrobiota bacterium
CATTTGCAGCCCGCGCCCGCGGGCTGCCAAACCCGTGCCAACGCGCTCGGAGATCGCGTTCCACCTGGTGCAGCGCCATGCCGCATTGCGCTTGGAAAATGGAGTCTTGGTGGGGCGACGGAGGAAGGAGGACAGAGGACAGAGGGCGGAGGACAGCCAAGGGCCGTGGTAGCGGCACGAGACAGCCGGTCAGGCCGCGCATGGGTAGCGGCGCCTGAGTCGGGAGACGAAGGCGGCAACGGACAGAAGTCGGAGGACAGAAGACGGAGGTCGGTGGTCGGCCCTCTTCACTTGGCGTTCGGCATTCGCACTTTGGCATTCTCCCCCGATCCCCCCTTGTCGCGGCGCGGATTTCCGGGAGAGTGGAACGCATGACGCCACCGCGCCCGACCACCGCGAAGATCGTGGATGTCCCGGGCCTGGCGGCGGCGCGGGACGAACTGGCTCGTGGGGGCCGGCGGCTTGTCCTGACGAATGGCTGCTTTGATTTATTGCACGTCGGACACGTGCGTTACCTTGAGGCGGCGCGCCGGGGCGGCGACGCCCTCGCCGTGGCCTTGAACAGCGATGCCTCCGCGCGCGGTCTCAAGGGAGCGAATCGGCCGCTGAATTCGCAGGATGATCGCGCGGAGATCCTCGCCGCGCTCGCCTGCGTGGATTTCGTCACGATTTTCGATGAGGAGCGCGTCACGCGATTGATCGAGCAGGTGCGGCCGATGGTCTATGCGAAAGGCGGCGACTACCGACTCGAAACGCTCGACCCCGGCGAGCGGGCGGCGCTCGAAGCTTGCGGCACAGAAATATTCTTCGTGCCGATGGTGCCTGGTCGGTCGACGACGCGGCTGGTCGACGCCATTCGAGGAGCCTGACTGAAAATCGGAAGTTGGAGGTCGGAAGTCGGAGCCGTGTATGCCGAGCGAGATGCGAATGAGCGAAAGCGACGCCGTTGTGTTTCTTACAAAAATACCAAATTGTCCAAATTTACAGAATTGTTAGTTTCGTAACCGCCGCATTCTGCATTCCGCTTTCCGAATTCCCTCCCGGTCCCGCATGAATCCCCCTGTCATTCTCGGTATCATCGGCTCGGGCAAAGGCTCGAACTGCCGCGCGATCATCGAGGCGATCGAGGGCGGGCAACTCAACGCGCGCGTTGGGATCGTGATTTCCGACGTGGAAAACGCGCCGATTCTCTCGCTCGCCGTTGCCCACGGTATTCCGTCGTTTCATCTGCCGCCCGGCAAGTTCAAGACGAAACTGGACCCGTCGCGGGAGATTATGCTCGTCGAGGCGCTGCAGCAATATCGGGTCAGTCTCGTCGTGCTGGCCGGGTACATGCGCATGGTCAAGGAGCCGATGCTCGAGGCGTTTCCCCGGCGGATCATTAATGTGCACCCATCGCTGCTCCCCGCCTACCCGGGCCTGCGCTCGTGGGAGCAGGCCCTTCTCGCCGGCGAACGGCGGGCCGGCTGCACCGTGCATTTCGTCGATGCCGGGATGGACACGGGCGACATCCTCGCACAGCAAATTGTGTCGATCCTGCCGAACGACACGCCCGAGTCGCTGCACGCGCGCATCCAGCTTGCCGAGCACGCGCTGCTGCCACAGGTGATCAGCTGGTTCGCCGAAGGAAAGATCTAAGGGGAGTCGAGGGTCGAGGACAGAGGGCAGAGAACAGAGGACATAGGCCAGAGGACAGCCGGAGCCCGCGGGGCGGGCGGAGACAGCCGGTCAGGCCGCGCACGGGTAGCGGCGCGTGAGTCGGGAGACGAAGGTGGCAAAGGTCAGAAGTTGGAGGTGGAACGCGATCTCCGAGCGCGTTGTCAAAAGACAGATGCCGCCCGCGCCCGCGGGCTGCCAATGCCGACCCGACGCGTCCGGAGGTCGCGTTCCACCTCGGAGGGCAGGCCTCAACGACTTCGCGTTTTTCCTAATTCAAACCTCTTCGAACTTCCTTCGAGTTTCGAATTTCGATTTTCGAGTTTCCTTCGGCGTCCGAGCCTGCGCCGGCGTTCCACCTCGGAGAACGATTCAATCCACGCTTCGTTTTTTGACCATTCAAACCTCTTCGAACTTCCTTCAAAGTTTCTTCGAACCGAGCGAAGCGAGAAAGCCTTTCAAATCTCTCTTCGAAACAAAAGGCAATTTCGAGTTTCCGAAGCAACGCGACGCCGCTTGCGCGCTTCGTCCGCCTCCATTAAATGCTGCGGTCTCCTTTTCCCCGCGTGTCTTTCCGACTTTTCGATCTCAACGAGCCCCAAATGCGGGCGGTTCGGCAGACCGAGGGACCGGTGCTGATTCTCGCCGGAGCCGGCACCGGCAAGACGCGCACCATCACCGCGCGCATTGCCTACCTCATCGCCAACGGGGCCGACCCCGCGACGATTCTCGCGGTCACCTTCACCAACAAGGCCGCCGGGGAAATGCGCGAGCGGGTGGCCGACATGGTCAATTCGGCCGAAGCCGCGCTGGTGACGGTTTCGACCTTTCATTCATTGTGCGTGCGCATCCTCCGGCAGGACATCGAGAAGCTCGGCTACAAGCGGAACTTCACGATTTACGATCAGTCCGACGCCATCAGCCTGGTGCGCCAGCTCATCACGCGCGTGGCTGCGAAAGACGAGAAGCTCGAGCCGAACGCAGCGCAGAACCTGATCAGCCGCGCGAAGAATTTGGGCGTCGACGCGCCCACGGACGAAAACGCCGAGCAGACGCTGGCTGGGGCGGTATTCGCGCGCTACCAGCGGGAATTGAGGCGGCTCAACGCGGTGGATTTCGACGATTTGCTGCTGCTGGCGGTGAAGGTTCTGCGCGAGCACGAGGACGTGCGGACAAAATGGGCCGCTCGCTTCCGCTATTTGATGGTCGATGAGTTCCAGGACACGAACGGGTTGCAGCTCGAGTTGATTCGGCGGCTGGCCACCGGCGACCGGCCGAACGTGTGCGTGGTCGGCGACGACGACCAATCGATCTACGGCTGGCGCGGCGCCGAGGTGCGCAACATTCTCGAGTTCGAGCGGCACTTTCCGGAACCGACGGTCATTGCGCTCGAGCAGAACTATCGCAGCACCGATCACATCCTCGGGCTTGCGAACAGCCTCATCCGCCACAACCCGCGCCGACGCGCAAAGCAGCTCTGGAGCGGGCGGGGCGCCGGAGAGAAAATCCGGCTCGTCGCGGCGCCCGACGATCGCGAAGAGGCCATCTACGTGGTGGGCGACCTGCACCGCCTCAAGCTGGAGACCGGCATCTCTTGGGAGGATTTCGCCGTCCTGTTCCGCACAAACGCGCAATCGCGTCTGATCGAGGAGGCCATGCGCGAGCGCGGGATTCCCTATCGGGTCGTGGGGGGGCAGAGTTTTTTCGACCGCCGCGAGGTGAAGGACGTGATCGCCTACCTGCGCCTGCTGCTGAACCCGGCGGACGACGTCAGCCTGTTGCGCATCATCAACGCGCCGCCGCGTGGCATTGGCGAGACAACCGTCGCGCGCGCGCTCGAGTTCAGCATCAAGCGCCAGACCAATCTCCATGCGGCGCTCTCGGACGCGGAATTTGCGGCGGCCCTGTCGGCGAAGACGCGAGGGGCGATCGGTGAATTCGTCGCGCTGTTGGATCGTTTCGAGGCGCGGATGTTCGCGCCACTCGCGGACCGCGCGGAGGTGGCGCGGGCGTTTCTGGACGAGAGCGGATTCATCGCCGACCTCCGTCGCTCCTGTCGCACGCCCGAGGAAGCGGACCGACGCGAGGAAAGTGTCTTCGATCTGCTGCAGGATCTGGGGCGGCACAGCGGAGCGGCGGGCGAGAAGGGACTGCGCGATTTCATTGATCGACTCAGCTTGGAGAGCGATCGCGAGGAGGAAACGCCGGAGAGCGGCCATGGCGTGACGTTGATCACGTTGCACGCCGCCAAGGGCCTTGAGTTTCCGCACGTGTATGTGCTTGGGCTCGAGGAAGGGCTGCTCCCGCATGAGCGCTCGCGCGCCGATGGGACAATCGATGAGGAGCGGCGGCTGTTGTATGTCGCGATCACGCGGGCCAAGCAGCGACTGACGCTGACGCACTGCAGCACGCGCTTTCGCTATGGGCAGGCGCTCCCGCGGCAGGCGAGCTCATTCCTGCGCGAGCTGGACGTGGCGCATTTGGAGTTTGTGGATTTCGCGAAGGAACTGGCCAAGCCGGCCACGGAACAGGCCGCGAAAAGTTCGTTCGCGCGCATGCGGGAGATCTTGGGAAACTGATTGAAAAGTGCGAATGCCGAATGCCGAAGTGCGAAGTTAGCCGAACGAGGGCCTGCTCAAACCAACTGGGAGGAACCACGAATTGAAACGAACGAACACGAATGCAGAAGCCGGGTGGAACCACCGCCGAGGTCCACGGGGCGGGCTGAGACAGCCGGCCAAGCTGCGCAGTGGTAGCGACGGTCAGCGCGGGAGACGTGGATGTTTTTTTTGCAAAATTTACAAATTTTCTAAATTTAGAAAATTGCAGCTTTTAAACTCCTGCATTCAAAAATCCAAAAATTTAAAATCCAAAATCCAAAAGCTGAAATCTGACCTCTGACCTCTGACTTCCCGTCACCGCTCCAACCAGCTCCGAAACACAAACAATGACCAGCGCTGATACCAGCTAACCGGGCGGACCCCCGCGATCGGCTTGAGGGTGTCGGCAAAAAGTCCGTGCCAATCCTCCCGAAACCATTTCTCGAACGGAAAGGTGAAGCCCCGCTTGGGGGCCTGCGTGACCCACGCTGGAATTTCCGGCACCGCTTCGATCAACATCGCCTTGTCCGCCCGGAGACGACGTTCAGCGGGAACCCGCGCCAGGACCTCGATCAGCGCGCGATCCACCAGGGGCACGCGCAGCTCAAGTCCCCAGGCCATGCTCGCTACGTCGCTGTCGCGCAGCAACTGATTGCGCATGTAGTGCGACAACTCATGCGCGCTCACGGCATCGCGTAAGTCGGCAGGGTCCGCGGCGCGCGGAAGGTCGGCCGGCTCGGAGCCCGGCGCAAAATGGCGGGCGAGGGCCACCGCATCACGGCGCGAAAAAATGCCGCGCAAGGCGGACATGGCGGCATCGACGGTGGGATTCTCCGAGAGAAAATCGCCGAAGCGACCGGCGCGGGACGAACCGGAAAGATTGCGCAGCGCGCCGGCCGCGACGGGGCGGAGCGGGCCGACCCGACGGGCCAGACGGATCATGGAAGGCACCCGTCGGAAGCTCGGGTAGCTGCCGAACAACTCGTCGCCGCCGAGTCCGGACAGGACCACCTTGGCGCCGTGAGCGTGCGCCACGTGTGAGACGGCGAAAGTATTGAAACCGTCGACGCTGGGCTGATCGAGCCGGCGAAGAAAACGGTCGAACAACCCCCGCGCATCCGGCCCGGTCAATCGGGAGTCGAGATGGATCGACCCGAAATGCTCCGCGGTGCGCCGTGCCACGTCACCTTCGTTGAAGTCGGCTTCGTCGAACGAAATGGAATACGTCTTGAGCTGATCGTGACCCAGCGTCCGCGAGAGCGCGAGAAGCGCCGTGGAGTCGATCCCGCCGCTCAGAAACAGGCCGACTGGCACGTCGCTGACAAAATGATGCTGCACGCTGTCGAGCATCGCCGCACGCACGGCGGCGGTGTCCTCGTTCGAGGCCAGGGAATCCGCGCGCGCCGGGTCGGACGTCCCGCCGATCGGCAGCGTCCAGTACGACTGCGATTTCACCACGCCATCGCTCCACCGGAGCCAATGACCCGCCTCAAGACATTGCACGTCGCGCAGCAGCGTCCGAGGTTCCGGCACGGACCCATGTTGAAAAAAGGCGGCGACGGCGTCCGCGTCGAGTTCGGCGCCGGCGAGGCCGGTCGCGCGCAGCGCGCGAAGTTCCGAGGCAAAGGAAAGTGTGCCCGCGGAATCGTGGTGATAATACAGCGGCTTGATGCCGAGCGGGTCGCGCGCGATGAAGCACGTCTTCTCGAGGTCGTCCCAAATGGCGAACGCAAACATTCCGCGCAGTTCGCGCACGCAGTCCGCGCCGAGCAGGTGATACAGCAGGAGAATGACTTCCGTGTCGGAATGAGAGCGGAGCGAGCATCCTTTCGCGACCAGTGAGGCCGCCAGCGCGCGGAAGTTGTAAATCTCGCCGTTGAAGACGATGGCGTACCGATCGTTGAGCGCGAACATCGGTTGATGCCCGGCCGGCGTCAGGTCGAGGATCGAGAGCCGGGTGTGGACGAGGCCCGCGCGGCCGTCTCGCGAAATGTGCACGCCGCGATCGTCGGGCCCGCGGTGCGCAATCTCCGCCTCGAGGCGCGGTAGCAGTCCGGCGAATCGCTCCGTCGAGTCCGTTTTTGCAATCAGGCCGGCGATGCCGCACATGGAAATCAGACCGGGGTTTGGCGTGCGGCAAAAAAATCCGAGAGTTGCGCCTCGAGGGTGGCGCGGAATCGGTCGACCCCGAAATGCGCGATGGCCTGCTCGCGCAGGAACGCGGGGCGAAAGAGATTGGGATGCGGATGACGTTTCTGCAGGACGGCGATGATCGCGTCCCGCAGGTCGCGGAGGTTGTCGGGATCGACGAGCAGGCCGAGTTCGCCGTCGCGCAGCGGGTCCACGGATCCGTCGCCGTTCCCGGCGAGGACGGGTTTGCCGCAGGCGAGAGCCTCGAGAAACACGATCCCGAAGCCTTCCCCGCGACTCGGCATCGCGAAAAGATCGCAGAGGTTGTAGTGCGCGCCGAGTTCGTCGCGTTCGACGTTGTTTGTGAAAGTCACCGAATGGGCCATGCCTTGATCTTTGACGAGGCGCTCGAGTCGCGCGCGGTCGGTGCCTTGTCCGAGGATCAGATAGTGCGCGTCCGGCACGGCGGCGAGAACCTCGGGCCACGCGGTCAGAATTTCGTCGACGCCCTTGTAACGCTCGGTGGCTTCCATGCGCGCTACGGTCAGCAGGATGGGCTGGTCCGGCCGGAGTCTATAACGCGCGAGCATCTCGGGCGGGCGCGGCCCGGGGACAAAGCGCTCGGCTTCCAGAGTGTTGGGCAGCAGATGCACGCGCGCGGGATCGACCCCATGGCGCTCGATGACCCGATCGCGGGTGAAGCGGCTGACCGCGAGAATGCGGTCGGCGGCACGAAGAGCCTTGGCGAGGGCGGGGCGGATGGGTCCCCACGCCTCGACGCCGTGCACCACCGTCCAAAATGGAATCCGCGCCAGGCGCTGCAGAGCGCGCGCGACGGGGGCGAAATACAGGTGGGTGGTGATGATCAATTCGGGTCGCCGGACGAGCGCGGCATGAACAAGAGCGGCGGCGAATTTCACCCGGCCCGCCGAGGTGCCGCCACGTCCGCACAGCGAAAATCGAGTACCGGGCGCAGGCGGGAAATCCGCGGGCAGACGCTCGTCGTTGCGCGTGAGCACGTCGGTGAGGTCGACCTGCTCCGAGCGACGGAGGGCGTTCAGAAAATGCCGCGAGTACGCCTGGATCCCGCCCACTGCGAAAAGTTCGGGGCACCAAAGCTGGACGCGGGGTCGGGATGTCGCGGCGGCAGGCATGATCACCAGGCTCCTAGCGCGCGGCAGGCCTGCTGGAGTCCATCGACGCCGCGCGCATAGGTGTAATCGGAAATGATCTCGCGACTGCGCTGGCCCCATTGGGCGAGTCGCTCCGGATCCGAGAGTGCATCGCGCAGCGCCGCGGTGAGGGCGTCGACGTCGCCAGCGGGGAAGGCGAGGCCGTTCCCGCCGGGTTCGACGAGATCGCGCGCGCAACCGACGTGCGAGCTGACGACGACCGGTTTGCCGAGGCACATCGCCTCATTCACGGCGAGTCCCCAGGTTTCATCGCGTCCGCAGCTGGGCAGAATAAAAAGATCGGCGAGCGCATAAGTGCGCGGCATGAGGCTTTGGTTTTGGAAGGGAGCAAAGACGATGCGCGGGTGGCCGGCGGCCTGGGCAAGCAGCGCCGCTTCCAATTCTCCATCACCGACGATGAGCAGCGTGACGTCATCGCGTTCCAGGCGCAGGAACGCGGCGATCAAATCGTCCGGACGTTTCTTCGGCTGCAACTTCCCGGCGAAGAGGATGACGCGGTGATCGCGCGCGATGCCGAGTTCCGCGCGCCATTGGTCAGCCGCGCGCTGCGTCTCCTCGGGCGCGCGGGCGAAGCGATCGTTGTCGACGGCGTGTGGTGTGAAGAACAGCCGGTCATCCCGCACGCCGTGATGGCGGAAGTACTCGCGATTTGCCTGCCCAACGGGAAGGAAAGCACCGAAGCGCGCAAAGACCGAGCTGATCCAGCGGCGCCGGAGCCACTCGGTCGGACCGGTGCGCCGGACAAGCCGATGCGAATCGCCGCGGAAGATCAACGGGGTTTTGCTTCGGTCCCGCTTCCAAATCAATCGTTGGTGCGTCACGAAATTGTAACCATAGAGCAGCGTGGCATCGGGTTGAAACGCGTGGAGTCGAGCCGGCAGGGTGGGATTCCGAAGACCGCGAAAATGATGCGTACCCGGGTCGAGGCTTGTATTTGGAACGAACTCGGACGCGTAACCGTCGAGCAGCGGCAAATCCCAGCGGACAGCGCGCTGAAATCCCGGGTCGTGCTGGTCGGTGACGCCGAAATCCCAAAGGTAGAAAACCTTGAGGTCGATGCCGGGCTCTGCTGCCACGCATTGAAACCACGGCGCGTAGTACTGCACCGGGTGGGTGGCGACGATGGCGAGTCGCACGGAAGAATCGGGCGAACGGTGAACCGGTGGTGGCGCGTTAAGCGGTCGTCGCCGGCTGCTCGAGCGGACGGGCGCCCTCGTCCATGATCTGAGGGAAGAGTCGCCGCACCCGGTCAATGGGCAGCGCCCGCATAAAGGCGAAGGCAACCACCGCGAGCGCGACCGTTGACTGGAACAGAGACGAGACCAGCACGCCCGCCGTGTATTCGACTTGAAAGGCCGAGCTGAGGCACAGGACTCCGAAGAGAAAGCGAAACGACATGATCGGAACGCTCATGCACCAACGCGTGATCCAGCCGGACGCGGCCCCCAGAAGGATCGGGAAAAGGAGGAGCCCGAAGTAGCCGAAATTGGCGAACGCCTCACAAATCAAGCCAAAGCCAACGCTCGTGCCCGTTTCGTCTTCGGCATCCATGATACCGTATTGCACGGCCAGGAGCATGTTGCCGTAGTGGCTTCCCAACTTAGTGGGCAGCAAAAATCGCGGAATGAGCAATTGCGGAATCACCTTGTAAGTCTCCCCGTTGAGATAAGGCACCGCGTCCGGCGTGGTGTATTCGATGTAAAGGAACAGGTGCATCAGGCTCGATCGCTCCCAAAGCTTGTTCTGGGTTTGGCTCTTGTCTCGACGCTCCTTCGATAGTCCGAGCTGTTCCGAAAGCGCATTCGATGAGTGTCCGACCCAGTCCGAGAAGAACGCGCCATACTCGCCCACCTTGATCGGACGCCACATTATTTCTCCCCAGTATTGTTCCCGCTGTTCGGTCTTCCCCGCGTGCAGAAAGTAGAAGGTAAGTATGGTCAGGAGGAATGGCAGCCAGGGGACTCTACCGCGCCCGAGAAAATACGAGATGAAGGCCAGCAGAATCATCGACATGCCGTTGACCAGGAGCATCGACGTGATGGAGACAATAACCGAGGCCAGCAGAAGTGCGCTAAAAAGGACGCGCTCTCCAATCCGAAGCTGATGGGCTCCCATCTGGTAGCCGAAGTAGAAAATCGAGAGAGTGGAGAGCCCCAGAGCGAAGGCGCGGATCACGGAAAAGAAATTACCGCTGGTATCCATTGAACCCGTTGACGTGAGAAGGATGAGCGCCAACCCGGCGACCAGAAAGGCGAAGAAAAGCAGCCGACCCCGCTTCATCGGCAACACGCGCACGCGCAGTGGTGCGGACTGCTCCGTTCGCACGAACGGCAACCAACAAAGTGTGCCGATGGTGAGGAAGGCCGTAATCGCCAGCGCCCCCATGAGCTGGAAATACGGGGGAAACTGCATGACGATGGGATGTTCGGTCACGAGTGGCAGCGCGTAGGCCCACAGGGCGGTGAGCGTGAACATCGGCCAGATCGGCAAGCCCTTGGCGGTTCCCTTAACCCAAAGGTACCAAGGCGCCAGCGCTGCGACCGAGATGGCCACGGCTCCCGCCAGTGATTCCACGGGAAGCTGCACGCCCAACGCGAGGATCAGTATCCCGTAGACGGTCGTCCCGATCCAAAAGTAGCGTTGGAAACTCGCGCGCGACGCCTCGACGAGTGCGCTGAACGTCGTCAGGTAGCGGGAGAAAGGGGTATGTTCCATCGTGGTGCGGTTCCCCAGCAAAGCATCAATCGCGCTTGCCGGCTAATTTCCCGTGGAGCCCCTGGGCGGTCGCCTCATTGAAAACACGCACCATCTGCTCCGTCATGTGCGCAGCGGTAAAGGGCGCGAGTTGCTCCTCCGACAGAAGGCGAGCGGCTTCCGGGCCCGCTTGAAACCATTGCTTGAGGATGCGCTCTGCCAGATTCTCGGTCGAGGTGTCGGCCCGAAAGTCCACGACGGTCCCAACCCCGAGTTTGCGCAGCGTCGTCACGACGGGACTGTCCTCGTGAAAGACCGCCAGGCTGGGTTTTCGGGCGACGAGGCTTGCCGCGAGTTTTGAGGCGTTGTACGACGGGTCGTCCGAACCGAAAAGAATCAGGGCGTCAGCAGCCAACAGGCAGCGCAACGCCTCAAAATACGGAATCCGCTGCGGATGCTCGGCGACGCAATTGTACACGCCGAATTCCCGCGCGATTGGCTCGACGACTTTGACGGCCCGATTGCCACTGGCGTACGAGGTGCCGACGAAGTGCAGGGCGACGCGATGGCGGAGACCAGAGTCGGCTTCAATCGCGCGCGCGAGAGCGCGGAAGAAACCGCGCAACGTCGCGGCAAAGCTGGGCGGCACGACGCCGACATAGACCCAGTGTTGCCTCCCGTCGTGCGGATCAAAGATCGTCTGTCTCACCTCGGGACCGCGTGCGACTGCAAAGTCGCGCTCCGCCATCGCAAACGGCAGGACGGAAAATCGCGATGCGTCGACGTCGGGGTAGCGCCGCTGCAGGAATTCCGGATAGGCGGGTGAGACGCAAATGGCGTGGGCACAGGCGCGTACCGTTTTCGGTTCGAGTCGAGCGGCGATCCATTGCGAGAAACCGTATTTCCAACGCCCGCCCGGGGCCGCAGCAAGATCACGCCCTGCATAATAGTCACTGAGCCATGGGTCCTGAAAGTCGAGCACATAGGGAACTCCGAACCGGGCGAGCCAGCGCGGGCCGAGCGCCATGACTGCGAATTGGGTCGTCGAAAAAAAGACCAGATGGAATTGCCGCGCGCGCAGCAGCCTCGCGCCTGCGCGTGAAAAATGCGGGTAGGCGCGCAACCCAAGCGTGCGCATGCCGACCCGCGCCGCGAGTGCCAGTGGGACGGCACCGGTGCGCACGACCTCGACATCTGCGGGCACGGTTCGTTCGAGCAACGGCTCGCGAGGCAAACCGTCGACCTCATCTGGCTGGACGGCGAGCACGGTCGCCTCCCAACCCAGCGCGCGCAGGTAGGGCAGCATCATGCGGACGCGCTGATGGTCGGGCGCGTTCACCGGCGGAAAATGCGGGCTGACGATGAGGATCCGGCGCATGGGGATGGCGGGACGGGGGGTGTTGACGCCGAACGTGGATTAAGGCCGGCTGCGCTCGTTCAATGACGGATTTGATTCTGTCGAGGTCGAACTCAACAAACTGAAATCGGCGAGAAAAAGATCGGCCACGTGGTTCAGAGTCAGGTTTCGGGTCGCACGCCAGGCTCTGAGCGCAACGCGCTGGCGCAAGACCGGGTCGGCGGCAAGCCGTTCCAGGCACGCAGCAAGATTGTCCGCTGCGTTCTCGGCGCGATGGTCGAAGACAAATCCAGTCTCGTCGGGGGTCAGGTAATCACGAAAGCACGCCAGGTCGGAGACGATCACAGCACAGCCACATCCCATCGCCTCCAGCGGCGCGACGGGGGACGCCTCACCGAGCTCGTCGGTCGACGGGTAGACAAATATTTGGGCCTCGGACAATTCCGCGCGTAATCCGGCTGGGTCGGCTTGGAAGCCAGGGAACTCGACCGGACAGCCGAGTGCGCCCGCCCGGTTTTTGAGCTGCTCGAGAAATAACCCGCCGCCGCCACCCAACGCGGATTCGTGGGGTCCGACGATTCGCAGTGTCCACGACCCGCCGGTCCGCAAAGATCGAAATTTCGCAAACGCGTCGATTAGCAATTCGAGGCCTTTTGCCGGGTGCACCCGGCCCACAAAGAGGATCGTGCGTGCACGGGTATCGGCCCGACGCTGGATCTCATTCTCCTCACTCCAACTGATGTCTTCGAGCAATGGATTTGGAATGACCCGGATTTTCCCAGCGCAGGTTGGGAGCCGTTCCAGTAGGGCCCGCGCAATGCTGGTCGAGACTGTCTGCAGTCGATCGGCGTGCGCGTAGAGTCGAACCTGGGCCTTGGGAAATCTCTGCACGTGGACGTAGAGCCGTCCCCGGCGGTTGTGTGGGCGGATCAGCGTCGGCAGCCAGAAGGTATTCGTGACGAGGATGTCGGCGTCGGGCAGAACGCGACGAGCGCGCCAGGCGTAGAGGAAATCCCGCACCAATCGCAGCGGCCAGAGGACATCGATGCCGCGCCAGAGCCGCCACGAGGGCGGGGCGTCGAAACCACCAACGCGAATGTGTTGAACGCCTTCGATGACTTCTGCGTCGGGCAATCCGGGGAAGCTCCGCGAGACGTGAGTCACCGTATGCCCGCGCCGGGCGAATTCCTGCCCGAGCGCGAACCAGACCTTTTCGACCGCCCCACCGCGCAATGGTGGCACCGGCAGGAACGGTCCCTGGACAATG
>JANXRG010000045.1 GCA_025353105.1 Verrucomicrobiota bacterium
GGCATCGGCCACCGCGTGTACAAGACACTAGACCCCCGCGCGCCGCATCTGCGGGCGATGGCGGTGAAGCTCTGCGAGCAACTCGGCGAGCAAAAATGGATCCGCATGAGCGAGATGATTGCGAACTACATGAAGGAGCACAAGCACCTCAACGCCAACGTCGATTTCTACAGCGCAATCGTTTACTATTCGCTGGGTTTGCCAACCGATTATTTCACGCCGGTGTTCACGATTTCGCGCACGGCGGGCTGGACCGCGCACATCATGGAGCAGCTGGCCGACAACCGTCTCTACCGGCCGCTCAGTGAGTACGTGGGAACGCCGGTTGGGCTGAAGGTGATCCCGATCGACCAGCGTTAGCGGAATCCGACCAGAAGTGGGATGTTCCGGGATCGGCGATTTCGGCCGCGAATGCCGATGAATTCAGCTTGCACGCGCTTCGCTCCGCATTTAAGCACGAGTTCGCGATTGCGTTCTGGTTTTCCCACGTGTGGCGGTGTTCCGCCGGTTTGACGACCAGACCAATTTTCGCCCCAACCCCAACTATCCCCGGATGAACCCAAATCGTCTTCTGACCGGCGCCTTCGCCGCGGTCTCCCTCCTCACGGCTTCGTTCGCGAGCGCCCAAAACGGCACCATGGTCGACACGCGCTACACCGGCCACTACTTCTTCGGCGATTCGCTGACGGACAACGGCAATCTCTATGTGGTCACCGGCGGCACGCAGCCGCCTTCGCCCCCGTACAATCAGCGCTTCACGAACGCGCTCGTTTTCGCCGAGTACCTGGTGCCGGGCCTGCAGCGCGCCACCACCGCCCCGTTGGGCGTGAATCAACTCGACTTTGCCTTCGGCGGCGCCACCGCGGCCCCCGCTGCAAATCCGCCCGGCTTCGCCCAGCAAATCGGACTGTTCAATTCCCGCGGCATCACCATCGGCGCGAATGAGCTCGTCAGCGTCTTCTTCGGCGCGAATGACTTCTTCAATGCCGTGAACATCCCGGCCAATCAGAATGCCGCCGCCATCAATGCCCTCGCGGCTGCTTCAGTCAGCAATGTGGTCGGCGGCGTGCAGACGCTGCTGACCCGCGGCGGACGTAATTTCATCGTCTTCTACCTGCCCGACCTCGGGTCGACCCCGGCGTTCCGCACCAGTCCCGCCAACCCGCTGGCGACCTTGTACACAACCTCCTTCAACAGCGGACTGCAGACCGCGCTGACGACCGCACTCGCCACGGCGCCGGCCGGCACGAATATTACGATCGTGAATGCGCGCGCCTTCCTCGATCGCCTGATTGCGACCCCTGCGACGTTTGGCCTGACCAATACCACCATCGGTTTCCTCCAAGCCGGAACGGGCAACGTCGCGCAATACCTGTTCTTCGACAGCGTGCATCCGACCAGCACGGTGCAGCAGCTCGAAGCGATGTTCGTCAACGAAATCCTCAATCCGCAGTGGGCGCTGGGTTCCGCCGCGGCGCTGAGCCGCTCGTCGCTCGCCACCGTGAACCTCGTGGCCGACAACACCATCAGCCGTCTCGACACGATCCGTGCGAACGACATCCGTCAGCCGATGGCCTATTCCAGCGTCGTGAGCGATCCGAAGTCCGGTGCGAAGTCGACCGTCGCCGCGCCGAGCGAGCGGAAGGCGCATTTCGACCTGTACGCCGGCTACAACTACCAGGATGGGAATCGCCTGGGCGACCGCGGCAGCTACGCGACGGATTTCAACATCAACATGGTCACGGTCGGCGGCGATTTCACGCTTCGCTGTGGTTTCACAGCCGGCCTTTCGGCGAATTTCGCGCAGACCGCGGGCACCATCGCCAACGGCGGCAACTACCGGATGGACAGCAACATCGTCAATGCATACGTCATGTGGCGCCGTCCCGGTTCGTTCTTCATCGACGGCAGCTTCGGTGGAGGCTCGGTGGACATCACGAAAATCAACCGCCCAACCAACGTCCCCGGTATCATCGCAAACGGCAGCACTTCAGGGTCGGTAATCGACGGCCACGTGCGGGTGGGCTACGAATTCCGGGCTGGCCCCGGTTTCGTCTTCGGGCCGGTGATCGGTTACCGCTACCTGCAGTCCCAACTAAACGCGTATTCCGAAAGCAATGGCGCCGGCCTAGACTTTCATTATGACCGCCAGACCTTTACGTCCAATATCGGCACGTTCGGGTTGTTCGGAAACTATCAAGGCAAACTCGGACGCATGGACATGTCCCTGCGCCTGAGTGGAGTTTACCTCTACAACTTCAGCAATGACAACCGGAACGTCTCGGGTCGCTTGGCCAACAACATCAGTAACAACACGGTGCTTTCCACCTATCAAGGCAACGGCGACGTGGTGAATCTCGGCATTGGAGCGACGGCAATGATCACGCGGCGCATCGGGCTGAACCTCGATTATGTCGGTGGTATCCCGAAGGACGGCGCCTACTCCAATCGCTTTGGTGCGAACCTGAGCTTCAAGTTCTAGGCGCTCCGCGAATCCTTCACAAAAGGCATCCGCGTCTGAAACGCGGATGCCTTTTTTTCGTCCGCCTTGGCAGGCACCCGAGTCGAAGGATCTATTATCGCTCTCGCGTCGCGGCAACTTCACCCGGCGGCCGTCGCCCGTCCGCATTTAGATCACCACCGCGCCGTCCTTCATGCGCAGGATGCGGTGCACGCGCGCGGCGAGTTCCAGATTGTGCGTCACGAGCACGAGCGCGGTGTTCGCGGATCGATTCAATTCGAACAACACGTCCAGCACGCGGGCGCTCGTTTCCGCGTCGAGATTGCCGGTCGGCTCGTCCGCAAACAGAATCCGCGGCCGGTTGACGAACGCCCGCGCCAGCGCCACGCGCTGTTGCTCGCCGCCGGAAAGCTGCGTCGGATAGTGATCGAATCGATCGCCGAGGCCGACCGCGGCCAGCAGTTCCGCCGCGAGCTGGCCGCGTTCCTTCAACACGGCGCGCCGGCTTTGGCCCGCCGGGGCCGGGCGTAACTCCGCCGGCACCATCACGTTCTCCAGCGCGGTGAGCGTCGGCACGAGTTGGAAATTCTGGAAGACAAATCCCGTGTGGTCATTGCGCACCCGCGCCCGCTCGTCCTCGTCGAGCGCGTCGAGCGCGATGCCCGCGAGCACCACCGAGCCCGAAGTCGCGCGATCCAGCCCGGCGCACAATCCGAGCAGAGTCGTCTTGCCGCTGCCGGACGGGCCCACGATCGCGAGAGAATCGCCCGCCGGGAGCACGAAGCTCACGCCCTTGAGCACGGTCAACCCGGTGCCGCCGTGCGGCCCGGGATACGTCTTGGTCAGATCGCGCACCTCAAGGGCCGGGGTTTTGTCGCTCATCGCGCGGAAGGTGGGACGGACGGGCGGCGCCCACAAACTCTTTCTGCGGCTTAGGAGCCTGTTGAAATACTGGCATGGCCCGACCAAGCGATGCTTGCCCTCAGGGTTGCGCCGTTTTTTGGCTTTGGCGGTGTCGCCGCGCTCGGGCAGGACCGCCTTGGATCCAGCCGCTTTGCGCGCTCCTTGCCCAAGCCAAAAATCGGCGGCGACGCTGGCCATGCCAGTATTTCAACAGGCTCCTCCATCCGGGGGATGCGATTACCCGCGCGCAGCGTAGAGTGGGCCGATGCGATGGAAAATGTGGATGGCGGTCCTCGCCGCGGTGCTGGCAGGGCCGGGAACGCGCGCCGCGGCGGCCCCGCGCACGATCGTGTTTTTTGGCGACAGCCTCACCGCCGGCTACGGTTTGGATCCAACGCAGGCCTACCCCGCGCTGATTCAGGCGAGGCTCCGGGCCGCCGGGTTGGATGATCAAGTCGTCAATGCCGGCATCAGCGGCGACACGACGTCAGGTGGGCTCGCCCGGATCGACTGGGCGCTGCGCCGGCCCGTGGATGTGTTTGTGCTCGCACTCGGCGGCAACGACGGCCTGCGCGGGGTTTCGCTCGCCGAGACCCGCCGAAATCTTGGGGCCATCCTCGCGCGGGTCCGCTTAAAAAATCCGCAGGCGAAGCTGGTGGTCGCCGGCATGCAGTTGCCGCCGAATCTCGGCGCGAGCTACGCCTCCGAATTTCGCGCGATTTTCCCGGACGTGGCGCGCGAGGCGAACGCGGCGATCATCCCTTTCTTGCTCGAGGGCGTCGCGGCGAAGCCCGAGCTGAATCAACCGGACATGATTCATCCGACTTCCGCCGGCCAGCAGGTCGTCGCCGAAAACGTGTGGACCGTGCTAAAGCCGTTGTTGTAGGTCGAACGCGCCCGGTCGCGTTCCACCCGCCCCGGCCTCAGCGAGGCCGGCTACAAGCGAAATTCGAAACTCGAAGGAAGTGTGAAAAATGTTTGAAGGGTGGGAAATGTCGGCGGTGGCCCTTTGAGCTTTCTTCACTTTTCCTCCTTGAACTTTCTTCGAGTTTCGAGTTTGAAATCTTCGAGTTTCCCTTTGGCAACGCGCCCGGAGGTCGCGTTCCACCCGTGAACTCCGCAAGTTTGGCTGGCGGCGGGTGCGCGCCGGGGCTGGGGAGGTGTGATAAGCTGCCGCGTTGTGCCCGGAATCATCTCCACTCGCAAGTTCAAGCTGGCGCTCACGCTCCTCGTTTGGAACGCGCTCGGGCTCGTCATTGCCTTGCAACTCTTCAGCGCCGCCAATTTCGCCGGCCGCGCGATCCCGTTCGGCCAACTCATCCGCTGGCAGCTCATCGATTGCAACGCGTGGGCGCTGCTCACGCCCGGCATCTTCTGGTTGACGCGGCGCTTTTTTCCCGACGGCACCGCAAAGTCGATGGTGCGCGCCGGCCTGGTTCATTGCAGCGCGGCCGCGGTCGGCGTGTTCCTGCAGCCCTTGCTCGTCGCGGTGTTGCAGCAGGCCGTCCCCGCGATGGGCACGGAGGTGCGGTCCTTTGCGGTGACCTACGCCTACGCGTTGAACATGTATTTCGTCCTGCTCGTCCTCGTCTACGCACAGGTCCTGCTCGTCGCCCTCGTGGTGGAATCCTTCCGCCGCTACCGCACGGGGCGCGAGCGCGCCGAGCGGCTCGAGAGACATCTGGCCGAGGCCCGGCTGGAAGCGTTGCAGATGCAATTGCAGCCGCACTTCCTCTTCAACACGCTCAACGCGATCGCCAGCCTCATTCACTCGAATCCGGCGCAGGCCGACAAGATGGTTTCGCGCCTCGGCGATCTCCTGCGCGCGGCGCTGAATCACTCCCATCTGCACGAGGTCACGCTCGCGGAGGAACTCTCCTTCCTCGAAAAGTACCTCGACATCGAGCAGGTCCGCTTCGGCGACCGGCTGAAGGTCCATTTTGAAATCGACGACCGCGTGCGCGACGTCCTCGTGCCAAATTTGATCCTGCAGCCGCTCGTCGAGAACGCCATCCGTCACGGCATCGCGCAGCGGCCCGGTCCCGGCCGCCTTGAGATCACGGCACGAACCGGCGCGGATGAAACGACGGTCGATCTCGAGGTCTGCGACGACGGGGTCGGTCTGCTGGGCTCCCAGCAATCGGGCTCCGGCGTGGGCCTCGACAATACGCGTGCGCGGCTGGAGCAGCTCTACGGCGACGCGGCCTTCCGGCTCGAGTTGCAGCCCCGCCAAGGGGGCGGAGTGCGCGCCGCGCTGACGATTCCGTTGATCCGCGAACCCATCGCGGATCCCGCCGTCATCGTTCGGGTGACCCCTACCGCCGCCCCCGGAATGATGCTGGATCAGCCGTTGCCGCACGGCGCGACCCCGGCCCGCTAGCGAGGACCTGCCAATGCCCCGCCGATTTCGCGTCGTAATTGCCGATGACGAACCGCTGGCGCGGGCCCGCGTGGAATCTCTGTTGCGCGCGGAGAGCGATTGCGAGGTCGTCGCGAAATGCGAAAGCGGCGCGGAAACGGTGGCGACCGTGCGGCGATTGCATCCGGACATTCTGTTCCTGGACGTGCAGATGCCTGGGGGCGACGGATTTGCCGCGCTGGAAAAACTTGGGAGCGACGTGCCGCCGGCGGTCGTTTTCGTGACGGCGTTCGACCAGCATGCGCTGCGGGCCTTTGAGGTGCACGCGCTGGATTATCTGCTCAAGCCGTTCGATGCGGATCGCTTTGCGCGCGCCGTGGACCGGGCGAGGGGGCACCTGTCGAACCCTGCGAGCGCCCCCGGCGGCGATGCCCGCATCGCGGAGTTGATCCGCACTTTGCGGGACCGGCCGCAGCACCTGGAACGCTTCGCCATCCGCACGACGGCGGGCAAGATCGTTTTTCGCCGCACCGCGGACCTGGATTGGGCGGAGGCGGACGGGAACTACGTGCGGCTGCATTTTGGCCGCGACTCGCATTTGCAGCGGGAGCGGCTGGGCGCGCTCGAGACGCAGCTCGATCCGGCACGCTTTGTCCGCGTGCATCGTTCCGCGCTGATCAATCTTGAACGGGTGCGGGAGATGAAGCCTTCTTTCCACGGCGACTACGTGGTGGTGCTGGAATCCGGGGCCGAAATCACTCTGGGACGCAACTATCGGGAACAGGCCATGGCGCGGCTAGGCCGGCCGCCGGCGTAGCCGCACGTTCGAAACCCGAAGTTCGAAACTCGAAGAAAAAGCAGAAGGTTAAAAACTCAAAAAACCGGCGCAACACGGAAGACCGGGCCGTCTCTTTGGTTCTTTCGGTCCTTCGAACTTCGAACTTCCTTCGAGTTTCGAACTTCGAACTTCGGGTTTCCCGCGCCGTTCGTCCCTACCCACGGTCCGTTCATCCCATTGCGCGGGCCTCCCGTCACATTCCCATTTCCGGCAGCGGGATGCGCCCCTAATTTCGCGTCGCCATGATCTCGAACATCTCGCCCGAATCCGCCGCTGGTGGTCTCACGCTCGACGAAGCCATCATCAATCGTCTGCCCGCGGTCCGCGCCGCCACCCGCGCCGAACTCTACCGGCGACTGCTCCGGGGCCGCGCGTTCCTTGAGGCCAATTATGCCCTGTCCGCGGATCTCAACGCGACTGCGCGCGTGGCCTGCCTTTCGCCCTTTCATTTCCTCCGGCTCTTCAAGGTGGCGTTTGGTCGCACGCCCCACCAGTACCTCACCGATCTCCGCCTCGCCGTCGCGCGCAAGCGCCTGCTCGAGACCGGCCAATCCGTTGGCGAAATCGGCCTCAGCCTCGGGTTTGAAAATGTGAATTCCTTTGGCCGGCTCTTTCGCCGCCACGAGGGGATCACCCCCCAGAATTTCCGTCGCCTGAGCGTGTTGAGCTAGCGCGAAACTCGAAGTTCGAGGTTCGAAACTCGAAGAAAAAGCAGAAAGTCAAAGATTCAAAAGCCGGTCGCGACCTGGAGGCCCGCGAGGTGCCCTCTTGAAACTTTCGGCACCTCGAACTTTAGACTCTCTTCGAGTTTCGGTCTTCGTGTTTCCCGCGCAGCAGACTTCGAATTTCCGCGGCAGTCGCCGCGTTCAGCCCTTGCCTCGGGCAGAAATCCGCCTTACGAAAGCGGCGATGGCACAAACCGCGACCGCGCTTGGAAATTCCGGAACCGTCGGCGCCAAGCGACCAGGCGGGAGCGCCGCCGTGTCCGCGCCGAGGCCGCCGTGGATTCTCAATTGGTGGCGTGATTTGTTGTTCTTTGTGGGCACGCCGTTGCTTCTGCTTCCGTTGGCGACGGTCGCGCAGACGCGCTGGACCGCGCAGGATATCTATCTCTTCGTCGGCGCGTTCGGTGCGATGGGGCATCACCTGCCGGGCATGATCCGCGCGTACGGCGATCGCGCCTTGTTCGCGCGTTTCCGGCTGCGTTTTGTCGTGGCACCGCTGGTGTTGCTCGCGGTATGCATCCTCTGCACGATCTACGGCCTGAAGGCGCTGGAGGTGGTCGCCTTCACCTGGGGGATCTGGCACGGGATGATGCAGACCTACGGATTCTGCCGGATTTACGACGTGAAGGTGGCCGCGGGCGCGGTCGGCCGCGCCCGGGCGGATTTCTATTTCTGCTTCGCGTGGTTTGTGGCCGTGGTGGTGCTGTCGCCGATGCGCCTGCGTAGCTTTCTCGATTTCTACTATGAAAGCGGCGGCCTGATCGTCACCGAACCTGTGCTGCAGGCCCTGCGCGCGGCGGCGGTGGCTGCTCTGGCTCTCGTCAGCGCGGTTTTCGTCTGGCAGCACTTCGGAGATTGGCGGCGCGGCCGCGGCGTCAGTTTGGTCAAGCTCGCGCTGCTCGCATCGAGCATCTCGTTCTGGTGGTACTGCAACATCGGCGTCGCCAACATTCTCGTCGGCATCGCGCTGTTCGAGATTTTCCACGACGTGCAATACCTCACCATCGTCTGGAGCTTTAATCGCAACCGCGTGGAGCGCGATTCGTCCATCGGCGGATTTTTACGCTTTGTCTTCCGCCGCAGCGGCGCGCTCATCGGGCTCTACGTCGGTCTCGTGCTGGCTTATGGCTCCATCGGCTTGGTGGCGGGCGGCCTCTCCTCCGAGCTCATCCGGCAGGTCCTCCTCGGCTGCGTCACGGCCTCCGCGCTCCTGCATTTTTATTACGACGGCTTCATTTGGAAGGTGCGGGAGCGCGCGACGCGCGAATCGCTGGGTCTCGACCAGGCGGGTGGTCCCGCCGACGTCGCGGCCGCGCGCCGGTCCCTCGCGCCGTGGATGCTCCATGGCCTGCGCTGGGCGGTGCTCGCGCTGCCGTTCGCGGTGCTGTGCGCGATCCAGCTTTCCGGGCGCACGCTGCCGCTGCTTGAACGCCGCGCGCGCGTGGCCGAGGTGCTCCCGCAGGACGCGCAGGCGCAGTTGAATTACGGCAAGGCCTTGCACGAGGCCGGCCAGCTGAAAGAAGCCATGACGCGCTACGAGTCGGCCCGGAAACTCAATCCCACGCTCGATGAGACGGAATTTTTTCTCGGGCTGGCGTACTCGGATCTTGGCGAGATCGACACCGCAATGGGATTCTACCGCCGGAGTCTCGAGCTGAACCCAAAAAATCCCGATGCCGAATGCAACCTCGCCGGACTTTTTAACGCGAAAGGCAAGCCGGGCGAGGCGCGCCGGCATTATGAGCGCAGCCTGGAGCTGAAGCCGCGTCAGGTTCTTGCGCGCAAAGAACTCGCCGACCTGCAAACCGACAACGGGGAATATGATGCGGCGGTGGAGAACTATCTTGCTGCCCTCAAGCTGAAACCTGACTTCGCCCAGGCCCGAACCGGCCTGGCGCTGGCCCGGTCGATGGCGAAGAAATAACGATTCGCGGCGGGACGTTTTCTCTTGGCGGGACGAGGCGCTGCAACCTTGGGGTAGTCCGACCCGCGTTCGATCGACCGCAACGCGGATTTTCCCCATAAGGTCGCGACCAAAAATCGATATTCGCGGGCACGGGCGCCGTTGAACCCAAGGATGAACCCGCCGGAGCAAAGATTCTCGTGCCACGGGAGAGCTCACCGGAGGTCCGATCGAGCGGAAAACCGTCCTGTTCCCGCCCGGGTGGATTGGCGCCCTCTGTGCTCGCCTTGAGAGCGGAATTTACCGAATTTTTCACTATTTCTGCAAATATTACTGGACAGACCTCTGCATTAATTGCTCTTTATCGACGAAATTATTGAACGCTTCGGACCTTTCTCGGTCCCGCGCGCTCGAAGATTCACCTCACCTCAAACCGAAATACCATTAACCATGATTAAAAGGAACATTGGTGGAACCGGGTTTGCGCACCTTCTGGCAAAGGCCACGGTCCGCTCTCTCGCCACCCTCTCGGCCATCTCGCTGGCCGCTGGCGTTGCCCAAGCGCAAGCCCCCAACACCGAACCCGAGCGCGTGATCGTGACCGGTTCGTTCATCCCGACCGCGGAGAGCGAAGGCGCCCTGCCGGTATCGGTCGAATCGGTCACCAAGTTCATCAAGGCGGGGGCGACCACCCCGGCGGAAGGTCTGCGCGACCTGCCCTCCTTCATCGGTGCCACGGCGACGGAAAACGATTCCAACGGCGGCAACGGCTCAGCCTTTATCAATCTGCGCGCATTGGGCGCGGGCAATACGCTGACGCTGATCAACGGACGGCGCGCGTTTTATATGTCCGACATCAACGCGATCGGCATTGGCGCGGTCAACCGCATTGAAATTCTCAAGGACGGTGCGTCGGCCATTTACGGTTCGGACGCGGTGGCGGGCGTCGTTAACTTCGTGCTCCTCGATGGGCCCGGAGCGCCGAAGTTCAATGGCGCGGAAATCGACTTCCTGTACGGCAACACGACGGAGAAGGACGCGCACGTCATCCAGGCATTTGTGAACACGGGCTACACGTCGAAGGACGGCCGTTTCTCCGCGGTTTTCAGCTTCACCTATTATGATCGCCAGGCGATCTACTCGCGGGACCGTTTCAAGCTCGCAGGAGACGCCGATCAGCGCTTACTGGGCGGCAATAACACGCGCAGTGGTACCTTCCCCGGCCGTGTGGATCTTGGTAGCGGCCAGGGCTCGCGCATCGTGATCGATCCAACGCAGCAAATCACGGGCTTTGGCAACACGCGGCCCTTCAGCCTCGCGCGGGGCGACGGTTTCAACTTCCGCGCGTTCACGCCGGCCATTCCTGGCCAGGAGAAGTTCTTTTACTACGGCGCTTTCGAATACAAGCTGTTCAACAACAACAGTGCAATCCTCTACGGGGATATGATGTATGCAAATACCCGTCAGGACAACGGCCTGGCTCCCTCGCCGCTCTCACAGTTGTCCACGAGCTTCCTCGGCGCCGCGGTGCGGACCAGCCCGTTCAATCCATTTGGTCCCGCTAACCCCACCAACCCAGCCAACCTGAATCGGGTGCGCTACCGTTTAACCGGTGAGTCCGGCAACCGACGGGACGGGTTCGACCTCAAGTACTATCGCTTCGAGGGCGGGCTGAAGGGTGACTTCAACTTCAAGGGCAACGTGCTCGGCTCGATGAACTACGACATTGGCACGGTGTACGAGCAGAACAAGGGCGTGCGCACGGACAACGGCGATGCACGTCTGTCGGCCTTGGCCGCGCAGTATCTGCCGTTCAATGCGGCCAGTCAGGCTGTGTTGGCCGGTCTCGTGAGCGGCCCGGCACTTACGTACGCGCAGCAGTTGAATGCGCAGTTCGGCGGCACTTTCAACCCGTTCCTCGGCATCAATGCACCGAGAGTCGGCACCGCTACGACCTACACGAATGGAGCGGCGACCGGCACTCGCGCTTTTGATAACGTAGCGGCTGTCGCTCGCGCGCTGTACACAGCGAACGCGATCGACTTCAACACGGCGACCCTGATCGACGCGCGCCTCGGCGGCACCTTCTTCCCGAACCTGGTGCAAGGGGGCTTCAGCCTGGTCGTCGGTGGAGAGTACCGCACGGAGTCACAGAAGCATAAGGGCGATCCGGCCGAAACGATCGATCCGATTACTGGAGGCTCGGACCCACTCGGGTTTAATGCCGACGTCAACAACGATTACAAGCGCGAGACGTTCTCGGCCTTTGCGGAGTTGTCGATTCCCGTTGTCGTTCCGGCGATGAAAGTTCCGCTGGTCTACGCGTTGGACTTCACGGCGGCGATCCGCTGGGAGCAGTACACGAACACCGGCCAGGATCCGCGCATTGTGAATCAGACCACAGGCGTCGTGGAGGGTCCGGTGCTCAATATCACAGGCAACAACGGTGGCACGCCGCGTTTCACGATGCGCTACCAGCCGTACCAGGACCTGACGTTCCGTGCGTCCTACGGCAAATCGTTTGCGCAGCCGTCCTTTGGCCAGTTGTTCCGGCCGAACAGCCAGGACTTCCCGGTCATCTTTGATCCGCTGACGGGAATCACCACCCAGCCGCCCAACGGCGTCTTCGGGCGCGGCCAGCCGGACCTGAAACCGGAAAAGTCGGACACGTACACCGTCGGTTTGGTGTTTACCCCGAAGCAGGTCAAGGGGCTCACGATGACGGTGGACTTCTACCAGATCAACACGACGAGTCTGATCCTGACTCCCAACGCGCAGGCGCAGGTCTTTGCGACGTTCAACGGTCGCGGCGGTGGCGGTCCCAATGCGCCGTTTGCTCAAGATCAGACCAGCATTCTTCCCCCAATTAATGCCTTCGGTGTGTTCCGCGATCCAGCGGCGGTTGGTGACGCCCGCTTCCCTGACCAGATCAATGCTGGTTTCAGCAACACCGGCAAGCGGTTTGTCGAAGGCATCGACCTGACAGCCGTCTACGAGTGGGCGACGAGCAGCTTCGGCAAGTTCACCTTCACGTTGGGCTACAACCACTTCTTCTACTATAACATTGACACGGGAGCTGGTTTCGGACCGACGCGGTTTGCGGGTGGTAACTTCCAGTCCCTCCCGCTGGTGCCTGGGGCGGTTCCCTACAACAAGGGGTTCTTCCGCACGGAGTGGGATTATCGCGGCTTCTACTTCGGAGCCACAGTCAAGTACGTGGGTGACTACCTGAATGACGGTGGATTCCTGGCCAATAACACGAACACAATTGTGAACACCGACCTAGCGAACCCGTCATACTTCTATCATCGTTCCTCAGGAGCGTACGTGACCTTGGACCTGCAGGTGAGCTACGCGTTCAAGGCGCCGAAGTCGGTGGATGCCGTGTACGGGAAGGACTCCAAGGGCGTTCGCACCCAGGTGTCCTCGAGCGGGGCGGTGACGGGCAACTTCTTCCAGAAGCTGCTGTGGGGCACGACGGTCCGCGGGGGCGTGAATAACGTGTTCGACAAGTACCCGCCGTATGACGCCGCGGCGTTCAACGACAACTACGACACGTCGACCTACAGCATCCGCAACCGGTTCTGGTACGTCGGCATCAACAAGAAGTTCTAAGAGCGGCAACGCTTGCAGGACGGCTTGAAGAAATCGAACCAAAGATAATCAGCAACGGCCGGTCAGCGAAAGCTGCCCGGCCGTTTGCTTTGTTTGGGCCTCTCAAGCACAGGTGCCCAGGCGTGGTGGCCTCGGCACCATGCTGCCAAACCGCGGTGTTGTAGCCGGGGGTCGCTGACCCCGGGGCTGCTACGACCATCCATCTTCTCGCGGGATTTGTGGGACAGTCTTCACTGTCCCGCTCGCCCGGCTTCAGCGAGGCCGGCTACAATGACTGCGCGCGGAAGACCACGGATTCTCACTGGGTACGCTGATCCAGGGGCTGATGCGATCCTCCAGATGGTGAAAGACAAGTTCCACGAGTTTTGATGTTCCGTTCGTCCGGCCTCAAATTCTTCCATCGCCAAGCCCGTGCGTCCGGGCGCATTGCTTTGCGCGAGCCGCTCTGCTACTCATCATCTCTCATGCACGTTCGTCGCTTTTTCGTTACGATTCTTTCGATCCTGGTCTTCGCGTTCGCCCTGATCTGGCCTTCGCTCGCGGCCGACCCGGTCGCGAAAAAACCGCTCATCGTCGGAATGGAGCTCTCGTACCCGCCGTTTGAAATGACCGACGAAAAGGGGAACCCCAGCGGCATCGGCGTGGAGCTGGCCCAAGCGCTCGCGAAGAGTCTTGGCCGCGAGATCCAAATTCGGAATTATGAGTTCACCGGACTCATTCCCGCGCTCAAGACGAAGCAGATTGATCTGATCATCTCGTCGATGACCTCAACGGAGGAACGGGCGAAATCGATCGATTTCTCGGACCCCTACATGAACACTGGCCTCGCCATCCTCGTACCGGCGAAATCCGACATCAAGTCAATCGCCGACGTGGACAAGCCCGGCCGCAAGGTGGTGGTCAAGAAGGGCACCACCGGCTTCACCTACGCCACGGAGAAATTAAAGAATGTGACTCCGCTGATCATCGAAGCCGAGGCCGCCTGCGCGCTTGAGGTCATCCAGGGGAAAGCCGACGCATTCATCTACGACCAGATGTCGGTATTTCAATTTGCGAAGCGCAATCCGCAGACGACCCGCGGCCTGCTGGAGCCGTTTCAGCGCGAAAGTTGGGCCATCGGCATCCGCAAGGGGAATGACGAACTGCGCCAGCAGGTCAACGCCTTCCTCGCCGAATTCAAAACCTCGAAAGGTCTCGAGAAACTCGGCGAAAAATACATCGAAGCGGACCGCGAAGTTTTCCGCGAGATGGGTTATCCGTTTCAGTGAGCCGGCGCTCGCATTCGATCGGAATGTCCTGATTGGCGGCGAGCTTGGATGGCAATGCAAACCTATGGAACTGCAGCCCAAATACGAAATCGTCCTGAATGAAGCCTTGGAGGCGGGCAGGTCCGCCGCGCTCGACCCGACGGCGAGCCCGTTCAAACTGGTGGTCGACCCCGTCATGCGCCAGCGGCTTCGCCAGGCGCTGTTTGACCTCATCGATCACCACGACGCCTCGCTCGCGACGTATTTTACGGAGGGCAAACTCTCCCTCGAGTCTTACAAGGAATACATCGAACTCTTCGCCCGCAGCCTGCGGGAGACGATGGAGACCCGCGAGGGCGTGGCCTACCTGCTCAAGGTGACCGGGCTCGAGATCCCGATGGACCAGATCAATCTCCAGCCCGAATGGCGCTGGAGATGATCCGGATTCCGGTTTAGGAGCCTGATGAAGTACCGGCATAGCCCGCGTTGCCGACGATTTCTGGCTTTGTCAAGGAGTGCGCGAAGCGGCTGGATCCTTTGCGTTCCTGCCCGAGCACGGCGACACCGCCCAAGCCAAAAAGCGGCGCAACCCTTCGGGCGAGCGTGGCTTGGGCCGTCTGCCGGCGTTGCTCGTCGGTCGCGGGTTCCATGGAACCCGCTCCCTCCTCGCGCCACCGCCAGCCAGCCCAATCGACGCTCGCGCGGGCCAACCCAGTACTTCAACAGGCTCCTAGTAGCCGTAGGAAAAAACCACGCGCGGGTGATGGTGGTGGTACGGGTTAACGTAGCGCACGTAATGGGGCCGGTACGGCCGCTGGTAATAGTTGTAGCCGTAGCCGTCTCCATAGCCCGGCTCGTAATAGGTCGGCGCATAATACGCCGGATAGCCGCCACGTACCACCACGGTGGCGCGGGGCGCACAATAGTCATCGGCCTTGGCGTCAGCCTGGCCGAGAAGGGTGAAGCCCAGTAGAGCGGCTCCGAGAACAAGCAATTTCTTCATGGAACCTTCGATGGGAAATGGTCCGCAATTATTCGGAATCAAAGATTTGATGCGCCAATTTTTCCCTTGAATAAGCGCGTCGTGATCCGCGTCTGCGGGCCGGGAAAAAGTCGAGGGTCGGGGATCGAGATTTGAGCGTTGCGAAAAATCCCGGGATGCGAGGGGACAATCGACAGCCAGCGAATGAGCCCCAGTGGGCGCTCAGCTGCCGGCCGACCTTTTCTCAGGGTCGTAATTCAGATTCGGGGCGAGCCATCGCTCCACTTCCGCGAGCGGCATGCCTTTTCGTTGCTGGTAGTCGAGTACCTGATCGCGATCGATCTTGCCGACCGCAAAATATTTCGACTTCGGATGTCCGAAATAGAGACCGCTCACACTGCTCGCGGGATGCATCGCATAATTTTCGGTCAGGCGAATCCCCGCGTGCTTTTCCACCTCAAGAAGTTGGAAGAGCAGGCGTTTCTCCGTGTGATCGGGGCACGCCGGATATCCGGCCGCGGGCCGGATGCCGCGATATTTCTCACGAATCAGATCCTCCTTCGTCAGGTGTTCTTCCCCGCCAAAGCCCCACGCGAGGCGCGCCTTCTGGTGTAGAAATTCGGCGAACGCCTCGGCCATTCGATCGGCGAGGGCCTGCGTCATGATCTTGTTGTAATCGTCGCCCGCGTCGCCGAACCGCGCGGCAAGTTCGTCGACGCCGTGGCCGGTCGTGACGGCAAACGCGCCGAGAGAATCCTCCAGTCCGCTCGAACGCGGCGCCACGTAATCCGCCAGGCAATGGTGGAACTGCCCTTTCGGCTTCTCTTGCTGCTGCCGCAGGAAATGAAAGCGCGCGAGCGGAACTTCACGCGAGGCGTCGCGGTACAACTCGACGTCGTCACCGATGCGGCTGGCGGGGAAGAAGCCCCAGACGGCCCTCGCCGTGAGTCGCTTTCCCTTGATGAGATCCTTGAGGAGTTCCTGCGCGTCGTCGAACAGTTCCCGCGCCTGCTTGCCGACGTACGGATCTTCGAAAATTCCGGGATAGCGTCCGCGCAGCTCCCACGTGTGGAAGAACGGGGACCAGTCAATAAACGGCACCAACTCCTCGAGCGGCTGATTTTCGATCACGCGTACCCCCGTGAACGACGGGCTGCTGAGGTCGCCCGCGGCCCACTCGATGGGCGTCTGATTCGCTCTCGCCTCGGCGATCGGAATCATCCTGCGCACGGCCGTTCGCGCCTCGTGGTCCGCGCGCACCTTCACGTACTCACCCGCCACCGCGGCGGCGTACGCGTCCCGCTGCCCGGGATGAATCAAGGACCCCACCACGCCGACCGCGCGCGAGGCATCGAGCACGTGGATGACCGGCCGCGCATAGTGCTGCGCAATCTTCACGGCCGTGTGGGCCTTGCTCGTGGTGGCCCCGCCGATCAGCACCGGGGTCGTGAATCCCAGGCGCTGCATTTCCTGGGCGACGTGAATCATTTCGTCGAGCGACGGTGTGATCAGCCCACTGAGGCCAATGACATCGACCCCATGCGTGCGCGCGGCTTCGAGGATGCGCTCGCACGGCACCATCACCCCGAGATCGATCACCTCAAAATTGTTACACCCGAGGACGACGCCCACGATGTTCTTGCCGATGTCGTGCACGTCGCCTTTCACGGTTGCGAGCAGGACCTTGCCCTGCGCGCGCCGCTCCTCGGCCGGTTGCCGCAACTTTTCGGCCTCCATGAACGGAAGCAGGTACGCGACCGCCTTCTTCATCACCCGCGCGCTTTTCACGACCTGCGGCAGGAACATTTTACCGGCCCCGAACAAGTCGCCGACCGTGCTCATGCCGGCCATGAGCGGTCCCTCGATGACCTCGAGCGGGCGGGCAAATTTCGCGCGCGCCTCCTCGGTGTCGAGCTCGATAAAATCCGTGATGCCCTTGACCAGCGAATGCGCGAGACGCTGCTCGACCGGCTCGCTGCGCCACGCGTCGTCGCGAACTTTCTCGTCCTTCTTCCCGGTCTTGATCTTCTCCGCGTATTCCACGAGGCGCTCGGTGGCGTCGGGCCGGCGATTGAGCAGCACGTCCTCGACGCGCTCAAGCAAATCCTGGGGAATCTCCTCGTAGACCGCGAGCTGCCCGGCGTTGACGATGGCCATGTCCAGCCCGGCCGCGATCGCGTGATAGAGAAACGCGGCGTGCATGGCCTCTCGCACCGCGTGGTTGCCGCGGAACGAAAACGAGATGTTCGACACGCCGCCGCTGACGTGTGCGCCGGGGAGGTTCTCCTTGATCCAGCGCGTGGCGTTGATGAAATCGACTCCGTAGTTGTTGTGCTCCTCGATGCCGGTCGCGACCGTAAGGATATTGGGATCAAAGATGATGTCCGTCGGGGGGAAGCCGACCTCCCGTGAGGTGAGGATGTCGAAGCTGCGCCGGCAGATTTCGGTCTTGCGCTGGAAGTCCGCGGCCTGGCCGGCTTCATCGAAGGCCATCACCACGACGGCGGCGCCGTACCGGCGCACGAGGCGCGCGCGGCGCCGGAATTCCGGTTCGCCATCCTTGAGGGAAATGGAATTCACGATGCCCTTGCCCTGCAGACATTTAAGGCCCTCCTCGATCACCTCCCATTTCGAGCTGTCGACCATGATTGGCACCCGGGTGATGTCCGGTTCCGCCGCGAGCAGGTTGAGGAAGCGCCGCATCGCGGCGGCACCGTCGAGCATGCCCTCGTCCATGTTGACGTCGAGAATGTTCGCGCCGCCCTCGACCTGCTGGCGCGCGACCTGGAGAGCCGTTTCGTAATCGCCCGCGAGGATCAACTTCGCAAAGCGCGGCGAGCCAGTGACGTTCGTGCGCTCGCCGATGATCAGGAAGGAGGAGCCGCGGGGAGGAGATGACATCAAAGAAGTTCGAAGTTCGAAACTTGAAACTCGAAGTAAACGGGGAAAATCTGAAGATTCAAAGAAGTGCGTCACTCGTACTTGCGAACGATGGCTCCAAGGATCTTCATGAGTTCGGTGGCCTCCGCGACGAGCGAATCGCGAACCGGTTCAAGATGGTTCTCTCCCTCCACGCTCAGCAGGCGCAGCCAAAGGCGGGATTCCTTTGCTTCCTTTCGAGAGGTCTTGAATTTGTAGAGCTTGTCCTTGCCTCCGAATGCCTCGACGGCCTCGATGAAGTTTGCGGCCACGGAGCCGGAGGCGCGAATGAGCTGCTTCACATCCTCCTGATGGCCGATCGAATTGGGTATTGATTTCACATACCCGCGTACGTCTTTTGCGAATCGAAAAGTACGCTCTTCGAGGTCGTAAGGCTTCCCTTCGTCAAAGACATGCTCGGCGCCTTGATTTTCTGGGCCTTCTGACATCTTGAAACTTACTTCGAGTTTCGAATTTCGCGCTTCGAGTTTTCCCTACGCAGCGAGCGCCTCGAGCCCACTTAACCGCAGCCGCGACTCCACCATCGGAACCGCCCTCGGCCCACAGTCCCTCACCGCCTCCGCAATCGCGCGAATATGCGCCGGCGTCGTCCCACAGCACCCGCCGACCAGGTTTAACAATCCCGCCTGCGCCCATTCGCGAATCTGCGGCGCAAGCGACTCCGGCGTTTCCGGAAATCCGGTTGGGGAAAGCGGATCTGGCAGGCCTGCGTTCGGATAACAGCTGACGTACATCGGCGCCACGTGGCTCAGATCCTCAAGATACGGCCGCATCTCCTTTGGTCCCAGCGCGCAGTTCAGCCCGATACTCAACAGCGGCGCGTGGCTCACGGAATTGTAAAACGCCTCGACCGTCTGGCCCGTCAGGGTGCGGCCGCTGAGATCCGTGATCGTCCCGCTGAGCATGATGGGCACGCGTCGCTCCGGCTGCGCGTCGAAGTATTCCTCAATCGCAAACAGCGCCGCCTTCGCGTTGAGCGTGTCGAAAATCGTTTCAAGCAGCAACACGTCGACGCCGCCGTCGATCAGGCCGCGCACCTGCTCCGCGTATGCCGCCCGCACCTCGTCAAAGGTCACGTCGCGGGCGCCCGGATCGTTCACGTCACGCGAGAGCGAAAGCGTCTTGCTGAGCGGCCCGATGGCGCCGGCAACAAAGTGCGGATGAGGTTGCGGGTCGCGCGCGCCCACGCGCTCGAGCGCGCGGCG
>JANXRG010000052.1 GCA_025353105.1 Verrucomicrobiota bacterium
CGTTCTCGTTGTTTCCGCCCCAAACGATCATCTCGCTGTCCGTCCACACCGCCGTGTGCAACTCGCGCCCGGCGGGCGCGCCGATGGCGATCACCGCCGTCCAACTGTTCCCCGCCGGATTGTAGCGAGCGCCGTCGTTCAAACCGATGCCGCCGTTGAATCCCCCCCAGACGATCATCTCGCTGCAGGTCCAAACTGCAGTATGACCCAGGCGCGCGGCGGGCGCCCCGATGGCGCTCATCGCCGTCCAACTGTTGCCCGCCGGATTGTAGCGAGCGCCGTCGTTCAAATAGCCGCCGCCGAATCCGCCCCAGACGATCATCTCGCTGCCCGTCCACACCGCTGTGTGCAAGAAACGCGCGGTGGGAGGCGTCCCATTGACGCGCTGCTGCCAGGCATCCGCCGTCGTCGTCGTGCCAATCCGGACATAGCCGGCGGCCAGCAGGGCGCTGTTTTCCGTGGCGGACAACACCAGCCCGCCGCTGGCCACCCCGCTTTGACTGGCGGCATTGAGATTTACCACCGCCGCGCCGCTCGCGAGTTGCGCGCCGCTGATGCTGCCGGGAGCGATATTGCCGACGGCGGCTCCAATGGCCAACTGCGAACTACCTACCGCGCCATTGGCGATCTTCGCAGAGGTGATCGCACCATCCGGGACATTCTCCGCCATCAGGGCATAACCCACCGCCGCGATGCGCTGGTCGGGCGCGAGAAGCTGGGAGCCGTTGGTGCCGTCGTTGAACCAAACGCGCAGGCGCACGTCGGCATTGGTGAAAACCGTGGCAGGCACGACGGTCATGTTCGCCAGCGAGGCATCGCCAAGGAGCACGGAGTACAGGCCCTTGTTGACGATGAGCGAGACGGCGGCGGCCGGCTGGCTGCCCGAGGTGCTGGTGCCGTCATTACTCCAATACGTGGTGGTGCCCGCGGCATTGACGAGGGCGAACTTGAACGAGCCGGAACCATCGAAGTTCACCCCTGCCACCGCCACGCGCCCCTGGTAATTGATCAAGCGCGGAACTTGGGAAAAGGAACAGGGAACAAGGCGGAAGCAGGAAAATGCGACGCAGGCGCCGGCGAACCAACGCATGCGGCCGCCGCCATGCATTTGCTTCATGATCTGAGGTCAGGGGAAGAGCTGGCGCGTTGTCGATAATATTCCCGAGGCACTGCGCGCGGGAATTTCTTCGCAATATGTTCCGTGCGAGTGCCATTCGCGCGGCCCAAAACTTGGAGATGAAACGCCGCCCTCCCTGCGGATCGGGTACTCCGTGCGCGATGCCAACGGGTTTGCCGTTTTGCAGGCGCGAGACGAACGGATCATTGCCAATGCGCCCCAGGCTACATGTCGTTGCCCGGGCATCCTGTGCGTGTCGATTTCAGCGTCGAAGTTGAGCCATCGAGGCGAATCCAGATGGGCACCGAACCCGGACCCCTTGCACGGCTTCAGCTGCCAACAGCGCCGGGCAGGTCTTGCTTCGCATGGCGTGCAAATCGCGAATCATCCAGGCGTAAGGCGTGCGTCGGTCTGGATGACGAGTTCGTCACCGACCGGGCCGAGATTGCCCCCTCGGCATTCGACATTCGTCTTCCGAGCCACGAGTCACGGACATTCATGCAAGTAAATTGTGCGTGAGCCCGCGGTGCTGGTGCCGTCAGTGCTCCAGTAGGTCGTGGTGCCAGCGGCATCGACGCTGCCCGAGATGGCGGCGGCGATTCAAAGCACGACCAATGATAATCCGGAGCTGGACGGAGACGTGATCACTCGGACGAATTATTTTTATGCCCTCGTCGGAACGGCGGACGAGGCCATTCGAATGGGAAAGAGAGCCTGCGAAATGTTCCCAATCAATAAGAACGCCGTGGACGGCGTGCGTCACGCCCAATTTCTGGCCAAGGCCTAGGCGGTGACGGGAGAAAATGCGCTGGCGCTGGATCAACTGGAGATGCTGTCAACCATCCCAGGCGACTTTCATTTTGGCGGGCTCCTCGTCGAACTCGATTGGGTCCCGACCCGTAGAGAGCCGGAGTTCCGAGCGCTGCTGGCCCAGATGGCTCCGAAGATCGAGAAGAAATTACGAATGACGAACTCCGAAGGACGAACGAGTGCCGAAAGGCGAATGACGAAGATGAACGCGCACGTTGTCCCTAACGCGATGTGAAACTTGGCTGGGAGGGTGGGGATTTAGCGGTCTTGGAAATCAGCCTGGATCGTGCCATGGGCAGCCTGCCCATGGCGCGTGGGACGTCTGGGTCCGAGGATCTGCTACTTACCGGCCCACCGCAGCCGGGTTCGCCGCAAGCGGGTGCAATTCACCGCCTGCGGATCGTCCGCCGCGCGCCGGCATCCCTCGGCATCGCAGGGACAAGATGCCCGTACCACGGACGCTGCGTTGCGTGCTCGCGAGCATAGACGCACATCGTCGAGGCCCAGATAGTGTTAACAGGCCCCAACGCGACGCCAAAAGAATCCGGGGGCTGAGCCGCCCTAAAACCCATCGGATTGGGGACATTCGCGCTCTGCAAGAACCTGGGACGCGCGGGGCCAATCCGTTCCACCGCTGACGTCGGTGATCGTCACGAATTGCCGAACAAGATGATTGGCAATTGATCGGCCCGTCCGCGGGTTCACCGCCGTTGGCGGGAATGCTGGCTTTCCTGTCGCCGGGCGGCGTCTTATGCTTGCCGGCGATGGCTGATCCGCCGCAAGCGTCGCCCGACGACATGACTTTCGCGCATTACCGCGTGGAGCTTCGCCCCGACAGTTCGCCGTGGGAGCTGGGTCGCGGCGCGATGGGAGTGACGTACAAAGCGTATGATTCGCAGCTACGGGTCGACGTGGCGCTGAAGGTCATTAATCCCGCGCAGGTGGGCGACGCAAAGACCCAGGCGCTGTTCCTGCGCGAGGCGCGCGCGGCGGCGCGGGTGCATCATGGCAACGTCGCGAACGTGGTTTTCCTGAATCAGGATCCCGCCAATCCATTTTACGCGATGGAGTTCATCGCGGGTGAGTCCTTGCGCGACTGGTTGCCCGCGCGCGGCCCGCTCGCTCCTCTGCTCGCCATCGGCCTTGCGCAGCAGATTGCGTTGGGTTTGGAGGCGATCCATGCGGAAAACGTCGTGCACCGTGATCTCAAACCGGGGAACGTGATGATCGTGCGCGCGTCACGCGGACGGGAGAAGGGCGCGTCGGAAACGGATGCGGCGACTTGGCAGGTGAAGATCATCGACTTCGGGCTCGCGCGGGCATTTGCGGGTGACGCGCTGAGCAGCAACCTGGACGCCCTGACCACCGGATTCCGCGGGACCGCGGTGTACGCGAGTCCGGAACAATGCCAGGAACGCGTGGATCTTGATGGTCGATCGGACTTGTATTCGCTGGGCTGCATCCTGTGGGAAATGCTGGTGGGTGCGCCGCCGTTTCGGGGGGGGTCGCTGCACGAACTCCTGACTTTGCACGTGTCCCGCCCAGCCCCGGTGGCGCAGTTGTCGCGGTTGCCAGCGAGTTTGCAGGCCGTCATCGCGCGGTTGCTGGTGAAGGAACCAGAAGGGCGCTTTGCCAGTGCCGCCGCGGTTGTCGAGGCCCTCGAGCGCTGTCGCGAGCGCATCGTGAGCGGGGCAGAGGTCGTGGATGAATTCGTGCCCCAGTCCCACCTGGAAACCGCGCTAACGGCCGAAGTTCCGCCTGCCCGTCGGCCAACGGTCGTTCCGATTTCCGGATCTGCGAGCGGCGGGCAAGCGAAACCAAGATTCACGCGTCGCGCATTGCTCGGCGGTCTTGGCTTTCTTGCAATCACCGGCCTCGTCGTGATGGCCGGGCTGATCGGGGGCTGGTGGCGGACGTCTCCCTCCAGCACCGAGAAGGCCCCTCCGGTGGCTGCTTCTTCGACGACCACTCCCGCCGCGGTTCCCGCCGCGCCGTCAGCGCCGGAGAAGAGCATTGCGGTTCTGCCGTTCGAGAACTTGAGCAGCGACCAGGAGAACGCCTTTTTCGCGGACGGAGTGCAGGATCAGATTTTGACGGATTTATCCCGCATCGCGGATCTCCGGGTCACGAGCCGAACCTCGGTGATGCGCTACCGCGGCAAGGGAGACCTGCGCTTGCGCGAGATCGCGCGCGAGTTGGGCGTAACCTACATTCTGGAAGGAACGGTCCAGCGGTCCGGAAATAAAGTGCGGGTCACGGCCCAGCTGATCGATACGAAAACCGATGCGCACCTTTGGGCGGACAAGTACGATCGGGATCTCGCCGACGTCTTCGGCATCCAGAGCGAGGTGGCCACGGCCATCGCTGCGCAACTCAAGGCGAAACTGACGCCGATCGAGCGGGCCGCGATCGAGGAGAAGCCGACCACCGACTTCGCGGCCTACGATTTATATTTGCGGGCGAAGGCTCTGGAGCAATCGAACAACAGCATGATGCTCCCGGCGACGCCGGAAAACCCTCGCCAGGCCGTGCGACTTTTGGAAGAGGCCGTGACCCGCGATCCGAAGTTCCTGCAGGCCTACTGCCAGGCGGTCCGGATCTGCGACGCCCTGTCTTTTTCTACGAAAGGGGAGGAAGCGAAACAGTACCGGGCGCGGGCGGAGGCGAATCTTTCCGCCGCCGTCCGCCTCGCACCCGCTGCGGGTGACACGATTCTGGCGCAGGCGAATCATCTTTACGTCGGCGCGCGCCAGGCGACCGACGCGGAGCAGGGCGCGCGGGATTTTCGTGCGGCGCACGAGCTTTTGGACCGCGCCCTGCAAATTCTCCCGAACAATGCGGAGGCTTGGATTTTGCAGGCCCGCATGAATCGCAATGAAGGTCGGTGGGACGAGAGCCTCGATTGCTATCGACGCGCCCATCTGCTTAGTCCGAATGACGTCAAGATCATTGAGGAATACAGTTTTATCGCCACGTACACGCGCCGCTACGATCTGAGAAAAGCGCTGACGGAGCGGGGAGCGGCCCTGACCGTGCCGCCGCTCCGCTGGGCCTTTGAGATCCGCGGAGCGGCTACGGAGGCCCTCCGGGCCGGAGATAACGAACCGGAGCATCGCGTGCTCCAACGAATCCTGGCGGAGAACCCTGGAACGAGGGTCGAACAAGATTTGGTGGAACATCTCTTTGCCACGGCATCGGACGACAAGAACGCCGCGGAGATGGAGCGGTTGGCAAAGTTTTTTCCCCCGCCCGGCGACTTGAGCAGCCGGATGGAAGCGGCCTCGCGTCACATTTTGATCGCCCGGACGCGCAAGGACGAGGACGCGCTGCGTCGGACCGTGGCATCGGTGCTGCCCGAAATGGAGGCGGCGATTCAAAGCACGCCGAAGGATTCATCCTTTCAAGCCGCGAACCTGATCGCTCGCGCGGGTTATTACTGTGTGCTCGTCGGACGGAAGGACGACGGCATCCGCTGGGGAAAGAGAGCCTGTGAAATGCTTCCCATCAGCAAGAATTCTGTCTTAGGCGTGGCCATGGTTGAGAATCTGGCCAAGATTTACGCCCAAAGCGGAGAAAACGCCCTGGCCTTGGATCAGCTGGAGCTGCTGCCCGACGTCCCGGGCCAATTTCATTATGGCTGGCTCCTCGCCGATCCCGATTGGGACCCGCTCCGCGGCGAGCCGCGTTTTCAGGCGCTGCTTCAAAAGATGGCACCGAAGACCGAGAAGCAGTGAAGGGTGCCACCACCGCCGGGCGGCACTCCGAATGACGAATGCGAAACCAGAATGACGAACGAATGACGAAGCAGTTGGATGGAGTGGTCCCTAACGCGATGCGACAAATCAGGCGGCTGCGCCGATCTCGTACCCATCGGATTGGGGACAAACCAATCCACGACGGATCTAATTGAGTTCTGACAGGATTTCTTGATGCACAACCGCAAACTTTGGTTTGTAGTACCGGTCTCATGAACAAATCTATCCTCGGCTGTCTCGGTATCCTCGTCGTGGGCGCGCTCATCATCGGCGCGTGGGCCGTGAGCAAGTACAATGCGCTCGTGCCTCTCTCGCAATCGGTCGATGCCCAGTGGGCGCAGGTGCAGAACGTCTATCAGCGGCGTGCCGACCTCATCCCAAATCTCGTCAAGACCGTCGAGGGCGCAGCGAATTTCGAAAAATCGACTTTGACGGACATCGTCAACGCCCGCGCTTCCGTGGGTCAGGTGAAGATCGACCCAAGTAAGGCGCCCGACGATCCCGCGGCGCTGGCCAAGTTCCAAGCGGCGCAGGATGGACTTTCCTCGGCCCTGTCGCGGTTGCTGGTGGTGGTGGAAAAATATCCCGAACTAAAGGCTAATCAGAATTTCTTGAATTTGCAGTCCCAGCTCGAAGGCACGGAGAATCGGATTTCGGTGGAGCGCGGAAATTTCAACACGGCGGTGAAAGCGTTTAACACGGCGGTCCAGCTCTTTCCGACCAACGTGATCGCCGGTTTCTTCGGGTATAAAGTGAAGCCGTATTTTGAGGCGAAAGCTGGCGCGGAGAATCCACCCGCGGTTAGTTTCCAGTTTGGCCAGCCGACCCCGGCGCCGAAAAAGTGATCGCCCGCCCGCGGTACCGTACCGCCATGCCGATTCGTTGGCTTCCCGTCTTCCTGTCGTCGCTGCTGGCGGCGACGGGATGGCTGCGTGCGGCCGAGGTGATGCCGCCAGTGCCGCCGCGGTATTTTAACGACTACACGCTGACCGCCTCCGGCCCGGTCGTTGAAGAACTCGATCGCCAGCTCACGGATTACGAGCGCCAGACTTCAAACCAGATCATTGTTGCCGTCTTCGGCAAGGCGCAAACGGACTCGTCGATCCAGGATTACAGCCACCGCATCTTCACCGCGTGGAAGGTCGGTCGGGCCGGCCGGAATAACGGTGCCGTCCTGTTCGTCTTCAAGGATGACAGGAAGACGTGGATCGAGGTCGGCTATGGGCTGGAGGGAGCGATCCCGGATGGCACCGCGAAGCAGATCATCGATACCGTCATCACGCCGAAATTTCGTGCGAACGACTTCGACGGGGGATTCCGGGACGGGGTGGCGGCGCTGCTGGCCGCGGCGCGCGGCGAATACGCAGGCACCGGCAAGACGACCGCCGAGGAGCGGGGAGCGCGGGGTTCGCAGAAAGGGATTCCGTTTTGGGTGATCGTGGTGATCGTAATTTTCCTCTTTTTCATCATCTCGGGTTTCACCGGGGGTGGCGCGGGTCGGGTCTATGATTCCCGAGGCAGTCGAAACGTGCGCACGGGTCCGATGTTCTGGGGCGGCGGGGGTGGGGGAAACTGGGGCGGCGGCGGCGGATTTGGGGGCGGCGGATTTTCCGGCGGCGGCGGCATGAGCGGCGGCGGTGGCGCGGGGGGCGACTGGTAACGATGAAAGCAAAATCCTTTCTTTCCCAGGTTGACAGCCCGCGGATCGTCGCGGCCATCGCGGTGGCAGAGACGAAGACGTCGGGCGAGATTCGGGTCTGGGTGAGCGACCGGGACCGTCCGAACGCGCTGGGTGCCGCAACGTCGCGTTTCCTCAAGTTGAAGATGGATCACACCCGGCATCGGAATGCCGTACTGATCTTCCTCGCGCCGCGTTCGCGCTCGTTTGCGGTGGTTGGTGACACCGGCATCGACGCGAAGGTGGGAGAACAATTCTGGACCGAGGTGCGCGACGCGATGAAGAGTCATTTGAGCGACGGGAAATACACCGACGCGATTCTTCACGCGGTCGCGACCGCGGGGGCACGCCTGGCCGAGCATTTCCCGCCCGACGCCGATGGCCGCGATCGCAACGAGTTGCCGAACGAGATCATTGTGGATTAAGGCGGAACCGGACGAGTCGTTCGGGCGGGAATGCTGGCTTTCCTATCGCCGGGCGGCGTCTTATGCTTGCCGACCATGGCTGATCCGCCGCAACCCTCGTCGGCCGACATGACTTTCGCGCATTACCGCGTGGAGCGCCGTGCCGATGGTACGCCGTGGGAATTGGGGCGCGGGGCGATGGGGGTGACCTACAAGGCGTACGACGCGCATCTTCGGGTCGACGTGGCGCTCAAGGTCATCAATCCCGCGCAGGTGAACCATGCGAAAACTCAAGCCTTGTTCCTGCGCGAGGCGCGCGCCGCCGCGCGGGTGCACCATTCGAACGTCGCGAGTGTGGTCTTTCTGAACCAGGACCCCACCAATCCGTTTTACGCGATGGAGTTCATCGCCGGTGAATCGTTACGCGACTGGATGCAAACCCGTTGCCCGCTGGCGCCACTGCTCGCGATCGGTCTCGCTGAACAGATCGCGCTCGGCCTCGCGGCGATTCACGCCGAAAGTGTCGTCCATCGCGATCTGAAACCGGGCAATGTCATGATCGTGCGGACGGCGGCGGGGCGGGAGAAGGGTGCGTCGGAATCGGAGCCGGCGACGTGGGGGGTGAAGATTATCGACTTCGGGCTGGCGCGCGCCTTTGCGGGTGACTCCCTGACCAGCAACGCGGATGCGCTGACCACCGGCTTTCGCGGGACCGCGGTGTATGCCAGCCCCGAACAATGTCAGGAACGCGTGGAGCTGGATGGACGCTCCGATTTGTATTCGCTCGGCTGCATGCTGTGGGAAATGCTGGTGGGTGCGCCGCCTTTTCGCGGGAGTTCGCTGCACGAGGTGCTGACGCTGCACGTCTCTCGCCCCCTCCCGCTGGCGCGGCTGTCGCACCTGCCTGCAAGCCTGCAGGCCGTGGTGGCGCAGCTGTTGGCGAAGGACCCGGACGGACGTTTTGCGAATGCCACTGCGGTCGTCAAGGCGTTGGAGCACTGCCGCGAAAGAATCTTGAGCGGGGCGGAAGGGATGGATGAATCCGGCCCGCCATCCCAACTCGAAACCGCGGTCACGGCGGAAGGTTCTAGTCGGCGGACAGCCGTTCCGATCTCTGGTTCCGATGGCGGCGCGCAAAGGGACCCAAATTCCAGGCCTCGCGTCCTGTTCGTCGCGCTCGGCGTCATCGTGCTCGGCGGCATCGTCGTGACCGCGGGGTTGGTCGCGGGCTGGTGGCGACGAAATCCTCCGGCCGCGGAGCGAGCGCCTACGGTGGCAGCCTTCGCACTCCCGCCGACGTCCGCTCCGACGGCGGTATCCGTGGCCGCCGCGGGTCCGACGCCCACGCCGATTCCAGACAAGAGCATTGCGGTGTTGCCGTTCGAGAATTCGAGCAGCGACAAGGAGAACGCGTTTTTCGCCGACGGTGTGCAGGATCAAATCCTGACCGACCTCGCCCGAATCGCGGACCTGAAGGTCACCAGTCGCACTTCCGTGATGCGCTACCGCGGCGCGGGGGAGCGAAGCGTCCGCGAGATCGCGCGGGAACTTGGGGTGGCCTATATCCTCGAAGGAACCGTGCAGCGGGCAGGCAACAAAGTGCGCGTCACGGCGCAGCTGATCGATGCGCGAACGGACGCGCACGTTTGGGCGGAGCGGTACGATCGAGATTTGGCCGATGTTTTTGCCCTGCAAAGTGAAATCGCCAACGTCATCGCGGCGCAGCTTCAGGCGAAAATTTCATCCAAAGAGGTCGCTGCCATGCGCCAGGTGCCTACCAGCGATCTAGTCGCCAGTGAACTCTACGCCAAAGCCCGGCAACTCGAGTTCAAGGCGCCCGAGGACGAAGCCCTCCTGCAAGCGGTGCACTTGCTGGACGAGGCAGTCGCGCGCGATCCGCGTTTCATGCTCGCCTATTGCCTGCTCGGCCATATGCACCTTAATCTCTACTTTGGGGGCTACGACCCCACCCCTGCGCGTCGTGATCTTGCGAATGCAGCCATCCAGAACGCCGCCCGACTTCAGCCCGACGCCGGCGAAGTCCACCTCGCTTGGGCGCGGTATTTTTATCGTGGTTTTCGAGACTACGACCGCGCTCGCACCGAATTAGCTCTCGCCCGGCGCACGCTGCCGAATGATGCCGACGTCTACTTCTTGAGTGGTACGATTGATCGTCGTCAGGGGCGCTGGACAGAGGCAATTAACAACTTCGAGCGGGCCGTTGAGTTGGATCCGCAAAACGTTCATATTCTTCTGTTGGCCGGTGGTACCTACGAAGGTCTGCGCCGCTACGCCGAGTCAAACCGAGTCTTCGAGCGCGCCGTTGCAATCTCTCCGGGCGACTACTTTTCGCGCATCCGCCTCGCCATCGTGCCGTTCCTCGCGCGAGCGGATGTCCGACCTCTGCGCACGGAACTCACCGCGATTCTGATTGAAGAACCCGGGGCCGCGGAAAAAATTGCTGATGTGATGTTTCGTTGTGCGCTGGCGGAGCGCAATTCCGCCGCCGTCAATCGCGCGGTGGCTGCAATTCCGGCAGGGGGAATTTCACCGGGCGGGAACTTCGTTTTTCCCCGCGAATGGTTTATCGGTCTTGCGGCTCGGACATTTGACGATGCACCGCTGGCGCAGAGTTCGTTTGGGGTCGCGCGCACGATTTTGGAAAAGCTGGTGCGCGGGCAACCCGATTACGCGCAGGCTTGGAGCCTTCTCGGCCAAATCGATGCCGCGCTTGGACGAAAAGAGGACGCCATGCGCGAAGGGCGTCATGCGTGCGAGCTGCTCCCATTGTCCAAGGATGCGGCAATTGGCGCGGGATTGATCAGAAATCTAGCCACCATTTATGCCTGGAGCGGTGAGACCGATCTGGCTCTGGAACATCTCACCGTCTCGGCGCAAATTCCAATGGGTGTGAGTTACGGCGAGTTGAAATTAAACCCTCAATGGGATGCGCTTCGCGGCGACCCGCGCTTCGAGAAAATCGTCGCCTCGCTCGCACCGAAACCTTGAAGAGCGCTGCCAGGTCCGCTCAAGCGGGCCCGAGGCTGAATATCCAAATTGGTCCGGGACCATCCGGTGCAAGGTCGGCGGCAGCGATTGAAACGAGTTGCCGAGTGAAGTCGTCGCGGATGAAAGGCCGTCGGTGCAGGTGCCCGAGCGCGAACTCCAAAGCTGGACGGGGCTATCCACCGGACACGTCCAAGCCGGGGGCGTGTTCGAGTTGAAACACCTGAGTCCGAGAAGTGATCAAATTTCGCCGCTGGTTTGAGCGATCCTGTCGCGCTCACGAGATTCTCGAAGAAATCGGGCAAGCTAACAAGTCAATGTAAACATTTATTTGACAGTAGTTAACGAATTGTATCGGTCCCAATTCTCCGAGAGTGGACCGCTTGCGGAATCAGATCCGCTATAGGTTGCGGTCATGATAACGACCAAGACCATTGCGCTTGTTGCCCACGACAATCGCAAGCAGGGACTCGTGGAGTGGGTGAAGTGGAATTACCTCGGGCTCTCGCAGCATCGACTCGTTTGCACCGGCACCACCGGTCGCCTCGTCGACGAAGCCATTCGTGCCAGCTACAAGGAAGCCGACGCCGACTCGCCGGACCTGCTGATCACGCGCCTGAAATCCGGCCCGCTCGGCGGCGACCAGCAGCTCGGGGCGATGATCGCGGAGGGCCGCGTGGACATGATCATCTTCTTTTGGGATCCGATGGAGCCGCACCCGCATGATGTGGACGTGAAGGCGCTGTTGCGCATTGCGGTGGTATACAACTTGCCCATCGCCTGCAACCGCGCGTCGGCGGACTTCCTGATCTCGTCGCCGCTGCTGAACTCGGTCTACGTGCCGGCGATGGACGATTACAGCGCGTACACGCAGCGCGCGTTGCCGGCGGATTGACGGGGTTGGACGCGGGTGGCGCCGGCCGACGTCTGCTGCAGGATGAATGGTCGCACCCGGCGCCTGCGATGCCGGTTGACGTGGCAGACCCAGTCAGGTAGACCGGCGTTAGTGGGATGACAGTAGGATCATCGTGCGACGTCGAAAGCGGTCGCCGCGGCAGCCTCTCGCGGCGGGAATCCCAGTCCCCAAGCAAATGAAATTGTCATCCCGGTTGCGGTCGCGGCCCGCTCCGCTCCTCTTAAATCAACGCGCGTCCGGGCGACGGATGGACCCCCCCCGCCCGTCATGACGTACCGCAAGCAAGTCGCCCGTTTTGTCGAGCCGTATCGCATCACGAACGGGAGAAAGTTTCGGCTCCGCGATTTTGATCCGGGCGATACGCGTAATCTCAAGTCGAAGGAGGGTGCGAAAAAGCTGCTGCGCGACGGGGTCGACGTCCTGTGCGGTTTGCAGGAGAAGCTGTACGCCCAGGACCGCTGGGCCGTGCTCCTGATTTTTCAGGCGATGGATGCAGCCGGCAAGGACGGTACGATCAAGCACGTGCTCTCCGGCGTAAATCCGCAGGGCTGCCAGGTGTCGTCCTTCAAGTCGCCGTCGTCGACCGAACTCGACCATGATTTCCTCTGGCGCACGACGTGCGACCTCCCGCCGCGAGGCCGCATCGGCATCTTCAACCGCTCCTACTACGAGGAAGTCCTCGCGGTGCGCGTTCACCCCGAGTGCCTCGCGCACCAGCGCCTACCCAAGCGGGTGGTGACGAAAAACATCTGGAAGGACCGTTTCGAGGACATCAACGCCTTTGAGCAATACCTGTCGCGCAATGGTGTCATCGTGCGGAAGTTTTTTCTGAACGTCTCGAAGGACGAGCAGAAGCGTCGTTTCATAGAGCGACTCGACGAGAACGAGAAGAACTGGAAATTCTCGCCCGCCGACGTGAAGGAACGCGGTTTTTGGAGTCAGTACATGACGGCGTACGAAGACATGATCCGGCACACCAGCACCGAACACGCCCCGTGGTTCGTCGTGCCAGCGGACAACAAGTGGTACACCCGCCTCGTCGTCGCAGCCGCCGTCAATGATGCGTTGGAATCGTTGAATCTGACGTTTCCCGTCGTGGACGCCGCCAAGCGACAGGAACTCGAGTCGGCGCGGCATTTTCTTGCCCAGGAAGGCTAAAACCGCGCGGCCGTATACCGGATTTTCCCATGCCCGACGCCACCACCCTCCAAGGCGCGTTGCCGCATGCCCTGGCTGTCATCGCCGCGCTGATCGCGATCGTGAATCCGTTCAGCGTCATGCCGCTGTTCCTCACCCTGACCGCGGGCATGTCGGACGAAAAACGGGCGGACTACGCCGCGCGCGTTTCGCGCAACGCCGCGCTCATCATGCTGGTGACCCTGTTCCTTGGCGGTCTGATCATGGAATTCTTCGGGATTTCGCTGCCCGCTTTGCGGATCGCCGGCGGCCTTATCGTGGCGTTCCTCGGATTCAACCTCATCTTTCCCTCGCCTCGTTGCGCGACGGCCGCCGCGTCGTCCGGCAGCGAACCGCAACAAGATTTTGCGTTCATGCCGCTGGCGTTTCCCAGTCTCACCGGGGCGGGGACTATCGCGGTCATCATCAGCTTCTCGACCAGGATCGCGGCCGAACCGACGCTCCGCCAGAAACTGGTCGGTCACGCGACCGTGGTCGTCGCCATCTTCACGGTGACGTTCATTATCTGGGCTTTGTTCCGCGTTTCGACGCGCCTAGTCCGCGTCCTGGGATCCGAAGGATTGGACGCCATGTCGCGAATCATGGGCCTTTTGCTCGTGTGCATCGGCGTCGAGTTGGTCGGCGATGGCATAAAAGTATTCGCGCAAGCCGCTTGATTCGTTTTGACTTCTTGCGGACGGTTCTCGGGATATCCTCCCTGATTTTATGCGTGCTCCTACGATTCTCGCTTTTGCCCTGTGCCTGCCCCTCCGACTGCTGATCGCCGCCGAGGGCGATGCACCGAAGCCCGACAAGCCGCCCGCGCCGGCCGAATCGCCCGCCCGCGACATGTCCGCACCGCGGACGGAACTCAACGAGGCGCTTTCGAATTTCACGGCCGCGTTCAACAAGGGCGACGCGAAGATGGTGACGGCTTGTTTCACGAGTGATGCGGATTGGATCGATGATCAGGGCGCAATCATGCGCGGTCGCGTGGTCATCCAACGCGCGCTCGAGGACTCGATTGCGGCGCACAAGGGACGGACGTTGACCCTTCGGCTGGACTCCGTGCGGACGCTCGGTCCGGACGTTGTGGTCGGTAACGCGACCTCCACGTTTACGGGTCCAGACAAGTCGACAGAGACCGCGGCCTTTATCGCGGTCTACGTCAAGCAGGACGGGAAGTGGCTGATCAGCGTGCTGACGGAGACCAGCGAAGTCGAAGAGGAAGAGTAGTCAGGCGGCGGCGGGAATCCGGCTGGCAAACCGCGGCGGCAAGCGTGCGCACGCTTGCATCCGCTTTGGGTCGTAGGCACTGTTTGCGCGCCGACCCCCGGAACCATGACCGTCGCGAATCAAATCACCCTGGCGCGCATCGCCGCCATTCCGGCGTTTGTGATGCTCGCGATTTACTACGGTGAAAGCGTGCTCGAAGGCGAGCGCCAGCCGTGGCTTCGCTTCACGGCCATTGGCGTGTTCGTGGTCGCCGCGGTGAGCGACGGACTCGATGGATTCGTCGCGCGACGATTCAACCAGCACACCAAGCTGGGCACGATTCTCGATCCGATTGCCGATAAGGGCCTGCTCCTCTCGGCACTGCTCGTCCTGACCTTCGGACATTGGGAGGTGAAATTCCCGCTCTGGTTCCTGATTCTCGTGATCGCCCGCGATATCGCCATCGTGCTGGGCTGCCTGCTGCTGCAGTTCTTGAATGGCGACGTCATCGTCCGCCCGAGTTGGATGGGTAAGGTGACCACCGTCACGCAGATGGCCGCGATCGCGTGGGTGATGGCGCAATTGCACACGCCGCCACCCCTCGTCATCATCCTCGTCGCGGGGGTGTTTACGCTCGCATCTTGGGTCGGCTATGGCATCGACGGAATCCGGCAAATTCAATCGTCCGAAAAAGGATGAATCAGAGACGAACCCGGAGCACGTTGCGCGCATGGCCGCCGAACCCCCGAAAGAAGACGACTCACCGCGACGCGTGGTCGCCATCGTCGGCCGTCCCAACGTCGGCAAGTCTGCGCTCTTTAACCGGCTCGCCGGCGAGCGCATTGCCATCGTGCACGATCAGCCGGGGATTACGCGCGACCGGATTGTCGCGGAATGCAATCTGGGCGAGGCGCCGTTTGAGATCATCGACACCGGTGGGATCGGGGAAATCGCCGACGCCGAATTTCACGACCGCGTCCGCGCCGAAGCCGAGATTGCCGTGCAGGCGGCGGCGGTGGTCGTGTTCACGGTTGATGGCCGCGCGGGTCTCGTGCCGGCGGATCAGGACCTGGCGAAGTATTTGCGCCGCTCGCGGGCCACGGTGCTGCTCGTCGTGAACAAGATTGATTTGCCCAAGCACGCGCCGCTGATGGCCGAGTTCGCCCGACTCGGCTTTCGCGACATGTTCAATGTCAGCGCCGCGCACGGGCGCGGTATTTCCGATCTGGTCGAGGCGATCGAAGCAAAGCTGCCGAACGCGGCGCCGGTGCTCGAGGATCTTGAACCGGCCGACCCCGACGCGCCGGCCACCCCCCGGGTGCGCCAGCGCGCCGCGCCGCGCATCGCCATTCTCGGGCGCCCGAACGTGGGCAAGTCGTCGTTGACGAATGCGATCCTCAAGGACGAACGCACGATTGTCAGCGACACCGCAGGCACGACTCGTGATGCGGTCGACATCCCGCACGTCTTCAACGGACGCCCCTATGTGTTGATCGACACCGCGGGCATGCGCCACCGCAGCCGGCACAATTCATCGGCTGAAGTGTTCAGCGTGATGCGTTCGGAGAAAAGCGTGCATCGCGCGGATCTTTGCGTGCTGGTCGTCGACGCGGAGGCGGGCGTCACGCGCATGGACCGGCAGATCGCGGGATTGATTCAGGAGGCGAAAAAGCCGTGCGTGCTGCTGCTGAACAAGTGGGACCTCATCGACAAGGCGGAGGAAGGCAAGACCCTGAAGGAGTTCCGGAAGGAGTTTCTCGACTCGGCGGCGGCGGAACTTTTCTTTCTTGATCACGCGCCGCTCATCGCCATTTCGGCCAAGGAGAAGATGGGAATTGGCAAGGTCTTTATGGCGGTCGAGGAGATTCGGGCGGCCGCGCTCGCGCCCACGCCGACCGGTCCGCTAAACCGGCTGTTGCAAACCGCGATGGAGCACCAGCCGCCGCGCACGGTTTTCAACAAGCGTTTCAAGTTGCTCTACGCGACGCGGACGAATGACGAGCTGGCCCCGACCCCGATTCCGGTTCCACGCTTCATCTTCTTCTGCAACGACGAGCGACTGCTTACGGCTGATTACCGGCGCTATTTGGAGAAGAGCATCCGCAAGGAGTATCCGTTTCCCGGCCTGCCGATCACGATCCGGTTGCGCGGCCGCGAGAAGGCGAAGTGATGGCGCGATCCGGCTGATGTGAGACGGGGGTGGCGCGTCGCCGCCTCATATCACGCGGGAATTTTGCTTCACATCACCGCGACACGCGTCAGAGCTGATCCGGCGCTTCGAGCAGCGAGACGACCTTCGCCAGCAACCGCCCGGCGCGACCGCCGTCGATCACGCGATGATCAAAGCTCAGCGTGAGCTGCGCCGCGTTGATCGGCATCCAATCCTCAATCTCGGCGTCCCACTCGGGGTGCTTGCGCGTGGCACCCAAGCCGAGGATGAGCGACTCATCCGGCAGCGGAATTGGGGTGGCCCATTCCAATTCGAACGGGCCGTAGTTGGTCACCGACGCAATCGATCCCGCAAAGTCCGCCGGCGTCAGGGTGCGCTTGCGTGCGGCCTCGACCAGCGCGCGATACGGCGCGATCAATTCCGCGAGCGGCTTCCCGTCCACCTTGCGCAACACAGGCACCATGATGCCCTCGTCGACCTCCACCGCGCAACCGATGTCGATTGATTTCGGTACGACGAGTTTGTTTCCGATGAGTCGCGCGGCGGACTGGCGATCGTCGGTCAGCGCCAGCGCGAGCGCCCGCACGGCATAAAGCGCGGGACCGGGCTTCGGATCGACTGCGGCTGCGCGATGCGCGAGCAGGGCGTCGAGTTTGACGAGTCGGCCGACCGTCGCGAGCGGACGCGACCAGCTTCGGCGCATCGCGTCGGCCACCGAGAGTCGCATCGGCATGGCCGGCGAGACATCGTTGGCCGCGAGCGCAAAGAGATAACGTTCGAGATCATCGGAGGTCACGCGACCGTTCGTGCCCGTGCCGCCGATCGCGGAAAGGTCATTTTCGGTGAGCCCCGCCTCGCTCAGGCGGGCGCGCAAGCGGGGCGAGAGAAAACCGCCGCCGTGGCCGGCGCCGCGCGTGGGGACGACCGGAGCAGCCGCGGGCAGACGCTTGTCCACATGCAGGGCCGCGGTCGATGACGCATACTGGCCGGTGGCCCACACCGGCGGATTGAGATCTGGACCGCCGTGCATCGCGTCGGCCCCGTCTTCGGCGCGCAGCGGAACGGAAGGCGTCTCGGCGCTGGCGGTGGCGGCCGCTTCCGCAGCGCGACCCAGCCCACGCTTCTCGATTTCAGATTCCGTCGCTTCGATGTAACCGAGGACTGCGCCCACGCCGTAGGTGCCGCCGCGCTCCACGAGCACCTCGGTAATTTCGCCGTCGCACGACGAGGTCACCTGAAAGACGGCTTTGTTCGTCTCCACTTCGATGATGTCCTGATCGGCCCTGACGGTCTGTCCGGGTTTGATGCCGAGGCTGACAATGGTGGCTTCAGCCATCGACTCGCCGAGCTGGGGCATGGTGATCGGAATGCGCATTCGAACGAATGGTGGGGGAATCAAATTACCAGATTAGCGAGATTGACCAAATTTTCCCGTCGACCGGGGAAACCGGCCGAGTCGCGAAACGCGGCCGGAGCTTAGAACCGCAGAACTTCGCGCAGGACGCGCGCGATCTCGGCGGCATTGGGCCGATGCGCGGCCCAGAGGTTGGGATGATACGGCACCGGCGTGTCCTTGCACGCGAGCCGGCGCGGAGGCGCATCGAGGAAGCGAAAACCGTCCGCCGCCACGCGGGCGACCACTTCGGCCGTCACGCCGCCCCAGGGTGCAGATTCACCGACCGCCAGCATGCGCCCGGTCCGGGACACGGACTCAAGAATGGTCTCCGTATCGATGGGTTTTACGACGCGTAAATCCACGACCTCGATTTCCCAGCCTTCCCGGGACAGGTCGCCCGCGGCGGTCAGGGCCTCGTGGAGCATCGCGCTGTACGTCACGACCGTCGCGTCGCGACCGCGACGCGCGACGCGCGCCTTGTTCGGCGGCAAGTCGCTCTTTTCAGGTAACCGCTCAGCTTTGAGGTGGTTGTAAAGGAATTTATGTTCGCAGTAGATGACCGGGTCCTCCAGTTCCACGGCGGCGAGGAGGAGGTGATAGGCGTCTTCGACCGTGGCGGGCGTCATGACGACCAAGCCGGGATAATGGGCGTAGATGGCTTCCATGCATTGGGAGTGAAATGGGCCACCGCCGGGGGTTCCGCCGCTGGGTAGTCGCACGACCATGGGGCACGGAACGCCGGTGCGGTAGAACTGCGTCGCTGCCTGGTTCACGATCTGGCTGAAGGCCACGCTCGAGAAATCGGCGAACTGCATTTCCACGATGGGCCGGAGGCCTTCGATGGACGCGCCGATGGCCAGGCCAATGCTCGCGTCCTCACTGATCGGGGAATCCATCACGCGACCCGGGTGCGCGGCGGCGAGGCCCTTGGTGGCCTTGAAGGCGCCGCCAAACGCGCCGACATCCTGCCCGTAAATAAAGACGCGCTCATCATCCTGCAGGGCCTTCGCCTGCGCCGCGCGGATCGCTTCAAGATAAGTTGTCGCCATGGTAATCGAGGGGCTCGGGCCTAACCGCGGGTGGCGAGACCGAGATCCAGCATCTCGGGTTCGTTGAGCGCCGACCAATCCTCCAACTTCGGATCCGGCGCTGGATCACGCATCGCCTGCGCCGCCGCCTCGTCGACTTCCTTCACGCACTCCGCCTTCCACGACGCGAGATCCTTTGCCTCGGCCCAACGGCGTTCGAGTAACGTCTTTTCCGCGAGCCGGAGACAGTCCGCGCCCACGGGCGACGCCTTCAGTTTCGGATCGACGTAGGACGCGTCGTCGTGCAAGCCGTGCCCGGTCAATCGCAGCAGTCGCGCCACGACCATCTGCGGCCCATGACCTTCGCGGGCGCGGTCGACAGCTCGTTGCAACACTTCGAGACAGGCCTCCAGATCAGTGCCGTCCACGCTGTGACCCTCGTAACCGTATCCCTTGGCCCGGTCGAGCAGGTCTTCGCAGGCGAACTGGCGGCTCGTCGGGGTGGAATAGGCGTATTGATTATTGGCGATGACTGCGACCAGTGGCAGGTGCTCGACGGCGGCGGTATTCAAGCCCTCATGCGTCGAACCCGTGGAGGTGGCGCCGTCGCCGATGCTGATCGCGCCCACGGTGCCGGTCTGGCCGCGCATGCGGCGGGCGAGCAACACGCCGGCGGTGGTGGAAATCATCGCGCCGAGATGGGAAATCATGGCCATCTGGCCCTCCGCGATCCGGCCGCGGTGAATGTTGCCGTCGCGACCACGCATCGGGCCGAGACGGGAGCCGAGGTAAGTGCGCGTGGCGTCGAGGACGGGTTCACCGAACGCAAGGCGACCGGCGAGATCCCGAATCAGCGGAGCGAAGACATCGCCTTTGCGCAGGGCGACACCGAGGGCGGTGCTGAGGGCCTCCTGGCCGGTGCCGAGGAAGACGCCGCCGGAGATTTTGCCGCCCGCTTTGTACAACGCGGCCAGCTTTTCATCGAGCGTCCGGGCCAACAGCATCCAGCGGTAGGCGCGGACGAAGTTCTCTCTCTTGGATTCGGGCTTGAGGGGGATTTCTGCGGACTGAACTACTGGCGAAGGGGCAAGTTCAACCATGGCCGGCAGCTTACGACCGGGGCCGGGGGTGGCAATGGAAAAAAGCGTCGAGTGCCGAGGGACGAGGGCGAGCAATTTCAGTGGTAGAAGGTCCCCCCGGTCAGAAGTGCTTCAGGCCTCGACTCTCGTCCCTCGACCCTGGACTTCTTTTACAGCCGATCCGCCAGGCGTTCCTCGTCGCGCTCGATCGAGATCACATCGGGCAATTCGCAAATGCGCACGAGACATTCGCGGTGATGCCGCTGCAGGTGGTGATATTTGATGGAGACGATTCCCACCTCGTGGTCCAACGAGCACGACCAGTTTTGCTCCCGGGGCGGGATGTGGAAATCGTCCAGGACCTCCTCGAGGCGCAGGGCCGTGCGTCCACCCTTGGCCTGGAAGCGCACAATCGCCGTCGCGCATTGTTGCTTGTTGAGAAATTGACCTTCCAGGCGCGAGACGATCGTCAACAGCAGCCACATCATGCCGCTTGCGGCGATCGCGCCGCCGCCAAAACCCGCGCCCGCGACGCAACCCACCGCCGCCATCGCCCAGATCGTGGCCGCGCTGGTGAGGCCCGTGATGCCGTATTGCCCGCGCAGGATGACGCCGGCCCCAAGAAAGCCCACGCCCGAGGCAATCTGGCCGATCACGCGACCGGCCTCGGCCCGACCGTCGGGGCTCACGCCCATGCCAGCCATGACAAAGACGGCGGCGCCGAAGCTAACCAGTCCAAGGGTCCGAAAGCCGACGGGTTTCTCCTTGCGGAACCGCTCGAAACCGATGACGAGCGCGCAACTCAGCGCGACGACTGCCAGCACGAAATGCGCGAGCGGGGCGGGAATGAGGTTAAACCAGTTGCCAGTGAGCCAGTCCATGGTGACGAATTTGTGACAATACTTGTCCGGCGGGCAGTGAAAAGAAATTTGAACGACTCACCCGATTTCGGCTGGCGATCACTTCCACTTGGCGGCGGCGGAATAATGGCAGATAGAATTCCGAGATGAAATCCATTGCCTTTGTGGGTGTCGGCCGGATGGGCGCCAACATGGCGCGCCGGCTGGCGGAGCGAGGCTTCACCATCGCGTCGGTGTTCGATGCGCATGCCGAAACGGCGCCCGCGCTGGCGGAGGAGTTGAAATGCACCCACGCCCGGTGCCTTGCGGATGTGACCGCCTCTGCGGAATGCATCATCACGGTGGTGACGGATGACGCCGCACAGCGGGCGATATTCCAGGATCCAGCGGACAGCCTGCTCATCGGCGCGCGCGGAAAACTGTTCATCAATTGCGCCACGATTTCGCCCGCGGTGCACGTCGACATCGAGTCAGCCGCCGCGAGGGCCGGCGCGGAATCGCTGGAGGCTTGTATGGCGTCGAGCATTCCGCAGGCGAGGGACGGCACGCTTTACCTCATGTGCGGCGGCAAACGGGAGACCTTCGACCGCGCGATGCCGGTGCTCGACGCATTGGCGTCGACGATTCGCTACATCGGAGCGGCGGGCACGGCGGCGCAGGTGAAGGCGCTCGTGAACATGGTGATGAACATCAACACCGCCGGTCTCGCGGAAGGCCTCGGCCTCGGCGCGGCGCTCGGACTCGATCTCGCGACGCTGCGTGGCGTGTTTGGTTCAACCGGCGCGGCGTCACGCGTCCTCGTCACGGATGGAGAGGACATGGAAAAGCGCGATCACACGTGTTTCTTTTCCGCCGCGCACGCCGCGAAGGACAGCGGCATCGCGTTGGACCTCGCCCGCGCCGCCGGGCTCAATCTGCCGCTCGCCGCGGCGACCAAGGCCCAATTCGAACGGATGATTGCGTTGGGTCTCGGTGAGCTCGACAAATCAGGCATCGCGGAGCTGACGTTCCCGGGGCGCTTGCAGCCGGGAACTGAAAAAACTCGAAACTCGAAGAAAGTCTAGGTGGCGAAAACCAAGAAAGTGCAAAGGGGCACCGCGGTTTTCCCCCGTTTGATTCGGTTTGACATTTTCTTCGAGTTTCGAATTTCCAGCTTCGAGTTTCCCCTCTACAATTTCACTCCCGTCGGCGCGGTGAAGACCGGGTCCACGACGTTTCCGGTGTTCCGCGTGCCGGCGGGCTCAAAGAGAATGACTTCCGCCTCCGCGTCCGCGGCGGTCCGATGCTCGACGCCGCGCGGCACCACGCAGATCTGTCCGGCCTTCAACTCGACGACCCGCTCGCGAAACTCAATGCGCATCGCGCCCTTCCACACGAGAAACAACTCGTCGGCGTCGGCGTGGTGATGCCAGGGAAACTCGCCAAAAAATTTCACGATCCGAACTTCCTGCGCATTGAGCTCGGCGACGACCTTGGGCCGCCAGTGTTCGTTGAGCAGCCAGAATTTTTCCTTGAGGTCGATGATGTTCATGGGCGGTGAGTGGATGGATATCTTACAGGCCGTCCCTCACCGGAAAAGCCGGAAGCCAAGCGGGCTGACCAGGGGACAGGTACAGCTGTTCAGCTTGGTCGCAATCGGACCGAAAGATGTTTTGACATCGGTCTGGAAATCGCCAAATAAAACCGTTCAGCCCTGAGGTCACTTCAACGATGATTCGCATTCCCCGCTCCGCCGCCCTCTTAGCTGTTGCTTTTGGTCTGCTCACTGCGCCCGCGGCGAACGCGCAACTTACTACCTTCGCGCAATTTTTTCAGAACGCCGGCGGCAATCCCTTTTCGTACACCAGCACGGGAACAGCTGGCAGCGGTGGTAACGCGATGTTTGGCGTGAACAGCCTCGCGATCGACTTCAAATATTTTTCCATCCTTGGGCTGCCGGCGGACTTGAGCGGATTCCAAAGCGCGCACCTGACCTTTACTTCATTCACGACGCTCGGACCGAGTAATTCGGGCAGCGGTTTCGACGAGATATTCAATGGAAGCGGGGTGAACTCCGCCATGATTACCATTACCCGGGATACGCCTGCGCTCGAAGGGACCGGCTCGCGCACCGTTTTATTGCAGGTAATCTTCACGCCGTTCACCTTTACCGGCTCCGGTGGCAGCGGTGGATTCAGTGCTTCGAGCCTGTCGGGCACGGTCAGTTTCTCGTCGGACTTCCTCTCCTTCAGCGCCGCAGTTCAGCGTGACGTCGGACTATCGTTTTCCTCGATTATCCCTGGCTTGGCCCGCGGACCCAACGGCTTCTTCCTCGATTTCACCGCGGCCGGCACCGGCACATTCTCGTCGGACCCCGTCCCGACTTTTATTCCAGAGCCCAGCCCGTACGCGATGCTGGCCGGCGCGGCTGGGCTCGCCTTCTTTGTCCTGGCGCGGCGCCGTCGGACCGCGGTAAGCCGGTAATTGTCAGGTCAGCTTCGCTTCGAGCGTAATGGACGTGTTCAATGGGCGCGAGATGGGACAATTGGCCTTCGTGCCCACAGCGAAGTTCGCGAACGCGACCGCCGCGATCCGACACGCCGGCGTGGGGTGGAAGTGAGTGATATTGGCGGTCCAGCTTTTTGCCGGCACGCTTTCGAATGGGGGCGGAAGTACGACGCCGGGTGTTGCGGCTGATAGCGCCATCGTAAAACAGTCGGCGGGTCCGGCCGCGATGAACTCCCCGGGGTTCGTGCCGGCTTATTCAGAGCCCGTGCTTCTTTGCGAGCTCCCTGATCCGCCTTTCATCCGACTCGCGATTCACCGTGACCGAGGGAAGCGCCAACCGGAACAGCGGGCCCGCATCCCAACCTGAGACATAGAACAGCTGCATGGGCGCGGAACCACTGACCACGGTGAACGGGAGGGGTTTCTTGATGACCCACTGCTGAAAGACGGAGGTTGCGGTCGTCTTGGGATGATCGGGATTTCCATATCGTGCGGTCAACGACTCTTGAACGCGGCGAATTTCCGAAGGGTCCTTGGTTAGAAAGCCGACGTAGACGGTCAGCAGGCGATCCTGATGAAATGTCAATTCAACGACGCAGGGCAAACGATCGACTTCCAGATTGGGCAGCTCAACCACCCGGGCGTGACTCCCATCGTCGATCACGTGGCCGTTCGTAAGTTCCCGGGCTTTCTCCATGGCAAACTTGCGCGGTTCGCCCGGCCAGAAGCCCAGCAACAACGGCCCATCTGGCGTATTCCTCTCACTCGATTGCGCGCCAAGCGCCGTTTCGTCATGCCTGCCGCATCCGCCAACTCCCAGCACGGCCAGGGCGAGCACGAGGATTTTTGTTTGCATGGGGCGACCTTTGAGGTGAACCACAGATTCACAAAGGAACGGTGCACGACACCACATCTCGACGCCGCAGGCTGCGCCGACCCGCGACCTTCCACTCTTCTCAGCGGTTATCCGGCCAGCTTCGCGTCGAGCGTAATCGTCGTGTTCAACAGGCGCGAGATGGGACAATTGGCCTTCGCACCGGCGGCGAACTGGGCAAATGCGTCCGCCGCGACTCCCGGCACCTTGGCCGTGGTGTCGAGATGGATGGCGGTGACGGTCCAGCTCTTCTCCGGCAAGTTCTCGAGCGTGAGCGTGGCGGTGGTCTCGATGCTCTCGGGCGGGTGTCCCGCGCTGCTCAACGCGAAGGACAGCGCCATCGTGAAACAGCCGGCGTGCGCGGCCGCGATAAGTTCCTCCGGATTGGTGCCAACGCCGTTCTCAAAGCGGGTCGAGAAGGAGTATTGAGTCTGCGCCAGCGCGCCACTTTCGGTCGAGAGGGCGCCTTTACCGGACTTGAGATCGCCGTGCCAGACGGCGGAAGCTTTGCGTTTCATGGAATGGGAATGAGTTGGGGTGAGCAAAGAGACGCTACGGGATGCGTGGGCGCCGGTAAAATGACAATTGTGTCACCCACACCCAGTCGACGCCGTTGGGCGGGTCAGGTGGCCATTTGCACGTGCTCCGACTTCTCCCGCGGAGGTTCCGCGATACCGTTGCCGCGGTCGTTGACCCGGTCCTCGTGCTCGGTGAACCGCACCGCCACCGGCTTGCTCACGCCCGGCTGTTCCATCGTGACGCCGTACAGCACGTCGGCACGCGCGATGGTCCGCTTGTTGTGCGTGATGACGAGGAACTGGCTCTGCTGGACGAAACGATCGAGCACCTTGATGAAGCGCCCGATGTTCGATTCGTCAAGCGGCGCGTCCATTTCGTCGAGTACGCAGAACGGGCTCGGCTTCACCATGTAGATCGCAAACAGCAACGCCACGGCGGTCATGGTCCTCTCGCCACCGCTGAGCAGCGTGATCGATTGGAGCTGCTTGCCCGGCGGGCGCGCCACAATCTCAATGCCGCATTCGAGCGGGTCGTTTTCGTCGGATAGAATCAGGTTCGCGCGGCCCCCACCAAATAGCTCCGTAAACATTTCCTGAAAATTTCCGCGCACGCGCTCAAACGTGCTTGTGAACAATTCCAGCGTGGTCGCGTTGATCTTGGCGATGATACCCTGCAGCTCGTCGCGCGACCTCGTCAAATCGTTGCGCTGCGTCTCGAGAAAATTGTTGCGCTGCGCCAGCTCGTCGTATTCCAGGATTGCATCCACGTTCACCGCGCCAATCGAGTTCAGGCGTTCCTGAAGCTGGACGACGATCTGCCCGACCTCGGCCCAGGGCTCGCCCTTGCTGGGCGGGTCGTTCTTCCCGCGGCGGTCGGCCAGGGCAGCTTGCAACGATTCCGGCTCGGGGATGAAGAGCGCGAGGTCGATCGCGTATCGCTGCGTGATCTTTTCACCGAGATTTTCCTGGCGGAGCCGCACCTGCGTCGCGTGCACCTCGATCTCCCCGCGCTGATCATGCAGGGCCGCGGATTCGCGCCGATGCGCGCGCAACGCGCCTTCCAGTTCGCCGATGACGCCGGCAACATTGAGCCGCGCGAGCGCGAGACGTTCGGTTTCTTTGTCGGCGTCGGACAATTCGGCCGAGGCGAGCCGAATGGCCTCATCGAGTCCGGCAATCTCCGCGTTGTAATGATCGAGTCGGGCTTGGAAACGGTCCAGCTCGGCGCGGCGTTCGGCGAGAACCGCGGCCCATTCGTCGCGTCGGGCGGCAAGTTCCTGACGCTGGCGGCTGATTTCATCGCGCCCCCGCTGCTCGGCGGCGAATTGGGCGCGCAGTTGCGAGAGCTGCTCCGCTCGTTCATTTTCCTGATGGCAAAGTTCGTCGACCTGGTGACGGTGAGCGCCGATTTCGTCCTGGGTACCGGTGACGGACGCGAGCGACGCGGCAATGTCGGCGCCCAGCGTGGTCGCGCGTTCGCGGGCGTCCTCGGCGCGCTGGGCAATTTGCTCCTGCTCGCGGCGCAGTGCCTCCTCGCGCCGGGCGACCTCGCGTTCCTCCCGTTCCAAGAGGGCGACGCGGCCGGTGAGCTCGGAGGCCTGGACCTGCGCCGATTGCAGAGCGTTCCGAAGATCGTTCAGCGATGTGGTCGCGTGCGCGACGCGGGCCGAGGCGGACTCGCGCTCGGTATCGACGGCGGAAACCTCGAGTCGCGCGGTCTCGGTGTGAGCTTGCAATTCGGTAATCTGCGATTTGCGTTGCAGGATCGATCCGCCGCCGGCGGTCTCGGTGCGGCCGCCGCGCCAGATCCCGTCGCGCGAAATAACTTCCCCGGCCGGCGTGACCACGTTGACCGTGGGGCGCGCCGCTACGATCTGACGCGCCGTGTCGAGGTCGGGCGCGATCCAGGTATCGCCGAGCAGGCGCTTCACCAGCGCCATGGCACTCGCAGCGACCTTCACCTTGCTCAACGCATGCGCCGTCGCGCCGACCGGAATGTGCGAGGCGTCAAAATCTGAGATCCGCAATCCGAGATCCGAAATTTGCACGGTGGGCGCCACGCTGGCGCGGCCCAATTGCTTGGAGCGCAGCGTCTCCAGCGCGTTTGCGGCGACATCCGGATCCGCGAGCAGAACCGCCTGAAGATTCTCGCCCAGCGCAGCTTCGATTGCGGGAATGAACTGCGGTTCGGTGACTTCGATCAGGGACGCCAGCGCGCCGAGCACCGCCGGCTTGAAGAATTCCGGTCGGTCGAGCCCATGCAGGACGGCCTTGGCGCCTTCGGCCAGGCCTTCGCCCTCGAGGTTGAGCTGGCGCAGGACTTCAAGCTTTGAGTGCAGTCCGGCCGACTCGTGTCGCGCCCGCGAATGTCGGGCTTCGATCTCTTGCAACGCGTTCTGGGCCACCCTGAGCTCTGATTCCGCCGCGTGCTGGGCCTCGCGGCGCGATTCCGCCGCGCGGGCGGTCTCGGCCAGCGAAGCGCGCACTTCCTCGAGGCCGGTGACGGCGGTCGCGCGGGCGGGCGTGAGCGCTGCCAACTCGCTGCCAAGATGTTGATGCTGACCGGTGGCAGCGAGGGCGCTGGCTTCGGTCCGGGCGAGCTCCGCACGGAGGAATTGCAGTTTACTTTCACCGGCGACGGCCGACTGCGTGGCGCGCTGCAGGGAGGCCTCGGCGTCGGCGCGACGCAGGCGCACGGCTTGCAGCGTGGCGTGTTCCTGGTCGATGCGTGACTGCTGGGCCACCAGGAGATCGTTGAGTTCGCGTTCCTGTGAATCGGTGGCGTTTAATCGGTCGGATTGCTGGCGTTGCTTTTCTTCCGCCGCGCTGATTTCTGAATTCAAGCGCTCGATGAGGCCGCCGCCCTCGTTTATGCGCTCGCGGTTGAACTCAAGGCGCGATTGCGACTGCCCGAGGCGGTTCTTCACCTCGTTCGCGAAACCACGCGCCGCGGTCAGGGCCTCGTCGCGTGCATTCAGCTCGCGCTGCTGATCGGCGAGCTGCGCCTCGGCCTCGACAATGGCGGCCCCGGTGCGTTCGCCCTGCGCGCGTAGCTCGCTGGCCTTCGCATCGAGCGCGTCGATTTCCGATTTCCACTGGCGGTACTGCACATCGGCGAGGTGCGTTTCGAACAAGCGCAACTGCGTGCTGAATTCCTGGTGCCGGCGGGCCTTGGCCGCCTGGCGCGAGAGCGAATTAAGCTGGCGCTGCACCTCCTTGAGAATGTCGTCGAGCCGCACCAAATTTTGTTCGGTCTGCTCGAGCTTGCGCAGCGCCTCGCGCTTTTGCGACTTGTAGCGCGTGATGCCGGCGGCTTCCTCGAAGACGGCGCGGCGATCCTCGGGACGTGAACTGAGCAACTGATCGATCCGGCCCTGCTCCATGATCGAGTACGCCGTCCGGCCGATGCCGGTGTCCATGAAGAGCTGCTGAATGTCGCGGAGCCGGCAGGCCGTGCCGTTGATGAGGTATTCCGACTTGCCGTCGCGATAGACGCGCCGCGTGAGCTTCACCTCGTGGAAATCCAACCCGAGTTCGCGCTCGCATTCCGAAAACGTCATTGAAACCTCGGCCATGCCAACGGCTGCGAGCGAGTCGGATCCACTGAAAATGACGTCCGACATTTCGCCGCCGCGCAGGGCCTTGGCGGATTGCTCGCCGAGCACCCAGCGGATGGCATCGAGCACGTTCGATTTGCCGCAGCCGTTCGGTCCCACGATGGCCGTCACCCCGCGGCTGAACGTCAGCTTCGTCCGGTGCGCGAACGACTTGAAGCCGTGCAGTTCAAGAGACTCGAGAAACATGGAAAATGGGACGCGCGAACGATGGGGCGGGATTGGTAGGGCAGACCCGCCAGCGTCACAAGGAAAATGATTCTGCCGCGAGGTCAAAGGCGCATTGACGATTTCTGCAACCGCGCTTTATGCGGTTCATGAGCAAACGCTGCCCTTGGTGCACGGATGATCCCCTGTACATCGCCTATCACGATGAGGAATGGGGGGTGCCGCTCCACGACGACATCCGTCTTTTCGAGATGCTGATTCTGGAGGGCGCGCAAGCGGGCCTGAGTTGGTTGACCATTCTGCGGAAGCGCGAGGGGTACCGCCGGGCCTTCGACGGGTTCCGCCCTGAGGTCGTCGCCCGGTTTGGTGCGCGCAAGGTCTCTGCGCTCCTGGCCGACGCGTCCATCGTTCGCAACCGCGCCAAGATCGCGGCGTCGATCGGCAATGCGAAAGCCGTCCTCCTCATCCAAAAGGAATTCGGCAGCCTCGATGCGTTTCTCTGGAGCTTTGTCGGTGGTCGGCCCATCCAGAACAAGCGGCGCAACCTCCGCACGGCGCCCACGTACACGGCGGAATCCGACGCGATGAGCAAGGCGCTGATTGCGCGCGGATTCAAGTTTGTCGGCACCACGATCTGCCACGCGTTCATGCAGGCGACCGGCATGGTGAATGACCACCTCGTGACGTGCCCGCGGCATCTTCCCGTCCGGAAACTATCGCGCGCTAAAAGCTGAGCTTCTTGAAGACGAACTCGGGCAGGGCGCGAATGACAAACATGATCCAGCGCCAGAAGCCGGGGATGTATGCCAGATCTTTGCGACGGCGAATCGCGCGCGCGCAAAGCCGGCCGGCCTGTTCGACGGAACAAGTCAGGAGTCCGCGCGGCAAATGCGCGGTCATCGGCGTCGCGATCACGCCGGGCCGCAATTCGGTAAGCTGCACGCCATCGCGCGCGAGACGCGCGCGCAAGCCGGAGCAAAACGCGATGAGCGCGGCCTTCGTGGCGCCGTAAAATGCGTTGGAGGCGCGGCCCCGTTCGCCGGCGACCGACGTGACGACCGCGAGCTGGCCGGACTTCTGTTCGCGGAGTTGATTCGCGGCGGCGGACGCAAAGCGCACGGCGCTGGAATAATTGTTGTCGATCTCGGAATCGGCGTACGCGAGGTCGGTGGACGCGCGCGCCTCGTCGCTGAGGGAGCCATGCGCGATCAGGATGAGATCGAGCGCTCCGCCGAGTGCCGCGACCGCCTGCGCCGGAAACGCGCTCGCCATCGCTGAATCGCGGAAATCACCAGCATGCGTGACACATTGGGGAGAACCATGCGCGCGAAGGTCAGCCGCGATGGTGTCGAGTCGTTCGGCGTTTCGACCGACGAGAAAGTACGACGCGTGCTCGACGCCGGCGAATTCCCGCGCGATGTGATATGCGATCGCGGAGGTGGCGCCGATGATGACAATGCGCATGGGAAGGGGAGTCGACAGTCGACGGTCGAAGGTCGACAGCCCGAGAACGGGCGGAAACGTCGACGTTAAGGCGCGAGGCGGATGCGATAGAAGCATTTAGTTTGAGACGAGATTCTTGGATCAGTCACGGACATGAGGGCGCGGAGAGCGGGATCAAGCCGCGTGCATGCGCCGCCAGAAGCCCGACGAGAACGCCGGATCGACCAGGTGTGAGAACTCGGCGAGGCGCGGAAATCCTGCGCGAAATGTCGCGGGCGACATGCGCGCGTCCTTGGCGGGATTGATCCGGCCGCCGGCCGCGACGACAATTTCATCGAGCGCATCGAGCAACCGGAGCGTGCGTTCGCCAAGGTTAGGGACATCCATCGCGAGGCTCAATCCGGCCTGGGGAAATGACAGCAGGCCCGGAGAAGTGAGATCGCCATAATCCTTCAAGACGGTAACGAACGAACTTTGCTGGTACTCCCGCCGTGTCCGGAGCAGCGCGCGCACCGGTTCCGGGCCGGCTGCGGCTGGAATCAAGGACTGGTGCTGGTAGAAGCCGGCCCGACCATATGCGCGACCCCAGTCATCGATCCGATCGAGCGGATAAAAGAACGGTTCGAAGCCCACGCTTTCCGAACCGCGAAATGGTTTGAGATAGAACAAGCGGCTTAGCGCGCCCAGCAGGCGAGGACCAAGCAGGCGGGACGGCAACCAGGGCGTGGAAAAACTTCGGCCCATTTCGGTACGACCCTTTCCGGCGATGAAGCGACCCTCGCTGAAAAGACCGCGACCCGACTCATCCCCCGGCGCCGAAGCATCAAGCCACGCGACGCGATGGGGAAACGCCGGGTCAGCCGGTTCGGCAAACATGGCAATGCAGTCTCCGCGTCGCGTGCGGGTCTCGATCATCGGGCCCGGGATTCGCTGCAGGGGAAAGGTCGCCGCGCCGATGAGTCCCGTCAGCCCGAGCCCGCCAATCGTCGCGGCGAATAGGTCCGCGTTCTCGCGGGCGGAACAGCGCATCGGCGCCGGTCGGTCGCTGCGGTGGAGCTCCAACTCGCTGATGTGGCGCCCAAAAGTTCCGGCGGTCGGATGATCCTTACCGTGGACATCGTTCGCAATCGCGCCGCCGAGGGTGAGGTGGCTTGTGCCCGGGGTGACCGGTGGAAACCAGCCGTCCTTCATGATCAACGCGAGCAACTCTCGAAACGTCAGGCCCGCTTCGGCCGTGATGACGCCGCGTTCGCGATCGTAAGCGAGGACGCGGTTGAGCCCGCGCGTCGGCAGGATCAGATTGTCCGGATTGAGGCAGACGTCGCCGTAGGTGCGGCCGTTGCCGTAGGCGAGCACGTTTCGCTCCCCGCGCTCCGCGAGCGTACGCGGGATGGAGTCACGCCAGTCGACGGGCTGCGCGATCGGCTCGGCGGATTCGGGCAGATGATTCCAACTGGGATGATCGGTGATTCGCCCCGTGCGCACGTCGGGAGCATTTCATAAAAATTCGCCCTTCGCCACGCCTGTCGTGGATCGGGCGCGGACTAGAACCCGTGGATCAGCCGCCAAATTTCCCGCGGAAGCCAGTGGATCGGCTCCGCGCTCGTGCCGGAGACGTGCATCGCGGGAAGGAGCAGGCCGGCCATCGCGGCGACGACGAGCGCCCGTTCGCCGCGAGCCGTCCGCGCAAGGCTAATCGAGCCGCACAGGACGCCGGGTAACAGCAGAATCGCGGTTCGGCTGATATCCGCGGCGAGCACAATCGAGGCCGACAGCGTGCCACAAACGGCGACGGCGCAAAGGGCGGCAGAAAGCATTCCGCGCGCCGATGCGACGTCGCGCAAACCCGTGAAAAGGGGGAACCAGGCGGCGCGCAACCCCATCCACCAACCAAGCGGCGCATAAGAAAGCCAGGTGACGAACTCGCTCGCGATCGTCCGCAAGAACCACCCGTTGGCCAGATCCTCATCCCCGACGCTCAGACTGATGCGAACGATGCCATAGGGCAGGAGCGCGAGCGCACAGGGCCAGATGACGATGGCGAGGCGACGAAGCAAACCTGCGACCGATTCGGCCGGCGCGTCGTCTGCCGTGCGGATGGTCCGGCAGATCACCGCCAGCGGGAGCGCCACGACAAATCGTTCGTCGACCCAAACGCAAAGCAGACACGGCACGACCAGCGAACGCCAGCCACGACCCAGCGTCACCGCCACGAGGCCCACCAAATACCATCCGTCATTGATGCCGAGCCAATGCATCGACGTAAGCAAGCCACCGGAACCGGCCACGAGAAACATCGTGGCGATTCGCGCGCGCCGGGCGACGCCCAGGCCGCGAAGAGTCCAGTCGACCTGAGCGAGCAGCGTGACGATCCCAAGCCAGGCGAGAACCAGCGCCGACTTTCCCGTCAGGCCAAACCAATAGGCAACCGTGGGCGGGAGCAGACGCCACCGGAGCGCCGCCTCAACATCGGGATCCCACGGATTGTTGCATTGGCGCAGGAAGCCGAGGGCGCGGTCCCATTCAAACGAACCGGGTGTTGGTTCGGTCAGAGCCCATAAATGCGGAGCGAATAAAAAAACTGTCACCGTGATCACACCGAGTGCCGCGGCCAGCGATTCCAATGTCGACCGCAGCGTCGATTGCGATGGCGGAGCGGTCCCGGAAATCTTCATCGGGCGACGCGCGCGACCACGAGAAATTGCCGACCCACCGTCCACCAAAGCCAGGGCACACGCAGGAAGGCGCGGACGATCCACATTGGCCAGGTCCGCTGACCACTCATGCGGTAGGGAAGAAACCGTCCGACACAGCGCTCGATCGTGAAGCCCTGCAGGCGGAGCACCTCGGTCATCGCCAGCTCGGTCAGGGGAAGGTAATGATCCCAAAAGTCCCAGTAGTGCCCGGGGAGATACTTGATGTTCGGCCCGAGGCAGATGAGGCGACCGCCGGGTTTCAAGCACCGATGGGCCTCCGCCAGCGTGGCGCGCAGCTCGTCCTTGGTTCGCAGGTGCTCGAGAAAATTACTGGTGAACACCACGTCGAGCTCTCCGTCCGGCAGGGCCCACGGTTCGGCGCAGTTCTGTTCGAGAAACTCCACTCCGGCGTGCAGGCGTTCGCGGGTCTCGGGGTTCAAGTCCATTCCGATCCGTCGGGCCGCGTGAATCTGGTTGATGAATTCGCCCCAGCCGCATCCGAGATCGAGAACCACGGCGTCCGGTCCGATGATCGGCTGGAAGAAATCGGCCGTCAGCACGCGCCAGATCGAGCGCCGGTAGGCGTCCGCACCGGCGAAGCGCGCGGCATATTCGCGCGCCAGCTCGTCCTTCCATTCAGTTTCGTTCATGGCGTGGGCGCAGTCGACCGGGCGGGCGGGCGGCGGTAATCACCACGGCTGAAATATTTTTCCAGCCACACGTAAAGAACGATGAAGAGGTAGCGGCTCCCCATCTCCTTGATTTTGAGTTTGGCTTCGCCCGAGCTTCGATTCCGCCATGAAACCGGAATCATCGTCCACGTAAATCCGCGGACGATGGCCTTGAGCGGTAGCTCGACCGTGAGATTGAAATGCGGCGCGATCAGGGGACGGCAACCGTCGATGACTTCGCGTCGGTACGCCTTGAAGGCATTCGTGGTGTCATTCAATTTGATGCGGAACAGCACGCGGATAAAGAAATTTGCCAGCCGGTTCAACTGCAGCTTGAGCGGCGGATAATCCACCACGCTTCCGCCGCGAACGAAGCGGCTGCCGAAGACGCAATCATAGCCCGCGTTCAACTGTTCCCAATACCGCACCGCGTCTCGGGGATCGTCGCTCGCGTCCGCCATCATGATCACGACCGCGTCGCCGCTCATCTGATCAAGCCCGCATGCCACGGCCCGACCGTAGCCATGGGCGCCGGAGTTTTGCACCGGGACCAGCTCCGCGATGTGTCGCCGCAATCCCGCGAGGATTTCCCAAGTCCGGTCGGTGCTTCCGTCATCGACCACAACGATCTCGTGCGGGAGTTGACGTTCGCGCAACTCCCGGTGAAGACCTTCGATCATGGGGGCGATTGAGCCCTCCTCATCGCGGGCGGGAACGACGACGGAAAGCAGGCGCAAAGCCGACCCGCCTGATCCCGGGGAGGTTTGATTCATGGAAGGTCAACCAATCGCCGAAAGCTCGAGCCAGCCGGGATGCAGCTCTGCGTGGAGGGCGATTTCGTGAAGGATTTCTGGGAGCAAAACGTTTGGATGCCAAGCCCAATCTTGGCGGGCACGGGCGGAATTGAGAATCAACCACGGGATGTCCGCCGCGCGAACCTCGGCTTCCGATCCAACCGGGTGCTGGAATCCAAAACGCTCGCCGCACCAACCGGTAATTTGCGCGAGGGAGAAGGCGCTCGCGGCGCCGCCGCTGACATTCGCCAGGCGCGGGCGCCCCGGCACAGGGCCGGCCGCGAGTTGTTTCAGCACCAGCGCGGCCAGGTCACGGGGATGCAGGGCGTCGCGGACCTGCGCACCGTTTCCGCCAAAGCCGAGATATTTCAGCGGCGCGCGCCGGAGATAGGCGTTGAGCCAGTACGCAAGAATGCCCTGGTCCGGCCGGCCGAATTGTCCTGCGCCGGCCAGCAGGCCGCAGCGGTTGATCCACACCGGCAAATCCAGGCTCGCTCCGTATTCGAGGGCGAGCGTCTCACTGGCAAGCTTGGTCGCGCCGTAGAGCGAGATGGGGGCGGCGGTCGGAAAAGTTTCGCTGATCCCATCAACGCCCGCCCCGGCGGGTAACGGCGCGTCAGCGCGCAAGCCAAACGCGTTGCCCGTTTGGACGAGGGGCAATGATGCGAGAGCCTCGATGGAATAAACGCGACTGGTGCTGAGCAAGAGAAAGCCGGCGCGATGATGTCGACAGAACTCGAGCAGATTAATGGTGCCAAGGAGATTGTGTTCGATGACCTGACGGGCCGTCGATTGCGCGTTGAGCCCCGCGAGGACGCTGGGGTTCGCCGCCGCATCAACGACCCAGTCAACCGCCGGCAGCGCGTCCACGTCACTTTGCGCACGGACATCTCCGTGCACGACGCGCACCCCGAGCTTCCGCCATTCCTCGCGATTCATTTCGCTGCCGGGCCGCGACAGATTGTCGATTCCGATCAGGTCAAGGTTGGCCCCGCTTTCGCGAAACGCCCGCATCAACGCGCTGCCGACGAAGCCATTGGCTCCCGTGATCAGTACCTTCATGGCATCCGGGATAGTCCACCGCGGTCCGCCGTGCAACCCGAGGGTGATCCCGACGTGACACGTGCGGTCGGTGCCGCTAGCTGTTACGGTCTTCGTTCTCCATGAACCTTGCGACCTACGTCCACGACCTGAGTCCGTTCCTGATTCGCTTTGGCGAAGGCTTCGGCGTGCGCTGGTATGGCATCGCCTACGTCGCCTCGTTTTTCATTGGCTATCTGCTTTTCGTCCGGCTGGCGCGGATGGGTTACTCCGACATTCCGCCTTCGAAGGTGGGCGACTTCATCACGATGACGGCACTCTTCGGCGTGATCGTCGGCGGCCGGCTTGGCTACGTGCTATTTTACCGGCTGGATGATTACCTGCACGATCCGATCAGCATTCTGAAATTGAACCAGGGCGGGATGAGCAGCCACGGCGGCATCCTTGGCATCTTCCTCTTCACCTTAATCTACGCGCACCGGCAGAAAGTCTCGTGGACGAATCTGGGCGATAACCTCGTGTGCGTCGCGCCGGTTGGATTGTTCCTCGTGCGTTGTGCGAACTTCATCAACGGCGAGTTGTACGGCCGTGTGACGAGCGTGCCGTGGGCGATGAAGTTTCCGCTTGAACTGGTCGAACGTCCGTCCGCCGAAGCGATGCGTTTGTTCCCGGCGGGCGATCTGCGGGCGGCGATGGTGGAAAAGGCCTACGCCGATCCGGCGTTTCGCCAGCAGGTGGCGCCTTTTCTCGAGACGCGGCATCCATCACAATTTTACGAGGCGTTCTTCGAAGGCGTGGTGCTCTTCTCGATTCTGTGGTTTTTGCGCACGCGGTTCCGTTTTCCAAACGGTGTGCTGACCGGCACATTCTTCATTCTCTACGCACTCTTCCGCATCGGCTGCGAAATCTTTCGCGAACCGGACGCGCCGCTGGCGGGGCCGTTCACGCGCGGGCAGTTTCTCTCGCTCTTTATGATTATAATTGGCGTGATCTTCTTAATCGTTTCGTTTCGCCGGCAGGAATTTCCGCGCCCGCCAGAGGCGCAAAAGGCTTAGTGATCAACGGCGATCGAGGGTCTCGGCGCCCAGTTTGCTCGCGCCGAGGCCGGTCCAGACCCCCTCGAGGCGCGTGCCGTCGTTTTTCACCTCATAGCACACCACGCCGACGCTCTTGCCGGGCGTCCATCCCACGACGAGCGAATTCCCGACGCGGATGCCGACCCCGCGCGAGACCGGGCCATTGCCGCGCCAGGTCAGCTCAAAGACGTCGCCTTTCTTGAGCATGGTCACCTCACCCCCGTACGCGGAGCCGTCCGGATTCTTGCCGCGGATAATCTTAAAAGTTCCCGCGCCGGCGCCCGTCGACTGTAGAGTTTCAAAACCGATTTCGCCTTTCGTCATCGAACCGGTCCAGGCGCCGACGAACTTGTCGCCGTCCTCGTCGTAGATCGCGACGCCCATGGGCGAGCCGTCGCTGTAGCCGGCGGCGAGGATTTTGCCGTTGGTGAAGCCGATGCCGGCATACTCCGACCCCGGGATGTTCCAGCGAATGGCCACCACGCCATTGTCCTTGGCGGCGATATCGACCGTGCCGCGGTACGCACTGGCCGACGATCCGGGGTTTCGGCTGGCGGTGATGGTCCATTTTCCGGCGAGGGATCGCGCGAAATCGCCGGGCGACTGCGCCAGAGCGGTGATCGCTCCGCAGAAGACGAGAAAGAGACCGGATCGACCGGCGCGGGACAAGTAGTTCATAAAATGAGGGTTGTGACAGGTGATTTGTAGGTCGACGCGCGGCGTCATGTAAACGAAATTGCGTGCGCGGATGGCGACGCAATTAATCCAAGGTGAAGCAGGCCGGATGCCGTTGACGGCGGTGATTCTGGCGGGCGGCGAGTCGCGTCGCATGGGCCGCGACAAGGCGCTCGTGGAATTCGAGGGCGAGGAGATGTGGCGGCGGCAGCTGCGGCTGCTGCAGGCGCTTGAGCCGATCGAGATCCTCGTTTCGGGTCCGCGCCGTGCCGAATTTCCCGCGACGCTGCGTTCGCTCGAAGATGCGGGCCCGAGCCGCGGACCGCTCGCGGGCCTGGTCACGGTGTTGCGGGCGGCGCAAGGCGTGCACGTGCTGGTCGTCGCGATCGACCTCCCACTCATGAAGGCGGAATTTCTGGAGGGCCTGCGGCGGCAGGCCGGGCCGGGGAGGGGAGTGGTGCCGTTCGTGGTCGATGCGGAAAAGCGGAAGAAATTCTACGAGCCGCTCGCGGCGATTTACCCGCGCGAGTGTCTGCCGACCGCCGAGCGGCAGCTGGCCGGAAGCGACTGGTCGATGCAGAGCTTTGTGCGCCATGCGGCCGAATCGGGCCTGCTGGTCGAGCTGGAGATCGCCCCCGTGGCACGGTGGATGTTCCGGAATCTGAACGCGCCGGGCGACGTCACGTAGCGGTGCGACTCCAAAAAAAGCGAGCAATCGGCGAGACGGAACCTAAAGCGCGAATGTGTCTCTTGGCTCGACCGCCGCGTCGGTTCGCTCCAGCAACCGGTCAGTTCGCTTACTCATGAGAGAGCTCGTCATCCCCGTGGGCGCGAATTTCACTGGATGCTCTGAGCACTAGCCCTTCATTTCGGCGTGATATTCCTGCAGCGTCTTGACGCCGAGGCCGTGCTGCTGGAGCGAACGAATCCCGCCGATGCTCGCGTGCGCCGCACTGAGCGTCGTCATGATCGGCACACGGTTCGCCACGGCGGCAGTGCGAATCTGCACCTCGTCGCGCCGGGGTGTGACGCCGCTCGGCGTGTTGATGATGAAGGAAATTTCGCCGTTCTTGATCATGTCGAGGACGTTGGGCCGGCCTTCGGACAGTTTGTTCAGCCGCTTCACGGAGAGTCCCGCCGCCGCCAGCGCCGCGTAGGTGCCCGAGGTCGAATAGATCGTGAAGCCCAACGCGACGTACTCATGCGCGAGTTTGACCGCCTGGGGTTTGTCGGAGTCCTTCACGCTGAGAAACAGATTGCCGCCCGTGGGCAACGGTGAGCCGGCCGCCATCTGCGATTTCGCGTAGGCGAGGCCGAGGTCGGCATCGATGCCCATCACCTCGCCGGTCGATTTCATCTCCGGCCCGAGTGAGATGTCCACGCCCGGGAAACGCACAAACGGGAACACGGCTTCCTTCACGCTGAAATGCGGCGGGATGATTTCCTTGGTGAAGCCAAGCTGCTCGAGGGTCGCACCGGCCATGATCCGCGCGGCGTGCTTGGCCAGCGGGACGCCGATGGCCTTGCTGACAAAGGGGACGGTGCGGCTCGCGCGCGGGTTGACCTCGAGCACGTAGACGACCTCGTCTCGCACCGCGAATTGCACGTTCATTAGGCCGCGCACGTCGAGCTCTCTCGCCATCGCCTTCGTGGCGGTGGCGATCGTCTTGAGCACCGCCTCCGAAAGCGAAAACGGCGGGATGACGCACGCGCTGTCACCGCTGTGGATGCCGGCCTGCTCGATGTGTTCCATGATCGCGCCGATGACGGAGAGCTCGCCGTCGCTGATGCAATCGACGTCGACCTCGGTGGCGTCCTCGAGGAAGCGATCCACCAGGATGGGGCGATCCGGCGTGAGGGTGTGCGCGTGCTGGCGCATGTAGCGGCGAAGGTCTTCCTCCGCGTAGATGATCTCCATCGCGCGTCCGCCGAGCACATACGACGGGCGCACGAGGACCGGATAGCCGAGGCGCTGCGCGACGGCGGCCGCGCCGTTTTCATCGATCGCGGTGCCGTTCGGCGGCTGTTGGAGCCCGAGCTTGCGGAGGAGGGCGGCGAATTCCTTGCGGTTTTCCGCGCGCTCGATGCTCGCCGGCGACGTGCCGATGATCGGCAGTCCGTTGCGCGAGAGTTCCGCCGCGAGATTCAGCGGCGTCTGGCCGCCAAACTGCACGATGGCCCCCCAGCATTTCTCGCGCTGGTGAATGTTCAGGACGTCCTCGAGCGTGAGCGGTTCGAAGTAGAGTTTGTCGCTCGTGTCGAAATCGGTGGAGACCGTTTCCGGATTTGAGTTCACCATGATGGTTTCGAATCCGGCCTCGCGCAGGGCGAACGCGGCATGCACGCAGCAGTAGTCGAACTCGATGCCCTGGCCGATGCGATTCGGTCCACCGCCGAGGATCATGACCTTCCGCTTGGTGCTGGGGCGGGTCTCGTCCTCGTCGCCGTAGGTCGAATAGTAATAGGGCGTGTACGCCTCGAACTCCGCGGCGCAAGTGTCGACGAGCCGGTACGTCGGGATCAGCCCGCTGGCTTGGCGCTGCGAGCGGATGCTGCTCTCGTGCAGGCCCGAGAGCGCGGCGAGCTGGGCGTCGGAGAACCCGAGTTTTTTCGCGCGGCGCAACGGAATTCCGCCCTGGCTTTCGCGGTAGGACGTCTCCTCGTCGACGAGCTGCTTGAGCTGGTTCAGGAACCACGGATCGATCTTCGTCAGATCGTGCACCTCGGCGACGTCGTAGCCGGCGAGAAACGCATGGCGGATGAAAAAGATTCGCTCGGCGTTCGGGACCGTCAGCTTGCTACGGATCGCCTCGAGATCCCAGTCGCCGTTCGCGAGCAGCGGATAGACGTCCTTGCCGTCGCCCCCGAGGCCGAAGCGGCCAATTTCCAGCGACCGCAACGCCTTTTGCATCGCCTCCTTGAACGTTCGGCCGATCGACATCGCCTCGCCCACGCTTTTCATCGAGGTCGTGAGTGTCGCGTCGGCCTGCGGAAATTTCTCGAACGTGAAGCGGGGGACCTTGACCACACAGTAGTCAATCGACGGCTCGAAGCTCGCCGGCGTGTGGCGCGTAATGTCGTTCTTGAGTTCGTCGAGCGTATAGCCGACCGCGAGCTTGGCGGCGATGCGCGCAATCGGATATCCGGTCGCCTTGGAGGCCAGCGCGGAGGAGCGGCTGACGCGCGGATTCATTTCAATGACGACCATGCGGCCGGTCTCCGGATGCACCGCGAATTGAATGTTCGAGCCGCCGGTCTCGACGCCGATTTCGCGGATGACGGCAAACGACGCATCGCGCATGCGCTGCACTTCGCGATCGCTCAGGGTCTGCGTTGGCGCGACCGTGATGGAGTCGCCGGTGTGCACGCCCATGGGATCGAAGTTTTCGATCGAGCAAACGAGGATGCAGTTGTCGTTGCGGTCGCGGATGACCTCCATCTCGAATTCCTTCCAGCCGAGGAGGGACTCTTCGATGAGCACCTCGGTGACCGGCGACAGCTCGAGTCCTCCGGCGACAATGTTCTCGAATTCCTCCTTGTTGTAAGCGATGCCGCCGCCTTGCCCGCCGAGCGTGAAGGCGGGCCGGATGATGAGCGGAAAGCGGCCGGCGGCTTGGGCAATCTTGCGGGCTTCGTCGAGGTTGTGCGCCGCACCCGAGAGCGGGACGTCGAGCCCAATCTTGATCATCGCCTGCTTGAAGAGCAGTCGATCCTCGCCCTTCGCGATCGCCTCAGCGTTCGCGCCGATGAGCTTTACGCCGTGCTTGATTAGCATGCCGTTGCGCACGAGCTCCATCGCGACGTTAAGCGCCGTCTGGCCGCCCAGCGTGGGGAGAATGGCGTCGGGCCGCTCGCGCGTGAGGATTTTGTCGACCGTCGCGGCAGTGATCGGCTCGATGTACGTCCGGGTGGCGAATTCCGGATCCGTCATGATCGTGGCCGGATTCGAATTGAGCAGGATTACTTCGTAGCCCTCCTCCAGCAGCGCTTTGCAGGCCTGGGCGCCGGAATAGTCGAACTCGCAGCCTTGGCCGATGACGATGGGGCCCGACCCGATGAGCAGAATCTTCTTCAGGTCGGTATTTTTCGGCATGGGGCAGGGACGTTCGTAAAAGTCGCGGAAGTAAATCGAGGAGGGGCTGCGACGCAACCGAAGCCGGGCGTATTTTCCCAAGCGTTCTTTCGCCTCAAAGCCAGCGCTTGGCGAGTAATGACTCCACCCGAGCGATCCGGTCTGGCCCAGGCCAGACCTGTGGCTGGTGCGTGTGGCGGGCTCGATTTGGATGCGAGAAAAAAAAAGCCGCAGCCGGCGAACCGGCTGCGGCTGATTCAAGAAGCGTGACTTACACCTTCACAAAGCCAGGCTCGTCGTGAGAGCGAAGCGAAGCGATGGCAAAGATCAACAACCCGTAACCGCACTTGGCCGCGATGTCCGCGACGGAGTACCCCGCTTGGAGCGCGACCTCGGCCGTCGCGCCGCTGGCGCCGTAGAACGGAGCCATGAACGCGATTGGATAAAACCCCCAGGTCAGCAGCGTCAAGAGGCCCGCGTTTCGCAGCAGCACGCCGACCTCCGGCTTGGCGGTTCCGATGGCTTTGCGGACTTCACCGAGCAGCGTCACGAGGATATACAGAAACGGAATCGTGCTGAGCAGACCCCAGAAACCGCGCGATGACATCACCGAGTTGCTGGTCCGGTCGACCTCGCCCGGGTAGCCGAGGGCAATCATCAGAAAGGCCGCGATCACCAGCTTGCCGATCAGCGACTTCGTTGCCGCCTTCGGCAGCGCGAGGACGAGGACCAACTCCACCATCAGCAACGGCACGGTGAGAATCCAGTCGACGTAGCGATACGCATCGTTAAAGGGCGTGCCGGTCGGCGCGTAGACTTTCTTGGCGGCATTGAGGGCGAAAGCCGCGTCCCAACTCCCGAAAATACGGTAGTTAATGGTAGCCGGCGATAAAGACCACGAGGGCAGAGGCGACGACGGCGCCCCGGTAACGTGGCGCCACGTCGTTTCTTCGCAGGACGAAGAAGACGAACGAGGCAAACATGCACGCGATGGTCAGCGAGAGCAGGTTGTAAACCAGATGGAACTGCCCTGAGGATAATTCAGGCATAGAAGTAGGTTATGGGTAGGTGGTTGGTGGGTGATGTTTCCGTGCAATCATCATGTTTGAACGGATGTCCGGGGACTGTGCCGACCAAGATCATTGGTCAACAAGCGTCCCGGGGGTCGGAGGGGAATGTCCCGCGGTCCAGAGACCGTCGGCCAGATCCATCCAAATCACGACTACGGCGTGAGGACTCGTCAGGGATGCAATTAAAATGAGATAGACCCCAAATTTTCCGAACGCGTCGGCCGTCGACTCGCTCCAGAGCCAGACCGCAAGCAAGCCGATCAGGCTGATCGCCGTCATGGCCGCCGACCTTCCGGCGAAGGTGAGCAGGCGCCGGTTCACGGCTCCCGGCTGGCTGGCGGTCAGCCGCAAGACGTGCCGGAGGCCGTGCCAACAGGTGAAGTACAGGCCGATCGAAACCACGGGATTCAGCGCGAGAAAGCCGACCGCCAGCACGGCGCTCTCCGCCCGGTTCAGCCAGCGCGTTGCCGAGGGAACCGCGCGGAACCAATCCGCCGCTCCGAGGAGAGTGCACACGGCGGCGGCGGCAATCCGCACCCGGGGATCCATCAGCCAGCTAAAATCGGTGGCGGCACCAAAAACCCCGCAGGCGGACTGCGCGGTCCGGCGATAAATCTCGGGATAAGCCGCCAGAGGCAGGAGCATGGGGAGGGCTCCGCGCCAGAGAGCAAAGAGGACGCGGCGACCCACGGTCGGCAGCGCCGCCGGGTCACGACGCCACGACCACCAAAGATCGGCGGTGCCCCAATGAAGCAACGTGACGGCAATGAAAATGAGGAATTGAAGCCTGGGCGCAATCCGCCAGAGCAGGATGCCTGCGAGCACAGTGCCTGCGTAGACGAGAACGATGATGGCCATTGGCCGCCACGTCCTGGGTCGATTCCACAGGCGCAGCACAACCTCGTGGTCGTCGGCGCCATGCGGCAGTCCCCAAACCAGCAAACTCACGAACCAGGGGAAAAAGATCCACGAGGAGGATCCCTCGAATCCGGACGTGAAGCCAAACGAGAGCAGACTCACGATCCCCGCGCCAATCCACCACCAGCGATCGCCCAAGCTTGGCCGCAGGGCATTTGGCTCTCGCGCCGTCATGCGGAGATTGATGAACCCACGCGAAGAGCCGGCGCGGCGACCTCGGGTGTCCGCCGCGCCAGGAACTCAAAATAGAGGAGCAGACCTTGCACGACCAGAATGTTGGTCAGAAGGAAGAAAAGCGCTTCTTCCAAGGGAAGATCGAGGAGGTTCCAACCCGTCGAAAACTCGGGTGAAACACTCCAGATCCGCCACTCCAGCGCGATGCGGTCCGCGATCCAGAGGTAGACCGTCGGGATGAGAATCGCCCGCAGGGCGAGCCGCCTCACCCGCCAGATCACATCCCCGCCATAGAGCCATTGCAATCCGAGCACCGGCGCGGCCCAAATCGCGATGAGGCCAAAGTAGGTGAAGCGTTCGCCGTGGCGCAGCGCCTGGACGCCCAGACCCAGCAGCGCCAACGACACCCCGAGGCCGTACCAGCGCGGTCGACGCCGACGCTCCTCCCGGCCCAGCAGAAGGAGCTCGACCGCGCCGGGATCGTGACTGGCAAAATGGAGAAGGAAAAGTCCGGTCAGGATCGTTTGAAGGATAAAAAACGCATATTCCTCGAGCGAGACGTACCCAATCCGCCAGGCGTTCACGACCCGGTCTGGCGCATAACTCCAGACGCCGCGCGCGACGAGATAATTGTCCCAGGGGGTCGTATAGGCCAGCGCCAGGATCCCGAGGATCAGGAGAGCAGGCCCGGGCCTGGGTAGCGAATGAGGGGGGCCCGACCGACGGAGGTGCCAGAGCACGCCGATGATCGGAAGAATGAAGACGGCGTGGAAGTACCAGTAAGTCATCCCGGGAAAATCCTACCATCTCGCGCCGCAATTGCAGCGCCCGATGCTTGGAGTGAGCAAAAATTCGCAGCGCAGCATTGGCAAAGGCGTGCGCCCACCGCAGACTAACTCTTCCATGACTCCGCAAAAGACCATCAATCTGCTGCGCGCGCTTTTCGTCGCCACGACGGCGTGCTTGGGCGCGATGATCGGCGCGGAACGGTACGGCAACTATTTTGCCGGCTTCGCGGTCGGCACGATTTTCGGGCTGATCATGGTGCTGGTGGACCGGTTGCTCCACGGCCTGACCCTGCGTGCGTTTTCGAGCGCGACGTTCGGCCTGCTGCTGGGCCTGGCGTTTGCCACGCTGCTGCGCGAGTCAAACGTCTTCAGCCATCAGCCCGAGGAAATGCAGTGGCTGCTTGGACTCTGCGTCTACGCGGCTTTCGGTTACCTCGGCATGATGCTCGCAATCCGGGCGAACCGGGACGAATTCTCACTGCTGATTCCGTACGTTCGATTCACGCGGCAGGCCACGCAGGAGGCGCCCATCATTGTCGACACGAACGTGATCATCGATGGGCGGGTGACGGACATTTGCGCGACGGGATTCTTGAGCGGCGAATTGATCGTGCCGCGTTTCATCATGGACGAGCTCCAACGGCTCTCCGATTCCGACGATTCCGTGCGCCGCGAGCGCGGCCGGCGCGGGCTCGACAACCTCGAAAAGATGCAGCGCAACCCGGCGATGTCGATTTCGTTTCACGAGAGCGCGCCCGATCCGACGGTACCGGTGGACGTGCGGCTGGTGAATCTCGCCCGGCTGTTGCAGTCGCGCATCCTCAGCAACGACGCGAACCTCGGCAAGGCGGCGCGATTGCAGAACGTGGCTGCGCTCAACATTAACGATCTCGCCAAGGCGCTTCGCTCGAGTCTCGGGACGGGCGACGAGGTGGATCTGCACCTGACCAAGGAGGGCCGCGACTCGCACCAGGCGGTGGGCTACCTCCCCGACGGCACGATGATCGTCGTGAACAACGGTCGCGAATTCATTGGCCAGACTCTGCCGGTGACGGTTTCAGGAACGGTGCTGACGTCGGCTGGCCGGCTCATCTTTGCCGACGTGAAGAATGGTCGCGTCTGACGGGCGTTTGCAATCGGAGGCGGCGCTCCTAACTTCGCCGGCATGCCGCCGCTGAATGCCCGTTTTTTTGTTTCCCTCCTGGCCGCGCTTGCCGCGGTCGCGGCTCGCGCCGCTGAGCCGGCCCTCCCGGTCGCGGAAAACCTTTTTGTCGACGGGGTCCCGCCCGTGCCAGTGGCGATCGCCGAGGCGGCGGCGCCCTACACGGATGCGCGTCCGGCGACGCTTTCCGACTGGCATCCGACGCGGCGCGAAGCACTGATCAACACGCGATTCGGCAACACGAACCAGGTGCACCTCGTTAAGTCCCCGGGTGGCGCGCGGACGCAGATGACATTCTTCGCCGATCCGGTCAGCAACGCTTCGTATGAGCCGGCGAAGGGCGATTTTCTCGTTTTTTCCAAGGGCAGCGGGGGCAACGAATTCTTTCAGCTTTACCGGCTGGATCTCGCGACCGGCAAGGTGACGCTGCTCACCGACGGAAAGTCGCGCAACAGTCCGGCCCGTTGGTCGCCCAGCGGAAAATTTATCGCGTATCACTCGACCCGGCGCACCAAGGCGGACACGGATCTTTATGTGATGAACCCGCTCGACCCGAAGACCGATCGCCTCCTGGCAGAAAACCAGGGCGGCGGCTGGGTGGTGGAGGATTGGTCACCGGACGAGAGGAAGGTTCTCGTCGTCGAGGAAATCTCGATCAACGAGAGCTACCTCTGGCTGTTTGATGTGGCATCGGGGGAACGCACGGCGCTCACCCCCGCGGATCCGAACGCGAAGTCCAAGGTCGCATACGGGGCGGCGCGCTTCGCCAAGGACGGCCGGGGCGTGTTTGTCACAACCGACAAGGATTCCGAGTGTCAGCGGTTGGCCTACCTGGATCTCGCCACGAAGAAGTTGACCATGCTCGGCGCGGGCGAGGTGAAATGGGACGTCGATGGCATTGCGCTTTCGAAGGACGGGCGGTTTCTTGCCTTCACGACAAACGAGGATGGCGTCAGCGCGCTCCGCATCATCGAGACCAAGACCTTCCGCGAGATCCCGGGCCCGAAATTTCCTTCGTACGGAGTCGTCAGCGGGATGCATTGGACGGCGGACGGGCGCGAGTTGGGATTCAACTTCACCTCCGCGCGGTCACCCAACGACGTCTATTCGTTCAACGTGACGAGCCAGACAATGGAGCGCTGGACGGAGGCCGAAACGGGCGGCCTGAACGCGAAGGCCTTTCCCGAACCGGAGTTGATTCGCTGGCCGACTTTCGACCAGCGCGACATCAGTGGATTTCTCTACCTGCCGCCGGAGCGTTTCAGGGGCAAGCGGCCGGTGATCATCAACATTCACGGCGGCCCGGAAGCGCAGTTTCGTCCGGGCTTCCTCGCGCGCACCAATTACTCCATCAACGAACTGGGTTGCGCGGTCATCTTCCCAAACGTGCGCGGCTCGTCCGGCTACGGGAAGACATTCCTCACGCTGGACAACGGAAAGCTGCGCGAAGATTCCTACAAGGACATCGCGGCGTTGCTCGACTGGATCAAGGCGCAGCCCCAGCTCGACGCGAGCCGCGTGATGGTGACCGGCGGCAGCTACGGCGGCCACATGACTCTGGCGGTTGCGACGTTTTACCCCGAGCGCATTCGTTGTGCCGTCTCCGTGGTGGGTATCAGTAACCTCGTCACCTTTCTGAAGAATACGGAATCGTACCGGCGGGATCTTCGCCGCGTCGAATACGGCGACGAGCGCAATCCGGAGATGGCGGAATTTCTCGAGCGGATCGCGCCCATGAACCTGGCGGAAAAGATCCGGGCGCCGATGTTCATCGTCCAGGGCAGGAATGATCCACGCGTTCCCTACACCGAGGCCGAACAGATGGTGAACACCTTGAAAAGCACGTCGACGCCCGTCTGGTATTTGCTCGCCAAGGACGAGGGCCACGGGTTTCAGAAAAAGGCGAACGCCGATTTCCAATTCTTTTCGACCATCCTTTTCATGCATCGGTATCTCTTGAATTAATGCCGGCCCGGTGCGTCATTGAGAGCGTACCAATGAGTGGGAGTCTTACATTCTTCTCATGTTGACCCGCGCGCTTCTCTTCCTGGCCTTGACGTGTGTCAGCACGGCGCAGGAATTCGCGCCGACTCCGGCGCCGCCGTCGAATCCGGCTCCCGCGGCCGGCTCCACGCCGCCGGTTCCCGCGGCCGCCGTCCGCCCCGAATTTGTCTATTCCTCGGTGCACGTGAACGCGCCGTACATCGCAATCACGTTCGATGATGGTCCGCACGCCACCTTGACGCCCAAGCTGCTGGATCTGCTGAAGGAGCGCAACATCAAGGCGACGTTCTTCGTCATCGGCAAGAATGCCGCCGAGTATCCGGACATCCTTCGGCGCATCGCCGCCGAGGGCCATGAGATCGCGAACCACTCGTGGTCCCATCCCGACCTCGCAAAATTGCCGCAAGACACCGTGAGAGCGGAGATCAGCCGCACCCAGGACGCGATCACGAACACGATCGCGCGGCCGGTCACGTTGATGCGGCCCCCCTATGGCGCGTTGCAGACCAACCAAAAGCAGTGGGTGCATGACACCTACGGCTACCGCATCATTTTGTGGGACGTCGACCCGCTCGACTGGCGCCGGCCCGGCGCGTCGGTCGTCTCGGAGCGCATCCTGAAGGGCGCGAAGCCGGGAAGCATCATCCTCGCGCACGATATTCATCCGGGGACGATCGAGGCAATGCCCGCCACGCTGGATCAGCTGATCGCTCGTGGGTTTCAATTCGTGACCGTTTCCGAACTGATCAAGTTGGAAGTCGCCCCGACGCCCGCGCCCGGCAAGCCGGCGCGGTCTGGCGGCCCCGCTGCGCCGGCCGGCTCGAGCGCACCGGCCAAAGCCGCCCCGACCCCGATGCCATTTGATGCGGTCTTGCGCGCCGAGCCGCAGCTCTCGCCCGATCAAGCCGCCAAACTCGCGAAGCCCGCCGCGCCAGCCCCGTCGCCGACGCCGGCGAAGAAAAAGCCCTGACTGAAGATGCGAACGAACGCTCCTGGCGCCCCATGGGTTGTGCTCCGGGATCCCCGCCGCGTCGCGTCCCCACGCCGGCCGGTCATGGCGCCGCTCCGAACGAAAGGTAATGGCACTCTCGCGCCGGTGGATAAAGTCCGTTCCTTCGGGCCGATAGGAATTGATCGTTCCACCGGTGACACATTGGCACGACCCCAGCGTTTGCATTGGAGGCGGCGTCCGCTAATTTTAGTGGTCAGAAACCGACAGAACACCCTCACTCCTCATTAATGATGAACAACTTCACTCCCAGAGCGCAGCAGGTTCTCGCCCTCGCGCGGAAGGAAGCGGATCGCTTTAATCATAATTATGTTGGTACCGAGCATCTCCTGCTCGGCTTGATCAAGCTTGGTCAGGGCGTCGCAGTCAACGTGCTCCAGAAGATGGGGCTCGACCTCGAGACCGTGCGCATGGAGGTGGAAAAGCAGGTCGGAAGCGGTCCGGAGACGCAGATGGTAGGCAACATCCCCTACACGCCACGCGTGAAGAAAGTCCTCGCGCTCGCGGGCAAGGAGGCCAAGAGCCTCAATCATTCCTACGTCGGCACGGAGCACATCCTCCTCGGCCTGCTGCGCGAAGGCGAGGGCGTGGCCGCGCGCGTGTTGAAGAATCTTGAGATCGACATTGAGCGCGCCCGCAATGAAATCTTGAAGGAACTCGACCCGCAATACGCGGCGCCCGAGCAGGAGCAGCCCGACATTCCGCAGGAAAACCAGGGCCAGGGCGGTAGCAACAAGAAGGACATGAAGACGCCTGCCCTCAAGGCGTTCGGCCGCGACCTCACCGAGCTCGCCAAGAAGGGGGAACTCGATCCCGTCATCGGTCGGCGCAACGAAATCGAGCGCGTCATCCAGGTCCTCTGCCGTCGCACGAAGAATAATCCCGTCCTGCTCGGCGAGGCGGGCGTCGGCAAGACCGCGATCGTCGAGGGCCTCGCGCAGGCGATCGTCCGCGGCGAGATCCCCGAGATCCTGCGCGGCAAGCGCGTCATCACGCTCGACCTGGCGCTGATGGTGGCCGGCACCAAGTACCGCGGCCAGTTCGAGGAGCGCATCA
>JANXRG010000061.1 GCA_025353105.1 Verrucomicrobiota bacterium
ATGATGCTTGTAGTAGCCAACTCCCTTGATGTCGTTCCACGCGGTCGTTTGATGGCAGAGGAAGCATTGGTTGACCTTCGCATTCGGCTGTCCGCAGATTGCTTGGTCAATCATCTGGAAATGCATCATGTAATGGCTCGGCGGAGCTTGATGGCACTGGGCGCATGACTGCGAGACCGGCGAGGGGTGACGAAATTCCGCCACCGTCCATTTCGTGGTCTCGTGACAGGAAGCGCAGTCGGATCCAAAGAGGCCGACGTGCCGATCCTTCGTTCGGTGGCACGTCGCGCAATTGAGCAGCGACTCCTCACGCGCGAGTTGCGGCGCGCTCGGTGATACGCCGCCCTGATTGAGCCAGGCGACGAGAGCGTTGCGCTCCTGATCCTGCGCGGGCGACGCGTTCCGGATCGGCCGCAAGCCGATGCGAGCCAGGGCGACGTGATCCATTTTCGTCGTGCGCGGGACACGCCCCTGGTGTTCGAGATGGCAGGCAGCGCACGCGGCGATGTCGGCGTGAAACGCGCTCGGCTGGCGTTGGAGGACGGCCTTGTTGTCGGCGTGGCAGACGATGCAGTTCTGCGCCACGACGCCTTTGATTGAGGTGTGGCACGCGGCGCAGTTGTTTTCGAGAAAAGCGTGCGGCTTCGAGAGTTCACCGGGCGCCGCCATGCGCTGCCAAAGCGGGGCCACGACGAGGTCCCTCATCGGTTCGTCGCGATGTCGTGGCGACAGGAAAAAGAATGTGCCGAAAAGCAGCGCGAACACGATCGCCGACCAGAAAAGTGCGGTGCGAAGTTTCACGAAAACCACCTCAATCCAAAATGAATCCCGGCCCAGATGTGCAGGCTGAGCAGCACGTAGAGGATAACGGAGAGAACGATGTGCAGCTTCAGGGAGCGGGCGAACCAGCGCTTGAATAGCTCGTCCGTGCGAATCGCGTACTCCAGGTCCGCCACGGATTCCGCGATTCGCATGACCTCGCCAGCTGGTCCGCCCGACGACAGATCGAGCCCCAACGACGCCAGTCCCGCCACGACGAGAGGCGCCCTCGGCAGGGCTCTCATTTCCACTGGGGCGTTCTCGAGCACTCCCCACGCACTGTCGAGATCACCCCGGGCCGTTTGCAGCAAGACCAACTTGTCGCTGATTTCGTGACCGACATACGTGAGCAGATAACGAAGCACGAACCCACTCACGACGACGAGCAGCATGATTGCGGTCAACGCAATGCCAAGGTGGCTCTCGTACTTGTGGCCGGTATGAATGATCGCGAGAATGGGGCCGAGAACGCCAGCGTAGATGTGCAGGGCCAGCAACGTCGGCATCGAAACGTGCTTGGTCATTCGCGCGTGGAGGAAGGGAATCCGCTTTGCGACTGGGTACGCGAGGGGAAAGAGCATGAGCACGGCCCCCGCGATCCCGAACGCCGCCCCAACTGCACTCCCTGCAAAACGCGGCGAGCTGTGGAAGAAGAAGCCCATCCAGGCCAGCAGCAAGAGGCAGACGCCGCCGCCCACGATGATGCCTTCACGCTCCTTCATAAGAGTGCTTACGCCTCCACCACTACCTCACCCACAGGCTTTGCCTGGCAGGCGAGAATCATGTTATTCGCTTTGTCGTCATCATCGAGCGCGTCCTGCACCGCCATCTCGACTTCACCCGACGTTTTCTTCACCTTGCAGACGCCGCAGGTGCCGACGCGGCAGGAGAATTCGATCCCAATGCCGAGTTCCTCCGAGAGCTCCAGAATGGTTTGCTTCGGCGGGCTGTCTCCTTGCTGGAGATCGAGACGGGTCCTAGCCGATTTGTTGTTCTTCGAAAACGTGACGAGCGGGCCCGTCGCGGCGGCCGTTGGTTTCGCGGTCGTCCCTCCGGCCGCCGGGGTCGGCTTGACGGCGCCGAATGATTCGGTCTTCAATTGCTCCGGAGGAACCCCGAGCTCCGCCAGGATAGCTTTGACCGAGTCCATCATCGATGGCGGGCCGCACACATGAATTCTTCGAGAAGCAAGAAGGGGCACCGTCTGGGTGAGCAATTCCCTCGTGATGCGTCCGCGAGGGCCCTTCCAGTCTGTCCCTTCCGGTCTGGAGATGGTGATCGCGACGTGTAACTTCGAATTCAGCCGCTGAAGCGCGGCAACCTCATCCGCAAAAATGAAGTCGGCCGGGGTACGGGTCGTGTAGATAAAGAAAATATCTCCCGGCCATGATCGCTCCGTCAGATAGCGAGTGATGCTCATCATCGGCGTGATGCCAACGCCGCCCGAGACGAGAACAATGCTGTCCGCCTCGGTTCCGGTAAAAGTAAATTTTCCGACCGGACCTCCCGCGTTGATCTGGTCGCCAACTTTGAGCAGATCAACAATGTGACGGGAGACCGCACCCCGGGGCTCACGCCGAATGGTCAGGTCGACATGTTCGTGCTGCGTCGGGGAAGACGAGATGGAATAGGAACGGTTCATTTTCGCGCCACCAATCCAAAACGCGACGTTGAGGAACTGGCCGGGCACAAAGGTAAAAGGGAGGAAGCGGCCGTTGGACGACGGCAGAAAGCGAAACGTTTTCACGCTTGGCGTTTCCGTCACGATGCTTCCGACGCGAAGCTGCCCTCGCCAATTCGCAGTCACAGACGACGCCGTGGTCGCCTCAGAAATGAGGACCGCGGAGGACCCTCCAGGCACCGGACCGGATTCCGGCGGTGGACCGGCCGCCGGCGTGGCCGGGGAGACCGGTGCGGCCGTAGGCGGTGGCAGGGATGGACTGGGAGCTGACGGTGCCGGTGTCCGTCGAGGCGGCCGAGTCCCTCCGGGTGGCGGGGTCCCTTCTGGCGGCGACCCGGAGCCGGGATCGAGACGTCCAAAGAGGGCCGCGGCGCGCCGCATCTTGAAGAAATACATCGCCAGCATCGCGAGAGCGAACGCGATGAGGAGCACCATCGTGAAGAAGTGAAATGGCGCGACGCCGAACGGTTGATTCGCAACCGGCGCAGCGGCGAGCGAGAGATTCATCTCCCGCTTAAACCACGTGAGCGCGACGTCGCGCGGAGGGCGGCCCTCCGCCAGGGCTCGGCGCGCGGCGACGCCGCTCTCGAGTTGCGCGATGCCTTCACGCAGACGCGTCATCTCGTCGTGCATCGCGGCGTAGTCGCCGGACTGCGTACCGGCGTTGAGCGCGTCGAGGGCCTGTCCCATCAGCAGCGCTCCCGCGCGCATTCGCTCGCCGGCTTGCTGCTCGACTTGCTTGCGCTGCTCGGGCGAAAGCTCCGGCAAGGCCATGAGTGAAGGATACAGCTCCTTGGGCGGCGGCTTACCCATGCCCTTCATCATTTCACCCATCTGATCCATCATCCCGGGGCCAGCTCCGGGCGGTGGGCCTCCACCAGGCGCGAACATCCCATCCATGGCTGGCGCCGCTCCGGACGCGGCGGGCGCAGGACTGGCTCCGCCAGGTGCGGGATGATGTTGTGCGTGCTCGTCCGGCGTCTGCGAAAGCGCTTGCGCCGCCACCAGCACGGCACACGCGCTGGCGACGACGAGTGCCTTGCGCACGGCCCTGCGCCGCAAGGGCATCGTGGGGCGGCGCATCGCTACGAGATCTCCACTACGCGGTTCATCGTGCCAAACGGATTCGCGCAGCACTTCGGGCAGCCGTGATACTCGTGCTCGCAGCCGGACTCGCAGCACCACTTGCCGTCCACGATGAACTTGAATTCGTGGCGCCCCGTCTCAAGCGGCACGCTGGTCCACCACATCCCGTCGTCGGAACGCGTCAATGGAAGCGTCCACGGCTTCCAATCATTAAACGTGCCGGCGAGGAATACCGCCGCCGCGTCCGGCGCGTGGCACGAGAACTCGGTGTCTTGCGTTTCCATAAGTCGATCATTTCGGAGATCGGATCGTTACATATCCTTCATCGGCGCGGCGGGCATCGTATTCGACGGTGCGGCGGGCGCCGGCGGCATGAATCCGGCCAGGGTTTTGCGTTGCTCGTCGGTCAGGAGTTTGCTCGCCTCACCCACGGCGGTAATAAACGCCAAGCGGGCTTCGGTCGTGAGTTTGCCGATCTCGGCGAGTTTGGCCTTGATCTTCGCCCCGTCGGGTTGGTCGGCGGCGGTGAGCGTCCAGAGCTCTTGCTCGGCTTGTTGGATGGCGCGATCCGCAGAACTCTTCGCGAGGAGAGCCTGCTCCTTCGCTTTATTGAGCGTCGCCTGCTGCGCCGTCGTCAACGTGATGTGTTGCTGATGATCCAGAAAAAAGCCCGTCGCCCCGATGTGATAAAGGTGCGACGCGCCGGGAAATCCGGGCAATGCAGATTTGGGCATCGACGCAACCGGATCGGCGGCCATGGGCGCCATACCCATCATGCCCATCATCTCCATTTTTTCCATGCCCATGCCGGCTGCCGGTGCTGTCGCAGGGCCTGCGGGCGGCATGGCGCCGCCCGTGCCCTTCATCTTGTCCATCATGCCCATCATTTTGTCCATCTTGCTCATCATGTCCATCATGCTCATCGCGGTTCCTGACTGCGGGTTCATGCCGGACATACCCGGCATGGTTGCCGCCGGGGTCGGAGAGGTCGCCGGCGCTGGCATCCCGGCCATCGCCGCGGGCCCCGAACCGGTTGCAACTGGCGCGTTGGGCATCGCTTTGGCGAGGGCCGATTCGAGCTTGTCGACTTTTGCTTGCAGTTGAATGACGAGCTGGCCAAGCGCAGGATCGCCCTTGGCCGCATTCGGTGTAGCGGTCGGTTCGGGCGAGGCGCCATCCAATGTGGCGACAAGCATACCCAAGGTGAGAATCAAGGCGAGAGCTGCCTTGAACGGAAGGAACGGGATGGATGTTTTCATAGTTGTCGCTTGTGCTCACCGATGAATGACATCGATGAGGTTTTCGCGCTCCGAGAGCCGATTCGGTTCCGTCACGCGCCGACAGCCTCCCACGCCGCATTCTTCGAGTCTCCGCATCCGCCCTGAAAGAATGTGCATATTTCCCCCCGTCAGAAGGCCCGTGCGGCGAACCTGACAGGCCTCTCATCCCGATATCTGACACCGAGCCACCCCACGATTCGTAACGAGTGCTCAATCGCAGTGCGAGCTTCTGACCTCGCCAGGCTCCGAACTCCCCTTGTCGCGGCCGGCTTCCGACGCACCGATTCCCGCCGGTTGGCAGCGAGCTCACAACGAACAAGAGTCCCAGGGACTACAACGCGCGCCTGATTCGAGCCCGCACCGGGACAGTTTGCGATGGGCCTTGCACCGGCTCAGCGGAATGCGCTTTGGAAGTCCCGTTGACCCGGCGGACGTTTTCCGCGAGCACCATGAGACAGCCTGACTTGAGACTTGAAACCGCGTTCTTGAGCAGAAAGACTTCACGTCCTTCCCGGGTTTGCAGAGTGATTTCCGTGAAGTGCGTCGAGCTGAGGTAGCTTTCGTTTCGCCGAGCAACGTGGACGCTCACGCTATCAGCCCGCCATTGAATCGACGACGCCATCGCGCGGAAGCGGCAACCCAACGGTGTATGTAACTCGACCTTGAACGCCTTCACATCGAATGGCGGGGTACTCGCACGGTCGTTTGCCCAAATGGTCCGAGGGCTGAAACGTCTTGCATGCCGCTAGCGCTTCGAAGTCTTGCTTTTCAGAAGAGCAGTGGCGCAAACGTAAGCGGAGTCGTCCCCGCACTTGCTGCAAGAATGGGTAATTTCACGACCCGCGACAAACTTGGTGCCGTGCGACAACTTCATGGTCACCGCGCCGCCGCATTTGGAACAGTCGTGCTGGCGCCCCGGAACGAACCAACCGCGGATGTCCTTGGCTTTCTTTCCATCCTTTACCGTGATGTCCTGGCAATGCTCGCAAAACATGGCGGCCTTCATCCCGGGCTGGCACGCGCGCACCGCCTCTTGCTCAGATTTTATTTGTTCCGGAAAGGATCGGGCAGCCTGTTCCTTGCTGAACGTATAGGCGTTGAGGCTGGGGGCGACTGCGGCGATTCCAAGCAGCAGAATGGATCCGAGGGTGAATTTTGGCTTCATATGGTCTGCGAAGGGTTAAATTTCGAAGCCTCGCGACGGGTCACGCACATGGCTCCGACATACGGCAGACGATATCTGCCGCCACGCGAGGTTGGCTACGCATCTGCCCTGAAAATCTCCGCATCTTTCCCGTTAGCATGCGCGGCGCGCGGCCCGGAGCGCTCGCTTCGCGATATTCGCGGGGGGCTTGGCCGGCAATCGATCGAAACGCTCGATTGAATTGTGAAAGCGAGCGAAAGCCGACTTGGGACGCGATTTCGCCAATCCGTAAGTTTGGATTTTTGAGCAGCAGGCGGGCCTTCTCGACCCGCACCCGGGCAACGTAGTCGACAAAGTTCAGACCCGTCGACTCCTTGAATTTGGCGCTGAAATAATTGGCGCTCATGTTGACTACTCGACTGACGGAGCCGAGCGAAATCTTGCCCTCCGAATGTTCGCCAATGTAAAGGCGAGCACGCGATATGGCTGGATTTTCCGTACCGTTGGCCGCGAGGGCCAGGGAGTTGCCGCATGAGGCAAGATGCCCAGCGAAAATGGTCAGCAATCGGATCAACCCGTTATAATGCTTAGGCGGAAGGACCCGCGTGTTGAAATAAGCCTCTTCGAGCTTTTTCAAATCCACCTCCGTACCCCATGCCAAAAGGGTCTTCGCGAGTTTGTTAAAAACCGCCTTCTCCGGCGAAGCCAGGAGGATTTGCCCCGTCTGCAGGAAAGCAATGAGTTTGTCGCCTACCCGCACCGGCACCGCCGTTTCGCACAAGCCCGCAAAGCATTTCAAGGTCTTGGGTTTAAGTTTGGCCTCCTCCTCGACGCGGCGCTGCAAATGATAGCAGGCGGCGCAGGCCTGATTCGTTCCTGCCATCAGGACGCAAAAGGGATTCTCATCCTTCCGGGCATGACGAATGATGGTCAGCATGTCGGGCGTGTTCAGGCTCAATGGCAGACCCGAAGCTGCCGTGTAGGCGGACGCGTAGTCACGATAGATCTCCGACTCCGAAAGAAGGCGCAGCGTCGGATCGTCTCGCGGCCGTTCGCGAGTTTCGCCCAATCTTGGTTTCGCCTTGGGTCGCTTCATCGGAAAATCGCGGCAACGATGCCAGACCGTCCAACGCCTCAGGGGGGCGTCACGCCCCTAGGCGTCGCACGGCGCAATCGTTCCATCCCTAAAACGCGCACCGGTCGTGCATCCCGCATGAAAAGTTTTTCACTTGCACAGTGAGCGATCGTTTCCCGGCGCCAGGTCAATCCCATTCCCACCGTCACGGGGCCTCTACACTTGCCCGGAGCCTGCAGCTTTCACGTGCTCCTCTTTCATTTCACGCATCAGAAATTAATTGAGTCCGGTGCGGATTACCACGATTGCGCCCAATTTGCCGATTTGATCCCAACTGGGGGCAATCGCCGTCGAGAGGATATCGGCCGCCCGTTTGAACTCAATCGCGAGCGCCAGATAACGGGCCAGCGTCAGTCAGACCTCGACGTAATTTTCGAGCTGTTGTCGAGCAAGCGAACGACCAAAACCGTGGATGGAGATGACGACACCGACGACAATCACGAGGGCGCCGGTCGCTTCCACCGCGAGCCGCAGCCACTGCCCCAAGTTTACAATAGTGCTTTGCACCGCTTCCATGAAATGCGCGTCTGGGTCGAAGGCACGCTTCAGCGGAACATCCCAGGCCGTAAAATCCGATTGATGAAACGTGGGGGCTGGCAATCGCCCAGCGCAACCATGCCCTCAGGGGATTCATCGCAGCCGGAGAATTGACCGCTTTGACGCCCTGACGCCGACTTCCGGGAAAGGCAACCCTTGGGGAGTTACCCAAGGGTTGCTCGTGGATTATTTTTCGAAGTCAGTCTATCCGCCGCCGCCCGGGTGCTGATCGTAGTACTTCTGGTATTCACTATTGGCCTTCATCTCTTCCATAATTGGCTTGTGCAGCGCCGGATTCTTAAGCATTTCGCGCATCATCATCTTGCAATCTTCCGGAGACATTGTCTTACACATCGCGACCATCTGCGCCTGTGTCATTTTGTGAGGCTTGGCGGCTGACGCGAGCGGCGCGCTCGCGGCAAGCACAATCGTCGCGATCGTCGCAACGAGGATTTTTGGGTAGGTCAGTTTCATATTTAATTTCTGCGTTTTTCTTGGTGGGTGGTTGATTTCATCCGTTCCCAAAGGAGCAATACCGGGCCCGCTGAGATGTGATGGAAGAATTCTCTGCTCATATCAAAATTGTTTCGACCTGACCATTCGGAATTTGGAGAACCTCGTTGGCTCGCGCTGGAAAAGTCGTCGGAGGAATCACGCAAGCATACGATCGAATTTGGTATAATGCCTATGCTGTATAACGAGATATGACGACTAATCCCGCTTATTTTCTTGAGGTATTCCAGGGGAACGGCCGTTTAGCTGCCTCAACGGCGGGCCGGCGATAGGGTTGAAACGGGCCGCTCCGCTTCGTCGGCATTGAATTTCTTGACGCCGCTGAAGAAAGATTGCGGGTAAGCAACGTTTTTCCTCGTTCTTGGATGAACAGACTATGAAAAATCGCCGACTCTTCTTCGTTCCAATTCTAACTCTTGTTCTCGCGACGGGCAGTTCTCGATCGACTACCTTGTACGCGCACGGGTCGGAGGAGCACAAACCCGCAGCCAATCAGAACGCGGCTCAAGCGTGGCAGCAGCTCCAAACGGCATTTAAGAGCGTCCAGGCTAAGACCGAGGCCAAGGATTTGAAGGGCCTGCATGACCTCACGGATCAAATGGAAGGAGCGTTCGGAAGTCTCAAGGGCGCCGGTGGAAGAGACAGTACCCGTCTGGATGCCGCCGCGAAACAGGGCATCGCGATCAGTGGACAAATCCACGTTGCCGCAGACGCCGGCGATCAGGCCAAAACTGAATCGGAGGTCAAGAAACTTGCCGGCGTGATGAAGCTGGTGGAAGCCAATCTCCCAGTCGAAGTAAAGCAAGCCCCCGCCCCGCCCGTTTCAAAGCATGGCGATCCCGCTACCCCGGCGGGCGCCGTCGCCATGGCTCCAATGGAAGGTCACGGGGACCATCCAAAATCGGCCGCCGCAAATCTCGTCAAGGCCAGCGCAAAAAGTTCCAAACCGCTGGTCGTGGGCCAACGGGCCGAGATCACCTTGACCCTCACAACGCAGGACGGCACGCCGCTTGGGGTGAGTGATCTTGTCGAGGCCCATACCAAGAAGGTGCACGTGCTCATCATTGACGAAAGTCTCACCGACTACACCCACGAGCACCCAAACCCAACGAACACGCCGGGAGCATACGCCTTCAGTTTCACGCCGCGGAAACCGGGTCTCTATCGCCTTTGGGCGGATTTGGTGCCGAAGGCCACCAACGAGCAGGAGTATGTCATCGCCGACCTGCCCGGTGCGACCAAGGGACTTCCCATCATGGACCGCAAAGCGAGCTTGGTCTCAAAGGTCGATGGACTCACCTATACGATCACCTTCGACAAAATTATGCTGAAAGCTGGTGATGCGGCGCTCGGCAAACTCGCCATTACCGATGCAAACGGGAAGCGCTTCGACCAACTTGAGCCCGTCATGGGTGCGTACGCCCACATCGTGGGATTTGCCGAGGACCGGATGGGAATTGCCCATATCCATCCGATGGGGGTCGAGCCAACCAAGCCCACCGACCGGGGCGCGGGCGAACTGGAATTTCACCTCCAGCCGGAGAAGGCCGGCCTGATGCGCCTGTTCGCGCAGGTGCAAATCGGCGGCGTCGATAAGTTTGCTCCCTTCACGCTAACCGTGGAACCGTGATTAGCGCCCGGCGGTCAATTCCCTTCCGCCGAAACCGGGAACCGACACCAGAATGGAGGACAACTTGCCCGCCTTTCGCGGTGATTTCGAACGGTGCGTCAGGTTGTCGGACATCGCCGGACCCATGGGAACTCGCGCGGGATTGCGCCGGCATGGACCACTGCTTTGGCACCTTGGTTACCGTTAGTTTGAATTCGATTAGTCAAAACCGGAAGCCCTTGTGGCCTTATTCGATCCTCTAGAAGGCCTGTCCTCTAATATTTCCTGGAGCGCATGCCACAACATCCGAGGGTGAGTTCAATTGGCGTTGGGCCCCCGTTGCAACCCACGTCACCGTTCAAAGGGATGCGAAAGACAATGAAGGAGCGCCTGCCCCTTTGCGGACTCCGGGCCGCGCCGATTTGGCTATCCAAAAGGTTTTTATGAGCGAGCGCCGCATCAAGCGCGTTTGAGTAAATGAACTCCAAGCCGCTTTTCCCCCCTCGAAAGAAAAACAACCAATTGGTTAGTACCTGAAAGACCACAATTCCATGAAACACGAAATGTCAGCCGGGATGAAGGCGTGCATCGACGCCTGCGAGAAATGTCACGACACCTGCCTGCAAACCCTCTCCCAGCACTGCCTGGAAGTCGGGGGGAAGCATGTGGAACCAAAGCACGTCCGGCTGATGCTCGACTGCGTTTCCATCTGCCACACCTGCGAAGACTTCATGCTCCGTGGAGGAATCCACCACGCCGATATTTGTGCCATTTGCGTCCATATTTGCGAGGCGTGCGCGAAGAGTTGTGAAGAAGTGGGGGAGATGGACGATTGCGTAAAAGCGTGCCGGTCCTGTGCCGCAGCTTGCCAGGCAATGGCTGGAACGGCCGATTTGTCCAAGCATTAGTCGGGCATCACGATGTTCTTGCTTCGTTTCCGGTTTCTCGCCAACTGCAGGACCAACCGGACAAAACGTGAACGCGAAAATGAGAGCAATGGCGATTCCGATCGCAGCCGCCGTCGCGGGGGTCCACGTAACGACTGCCATCGGTTCGACTCGCTGGGCCATTCTGAATAAAACCGGCCGCGATCGTAGAGTCCGGCAATCAATGCATCGTCATTTCGTCACCGCGCCGAGGGCGGCGCCGACGGCGCAGGCTTCTTTTTCGCGTTCCACAGTGGAAAGGTGTACGTAAACACAATGTATCCGAGAAATTTGTGTGGACTCTCGTTGGTGAAATACACCGCCGGATTGAACTGAAAGCTGTCGGTCACGTTGCAGGTGAAACCAGCGGTCACGGAGTTGCCATTCCCGCTCTGAAAATCCAGCTGCGCGCGCCAGCGCTTATTAAAATCGTACGCGTAGCCCAGGATCGCTTGCGTGCGCCCGCCAACTTGCGCCGCGCCCGCGATCAGCTTGTGCGTATCCGTGTAGTAGCCCACCTCCCCAAAGTACGTGGGGCCGCCGCCGCGGGTCGACCAGTTGATCACGCCCACGCTGACCAGCCACGGGAGCTTTTGAATGAGGCCGACTTCGGCGCCGAAGATTGTTTCCCCCGGTGACAGCCCTTGAAAGACTGCGACCTCAAGCCAGTTCGTCAAACCCAATTCCGACTGCAGTTGAAACGGATTGCCGATCTTCCGGTCCTGAACTTGGAGGCTTAACGAAAAATCCCCGGCGGGTTGCAAATCAGGGGTCACAATTTGGCTAAGCCCCTTCGTCGTGGCCCTCGCCAGCGAGGGAGACAAAAAGGAGATCGTTACGCAAAAAATCGGCGCGCAACAACTGAGGACATTGCCAATTCGTCGGAGCAAAATCATTAGGCCGGACGAATCGTGGTCAAAAGGGCTTCGGCGGGCAAGCCCTCAAGCTCGGCCGCCCACCGGATTCCCGAAAATCTCAGCCGAATAAAAGAGGTTGATCGAGACCCCACGGCCAGCGAGCCGGGCACGTTCGCCGCCAGGGCCCGGCCACAATTGATCGCGCTCGAAGAGGGAGGATGCTGCACGCTCCACCGCGGGGCGTGGCGCGACGGCGGATCGGCGCGCAGCCAAAGGGGAAGCGAGAACCGCGCCGCGGAAAAGACGAGGAATAATTTTATGGCGGAGCGAGCGTCCGCCGTTGTCTACATTTTAGACAACTCTTCAACCGATTTCGGAAGTCATTGGATTCTTCCCGCAAAGCAAACTCAACGCAGCGTCCACGTGGAAGCGCCGGAGCCGCTGGCGGCGTCGCGAGGCATCGGCGGCGCGAAGAGAACCCGGCCGAAGATTTCGCCGGCTCCCG
>JANXRG010000087.1 GCA_025353105.1 Verrucomicrobiota bacterium
CTGCATGGGGCTCGGCTGCTCGCTCATGGCGGACCAGCAGAAGCACGTTCGCCGCGCGGCGTCAATCCGCCTGGTGGAACGCGATCTCCGAGCGCGTTGGCAAAAACAAATGCCGCCCGCACCCGCGGGCTGCCCAACCGAATGGCATCGTGCCCGGAGGTCACGATCCACCTGCGTCCGGCGCCTACCCGCGATCCTCGAAATCCTTGGCGTGCGGCTCGCGGTCTTTCGACGTCGCCGATGACGGCGACGTGACAAACGGTCCGCCGGCGAGCGGCGCGATGCCGGTGAAGGCGACGTCCGGCATCTCGCTGACCTTGCCTTCCAGCGGGAAATCCTTGCGCAGCGGAAAGAACGGATAGCCGTCCCACATCAGGATGCGCCGCAGGTCCGGGTGGCCCTCAAACTTCAGGCCCATCATGTCGTAAATCTCGCGCTCGTGCCAGTTGGCCGTGGGCCAGAGGTCGGAGACGGTGGGGACCTTCTCCGCGTCATCCTCCGAGACCGCGCACTTCACGCGCAGATGCAGGTGGGTGGTTAGCGAGTACAGCTCGTACACCATTTCAAAGCGCGGTTCCTCGCCGAAATTGTCCACGCTCGAGATGTCGATCAGGTAATCGAAGTCCAGTTCGCTTTTGCACCACGCGAGCGCGCCCTTAATCTCCGCGAGCGGAACGATGAGCGTCGTTTCGCCGCGGAAATCCACGCGCTTCGGCGCGACGGCGGCGAACTTTTCCGAAAATTTGGAGGCCACCGCCTCGAGGGTCAGCGCGGACATGGCGGATCAGCTCAGGGTTGCCAGCAACTCGCGCTTCTGCTCCCCGAACGAGTGCTCGTTTTGGATTTTCTCCTGCAGCTTGATCAGCCCCGCGAGCAACGCCTCGGGGCGCGGCGGGCAGCCGGAGATGTACACATCGACCGGAATTATCTGATCCACGCCCTGCAGCACCGCATAGCTCCGATACATGCCGCCGCTCGAGGCGCATGCGCCCATCGCAATGACCCATTTCGGCTCGGGCATCTGGTCGTAAATTCGCTTTACCGCCAGCGCCATTTTGTAGGTCACCGTGCCGGCCACGATCATCACGTCGGCCTGCCGCGGGCTGAAGCGCATGACCTCCGCGCCGAAGCGCGCCATGTCGTATCGCGAACACGCGGCAGCCATCATCTCGATGGCGCAGCAGGCCAGCCCCATCGGCATCGGCCAGAGCGAATTCTTCCGCATCCAGTTCATCGCGGCGTCCACCCGCGTGAAGATGATGTTCCCCTCGATCTTGGAATCGTAGGCCACCGGGGCAATGGTGAGGTTCGTCATGACAGGGTGAGAATAGGCCTGCGCCCGGGCATCTCAAGCTGGAAGCACGGGAATTTCGGCCTGGTCAGACCGTCACCGCCACCGGCGCCACTGCGGTAATCAGGCGGATGGAGTTCTCGATCTTTCGTAACAACTCGCGGTCGGAGATGCGCCCGCCGTTTCGCGCATCGGTCAGGTAAAAGCTGTCGATCGCCGCACCGTTCTGCGTCGCAATGCGCGAGGACGAAACGCGCGCCCCCATCGACCCAAACGCATCCAGTAAATCGTAGAGCAGTCCGAGCCGATCCGGCGTCTGCACCTCGACGAGCGTGTAGTCGTTCGTCGGGGGATTGATGATCGCCACGCGGGTGGGGAAATCGAGGCCGGGCAGCAGCGGCGCGCGCCGGCGCCGCGAGCGCAGCCAGAGCGGTCGGAAATCGAACGGTTCCAAATCACCGAGCGCAGCGGCGAGGGTGACCTCGACCGGCTTTTGTTCGCGCGGATCCTCGACCGCGTGGAAGCCCGCGCTGCAGACGCGAAAGAGGTAAAAGACGAGGTTGTCGCTGCGCGGATAGAGGTCGGCGCCGAGAATGTTCAGCCCCGCCGCGGCAAAGGATCCGGCAATCTTCGCGAGGAGATCGGCGCGGTCCCAGGTGCAGATCCACACCTCGCTGTGGCCGCTTTCCGGTCGACCCTTCCAGCCGATGGCGGGCGAAAGCGCGCGTTCCGCTTCGGACGACCCCTCCAGCTGGACAAAAAACTTGTGCATCAAGCCGAGATGATCACCGATCGCCGGCGGGCCGAACGCCTGGAAATAGCGCTCCGGCATATATTGGAACTGGGCGTCGATCTCGTCGCGAAATCCCGGGCCGAGCGCGCCGCGCAATTCGTTTTGCGTCTGCTCGCGCTGGCGGTCGCTCAGCCGCGCAAAGTACTCGCCTTCCTTGAGGTACCGGGCGGTCGAGCGGTGGAGTTTCCAGACCAGCGATTCTTTCCAGTCGCTCCAGTTTTCGTCGCCCGTGCCCTGGCCGTCCGCGAGCGTCAGCAGCATCAACGCATCGAGCCGCGCCCGGGTTTTCACGATTTGCGCGAACTCGATCACCGTGGCCGGATCGTCGACGTTCCGGCGCTGGGCCGTGCTGGAAAGCGTGAGGTGGTGATCGACCAGGAAAATCAGCGCGCTGCGCCGCTCCGGCGCGAGGACCATCCGCGTGGCCACCTTTTGCGCGAACAGCGCGCTCGCCTCCGCGTGGTGCCGCGCGCCCGTTGCCTTCCCGGTGTCATGCAGGAGGATGGCGAGGTACAGGACCGCAGGGTCCTCGAGCTCCTCGAGCAGCTTCCGGTATTCCGCCATCTGCGTGTCGTCGCTCGAGAGCAGGGCATCGAGCTTCTCAATGCACACCAGCGTGTGCTCGTCGGTCGTATAACGGTGGAAAAACTCGTGCTGTACGAGGCAGAACAGCGCGCCAAACTCGGGGAGGTAGCGGCCCAGCACGCCGGCGTCGTGCATCCGGCGCAGGACGCGGGCGACCCGGCCGCGCTGTCTGAGGATGTGGAGAAAAATCTCCCGGGCGTCACGCAGATATTGATACGGTCGGTTGATCAGGCCGAGCTTGCGCCGGACGAGCTGGAAGAGTTCCGGGCTGAGATCCTCATTACGATTCTGCGCGTGCTCAAAGAGGCGCAACAGCCGGCGCGGATCCTCGTCAAACACCCGTGGCGATCCGGCGTGCAGAAGCCCGCCGCGGCTGATGAAACCGTCGATCTCCTCCCCGCGCTCGTCGTCCGCCGGGGCATCCGCCGCCGCGCCGGGATGCAGGCTGGATCGCCGCAGGCTTTCGAAAAGCTGGCTCGCGCTCAGGTGCAGGTCCCGCGCATGCCGGTAGTAATCCTTCATCAATGCCTCGTTCCGCCGGAGCGCGTTGGTCTGGGGATAGCCAAACGTCTCCGCGATTTGCGATTGATGATGCAGCGTGAGCGTGTCGGCGGCGCGCCCGTCGAGCAGGTGCAGTTCCATGCGCACGTGCAGGAGGAAATCGCGCGCCGCATCCATCGCGCGCAACTCGCCGGAGCCGAGCAGGCCGGCATCCACCAGCGCGGCCAGGCCGCCGCGCAGCACGGCGTCCCGATGCGGCGTGAAATTCACCGACCAAAGGATGTTGTGATAGTCGCGCAGCGCGCCCGGACTGCATTTCACGTGCGGCTCCTGCAGGAAAACGGTCGGCCCAGATTTCTTCACGCGCGTCGCGGTGTCCTCGACGCGCCAGTCGAGATACTCGCGCTCGCGGCCGCGAATGCAGACGCGCTCGAAGCACTCCTCGAAGCGCCCAAATAGCTCGCGGTCGCCGGAGAGGAGTCGCGCCTCGAGCAGGGACGTTTTGAAGATCAGGTCCGTGTTCGCGTGGTCCGTCACGCCGGTGAGCGAACGCGTCGAGTGGCCGACGCGAAATCCCAGGTCCCACAATTGATAGAGCAGGCGCTGGATGATTTCCGTGACCCCCGGCGCGGGATCGTCACCGCCCCGGCCGTGGAGAAAGAGGATGTCGATGTCGCTGTGTGGACAAATCTCGCCGCGCCCGTAGCCGCCGAGCGCCAGAAGCGCGAGCTTGGGCAGGTCCGGCCGCGAGCCGCCGGCGTGGCACGCCTCATCGAAGAGATGCGTGAGAAAAAGGTCCACCATCGCGGTGCGGCGCTGCGCGATCTGCAGTCCGCTCCCGCCCGCGCGATGCTGCAGGCGGAGCCGGTGCTCCTCCACCTTGAGGAAGCGCCGGTACCGCGCCATGAACGGCTCGCCGTTGGGCGCGTCGGCCAGCTCGCGCGCGGCGTGCGCGCGGACCTTATCAATGTGGGTGGCGGGGGGGGCGATCATCGGGCGGCACGCTTACCTTGCGGCCTTCGCGCCCAAAAAGAAAACCCGTTCCGCCTTGCGCGCGGAACGGGTTTTCTAGACGGGCGGGGAAACGAAAGGGAACGACTCGCTTACAGTTTGGCTTTGAGGTCCTTGCCGACGACGAATTTGACCGTCTTCGACGCCTTGATCTTGATCTTCTCGCCTGTCTTGGGGTTCACCCCGAGGCGGGCCTTGCGCTGGGCGACCTTAAAAGTGCCGAAGCCGATCAGTTGGACGGACTTGTCCTTCTTGAGACCGGCCTTGATGCCATCGATGACGGACTCGACGGCGTGGCCCGAGTGGGCTTTGCTGGTATCGGCGCCGAGCGCCTTTTGGACGAATTCGATAAGTTTTGCTTTGTTCATTAAGAAGCGATTTGAGGTGAGGTTATTGACCGCGCCATCGGGGGAAAAAGGACGCGCGATCTAGGCGGTGGTTTTGTCACTCGCCCATGGGGGTGTCAAATGATTATTGGAAACGCTCGGAAGATTTTTCCTGATTTTATCAGGGTTCCCGCGCGATGCGGCATGATGCGTGATGCGCGGCCGGTTGTGCGGGTTCGGCGAATCGCCGCCCGCTTCGGGTTCCAAAAACTTTTTGCGTACCGGACCGGATGCTGGCACGGTTCCCTCCGCATCAACTGCCTTGTGGTGTAACGGTAGCACGGAAGCCTCTGGAGCTTCTTGTCAAGGTTCGAATCCTTGCGAGGCAGCCACCTCCGCGCCCGCGCGGTGAGGCGGACCGACCACGCGCGGTTCACCTGGCGCTGAACGTTTTCGTGGAATCAGCGTCTCATCGTTTTGCCCCTGCCCTCCATCATGAACCTCCGTCGGACGAGCCTCCTTCTCGCCGTGCTCGCGCTCGGCGGGGCTTCGCTTGGCCATGCCGCGGAGAAACGCGCCGCCAAACCGGCCGAGAAAAAGCCGGCCGAGGCCAACCCCGACTGGAAAATCGTGAAATACGAGGGACGCGACTATCTCGCGATCGAGAACATCGCGCGCTTCTACAAGTTGAAGGGCGATCTGAAGCCCGGCGACCGGAAGATCTCCCTGTCCAACGGCCGCTCCACGTTGGAGACCGGCTCGGACGGCCGCATCATTTTCATCAACGGCGTGAAGCAGTGGCTCTCGTTCCCGGTGCGGGAGCACGACGGTCGCCTCCTGGTGTCCCGCTTTGATCTGGCGAAGACGATCGATCCCGCCCTGCGTCCAAACATGGTCCCGGCGGTGAAGGCCTTCAAGACGGTCGTCATCGACGCCGGCCACGGCGGCCATGACAAAGGGGCGGCGAGTCCGTTTGGCATGGAGAAGGACTACAACCTCCTCGTCTCCCGGGAACTGAAGACGATGCTCGAAAAGCGCGGCTTCAAGACCGTGATGGTACGCAACACCGACGAGTT
>JANXRG010000048.1 GCA_025353105.1 Verrucomicrobiota bacterium
GCCCTCGATCCACCGCGTGTACATGCGCAGGAGCATGTCCGCCCAATCGCACGACTCGGTGCCACCGGCGCCGGAGTTGAGCGTGAGAAAGCAGTTGTTCCGGTCGCTCTCGCCGGACATGAGCTGCTTGAGTTCAAAGCCGGCGAGCTGTTTTTCGGCTCGCCCGAATTCGGTCGCGAAGTCGTTCAGCGCGGCGGCCCGGGGATCACCCTCGGGTTCCTCGTCGGCGAGTTGCTTGAGCACGCCGACGTCGTCGATCTGGCGCTCGATCTCGAGGAACGGTCCGACCTTGTTGCGCAGCGAGGATACTTCCTCGACTTGTTTTTGCGCGAGATCCTTCTTGTCCCAGAATCCGGGTTCGGCCATCGCCGATTCGAGTTCGTTCAGGCGTGATTGCAGCTTTGGGAGGTCAAAGATACCTCCGGAGCTGACCGATACGGGCTTTGAGTTGATCGGTTTGCAGCGCGTTTGGATCGATGGACATAAAAAAAATTATGGGTGACGGGTTATGGGTTATGAAATGCGGAAAGTCGTTACGAGCACGGACTCAAGACCCATAACCATCACCCGTAACGCATAACCGGCGGCGCTAGCCGCCGATCAAATCCTTCACCAACGCTTTCTCTTCCTTCAATTCGCCCACGGTCTTGTCGATGCGCTCCTGGCTGAACGCCTCGTGCTTCAGGCCCTCGACGATTTCCCATTTCTTGCCGTCGCCGCGCACGGGGAAGCCGCAGATCAAGCCCTTGTCGATCCCGTAACTCCCCGGTGAGCACACCGCCACGCTGCGCCAGTCGCCCGCCGGCGTCGGCGTGACGAGGGAACGCACCGTGTCTACGACTGCGTTGGCCGCGCTGGCCGCCGAGGAGGCACCGCGCGCCTCGATGATCGCCGCGCCGCGCTTTTGCACGGTCGGGATGAAATCCTTCTCGACCCAGGCATGATCGCGGATGACGTCCCGCGCGGCTTTGCCGCCAATCTTGGCATGGAAGAAATCGGGATACTGGGTGGCGGAATGGTTGCCCCAGATACCGACGTTGGTCACCTGCGCGACGGGGACATTGGCTTTGGCCGCGAGCTGGCTCTTCGCGCGGTTTTCATCGAGGCGGGTCATCGCGAACCAGCGTTCGCGCGGCACGCCGGGCGCGTTGTTCATCGCAATCAGCGCGTTCGTGTTGCAGGGGTTGCCAACCACGAGCACCCGCACGGAACTGTCCGCGTTCTTCTCGATCGCCTTACCCTGCCCGATGAAAATCTTGCCGTTGATGCCGAGCAGATCCCCGCGTTCCATGCCGGCTTTGCGTGGCACGCTGCCCACGAGCAGCGCCCAATGGACGCCCTTGAATCCCTCGTCGAGGCTGGCGGTGGCAAGGATGTCGCGGACCAGCGGGAACGCGCAATCCTGCACCTCCATCACCACGCCGTTGAGCGCCTTCAAGGCGGGCTCAATCTCGATCAGGTGCAGGCAGACCGGCTGGTCGGGTCCAAACATGGAACCCGACGCGATGCGGAAAAGCAGGGAGTACCCGATCTGACCGGCGGCACCGGTCACCGCGACATGGATGGGGGCTTTCATGGGAAGTGACCTTATCCACGGTTGCGGCCGATGAAACCAAGTTTTTTCACCGGGCATTCCCGCGCGGGGGACGAAACGCCCGCTGGGCATTCCGCAATGCACGGACGCCCGCTTCCGGGTCGGTATCCGGCCGGCGATAGTGGGTGTCGACGTAAAGACGGGTGATTTGCGCGATGGGAGCGGCACTGGCCGGGAGGGCAAGTGAGGCGCGCGCGGCGAAGTCGAGCGGACCCTCGTGCGGCGCGCGCTCGGGGCCGCCGGCCCGCGCGACCGCCCGGCAAAACCGCCCGTAAATTTTTTGCAAGGCGCCCGCGCGCGCGCCGGGCCGCTCGATGCTCCGGCTGCGCAGATAGAGGAAGAGCGCGAACATTCCCGTGCCGATGCCGAGGCCGAGCAAGAGGCCCATCGCGCCACCGAAAATGCCGAAACGCCCGAAGCCCAAATCGCGCAGCATGTCGCCCTGGGCATCGAAATTGTAACCGATGACGCGAAGATTCCATTGCAGGTCGAGCGTGTCCCACGCCATGGAAAAGTTTTTCATCGCCCAACGGATCCCGCTTGGATTATTCAGCCGGAAAAGTTCCCGCAGCCGTTCCGTCGCGGAAAGGGTACCGAGCTGCGCGAGGGCGTTGAAGGATTCCGCGCCGAGGCTCACGCGCTCGGGCGCCACCATCGCCGTGGGATCGACCCGCACCCAGCCGCGCCCGGCGAGCCACACTTCGCTCCATGCGTGCGCGTCGGATTGCAGAATCGTCAGGTGACTGCCCAGCCAGTTGAGCCGTCCGCCCTGGTAGCCACAAATCACGCGCGAAGGCACGCCGGCCACGCGCATCAGGGTGCTGAAGGCGGCGGCGAAATGCTCGCAGAAGCCGCGCCGCCGGTTGAAGAGAAAATCGTCCAGCGGATCGGCCCCCGGGTACTCGCCGGGTGCGAGCGTGTACGCGAAATTGTTCGCGCGAAAATATTCGAGGGCCGCGACGACGACTTCGCCGTCGCCGCGTTTCACCGCCCGGCGCCAACCCTCGCCAAGCGCGCGCACGCGCGGGCTGAGCGTGCGCGGAAGCTGCAGGTAACGCGCGCTGACCGGCGCCAGTTCGCCCGGCAGGGGCGATGCGGAGGTCGCCACGCGCGAGGTCACGTTGTAGAGCAGCTTGTGCAGGACCGGGCGGCGGTGCTCGAGCGAGCCGCCCGAAGCGAAAAACGTGTCCTTGGTGGCAGAGGCGATCGGCCGATCCAGGGCGAAGAGCCAACGATTCTGATGCGGCTCGAGCGTGATGCGCTGGGGGACCAACTTCACGCCGTTTCCGCTTTCACCCGGGGCCGGCGGGAGGGTGGGATCGAGCTGGAGCGGCACGGCGGACCAGGCGAGCCCGTTGCACTGCGCGAGAACCGGGCCGCGCCAGTAAAGTTCGCGCGGCGTCACGGTGAATTCGCCGGGAATCTCCGCGCGGAACGCGGTGTCCTCGTTCTCCGCCAGGCGGGCCATCTCGCCCGGATTGAGGCGATCGCTCATGCCCGCCTGCGCCGTCCGGCTCCGCCCGGAGAAAAGGAGGAACTGACCCTCGATTCGCGGGAAAAAGATGAAGAGGATGACGACGATGGGAATGGTCTGCGCGCAGAGGGAAAGCGCGAGGCGCAGCGACGGACGCGCCGGCGCGGCTCCGCACGCCATCGTCAGGGCGAGCGTGTTTACGACGAGTGCGGTCAGCGTGTAGAGCGCGAGCAGCAGGCTCTGGTTGAAGAAGAATCCGCTGAGCACGAGAAAATAACCCAGCAGCGCCGTGACGATATAATCGCGCCGGTTCTGCAGTTCGAGCAGCTTGAGCGAGACGAGCACGAGCAGGAAGGCGAGCGCCGAGGTCGATCCGTCCAGCCGCTGCACGGCGACAATGAAGATGCACGCGCCACTGAAGAGCGCGGCCCGCATCCATTTGTTTGGCAGCGCCAGGCCCCGGCGCTCAATCCACCAGCGCCACGTAGCGCAGGCGGCAAAGAACAACGGACCCCAAAGGGGCAGGTAAAAAAACGTTGGGAAAACCGCCAGCATCAGGCTAATCGACATCCACGTCAGGGCGCGCCCCGGCGACGGCGGTTTTCCTGGGCGGCTCGCGGCGGACGTCGCGCGGGTGGCTGCGTGGGGCGACATTGCGACCATGGCGTTGGCGTCAGGCATCGGGTTCGACCTGCGAGATCTCGAGCTGACAAGCCACGTGTCCGCCGTCCTCGCGATCCAGCTTCGTGGCGTCATAGTGCGCCCTGGCGTGCAGCCGCCAATGCGTGCCGTCGGCGGATTGCATCACCACGCGCAAGGGGAATTCCGCGCGGACGCCCAGCACGCGGCCGTCGTCGTCGGTCGCATCGACATCGAGCTTCGGAAACGCGAGGCAATGCAGGGCGAGCATGCGGCCGTGCGGATCTTCCGTGGCGAGCTGCCGGACAATGTCCTTCGCGAGTGCCGAAGGGTAGTCATCGCCCAGCCAGTACAGCAGGCCGCGCGTTTCGTCGTCGTCGGGAAAGCCGTGAAAGGTGACGGTCGGTGCGGTCATGGACGAGATGAGAATCGACGGTCCACCGTCGACGACTTGAGATTGGGCGGCGCGGGCGGTTGGAACAGGGCAAGGGCGCGAAGCAGGTGGTGGCGGTGAGAATCGCCGCGCGAGGGCGACACTTCAAATCCGGGGAGGCGCAGGCCGTATTGAAAGCCCTCGCGCTCGGCCTCCACGATCCAGCGACAGAGCTGGGAGAGCCTCGTTTCGAGATCGGGCAGCGCGGCGACGTCGGGCCAATTCAGCCACACGCGCGTGCCCCCGGTCCCGACGAATTGCTTGAGCAGCAGCGGCTGTCCGCGGGCCACCGCGCGCCAGTCGACGTGGCGTTGAGATTCGCCGACGCGGTACGGACGCGAGCCGGCGTAATCCTCGCCGCCGGATCCTGCGGCGGCCAGTTCCACGTGCGAGAGGGTCTCGCCGCGTGGGAGGGGAAGGTGACCGCGCGGCGCGGGATAGACCAGCACCGACGCGCCCGCCGGGGTGCGGTATTGCCGGCCCTCAAACAGGCCGAGCGGATAGACGGATCGAAGAATGAATCGCGGCAGGAGATGCTCGCCGCGGACGCTGCTCGAAAACATCACCCGCGCAAGGGCGGTGCCGCCCCGACTCGGGATCGACGCGATGAAATACGGGGTGGCCGGATCGATTGCGACCTCGATCGATCGGCGCTCGCGTCGCGAAGCATTGATGATCTGGATCGGGATTTCCGCGGCGGACCCGGCGAAGACTGGCGCCACGTGCAGCACGTTAAGGCGCAAGCCCACGAGATTGAAATGGGTGTAATTCATCGACAGTACCGCGAGGCTGCTGAGGAAGAAGAGAAGCAGGTACGCCATCGCGTTGTTCTGCGAAACCGCGGCATACCACATCGCGATGAGGATGAGCGCGAGCGTGATGACCGCACGCGTCGGCAGGATGTAGACCTTTTCCGAGCGGAAGAGCGCGGCGGAGAACCAGCGGGGGAGGAGCGGCGGTCTCGGGGGCAGGTGATTTTCGGCGGGCATGCGGTCAAGAAACTCGAAACTCGAAATTCGAAACTCGAAGTAAGTTTGGAAACCCGCAGTGAGAAGTTCTAAAGAGGCCCATTTGAAACGTTCCGCGTCTTGATCTTTGAGTTTTCTTCGAGTTTCGAATTTCGAACTTCGAGTGTTTCTCAGCCGACCGAAACGGTGCTCAAAAGGTGCCCCACCAGCGCGCGCCCACCGAGTTGCCCGTCTTCGCCTCCGATTTCCAAGCGGTGCGCCATCACCGATTGCGCCACGGCCTGCACATCCTCCGGCAGCACCATCTCGCGACCACTCATCATCGCCCAAGCCTGGGCGGCGCGGAGCAAGGCGAGGCCGGCGCGCGGCGAAAGCCCAGTCGGATGTTCCGCGCGGCTCGCGGAGAGCAAGTCCTGCACGTAATCGAGCAGGGCGGGCGCGGTATGAACCTTCGGCACCTCCGCCTGAATCGCCACGAGCCGCTCGGCTTCGAGGACGACGGAGAGCGTGCGCAGCAGGTCGCGCCGGTTTTCCCCGGTGAGCATTTCGCGTTCGCTCGCGCGGTCGGGAAAACCCAGCTCGAGCCGCATGAGAAACCGATCGAGTTGCGATTCCGGCAGCGGAAAAGTCCCGATCTGTTGCCGTGGATTTTGCGTCGCGATGACGAAAAACGGCTGTTCGAGCCGATGCGTTTCGCCGTCGACGGAAATCTGGTATTCCTCCATCGCTTCCAACAGCGCGCTCTGCGTCTTGGGCGTGGCGCGGTTTACTTCATCAATCAACACCAACTGCGCGAAGATCGGGCCCGGATGAAAAACGAATTGTCCGAGTTGGCGGTCAAAGATGGAGTTCCCCAGGATGTCGGCCGGCAACAGATCGCTCGTGAATTGGATGCGGCGGAATTTCAAGCCGAGCGACGCGGCCAGGGTCTGGGCGAGCGTGGTTTTGCCCACGCCGGGAATGTCCTCGATGAGCAGGTGACCGCGGGCGAGCAGGCATGCGACGGCGAGGCGGATCGACGGTTCCTTGCCGACGATGATGCGGCCGACTTGCGCGACGAGTTGGGTGATGCGGTCGGTCATGATGGGACGTTCGGCCCCGGGAGTGACCATAACGACGATTGCACAGCCAGTTTAATGCCCGAGGAGCGACTCGACCCGCTCACAAAGCCCGTGAATCAGCACGTGATGGCCCTCCTGGATGCGTGCCGTCAGCTCGTGCCGCACCAAAAGTTCCACGTCCGCCTGGCCTTGCGCCTTGCCACCCTCGCGGCCAAGAAATGCAATCGTTGTCACCCCAAGTTCCTTCGCGGTCTCCAGCGCGCGCAGGACATTGGGGGAGTTTCCGCTCGTGGACAGCGCGATGAGCACGTCGCCCCGCCGGCCGAACGCGCGGACCTGGCGGGCGAAAACCTCCTCGTAGCCGTAGTCGTTCGCGACGGCGGTCACGAGGCTGGCTTCCGCCGAAAGGCAAAGCGCAGGGTAGGGACGCCGGTCGCGGATGAAGCGGCCGGTAAATTCGGCAGTGAGATGCGCGCAATCGGCCGCGCTTCCGCCGTTGCCGCACGCGAGCAGCTTGCCGCCGGTCGCAAAACTCTTGGACACCATGTCGCAGGCGGCAAGGAAGGGCGTCTCCAGCGATTGCAACCCGAGCACGGTTTCGGCCGCCGACTTGATGAATCCCGGGAAATCGTACGGCTGCATGCCTGCAACTTGCCCGCTAAGCCCGTCGTTGCAACGAAGATGGGGCGAATGGGGGTGGGATCAGCCATGGGAGAAGGTGGAACGCGATCTCCGAGCGCGTTGCCAAAGGACTTGGCCGCCCGCGGGCGCGGTCGGCATTTGTTTTCGCCAATGCGCCCGGAGGTCACGTTCCACCATTCGTCGACCGCTTTTACGTCCGTCCCGTCCGCGCGAGCATGGCGGTCACGCGCGACATCTTGGCCGCGATGATCAGATCAGCGCGAAGCTCGGCGGCCGTTTGATCGAGCCGGCGGGTCCAATTGGTATCGTTGGCGACGCCCGGAATATTGAAGCGGTCGGTCGTCCCCAATAGATCCGTGATCATCAGCATCGCGATCCACGCGTTCGATGCGAAGAGGCCCTCGATGAGGGATTCGTGCGTCGCATCATTCCAACCGTCAAACCGGCGCTCTGCCGGAATCCCGGCGAACTCACCGAGCTTCCACGCCTCGCGGCGGGCTTCCTCGGCCGCGGGACGGGCTTCGGCGTTTCCGTCGTGTTCCTCCCGGGCCACCTTTTCCCAACGGCGATACAACGCGGCGATCGGCTCGTGATCGTGCGTCGCATACGTCGTAATCGACAATCGATGATAGTCCCGGCCGGGAATGAGCCGTCCATCCGGCAGGCATTCCCATTGCGGAATCTTGAAACCCGCGATGCCAAGCGACGTGAGGTGCGGTCGCACGTAATCCGGCACCACGCCGAGATCCTCGGCCACGAGTAACGCGGGGAGTGCCGCGGATTGAATCACGCGAATCAGTCGATCACCTTGCTCCCGATTGGCGGCCTGGTTCTCGGGCGTGGAATCATCGCGCGGCCGGAATCCCGGCAGACGACCACCCGTTCGCTCCGCGGCCTCGGCTGGGGTCAAGGGCAGGAACTCCTTGTTTCGATCGGGCCGCCACGGGAAGGAATAGAGGCGATAAAACCCGAGGATATGGTCCACGCGGAACGAGTGAAAGAGGGCTCGCAGTCCGCCGGCGCGCTGTTTCCACCAGCGAAACTCATCGCGCGCCATTGCGTCCCAATCGTAAACCGGGATGCCCCAATTCTGCCCCCACTTTTGGACGAAAATGTCGTCCTTGAAGATCGTCTCCGGCGGAGCGCCACCGCACCACCCGGGCTCAAATTGCTCCGGATGCGCGAAATAGTCCGCGCTGCAGGAGCTGATGCCGAAGGGAATGTCGCCCATCAAGGCTACGCCCCGTGACTCCGCGTGGGCTTTGACGCCGGTCCATTGCTCGTAGGCGATCCATTGCACGTAAGCGTAGAACGATCGCCGCCGCTCGAAGCCGGCACGCTCAGTGGGATCAAGTGCGATCATCCACGTCCGGGCCCCCGCGAGGGACTGATGCTCGATGGGCCACGCTTCGAATTGTTCGCTGTCGTTGTTGCGGGCCATGAGGGCGCGGAAAAGCGTGTAGCCTTCGAGCCACGCCTGGGCCTTGGTAAACTCGCGGAAGCGCTTGCCGCGGATCGTTCTCCGCCCCAGGTGCTTTTTCTCGAATTCCGCGAACGCGCTCTCCAGCAGACGCCATTTCAGCGACTTGACTGCGACATAATCCACCGCCAACCCGCGCAGCCGCGCGGTCTCCGTATTGGCTAGAATGACCTCAAAATTTGCGGTCAGAAGTTCCGGCACCGAGGCCGGATGCAGCCACAACGTCGTGACGTCCAGGGCCATCGAACTGATCGCGTTGTACGGGCTGTGGTCGCCGCCCGTCTCGTTGATGGGCAACACCTGCAGCACGTGGAAGCCAAGCTCCGCCACCCAGTCGATGAATTCGCACAAAGAGTGCGTGTCGCCGCAGCCGAGGTCATTGTCGGAGCGCACGGCGAACACGGGCGCGAGTACGCCCGCGATGCGTTGGGAGGGCGAAAAACTAAGCGTTTGATTCATGGGGGTAAGGGAACGGGCCTACCATTTCCGATCCACCTCCCATCGTTCGAGCACATTTTCAGGTAACTCAGCCAAAAAACGACTCGGACGCTGCAGCATCTCGCCGTAGCCCGCGCTGAGCCGGACGTTCGGATGCGTCAGATACAGCTCATCGCACGCGCGGGTGACGGCGACGTAAAACAGGCGGCGCTCCTCCTCCACCGCGGCGGGAGACTCGAGGGACCGATGACTTGGAAACGATCCCTCAGTCAGTCCGATGACGAACACGACCTTCCATTCCAGCCCCTTGGCTTGGTGCACGCTGGACAGCGTAACGCGCTCGGTTTCGATCTCCGCCTGCGTCGCGGCATCGGACTCGAGCGACGTCAGCAACGCGAGCTGCGAAAGAAACTCGGCGGGGTCCTCGTATTGCCGCGCGTAATTCGACAGGACGTTCAGATCCTCCCGGCGCGCCTCGTAATTCGGGAAGCGCGACTTGGCGTAGTCATCATACATCGCTTCGATGACCGACTCGATCGCCTGGGCCGGCGGGACGGGGCGGCCGGCTGGCGCGATCTCGTCGAGCGTGTGAAGCAGTTGCGTCCAGGATTTCTGGCTCTTCGACATGACTTTCGCGCCGGAGAAGATCGCGGGGTAACCCTCGTCCGGCCATTCACGCGCCCCGAATTTTTCCGTGTAATGCCGCCAGATTTTGTCGGCCGCCACGCCGCCGATGCCCGGCAGGAGGCGGACGATGCGTTTGAAAGCGACCTCGTCGCGCGGGTTCGACGCGAACTTGAGGAACGACGCGACGTCCTTCACGTGCGCCTGCTCGAAAAAGCGCAATCCGCTCGTGATGGCGAAGGGCACGCCGTGCCGCGTCAGCTCGAGCTGCAACTCCATCGAATGAAAATGCGCGCGGTAGAGCACCGCCATCTCGTTGAGGTCGATGCCTTCGTCGCGCAGCTCGAGGATGCGCTGCGTGACGAAAAGCGCCTGCTGATTCGGGTCGCTCAGTTCGACCACCGCCGGCCGCGTCCCCGTGCCTTCCCGCGCGGCGTGCAGCTCTTTTTGAAACTGGACGGTGTTGGCCGAGATCGCCGCATTCGCCAGCGCGAGGATTTCCGGCGTGCTGCGATAGTTGGTTTCGATCTTGCACGACCGCGCGTCGGGATAGCGTTTGGGAAAATCGAGGATGTTGCGCACTTCCGCGCCCCGCCAGGAGTAGATCGATTGCGCGTCGTCGCCCACGACCATGACGTTGCGATGGTGCTTCGCGAGGAGGTCGATGAACTCCACCTGCAGGCGATTCGTGTCCTGGTACTCGTCGACAAGGATGAACTGGAACTGGTGTTGGAATTGGTCCGCCGCGGGGCCGTCCTGCCGCAGGAGCCGGACGCATTTGTCGAGCAGGTCATCGAAGTCGAGGCTATTGACCGCCTTCTTCTTCAGCTCGTACTGGTGGGCCAGGCCGGTGATTTCCGCGGTGAGAGGCAAAAAATACTCGAATCGCTCCGCGAGCAGATCCTCGATGCTGCGGCCGGTATTGATCGCGAGGCTGAAGATGTTGCCGAGCACCTCCGCCTTGGGGAAGCGCTTGTCTTTTGGATCAATCCCGGACGCGCCGAGCACCGTCTTGAGGAGATCCTCCTGGTCCTCGCGATCCATGATTGTAAAACCGGTGCGGAACCCCGCGTCAACCGCGTATCGCCGCAGGATGCGGTGCCCGATGGAGTGAAACGTCCCGCCCCAGATGCCTTGTGCGGCGTCGGGCAGCAGATTCGTAACGCGATCGAGCATTTCACGCGCGGCCTTGTTCGTGAAGGTGAGCAACAGGATTTGTTGCGCGCGCACGCCGTTTTCCAGCAGGTACGCGACCCGGTAGGTCAACGTGCGCGTCTTGCCGGTGCCCGCGCCGGCGATGACGAGTGACGGTCCCGGCGGCGCGGTGACGGCCCCGCATTGCTGCGGGTTAAGCGCCTGCGCGTAGTCGATGCGCGGAGCGCCGGCGGTGGGCGGTCGGTTCAGGCTGTAGGTGCGCGCCATGGTGGGCTGCAACCATTAGCCGACCTTGCCCGGCGAGAAACCGCAATCTTCATGCGGGACGCCGCGCAGGGTGGAACGCGACCGGGCGCGTTGCCAAAACGGTCGGGACGTTTCGCCGCAACGTCCCAACGTGGGCGGTCGAAGTTTTTGTCTGGCCCGAGATTTGACCCGTTGGCCGTGCCAAATCCGATTTGGTTGGGACGGCTCGCCGAGCCGTCCCCACCATTTCGCCATCGGCTCGGAACCTTCGAGCGTAGCGAGAGTCCTGGGATGCGCGGGGGACAACCCGATCCACCAGTTCGTGCAGAGCGAGCGAGCGAAGTCAGGTTGTCGCCGGGGCGCCCTGGTACTTGGCGTCACCGAACGCGAGAATCGGGAAGAAAATAACCCCGAGCAGTGCGAGACCGACGCCGAAGCCGGCTCCCTTGCCGAATTTCTCGGCGAGCGCAATAAACACGATGATCAAAATGACAAAGTTGACGAGCGGGAGGAGGAGCAACAGCAGCCACCACCCGGGTTTCCCCGCCATCTTGAACATGATGTACGCGTTGTAAATCGGGATGAGGGAGGCCCAGCCGGGCTGGCCCGCCTTCGCGAAGACTTTCCAAAGGGAGGCGATGATGAACACCCAGACGGCCAAGCCAAGAATCACCGCGATGGGACTTACTTGCGGGATTTCTTGGGTGCCGCCGGGGGCCTGGGCAAGGAGTAAGAGTGAGGTCATGTTGAGTTGGGTAAGCGGAAGGTGTCGTTTTGGTTAGGTCTGTGGGTTCCTGTTATGGACGCGAGAGATCACGTACGCGAGCAGAAATCGCACCAATCCGGTCGAAGCACCCATGCGGCGAATGCGAAGCGAATGGTTCCGTCCCGGCGTCGCTCCGTTCTTGCCCCGCGCTGCGGAATGGTTCTAGCCTAAAGCGAAATGCCGGGCCCGGATTCTCCGCCCGTCGTTACGACCGCACGATGGTGCCGCGGATTCGTGGCGCTGCTGTACCTGTGCCGCTTCCCGATTCTGTCGGCGCTCACGCTGTTCTTTTTCCCAATCCTGGCCGGAGGAGGGCTGCAGTCCATTGCCGGTGGAGCGTTCGAACTTTCGCGGGCCGCCGTTTTCTATGTTTCGCTCGCGGGCTTCCTGCACGCATGGACCATCCTCGTTACCGCGCGACTCGTGCGGCTTTACGGTCCACACCGATTTGTGGAACTCCGCAATCTACGCCGCGAAGACGAGAACGGCGCGGCACCGGGTCGCGTTCGCCGGTGGTGGTTGACGTGGCGTGGACATTTTATCGCAGGGTTGCTCGTGGTGCCGCTGCTGCATCGCATTTACGTCACGACCATTGGGGAGCCGTCGAGAGCCGGCCTTTTCCAGCCGCCGCTGCCGGCGGGACCAACGGGCCGTGCCGTCATCGCGTGGATGGCGCTGGGTTTTGTCATGTCGATGTTTGTGCTTTGGCTCATCCAAGTGCTGCATCGCCTGCTGCTGCCACGCGAGTCGCGCGAAAAGAGCGTCCTTTTTCCCGCCTCCGCCCAGCCGAGCTGGGTCGACCGCTGGGCGCAGCAAACGGATCTCCTGCGTTCCGTAGGCCTGCGCGGGGCGGTGGACCGCCGGCTGGGGACCCTCGCGCGTTTGCTCGGTCCGGGCTACGCCAAGCCCGACCAGAATGGCGAGCCGCGGCTGGCGGCGGGACACTCGCTCGCGCTGATTCAGCTGGCGGCCTCGTTCGCGCTGTATTTCGTGCTCCAACTGCCACGACAATGGCGGTGGTTTGATGTCGAGCCGTCGAGTCTTGCCTACCTGATTGCCGCGATGATTTTGCTTTGCTGGGGGTTGTCGGGCTTGGCGTTTCTTTTCGATCGCTGGCGGGTTCCTGTGCTCGTGCTGATTCTCGCGTGGTTCCTCGCGGTCTCGAAATTCACGGCCAGTGACCACAGCTTTCCCGTTTTGTTGAGCCCGCCGAGCTGCGGCGCGATGCCGACGCCCGAGGAAGTGGTGGGCGATCGCGAAACGATGATCGTCGTTGCGACAAGCGGGGGCGGGATCCGATCCGCGGCATGGACGGCGCGCGTGCTGACCGGACTCGAGACCCTGGCGCGGGCCGACCCCGAGTTGCGCAAGGCGAACATTCGCTTTGTGCCAAACGTTCGCCTGCTCAGCGGCGTGTCCGGGGGGAGCACCGGCATGCTGCACTTCCTCGGCGCGCTCGATCCAAAAACCGGTGAGTTGGAATCCGGGGACGCCGTGGTGGCGCAGGCCGAGCGCTCGTCGCTCGATGCGTTGGTGTGGGGTCTGGTGTATCCCGACATGCGTCGCGCGCTGGCCCCGTTCCTGTTTCCCCCGAAGTCGGATCGCGGTCTGGAACTTCAGCGCGAATGGCGCCGCGCGACCGAGGAAGCGGGAGGCCTGCTTCCACCGCGATTGTCCGACTGGCACGACCGTGTCCGCGCCGGGATTTTTCCTGCGGTCATTTTCAATGCGACCGATGCGGTGACCGGCGAACGGGTCCTGCTCGGCACGACCATTGTTGATCCCGCCGGGCCGCGTGGACGGAAGAATTTCTGTTCCGTGGCAGATGCCTACCACGACCTCGCGCCGGAAACGGCGGCGAGGATGTCGGCCACGTTTCCGTTTCTTTCACCGGCGGCACGCCCGGACCAGCACCTTCCCGGCGAATTCGCCACGCCGTTGGTCGACGGCGGGTACGCGGATAACTTCGGCATGGCGACCTTGATGGAATGGGTCTTTGAGGCGCGGGTGCGCTCGCGCAATCTGCGCCGCGTCCTGGTGATTCAAATTCGCGCGGCGCCGGAGGTGTCGCAACTCGCTCCCCGTGGCCGGGGCGGACGGGGCTGGCTCTACCAGCTCTACGTGCCCCTGGAGGCGATGCTGAGCGTGTGGTCAAATGGGCAGAGCGCACGCAACGACGCGCAGTTCGAATTACTCCGGCGCGCATGGAAATCCGCGCGCCCCGAGACGAAGCCGGGCGCCGCCGCCGCGGTGGACGAGATTCGGACCGCCTACTTTGAGTTCAAGACCCTGCCGGATCGCGAGCAGGCCCGTCCGCTCTCCTGGCATCTCACGCGGGGACAGCGCGAGGACGTTGAATTGGTCTGGCGTGAAATTGTCGCGAGTGGCGCCGCGTGGAATGAGGTTCGGAATTTCCTGCTCGGGAGACCGGAAAACAGCAAGGCGCAGTGAGTCACACTCATTCTTCGCGTGGCCCCAATCCATCCCCGTGATCAGCCATTTCGATTTCAGTGAGAAACTCCCGGGCATAAAGCGCGTCGAAGCCCCGACTGAATCGACGATACTTTTTCAGTATCGCGATCGTCTCTTTTCGCGGCAGGTAACCAACAAGCGGAACGAATATCAACGGCTCCTCCCCGGACCATTTTCGCCGCCAAAGGTGATGCATGACGGCGTGGAGGATGGGTGGTCCATAGGTATCGGCGACCTCCTTTGAAGCCGCCATAAATTCCGGTCCCCAATTCTCCCCAGTCTTGATCGTCAATTGCTGGAACTTCGTCTCGAGGGTCTCGACTGCCAACATTGTGCTTTTGGAAGGCGGCTTCGCGTTGGCCACAAGGGTCGACGACGCAAGCGCCGAAAGTGCCACGATCAGGCAAAGCTTGTCCGCACGCTTGACGACGCCTGCCTTCACGTCTCCAGAAACACGGGCCTGTATCTGCGCGGGTCGCGCCGATTGCCCGGGAATCACTTCACGCTTGGACGGATCCGGATGAGTAGCGTCAAACGAAAGAGCGTCTCGAGTGGCGCCCCGGACAAGAAAGTCACGTCCAGTTGATTGAGCGCGATCCAGCGGTGCTTGCATTTTATCAGCTGTGGAGGGCGGCGATAAACGCATCTGCCGAAATGCCGGCCTGTCTCAGAATTCCGGCCAGCGTACCTCATCGGATTTCGCGGTGATTCGGGACAACACATCCGGACGACTCGCGTCGCATGACAATGTGACTGCCACGCTGCCGGGCAACATGAAAGCCAAGGTTTTGCAGCGCGTGGACTGCCTCCGCTCCGGAAACCCGCGGCAATTTAGGCATGACCCGCCACTTCAAAAGTCGTCAGGAGTGGCTTGCCCGTAGTCTGCAGCGGAAATTCCTCGAGGTAGAGCGAGGTGGCCTCACGTAAGTTACTGAGGGCCTCGGGAATCGTCTCACCCTGGGTAGTTGTGCCCGTTTCGGGATTCATCGCCACAAATCCACCTTCTTCCGCGGGGATGATCACGGCCGTGAGATGCATGTGACAAGTGTCGTTGGCCAGCATGGGGAGTCAAGCGGCCGGACCGGGCCGCCCAGTTTTCCGGGTGGCCGGCCCTTGTCCTCGGTCGCCGGCTCCAGATACATGTTCTTGTACCAGCGCTGGTCGCGCTGATTACCCGGAAAACCCTTCACGCTGGGACGGATCAAGATCGGCCTCGTGTAGTGGAAGAGCGGCGCGAGCGGCATCTCGCGGACAAAAATCTCGTCGAGTTGATTCAGCAGCCTGAAGCGCGCGGCGTTTTCCGGCGTGCGCTCGGATTCCGCGAGAATGCGATCGTAATCCGCGTTTCCCCACCCGGTGAAATTGTTCCCCGCGCTGGAGCGGATATTCTGCAAATAGTCGTGGGGATCCGGCACCGTGCCGATCCAGCCGGCGCGCGCGATATCGTACGTCCCGTCGCGCATGGCGTTGAGATAGACCTTCCATTCCTGATTGGAGAGCGTGACGTCGATGCCCAGTTCGCGCTTCCACATTTGCTGGATGGCCTCGCAGATCGGGCGGTGCTGTTCACTCGTGTTGAAGAGCAACTCCAGCTTTGGGAATCCGCGACCCCCAGGAAAGCCCGCCTCCGCGAGCAGGCGCCGCGCTTCGTCGCGGTCCTCGCGGACCAGCGCGCCGGGCGTGTAGCCGCCCGCGCCCGGCGGCGCGAATTCAAAGGCCGGTTGCTGCCCGGCTCGCGCGACATTATCGATAATCGCCTTTCGGTCGATTGTCATGGCGAGCGCCCGGCGCACGCGCGGGTCGTGGAGCGGCGGCTTGCGCGTGTTGAAGTTGAAATAGTAGGTGCCGTAGTATTCCGTGATGCGCAGGAGGTCGGGCTCCTTCGCGCGATACAGATCAATCTTCGCCAGCGGCATGTTATACGTGGCGTGAATCTGGCCGGCGCGGAACATGCGCTCCTCGCTGTCCTCGCTATCCACACCGTAGAAGCGGATTTCCTTCAAGCGGACCTTCGCACGGTCCCAATAGTAGGGATTCGGCACGACCGACACGAACTGGTTGGGCTTCCAATCCTTCAACATGAACGGACCGTTCGAGACGAGGTTGCCGGTGCGCGTCCACATCGTATTCGGCCGGTCGAGCGCGCCGAATTTTTCGATCGTCCCGGGATGCACCGGGAGCAGCGTGAACGCGCTCAAGGCGCTTGGGAAAAACGGGGTGGGCGAGCGCAGTCGGAATTCCAAAGTGAGCGGATCCATTTCGCGCACGCCCACCTGCGCGAAGTCGGTGATCTTTCCGGTCAGGTATTCCTCGGCGTTGGCGACGTAGAATGCGTTGTAGGAGAACTGGGCGGCGAGACCTTTCGTGAGCAGGCGCCGGTAGGAGTAGACCCAGTCCCGCGCGGTGACGGGATCACCATTGGACCACCTGGCATCTGGGCGTAGATGAAACGTGTACACGAGTCCGTCCGACGAAACTTCCCAGCCCGTGGACGCGGCCGGCACCGGATGAAGGTCGACGGGGTCCAACAGCGTGAGCGGCTCGAAAAGCGAATACAGAATCTGGCTTTCCGGAATGCCGAGCACCGTTTGCGGATCGAGATCGGCTGGCTCGGCGCCGTTCCCGAGGTGCAACACTTGGTCGCGGTTGCCCAGCTCCACCAGCGTGAGACGCTTCGTGCAACCCGCGCCGAACAGCAGCGCGATCATCAGTCCGCACGATCCCAGGGACCGAAAAACCATGGGAAGAGAGTCGACGGTCGACGGTCGACCGTCGAGAGCTTTGCAAATCCCAACAGCTGCGTCCGTTTCGAGTGGGTGCATCACTTTTTGCGGTCGACCGTCGACGGTCGACCGTCG
>JANXRG010000050.1 GCA_025353105.1 Verrucomicrobiota bacterium
CGTACTCTGGTTGGGAATGGACGAAACCGATGCTTCCATTCGGTTCCTTGCCAATCCCCTCGAAGCGCGTGTCGCCCCCGAAGATCAGGTCCTGCATCGCCAGGCGCCGCAGATACTCCGTCGGCGTTGACGACATCTGGAAAATTCGTAGTTCACCGTCTGGGCCCAACTCGATCCGGTTGGCCATGCCGCTCGCTTCCGGGCGAGTGGTCTTGTAGATGCGCGACTCGCCGCTTTCCTCCACCTGTTGCCAAACCCGGTGCTCCATTCCGGGGTTGCGGTTGTAGCCGCCGGGCGGTGGAAGAAACAGCGTGTCTACTTCGCCGGCTTCGCGCGCTGCCTCAAGACGGGCCCGCTCTTGATTCGAGATTTCGGACCGTGAATGCCGCTCAGGATCCGATCCTTCTCCTCGGGTCGTAGCGAATGGCCCGCGGAAGCTTGATCCTTCAAGTGCTGCTGCCAGACGGGATCGTCCCCCAACGCCAGCGGCGTCGGGCTCCGGTAAGTTTTCGGATCGATCATGCGAGTCCACCATTTTGTTCGCCGGTCATACGAACATTCAACACGTTCATTGCGCTTCAGACAAGCCTTTCACTTTAGGGATGCGCAACGATGGGCATCCAAGAAGCGATATAACAAAGGGCCAGATCTTTAGTACATTCAGAGGGCTTTATTTGGAATCTGAGGGAGGGTCCAAGGCAAGGATTCAGCCGACGCATCGCTTTTGCTCGGAAGAGTGGTTAGCTTCCGATTCAACCGTGGAGGACACGACATGAACGAACAACGCAAAGTCGCCGTCATTTTGGTGCGGCACGATCTCTCGCAGACGCCGCCCACGCTCGCCGAGTGCCAGGCGCTGATGTGGAGCGGACAAAACTCAGTGGCACGTTACTGGCAGGAAAACGCCGAAGACTGGTTTCAGTTTGCGGCGTTTGATTTCTTCGGGCCCTACGACATCGTGCGCCCTCCGCCGCCCGAAGATCGTGATGTCCTCCGGGATCGCGCGAAAGCCGCCGCCAGCGGCGCTGGCGTGAACCTCGGCGGCTACGACACCTTGGTCGTTTTCGATTTCCCAGGGCGGGTGGGTGGCGTTGGATACGATCACGGCGCGGACGGGATCGGGCCCGGGCATGCCGCCACTTTTGGCGCCCTCGACAACCACACGTTCTTTTGCCACGAGTTTGGACACGTGCTCGGATTCGACCATACCTACGGGATTCCGAATCGCGGGGACGGGGGAACGCAGCCCAATCCCATGTACGGGGATCCCTACGACATCATGTCGTCGGCGACATTTGGCGATTCCGCGCCGACGATGAATTTACCAAGCCCGTTCGCCGGGTTTCCTGGTTCAACGAGCGCCGGACCGATGCTCGCGCGCGCGCAACTGCACTTCACGAAGCCGATGGCCATGGAATCGATTGGCAAAGTGCGCCATATCCATGAGGACGGTGCCAATGAAGTGTTTTCCATTTTTCCGGCTGGGCACGGCGGCACGGGCACGACCGAGTTGGTGATCTTTCATCCCTCGGGCGAAGATGCCGAAGCCCGCGGCCGCATCTACGTCGAGTATCGGCAGCCGTTCGATCTGCATTGGCGCACGCGATGGGACAATGGCCTGGCCGCCGACGGTGACAACCGCGATCGCCGTGGCGTCATCGTCCACGTCGTCAAGAACATCCCGGATTCCAACACTGCGGCCGTGTGGTATGCGGGAAGAATCTGCTTTCCCACGCCCGACGCCGATGTCGTCGTCGACACGCCTCTCGGGACGGCGGTCGTCACGGTGAGCGATGAATTCATGCACCAGAACCCGCCGGCCTACGTGAGAGTGCGGGTCACTCGTCAGACCCGCGCCCGCGTGTCCATCGTGACGAAGACCGAAGACGTCGTGACGGTGACGTCCTCCGAAAAACGGCCGATCCCCGGCTGGGAGTGGGCGGGCGAGTTTACCTGGGAGCGACGTGATACCGTCCGCACCACGCGGTATATTCCGGTGACGACCGGGCTGGGCGGCAAGAGTCCGAACGATATTGCCACGACGGTGAAAGTGAACTGGTACCTGGGCAACAGCATGCTGGTGCCCGATTCCGGGATCGCCACGGAGCTGCCGCTGGGCGCGCCCCATTCGGTCCACATCCACTACTCGATCGACACGCCGGAGCGGGTGCTGACCCTCTTTAACGAGCCGGCAGACGGAACGTTCGCCATCCGCGTGCAGGCGAGCGCGAGCGACCCACCCACGTGGTACACGCCGATCACCACGGATAGCAGCTACGAGGTTGACGGCCGCACGGAGGGTTGGGGTCGGGACTACCATGATTTTATGGATTTCTGGGAGCGAATTACGCACCCGATTCCCATTCCGCATGTCGGACCGCCGCGCCCGGATGACTACCGCGTCTGGATAGAACGGTTGCGGCGAACATTTGACCGGCTGCGAAGCTCGAATCCGGACGTCGCAACTCGCATGCACCCGCTCCTGATCGACCAGGAGCGAATCGTTCGCGGCATTCAGCGGTACCGGTAACGACAAAGGATATAAGGATATAGTATAAGGATATAGGGGTCGGGGAAAAATATCTGATATTGATCCCCACCCCTCGTAGGAGACTGGGGGAGACTGGGGTCACACCGTGACACTTGTCCTGGAGAAATAGGGGTCAGGACGGGAATCTTGACGCTCGAGGCCGACGGGCAAAGCGAGCCGGCCAGCCATTTTAAATCACCGGAGTTTTCGGGCATGTCCGCGCTGATTTTTTCGGGCTCGGGAATCTCGACCGCAATCGGATCCACCGGGTTCAGCGGGACTGATTCCGATCGTAGAGGATGATGTTGTCCCACTCTTCGGCGGACGAGCGGGCCACCAGCGCGACGACGGGTTCGGTCTGGCTCAGGTTGAAAACTTCGTGGGGCACGCCGGGCTTGATGTAGATGAAGTCGCCGGCCTGGTTTTCCAACACCTGCTTGAGTCCGTCGCCAAATTCATGGCGCACCCTTCCCTCGAGGATATAGAGAATGAGCTCGAAACCGACATGGATATGCGCGGCCGCCACGCCGCCCGGCGGAACCGTGGCGATGTTTACCGAGAGCTTGGTGGTGCCGACGTTTTTGGCGGACATGCCTTGCTTGTAGTGGATGCCGTTCCAGTCTCGCCGCGAGCCGCCACCGCGAATGGTGAGGAGCCCGCCGTGATTCTCCACAGCGCTGAGCTCGATTTTGTCCTGCTTGTTGTTCATGGAGAATCAAGGCTAGCCGAAGGCCGGCCCCAGCGCGAAGCGTAAGAGATGAGTGAAATAGGTGAAATAGGGGTCAGAAGTTCTCTGTGCTTCAATCTTCATTTTTGAGGGGTTATTCACGGGAGGGTGTTAAGCGGTTTGGCTGGCTGATTTCGGGCGGCTATTTTCAGCGAGAGCAGCCAGCTGCCGTGTTTGATTTGGTTGCGCAGGTGCAGCGATTCGTCGTACGGCGTGCGCGACTGCCACATCGTCCAGAGGATCTTCAGTGTCCGTTCCCCCTGTCCCTCTTTCCGACCCTGGCTTCCGTTCCGCGTTCACGGACTCGTCACCAGGAGGCGCATGAACCGCTGTGGATGCGCAGGATCTGTCAACTGAGAGAGATCCCCAAGTGTCACCAATCGCGCGTTCCCCGCGCCGCTTTCATTTACGGTCGCACCGGTGGCGAGCACCGTAAACGAGCCTCCAGCGCTGCTGCGCGCGAGGTCCGTCCAGGCGCCGGTGACCGAATCAGTTCCCTGGACCGTGAGGGTGATGTCATTGCGATCCAAATAGCGGGTGAAGCTTAACTGCAACGTGTCGCCCGCACTCCGCCCCGCCTGCGGAAGGACACTCAAACCAGTCGTGTTGCCGGACGGATCACCGCCCAAAGCATATTCGAGTAGATTGGGGATGCCGTTGTGATTCGGATCCGCATTGTCGGCGGCCGCCCCGGTGTTCGATGTCGTACCAAACCAAATTTTTCGCCACGCGTCCATGGCGGTCAGTCCGGTGCCGATTAGAACCAAATCAAATGGGTTCCGATCTGCATCGTTGTTGGCGATATGCAGCGCGGCGCTTTTAGCTCCGCTGCCGGCGGGCGCGAAGCGCACGGTGAAAACCGTGCTGCCGTTCGGCCCGCTAACGGGTTCGGTGGGGGTGGCGGTGATGGTGAAAATCGCCGCGTCAGCGCCGTCCACGGTGATGCCCAGCCCGGTAAGATCAACCAGACCGGTGTTCCTGATCGCGAAAGTGAGGCTGGCGTTCGCGCCTACCGCCACCCCACCGAAGCTCTTGCTCCCGCCTGGGTGGATGTCCGTTCCGAGCGGTTGTTCGACGACGATTTTTGCCGGTGATTGCGCGATGACGCGATCGGTGGTGAAGGAAAAATAGGTAGAGTACGCAGCCGCGTTGAGGCCCGCGGCGAGGGCGACGCTCGCACCATTCTTGTCCTTGCAGCCGGTGACTACTTTGGATGCTGGGTTCGCCGTAAATGTATAGGGCGGGCCTGCACCGGCGACCGGCGCACTTGAATCTACGGTGTCCGGTTGCGTGGACTTGACAAATCGTGCGACAAATAAATCGCAGCCACCGACGACGAGATCGAGCAAAGTGTTGGCCGCGGTGTATGACTGATTACATGGGCCAACACCCACCATGCTGGCGGGAATCGGCGTGTTGGCTAGGGACAAGGCGGGGATGATGCCCTTCAATTGGCCTGCACTCATCGAGGTAAAACTCACCAACTGCGGGTCAAGGTTCTCGCTTGGTCGATGGCCCGGCGGGAAGGTGTTCGTCGACTGCAACGGCGCCGATGAGTTGCCTATGGTAGCCTTGATCACTACGGCCGACATAGCCCACGGCCCACCCCCCAGCGGACTCGGCGAAATGATTATCGCTCCCGGTCCTGCGTTGAGGTTTTTCGTTACGATGGATCCGATCAACTGCTTGGTCGGAAGGTCGTTCCCATCCAGTTCGCCGGCGTTTGGCGTGTACCACCAGTCGAGGTCTGATGTGCCTGAGTAGATGACTGGATTGTTCGGCAGGAAAACGTACACGCCGTTTACAACACCGATCCTCAGGTTTGATTCATTCGTCCCTGTCAGATCCGCCAGAGTTGGCATCTCGAAGATCAGGGAGGTCGAGCCATTGAGAATTCTCGCGTCGATCAATGGCTGGATTCGCGGTTGAGCAATATTGGTGAAGGCACCCCCAAATGCGTTCACCGTGGCAAACGAGTCGACCCCGATTTGCAGGGTCAAGCCATTGATCCGTTGGTCCTGTTCAAACCCCCCGACTCCTGCGACCCCCAACGTAATCTGCAGGGTAATGATGACCCGCAAGAGACACCGGAAAGAGCGGAGAAAATAAGAGGGTAGCTGTTGATGGCCTCGACTGCTCATGGAGAGAGCGTTTGCTCGCCGTGCCCGGCTAACCTATCAGGCATGTGATTTCGATGGCGAGCTTTTTTTGAAACGTACAATGGGACCGGTGTCGCAAGAGGTTCCGCAGGGCCGCGGAAAATGGTTCCACAGCTTTGACGAAATTGGGGACAAAATATCTTACAGTTATCCCCCACCCCTTGTCGCTACTTCGATTTCGGCCGGGGCCTGGGAAATCACCAGGTGGATCGCGTGGATGGTTCCGTCAGCCAGACGGACGAAATTGCCCTGATGGCCATCCGAGAGGACGACGCCGTCCTCGGCGCGAAACCATTTGTTGTTCTTCGGATCTCCAATCTGCACGAAGCCCCTCTCCAAGAGCATCTGCACTATCTCCGGCATCGGTGGGTGCTCGCCCACGTACTCGGGTTGGGAATGAACGAAGCCAATGCTGCCATTGGGTTCCTTGCCAATCCCTTCGAAGCGCGTGTCGTCGCCGAAGTTCAGGTCCTGCATCGCCAGGCGGCGCAGATACTCCGTCGGCGTTGACGACATTTGGAAAATGCAAAGTTCCCCAACGGGGCCCAGCTCGATCCGGTTGGCCATGCCGCTGGCTTCCGGGCGGGTGGTCTTATAAATGCGCGACCCCCCGCTTTCCTCGAGCTGCTGCCAGACCCGGTGCTCCATTCCCGGATTGCGGTTGTAGCCGCCGAGAGGAGGTAGAAACGGCGTGTCTACTTCGCCGGCTTCGAGAAAATCACAAAGGGACAGGTCTGAATGGCACTAAGTTAAGCGGGGTTTTCCAGAGCAGAAGCTTCGTGAAGTCTGATTGTACGCGCCTGTTCACACCGAGCGGGAACTTGCTTTCCTTCTGAAATGACGAGAATTGAGGAGAGGTACTGAAGCATGACTGACGGGCGTTCGCGCTCAGCGCAGACAGGGTAAAAACATCCCACAGTACCCTTAACTTAGTGCCATTCGGGACAGGTCTTTTGTATATCGCACGCGGGAAAGCCAGGATGAACCCATCTCTCGAAGGGGACGAAACCCGAGGGACCGCGACCAGGCGCGTCGTTACGAGCGCACGATGCGGAAGCCATCCTAACCGACGACCCAGATACGAAAATTTTGCGGGGTGCCGGCAGCACGATAGGGGTCTGGACATTATTCATGATATTGGCTTGGCGTTGCCCGAACGCGGGGCCTGACTTTCTCTGCGTTTGCGAAACGCGCTGATCTTGGCCGGCGCTGGAAGCAGATAATTGTGAATGGGCGGGACTTCGCGGTCGGGATCGCCTAGGCAGGTGCGTTGCAGTTGTTCCGGCCAACCCCCTCCCACCCATGAAGATTCGCATCACCACCTCGATTCTTGCCCTTCTCTTCGCACCATTGCCCGTGGTTCTCTCGCAAGGACCGCTCACGCCGCCCGGTCCGCCCGCCCCCAACATGCGTTCACTCGATCAGATTGAAGCACGCACGCCCATTTCCTCGTTACCATTTTCCATCAACATACCCGGCAGCTATTATTTGACCCAGAATCTGAGCGTCTCCACCGGCGACGCCATCACCATCTCGGTCAGCAACGTCACGCTGGATCTCAACGGTTTCACTATCTCGTCCACCGCCAGTCCCGCGTCCGGCAGTGGCATCCTGATCGCGCGGCCCGGAACTTCCGATGTCACTATCCTCAATGGTCACATCAAAGGCGGCGTCACGTATAGTGGCTCGTCCTTTGGTGGTCCGGGCTTTGTTAATGGCATTCTTGCTCCGGGGGCGCTATCAGACCAGCCATCGAATGTCCTTGTGACGCGCGTCTCGGTCTCGGGGTGTCTGGGGTCGGGCATTTATCTTGGTCGCCAAAATTCCATCGTGGTGGATTCTTGCGTGGTGCAAGTGGTGGGAAGCAACGGCATCTTCGCCAGCACCGTCACGCGCTCGAGCGTGAGGACGACCGGAGGCGCCGGCATCGCTGCCAATGTCGTTTCGGACACCTATGCAATAAGTGTCGGGGGCGGCATTGCCATTTATTCCAATACAGCAAGCAATTGCTACGGCATTAGCGATGCGAGCGCGGCCATCAGTTCAAACACGGCCATCAACTGTCGGGGAGAAAGCACCAGCTTTCCCGGAATCATCGCCGACAATGCCAGTAACTGTTGGGGATTCAGCGCCAGCAGCCAGGGCATCTATGCCGACGTGGCCAGCAACTGCTACGGTCAAAGCAACGTCAACCGGGGCATTTATGTGAATGTCGCCATCGCCTGTAGCGGACGTTCATACGGTGGATCTTACGGTTTGTTTGCCACGTCGCTTGCCAGCACGAGCTACGGTTTCAGCAATTCCGGCACCGGATTGAATGCACCGGTGGTCGTCGCATGCAGTGGTGGAACCAACACCGGCTTCCCGCTGGCGTACAATTTCCACTACAACATGCCGCCCTGAATCCGCGCGCGCGGAAACGGGTCCCCGCTATTTACGGGTCATCCCCGCTATTTACGGGTCACTATTTACGGGTCAGGACAAAATATCTGACACTTTTCGGCAGTAGGGAGGGTGGTCTGGTGTTGGAATGTAACAAATAATGTCCTGACGCAATTGCCCCCGCCGTTACGAGCGCACGATGCGGAAGCCATCCTGACCGACGACCCAGATGCGAAAATTTTGTGGGGTGCCGGCGGTAATCGTTTCGGTCGATTTGTATTCGCCGAACAAGTCGTTCCACAAGCGGATTTTGTGTTCGCCGGGCGCCAGGTAGATCGTCAGTGTCTCTGCGACGGCAAATCGCGCGATTTCCCTGCCGTCGATCTGCACGCGGCATCCCATCGTTCCGCCCATAAAGCCGCCATCCCGCGTGATCGTGACGGGGATATTCCGGCCCGACGCCGGCTGAAGCATATCCGGCGAGGAAATGCGATTCATGGGGATTGCCGACGCTCTTCCCGGCGCCGGCGGCGCCGTGGAACAGCCGGCAAGAAGCAACAAGACGAAGGCGAGAAATCCGGCGAGGCGATTGGGCATGGGTTCGGGGTGCAACGCGTCCGACTACATTCAGTCCGCTCGCAATTGACAAGTCCATTCGCGAGACTAAAACGGATTCCACAGCTTTGAGGCCTGTTTCCCAAATCGCGTGGTAGCGGCGGCAAGCAGGTAATCGTATGGATTCGCGGGGTTGGTTTAGGGTATGCCAAGTGTCCCATCATGACGGGCATTCACCAGACACACGACGGGCTGTTTCACTATCAAGTCAACCTGGAGAAGCGCGTGCGCGCGAACCATCCGCTGCGCGCAATCTTGGAGCGAGTGGACTTCTCGTTCGTGCGTGCGGAGGTGGCGTCCGCGACCAATGGAACTGGGGTCACACCGTGGTATTTGACCTTGTTTTTCAGCATCGCACGGAGGGAGCGCTAACTGAATTGCGGCGGGATCACGGACATGGTTCCTCACGGAAATTACTTTGGCTTATCATTTGTCACGGTGTGACCCCGTTTCCAGACTCGTTCCCTAACCCCATCGCTCCCGATGACGGCCTGATTGGGCAAGTATCTTTCGCGCCGTTTAGGGATACGCGACTCGATAAAATCTTTGCGTTCCCGCATTGGTATCATCGTATTGGAACGCGCCTGTGCCATCGACGGAGATGGAGGTCAGGGTGGTAAAGCTGTTTGCTCCTAAATCCGGTGAAGATTCGATCCGGTTCACGGCGAACGGTACTCCGACACATTGCAAATGGATCGTGTTGCTGACGGGATACGTAATGGAGGAAATCGCCAAGGGATACGGCGGGGAAGTGGCGACGAGCGGGTGGCGCAACATGACGAAACCCTGGTTTGGGGTCATTAGACCTAGCGACACGGATGTGTCTGCGGCCCAAAACATCAGATTCGATCCGTCCACGCCGCTGCATTCTGTCGCCGTCACGATGCCGTCATGATTTACGTCATAGGTTCCCGCGGAACACTGGGCGGTGTCAGGAAGCGGATCGAAAGTCGTTCCGCCGGATTCGGTGGTGTGAAACAGCCCGAGCCAATGCCCGAGTTCATGACTGCAAACGAAACCAATGTTAACCTGCCCAGCGGGAAAGTCGCTCATCGCGACTGCTAGGCCACTTTGGGGACTGCCGGGGATGGGAACGCCTGGAAGGCCAGCACTTTCCCCCAGGATTGTGTAGCCTTGCAGGACCCCGCCCGTAATCGTATGGACGAAAAAGATGCTGGCCGCGTTAGCCTGGGCCCCTGGCAAATTCGACAGCCGCATGAGCGCGCCGAGGTCAGACTCGTTCAAGTCGCCATACATCGTGGCGGCACTGCCGGTCACGTCGATGTAGCTGAGAGAACCGATGGTTACACCAACCTGGCTATACACGGTTCGGATCACGTTGATGACCGCTTGAAAGTTTGCGTCCGACTGAGCGCTGCTGGCACTGAGGCCCGGCACGCCGACGAAGAACAAATTTAGATTGATGGTGCCTAGCGTCGGCGAGGGCGTGGGAGATCGCTTGAGCAGCACCTTTACCGACACGGTTGTCGGCTTGGTGGCCACGAGTTCAATCGTCCATGCGCCTGGCCCCAAAGGCACGGTGGGCGTGTTGGGCACGATCACGGAGAAACCACCCGGCTGTGTCGGAGGCTGCACCTTCATGAGGCTGCTGCTTGACGAGGCGTAATCGTAGACCCGTCCGGAAGGTGAATCGAGGTGGTAGACCACCACGCGAGCGGTCGGATCGCTTACCGCCACGCCGACAAAATCAATCGAGATCGCATTCTGTGGAACCGTCACAGTCACGGGAACACTCAGAGCCGTTGACACAACATTGATGATGCCGAGGTCAATCGTTTCCGTGGGGCCGACGACCGCATCACTGGGAGCCGGCACGCCCTGAGGCTCGGTCGGGGAATCTTTTGGCGCAGGTGCAGCAGCGTCTGGGGAGATGGGCGGTCGCGGCGGCGAAGGAGCCATGCTCCTTTCAGCGCCGGCACCACTAAGAAATCGTGTCCGCCACGCCGGCGTTTCCTTTCGGGCCTGTCTGAGGACGGCAGCGCGGCCGGCCGGGTCCTGTGCAAGGACCTCTGCAGCCACTCCTCGCAACTGGGCGTCACTTGCCTTCTCCAGGATCGGGCGCAACTCGGCCAGAAGTCGCGCTCCGGTCAGCATGCGACTCAACCCGCGTATGGCCGCCATCCGGACGGCGCGCGGCTCCGTTTCCGCATGCGCCGCCTGCACCAGCAAGTCGTTCGCGTTCGCGGTCCGCAATGCAACCATGCCCTCGAAGGCGCGCATGCGGCGCGACGGGAGTTGCCGCGAGTCGGACGCGATCGCTTCAAGCAGGGCGCCGGCATCCGCATCCAGACCGAGCCACTGCTCCGAGGTCACCGCCACGTCATACAGACCGAGTAATGACTCGATCTTTTGTTTGGTGGCATCGCTTTGTGCCAGGACGCCGTTTGCCAGGGGAACCAGGAAAATGACGACGCAAATCGAGAATATCGTGCGCGCCGAGGCGGGGACTCGTAGCAACCGAAAGACCGAAGCGGTATGGGCCGTCGAGCGCCGCCTATTAGAACGAAAAGCGAATTCTTTCACCATGCGGGTGATTCAGTCTGCGCTTTTCATGGGGCGCGTCGAGCGATAACATGGCCACGCCAGACTTCGAGCTGGCCTTGGGCCCTGTCGCGCTTGCCCGTGATTAATCCTTCCTGCTATAACATCGTCATGCGGCGATGAAATACTGGGCCTTTATCAGTTACAGCCATGCTGACAAGGCGTGGGGAGACTGGCTGCACCGCGCCGTCGAGACTTGGCGCCCGCCGCGCTCGCTCGTTGGTCGTGCAGGCCGCGACGGTCCGGTGACGCGCAAGAATCTGCCCGTCTTTCGTGATCGTGAGGAGCTGCCATCTGGCGCGAACCTTAGTGATAACATCAACAACGCGCTCCGGGAATCGCTCTATCTCATCGTCATCTGCTCTCCTCGCTCGGCGGCGTCGCGCTGGGTGAACGAGGAGGGAAGATATTTCAAGGCGCTCGGTCGAGAAGATCGCGTGCTCTGCCTGATTGTCGACGGAGAGCCGAATGCCAGCGACAAACCGGAGAGCGGACTTCTCGAGTGCTTTCCACCGGCGGTTCGATTTCGCGTCGGTTCGGACGGCGCTCTAACGGCCCGGCGAACCGAACCAATCGCAGCCGACGCGCGCCCGACGGGTGATGGCCGGGAACGCGCGAAACTCAAGCTGCTAGCCGGGCTTCTCGGCGTAAACTTCGACGATCTTGTGCAGCGAGAGCGCCGGCGCCAGCGCTGGCGCCGCGCCCGTTTGGCGGCGCTCGCGATGGCATCGGCTGCCGCGGCCGTTTGGTGGTGGCTTCAGCCCGGCACCTTACGCTTGCAGGTTCGCCCGTTTCCACAGGGCACGCAGCTGACGGTGAACGGCCGCGAGCAGCCCCTCGAACAAGGATCGACCGAACTCAAGCTTTCAGCCGGCCGCCACGACATCGCAGTGCGCGCACCGGAGTACGACGACAATTTGCGCTCCGTCACGCTCGAGCGCCGCCAAGTCCAGGAGATCACCCTCGAAATGCATCACGAGCAGGGCATACTCGATGTAGAGGTGGATCCGGACGATGCGCGCATCGAGGTGGACGGACGGCCCTTTGGCTCGCGGATCGCGGAGCTGCCGTTCGACTCGGGCGACCATCTTGTCCGCGCCTTGCATGCGGATCGTTATGAGCGCGCCGCGCGAGTCGTCGAACACAAGGGAGACACCGCGCGGGTCTTTCTCTCGCTCCAGCCCGCGGTCAAGGAGTGGAGTATCGAGCGGTGGGACGTGCAGGGCGGCTTCGTGAACGTGGGTGACGTGGACGGCGACGGCGTCGATGACTTCGTGCACAATTTCATCGCGGAGGTGGCCGTCATCTCCGGGCGCACGGGCGCGTTTCTTCACCACATTCCGACGCGCGATGGCAATTTACGCCCGTTTAGCGGCGCGGATCTTGGCGGCTCGGTCGGTCGCGTGGCGCTCAGTTCGGGCACACGCAATGTGCGCGACGCGAGTGGCGCGTGGTTGACCGACGTGCTGTGCATTCGCGGCGACAGCGACGGTCCGCTCTGGCGGTGGACCGGTCCAGCGCCACCGGTCGGCAACGCAATGGCACTAGCGGTAGGCGACCTCACCAGCGACGGCGTGTCGGAGGTCGCCGTTTTCAGCGTCGCCGATGAATTGCATCTGCTCGATGGCGCCTCCGGTCTTTTGCTGCGCTCGCTGAAGTTTGGCGTGAAGGAATGGAGCAACGCGCCGTACCTGGCACGATGCCCAACGGCGGCAGGCGAAGGCGTCTTTTTCTGCGGCGTGCCGGTGGGCGGCGGCCTCACCTACGGTTGGGGAACACGAACCGTGCATGCTGGATTGCTCCTCGTGATGGACGGACAACTCGCGTGGCAGACCGATTTCTCTGACGTGCTGGCGTTCTGTCCGGCGAACATTTCAGGCCACGGGCCGGTCGAACTCGCGCTCGTCGATCAGCGACGCTGGCGGGTGATCGACGGGACCACCGGTGCGATAAAATTTGAAGGGGCGCTTCCGCGCGCTGACGAAACGCGAGAGTTAACGGGATTCTGGTTTGCGGACCTCGACGGGGACGGCGTCGCGGAGTGGATCATGGGGTTCCGTCCGGGCGTGGCCGAAGCCGAACCTCTGGTCGCCGCCGTCCGACTACGCGACGGCGCCGTGCTGTGGAAGCGCGACGACCTACATCCGTTGTCGCAACAAACCGTGGGCAACGACGGACGACTGATTCGCGCCAGCGATGGCGGCATCATAATTCGCTTGGAGGATGCGCTCGTCAGTCTGGATCCAAAGACCGGGACGACGCGCTGGCGCCAGCCCATCGCCACCGGGGCGACGAGCGGGTTTGTTTCCGATGCGAAGTCCGGGGCAAATCTTTACCTCGGCGAAGTGGGGCGCGGCATTCGCGTTCTTGGCCTCGATGGTTCGGCGCGCTGGGGGGTCTGGTTCTCGCGCGAATACAGCCCGCTGCTCGCGCTGGCCGATGCGCGTCATCCCGAGCGCGTGCGCGTCATCCTGAATCACCACGACGGATCAGAACAGGAGAAATGCGAGATTGCGTGCGTGCTGCCTCCGTCCGGCGAGGACTGGGAGAGGCGCGTCATTCCGCCTAATCCATTGCCACAAACGCCGCGCGGCGGTGCGCCGCTGATGATCCCGGGGCCGCGACCGCTCGTGGCGCACGTCACGTCGGAGCCGCCCGGCATACCAAATCTCGTGACCGATGATGCCGTCACCGGCGTTCGCGTCTGGCAGGCACGAGACCTCTTCAAACCACAAACCGCCGTGGCGCTCGGCGCGTGGGGCGTCGCGCGGGAAGATGCCATCGCCACGCTCGGACAAATCGCCGGCGATCTTATCGGTGCTCGGACCGCGCTGTTTGTCCTTCGCGCGCGTGATGGATCCCGACTGGCCATGGTTCCAATCGAGCCTTGGGGAGACTTCGTCACAGACGCGGCGCTCCTGCCTCTCATGGTCGACGGTCCATCAGAATTTGTAGGCGTCCGAACCAGCCTGCTGAAGCCCGACGGTACACCGATCAGCGGCGACGTTTTCGCTGTAAGCAGCGCGCAAACTAATATGAAATGGCGCCGCGAACTCGCCGAGCCAGTCGCGCTGGCGGTATCCCCCGCTTCGACCGGGAAGCCGTCCATGGTCTTCGTTACGCTGCGCGACGGAACAATTCGAGCGCTTGCCGGAGCGGATGGACATGACATGTGGCAGTCGCTTCCGTCGCTCGCCACCCGTGCGCCGTTATTGGTCGAGGGTCAGAATGGCACCCTCGAATTAGTCGCGAGTCGAAACGACGGCAAATTGATATTCCTCAATGCCGCAACGGGCGAGATACAGCAAACATTGGAACTAAGCAATTCTGGCCAGCTCGGACCGGGGGTCGCCGTTGGAAGTGCCGTCTACTTTCCTTCTTCGGAATACGGCACGATCGCCGTAGATGCGGTCTCGCGGAAAGAGCTATGGCGTGGAGCGAAAGGAAGCGCTGTACGCTTACGACCCTGTATTGCCGTTCATCGTGACGGGAGCGAGCGGCTGGTCGTACAGTGTGATGAAGATGGAATGGTTACCGCGCTCAACGAAAAGACGGGGGCCGTTGTCGCGGAGGTCAGAGCGGGAGGCAAACCGGCAACAGAAATCGCTTGGTTGCCGGGAACCGTTGACCGACCCGCGCGCGTATTTGTGAACTGCGAAGACGGCGTCCTCCGGACACGCGTTGCCCCGGAGCGCTGAAAGAACTAGGAGGAATATAAATGGACAGGCCCTTTGTATAGGAAAGAAGTCGTCCGCTGGGTGAGAACAATCGCGGGTGCGAGCCGCCGCACCTTTGTGGAGAAGGAGCTGGCATTGCTCAAATGAAAGGAACAAGGAAGGGGGAGGAAGGAGGAATCCAAAGGCCAGAGGTCAACCCCAGAAGCAGGCGTTGGCGTCTTCGTCCACCAGCTTGAGGAATGCTTCGAATGATTTCACCTCCGGCCGGGGCGGATACCGGTGCCATTTCCCGTCCGCCCTGTGCCAGAAGACCCACCAGACATTTCGTGTTCGCACGTAGCGAGCCTTCGCGATCCACTCATAGACATGCTGGGTGTGATCTCGAAAATACGGACGCACCAGGAAGATGACGACCTCGTGTCCCTCGATCGTTTGACCCTCCCGAACCTTGTGGCGCAGGTGAAGCGGCGGCCGATGCTTGGCCCAGAAGACCTTTTCCAGAAGGGCGGTGTAGCGGGCAATCTCCCCGTCGCTAAAGGCCATGCAGCCACATACAAAGGGACAGGTCTTCTGTCCATCCCTTTACAAACTGCTGCAGCGCATCCGGCAAGCTCTGCTCGAGTGCGTGCAGCGCACCATCGCGCGGGAGGAGCACACATGAACAACCACTGGGCCGGAACAATTCAACGCTATCTGGACGGTCAGTCGAACGCGGAAGAAATCACCGCGTTGCAGCAGGAGCTCAGCGAGGACGCGGACCTGCGGGACTTGTATCTCGATTACGTGAACCTCGACGTGGCCCTCGGGGCGGCGGCCGAAAAGGCGACCCTCACGGGAAGCGAGATCGGCAGGACCGCGAGCTTTCCACCCACCCGTTCCCGGACGTCGCCGCAATCCTGGCGGTGGCTCGCCGCCGCGGCGGCCTGTGCGGCTTTGATCGCCTTCTTCGTGCGTTCCAAACCACGGCACTCCGCGCCGGCACGTCCGGACATCGCCGCCACCATCGCTTCGACCCAAAGCGCGATTGCGCGGTTGTCGGTCGAGCCGGCACCTTCGCCTGCCTCGTGGACGTCGCCGACCGCGTCCCTGCTCAATCCACCGGTCCTGCTGCAATGGCGCCAAGCCGAGCCGGTTCCCAAATCTCAAACCCCGACCCCGCAACCATCATGAAACGTACCATCACGATCATCGCCCTGCTCATCATGGCCTGCCGCCTGGATGCGGCCGACCAGCCCGCCGTCCCGACGGATCCGCTGGCCGGCGCCTTTATTCCGCCGGAAGCCGTCCTCCTGACGCGCGACCAGACTGGCCTGACGCCGGAACAACAGGCGGCCTTTCGTGCCCGCGTGGAACAGACGCAGGCGCGCTCAGGCGAACTCACCCAGCAGCTCAGCCGCGAGACCGCCGCCCTTGCGACGTTGGCCAGGCAGGACCGCGTGGAAGAGAAGGCGTTGATCGCACAACTGGATCGGGTGCTGGATGCGGAGCGCGAAATGAAGCACCTGCACCTTGGATTGCTTGTTTGGATCAAGAATTTCCTGACGGCGGAGCAGCTCGCCAAGCTGCGGGGACTGACGAAGGATGGCGGCGGCGGTCTCGTCGAGGCGACGCGCAGCCGGCTCACCGGCAAGGTCGAGCGCGTGCAGCAGGGCGCGCAAAAAATGGCGGCGAGCGGGCGCGATCCGTCGGCGATCATCAAGGCCATGGAAGAGAAGGTCAAACCACTGCTGGAATCGGGCAAGCCGCTCGAAGCAGAGGCTGAAATCGATCGCATTCTTGAAATACTCAAAGCGGACGGGAACTGAAATCGTGACCGGCATGTCCGCTGCCGGCACGTCTCTGGTCTTCCCTCGTACCTTCAAAGTAGAGCGGTTGACGTCGTCCAGGCTTGGATCGGCCTGAGCAATTTATGGGCGCGCATGATAACGCGAGATCTTGCGTCTGGGACGACATGGTCCGACTCTTCGGGTCGACCCGGTGGCGTTGCTTTTCCCACCGCCACCAATCCGACTTTACTCATGCAACGGAAGCTCACCGTGATTGTTTCGGCTGATGTGGTCGGGTACAGCGCCTTGATGGAACGGAGTATACAAAGGGACAGGTCTTTTGTAGAAAAGGCTTGACGCGAAGGTATGAGATCGTTTGATGGGTCCATGCGACTGCCCCGCCTGAAAGCCCCCACGGATTTGCCGGTGGCGTATTACCACTGTCTTTCCAGAGTGGT
>JANXRG010000081.1 GCA_025353105.1 Verrucomicrobiota bacterium
CGCGCTGGTGCTCGCGCTGGTCTTGCACGCGGCGTTTCTGGCCGTCAGCCGGTACACGAAGATCGAGTCGATCAGCCCGTCTTATTTCAACCGTCTCGTCCCGCGTACGTTCACGGTGAAGAAGGTGGAGATCGATCCGGCCACGCTGGAGCAACCGGAACCCGTGGCGATGCCACGTCCGGCCGCGAAACCGATCACGGACATCAGCGCGCTGCAGATTGGGACGAAGGAGAAGTCGTTCGAGGAGGTGCTGGCGAAGGCGGACCAGGTGATTGCTGCGCCCGATGTGCTCGACAAGGGCATCGTGAAGGAGAAACCCGCGCTCACGCCGAGTGATTCACTCGCCAAGGCACTCGCCGAGCCGCCAAAGCCCGTGGCCCCAGCCGCCGGCGAGCCCGGCTCGATGCTCGACCAACTGGCAGAGACCAAGCCCCCCGTTGCCGGACGTCCGCTTCTCGAGATGAAAGCGGGACCGCCGGGGCCCGGCAACGGCGCGAACGATGCGCCCGCCCCGGGTCAGGGAAATTTCAGCAGTCTCGACGGACTCCTCGCCCAGGGCGGGGGCGTCGGTGATCGGACCGCGCCCATTCTGCTGCCGACCGATTTGCTCTTTGATTACGACCGATCCGAATTGCGGTCCGAAGCGCTCGACAGCCTGCGCAAGCTGGGGCAACTCATCCTCAAGAATCCCAACGCGGACTTCACGATCGAGGGCCACACCGACAGTTTCGGGTCTGCCGGCTATAACCGGACGCTGAGCGAGCGACGGGCCGATTCCGTAAAGGACTGGCTCGTGGCGGACATGCAAATTGACCCGATTCGGATTCAGACGCGCGGATTCGGCAGTACGAAGCCGCTCGCTCCCACGGCGGGCACAGTGGAGGAGCAGCGGTTGAATCGACGTGTGGAAATCGTGATTAAGACACGCCGGCGGTAGGCGCCGCCGCGCCGTCCCCTTGCTTCCGCGGTCGATCGCCGCGACTTTCCCGGCCGGGCATTCCGGGAAAATGAAGCACCTTCTGCGCGTCTTTGGTTACGTCCGCCACTACCCGGGGATGGCGGCGGGGATGCTGCTTTGCGCGGCTGGCAGCACGCTCATGGTCATCGTGTTCCCGGCGGTGACGCAGCGCATCATCGATGATGCCATCCGCGGTGGCCGGCCGGATCTGCTCCTGCCCCTGTGTCTCATTGGTCTCGGCAGCTTCGTCCTGCAGAACGGCCTCACGTCGCTCCGCATCCTCGTGAACAACATTTTCGAGCAGCGCGTGATCTTTGATTTGCGCAGCGATCTCTACGCGCATCTCCAGCGCCTGCCGCTCAACTGGTTCGACAATCGCGCGACTGGTGACGTGATGACGCGCGTCATTGAGGACGTGAGCTCGATGGAGCGCGTGCTGATCGACGGCATCGAGACGGGGCTCATCGCGGTTCTGCAGATCGCGTCCGTCCTCTGGATGTTGTTTTACTACCGGGCGTCACTGGCGTGGGCCGCGCTCCTGCCGATTCCATTTCTCGCCGCGGGCGCGATGACCTACACGCTCACCGCGCATCGACGTTACAAGGCGCAGCGCAAGGCATCGTCGGCGATGAACTCGCTGCTGCATGACAACCTCGCGGGCATCCGCCAAATCAAGACGTACGTCCGCGAGGAGGCCGAGCACGCGCGCTTCAACGCGGTGAGCGACCAGCTCCGCCGCGCCACCCTGTGGGTGATGAAGGTCTGGGCCGGCTACAGCCCAACCATGGATTTTTTCACGAACTGCGGCCTCGTGCTCGTCGTGTTCCTGGGCGGTCGCGCCGTGCTCGCGGGCCAGATGCAAATCGGCGAACTTGTCGCCTTCCTCGCGCTCGTAAAATTTTTGTACGACCCGATCGCAAAGCTGCACACGCTCAACCAGATGCTCCAGGCGGGCCGGGCGGCGGCGGCGCGCGTGTTCGAGATCATGGACGAGGCGCCCGAGCCTGGGCTGGTCGAAAGTCGAGGGTCGAAAGTCGAAAGCCAGCGGCCGATCGGCGGCGACATCGAGTTCACGGATGTGAGCTTTTCGTACCAGGGCCGGACGAATGTGCTCCAGCATGTCTCGCTGCGGGCGCGGCCCGGCGAGACCATCGCGCTGGTTGGCACGACGGGCGCGGGAAAGTCCACGCTCGTCAATTTACTCACGCGTTTCTACGAGTTCGACCAGGGTGACATCACGATCGATGGGGTATCTCTGCGCGACTTCCCGCAGGCGCGCCTGCGTGGCGCGATCGGTCTCGTGACGCAGGAAAGTTTCCTGTTCAACGGCACGGTTCGAGAAAACCTGCGCTTCGCGAAACCCGATGCGACGGACGAGGAATTGCTCGCGGCAGCGGGGTCAGCGGGCGCTCGCGCGTTCATCGAGCGACTGCCGGAAGGTCTGTCGACACTCGTCGGGGAACGCGGCGTGAAATTGAGCGTCGGCGAAAAGCAGCGCGTCTCGATCGCGCGCGTGCTGCTCAAGGATCCACCGATTCTGATTCTCGACGAGGCCACCGCCAGCGTGGACAACGAGACCGAGCGTGTCATCCAGGCGGCGTTGGATCAGTTGATGTCGCACCGCACGTGCTTTGTCATCGCGCACCGCCTCTCGACGGTGCGCAACGCAGACCAGATTCTCGTGCTCGAGCGGGGCCGCATCGTGGAGCGCGGCCGGCACGCGGAACTGCTGCTGCGCGGCGGCAAGTACTCGCAGCTTTACGCGGCCAGCCAGCAGCGCGAGGAGGAGGAGCTGCGGACGGACGCAGCGGAGTCCGCCGAGGAAGCGGTCGCGGCCTGAAGGCTTCCTTCCGTCGATCCACGCGGTTAGCCTTCGTCGCGCATGTCCTCTGATCTCTCATCGCGGATTTTCTCACTCGCCGACTTTGATCCCGCGGCCCGCGAGCTGATGCCGCATGCCGTGTACGAATACGTCGCCAGCGCGGCGGGCGACGAATTGACACTGCGTGAGAACGAGGCGGCGTTCGACCGGATCAAGATTCGGCCGCGGGTGTTGCGGGACGTCGCGAGGCCTGACGCGAGCATCACCCTCTTTGGCGAAACGTTGGCGCACCCGATTTTGCTCGCGCCGATCGCCTATCAACGAATGTTTCAACCGGAGGGCGAGATCGCAGCCTCGCGGGGCGCGGGGGAGGCGGGTGCCATTTTCATCCTGAGCACCGCAGGCACGGCGAGCGTCGAGGAATGTGTGGCGGCGAGCGCCGCCCCCGTCTGGTTCCTCCATTACTGGCAGAGTGATCGCGGCTTTAACGGCGATCTCGTCGCGCGCGTTAACGCGAGCGGGGCGAAAGCGCTTTGCGTGACCGTGGACACGCCCGTCCTGGGCGATCGTCGCCGGCAGTTTCGCGCCGGGTTCGGGATTCCGGAGGAGATGGCGACGCCGCATCTGTACGACCGCAATGCCGGATTGCGTGAGGTGGCCTCGCAGCAACGCGCCATCCTGACGTGGCCCGATGTCGCATGGCTGCGATCGCTCACGACGCTGCCTTTTGTCCTCAAGGGCATCCTGGACCCGGACGACGCGGCGAGGGCAATCGACGTCGGCGCCGATGCCATCATCGTTTCGAATCACGGCGCGCGAAATCTCGACACGCTTCCGGCATCGATCGAGGCGCTGCCGACGATCGCAGAGCGGGTCGGTGGTCGGGTCCCGATTCTGATCGACGGCGGTCTTCGACGCGGCACCGACGTGCTCAAGGCGCTGGCGTTGGGCGCCACGGCGGTCCTGATTGGCCGACCGTACGTTTACGCGCTGGCGGTGGGCGGCGCGGAAGGTGTGGTGCATTGCGTAAATTTGCTGCGTCAGGAACTTGAACGGGCGATGGCGCTGACCGGCCGCGCGTCGATCGCAGAAATTGACCGCACGTTGATTTGGTGACGCATCGGGACTTGGCAAAGGGCCGGGGATCGGGCATTCGTCCTGCGGCGTTCCCCGACGCCTCCCTTCATGGCTCCCGGCCAGCTTGCCCTCGTCCTCCACGCGCATCTGCCGTTCGTGCGGCATCCCGAGCACGACGATTTTCTCGAGGAATGCTGGCTGTTCGAGGCGGTGATCGAGACCTATCTGCCGCTGTTGGAAATTTTCGACCGCCTGGCGCGCGACGGCGTTCCGTTTGCGTTGACGATGACGCTCACGCCGACGCTTTGCGCGATGCTGCGCGATCCGCTGCTCCAAGCGCGCACGGAGCGCTATCTCGACCGCGTCGTCGAGCTGGCTGAGCGCGAGATCGGCCGCACCGCGCTCCTCGAGGATGCGCGGCCGCATGAGACGGCTGGTTTTTATCGCAATCGCCTTCGCGCGCTGCGCACGCAATATCACGACCGATGGCGCGGGGATTTGGTCGGGGCGTTTCGCTCTTTCCAGGACTCGGGCCAGATCGAGATCATCACCTGCGCCGCCACGCACGGCTTCCTGCCGATGATGGCGGAGCAGGCGGGGGCAGTCCGCGCCCAGATTCGCGTGGCCTGCACGGACTACGCGCGGCTTTTCGGCAGTCCCCCACGGGGCATCTGGCTGCCGGAATGCGCATATTTCACCGGTCTCGATCGCGCGCTCGCGGCGGCCGAGTTGCGCTGGTTCGTACTCGACACGCACGGCGTCCTGTTGGGGCGTCCGCGACCGCGTGCCGCGATGTACGCACCCGCCTTCACGCCGGCGGGCCCGGCGGTCTTCGCGCGCGACCGCGAGGCGAGCCGCCAGGTTTGGAGCGCGGAAGTCGGCTATCCCGGTGATCCGCGGTATCGCGATTTCTATCGGGACATTGGCTTCGATCTACCGGCCGAGCGGCTCACCCCGTTGATTCCGGAAGGCGCGCCGCGGCGGTTCACCGGGCTGAAATATCACCGGGTGACGGACCGAAGCGTGCCGCTTCCGCAAAAGGACTTTTATCGGCGGGCGGATGCGATGGACGCAGTACGGACGCATGCGGCGCATTTTCTGGAGTCACGCGTGCGACAGCTCGCGCCGCTCGGCGAGGCGCTGGGCCGTCCGCCGATCCTCGTCGTTCCATTCGACGCGGAGTTGTTCGGACACTGGTGGTACGAGGGACCGGAGTTTCTTGAGCATTTCTTCCGCGCGGCGGTGGCGCCGGAGAGCGGCCTGCGGCTGACAACCCCCTCGCGTTATCTCGACGAGAATCCGACCCAGCAATTGCTGGATCCATCGCCGTCGAGCTGGGGCCAGAACGGCTATTGGGAAGTTTGGTTGCACCCGCGCAATGCGTGGATATATCGGCACCTCCAAGCGGCGGCGCGGCGCATGACGGCCCTGGCGGGGGAGCACCGAGACATGATCGGCGAAGCGCCATTGGTCGATCGCGCGCTGCGGCAGATGGCACGTGAGTTGTTGCTCGCGCAGTCGAGCGACTGGGCGTTCCTGATGAAAACTGGAACCGCTTCGGAATACGCCGAGCGCCGCACGCGCAGCCATCTTTCGCGTTTCAATCGTCTGTATGCCGCGGTCCGCCGCGGTCAGGTGGACGTCGTGGAACTGGAGCGCTGCGAGGCGCGCGACAATCTTTTCGCCGATCTCGACTGGCGCAGTTTTGCTGCGTCGTGAGAGTTACGAGGTTTACGATCCCACGATTTTGGAGCTAGGATTCACCATGCCGCTTTTTCGCCGGGGAACGATTGCGTTGATCGTGGGGCTTGGATTTGCGGCGGGATTGCGCGCCGAGGACGAAGGGGTGGCAAAGGGTGGTCCGATTGACGAAATTACGTTTCAGTTTCTGCCGCCGCCAATCGACGAAGCGCGATATTCGATTGGCGTGTTCGACGCGAAGGGGAAGTTGGTGCGCCGACTGCATGAGGGCACGCTTGAATCAGCGTTTCCCGCCGCGCTGAACGGATTGATCGTCCACTGGAACGCGAAAGACGACGCGGGTCGCCGGCTGCCGAACGGACACTACAAGCTGGGCGGCTATGCCGTTGGTCCGATGAAGGTGACGGGCGTCGCCACCAAGGGCAACGACTGGCTGGCGGATGATCCGACGCTGCGGGTGGCCACGGTGGAGGCGATTGTCGCACTGCCGACCAACGCGTTTGCCGCCGCCGTTCGCTGCACCGACGGGCGGGCCGGGCTGGTTTGCGTACGCGATGGACGCGTGGTTTGGCATGTACCCGTCGAGTCGGGGGCAGGTCGCGGCGAGGCGACGCTCGGCTTGGGCGGGGACGAGTTCATTGTCGTTTCGCGGGGTGGCAAGGTGACACAGCACCGAGTGGATTCAGGCGCGGTGACGGAGACAGGTGAATCTGCAGCGGTGAGATCGCTGGCCGCCGAAGGATGGAAATTGGAGGGCGGCCGCCTTGTTCAACAAGCTCCGACCGGCGAGGTCGTGCGCGAATGGCAACCCGGCACGGGTGAACCGACGCCCGCAATCATGGCTCCGGATGGGCCAGACCGGATCTATCTTGTCGAGCGCGCTTCCTCACCGAATTGGGAGCGTCTCCGCGGGATCGAGGCGTCGCCGGGCAACGGAACCAAGGCCGGGTGGCGAACTTTTTTCGAGCGGACCATCCGCGTCCCGGAGAAATTCGATGCGCCGGACGCCGCCTTAACGCTGCGCGTGGATTTGGTGAAGAATCCGCTGGGACCACGTCGCGGCGGGCAGCCGACTCTCACGTTGCAAGCCATGGCCGATGAAAGGGGCTCATACTTGGGAACGACGGACGGTCTCCGGCTTCGACAGGTCAGCACCGTAAAGGGGTTAAGGAGCGCCGCGCTCGCGAAGGGTGGAACCAAGGGGAGCCTGCGCTTTTTTCAGCGTGACGCGGCGGCGAGCGAGGAATTCCTGATCGAGGGCGTCGATCGCATCATGGCCTTCGACGTCGGCGGCTGCGAAATCAACGGGCGCGGCGAGGTGTTGCCGGAAGGCGAGGCGCCGGAACCGAAATGAGGATCCTCACCCGCATCCCACCCGGCCGCGATTAACCCCCGCCGCTGCCTTCGCCGCCGGGCTTGGTCATCTCCACGGGATCGAGTGCCTTCGCGAGTTCATCCGGCGGCAGCACCTTTTGGTCGATGCAAATCTCGCGCACGGTCCGCCCAGTCTTGGCGCTTTCCTTGGCGATTTCCGACGCGCGATCATATCCGATGATCGGCGCCAGGCTCGTGACCATCGCCATGCTGTATTCGACGAGCTCATTACAGCGCGCCTTGTTGGCGGTGATGCCTGCGACGCACTTGTCCTGGAACGCCTGCACGGATGCGGCCAGGATACGCGTATTCTCAAGGAACGTGTGCGCCATCACCGGCATCGCGACATTTAGCTCAAACGTGCTGCCGTAGGCCGAGGCCCAGGCGATCGTCGCTTCGCCGCCGACCACGCTGGCGCACGCCATGAGAAGCGCTTCGGCCATGACGGGGTTCACCTTGCCGGGCATGATGGAGCTGCCGGGCTGGGTGGACGGGAGATTGATCTCGCCGATGCCGCAGCGCGGCCCGCTGCCCAGCCAGCGAATATCCATCGCGATCTTGTGCAGTCCGAGCGCGATAGCCTTCAGCAATCCGCTCGCCTCGACGAATCCGTCTTTCGCGCTCTGCGCCTCGAAATGATCCCGGGCTTCGCGAAATGCGATGCCGGTGCGCTTGCTGATTTCCGCGATCGCGAGCGGCGGGAAGTCCGGATGGCAGTTGAGCCCGGTGCCGACCGCAGTTCCGCCCAACGGCAATTCCGCCAGCGCGGCCACGGCTTTGTCGACGCGTTCGATGGCGAGCTCGGTCTGGCGCGCGTAGCCCGCGAATTCCTGGCCGAGGCGCACCGGCGTGGCGTCCATGAGGTGCGTGCGGCCGATCTTGATGATGTCCCAAAATTCCTTCGCCTTGGCGTCGAGTCCGGCGTGGAGACGGACGAGCGCGGGGCGCAAGGAATTCTTGAGCACCTCCGCGGCGGAAATATGCATCGAGGTGGGGATGGTGTCGTTGGACGACTGCCCCATGTTCACGTGATCGTTGGGATGCACTGGCATCTTCGAGCCGATAGGCCGGCCGACGACCTGCGAGATACGGTTCGAAATGACTTCGTTCGCGTTCATGTTCGTCGAGGTGCCGCTACCGGTCTGGTAGATGTCGATCGGGAAATGCGCATCGAGCTTGCCCTCGATCATTTCCTCGGCGGCCCGGGCGATGTGCTGCGCGATATCCTTCGGCAACATGCCGAGCTTCTCGTTCGCGTGCGCGGAGGCCGCCTTCACGAGGCCGAGCGCGCGGATGAACGGACGCGTGAATCCCTGGTGGCTGATGGGGAAATTCAGGACGGCGCGCTGGGTGGACGCGCCGTAGAGGGCGTCGGCGGGGACGGGCATTTCGCCCATCGAATCTTTTTCGATGCGGGTGCTCATGGGAAAGGAAGGAGAGGGACTTCAGCCTAAAATCTGCCGAGTCGCTATTCCCCGGCTAATCCAAACGCACCGACGGGGCGCGGGCGTCAGCAGTGATGGAGGCCGTGGCGGCCGTTCCTGCCGTTCGCGCCGGCAGCCGCAAAATCTTTCTGCTCCTTGAAGAAGCTGATGATGAAATACGGCGGAAAATTCATCAGGCAGTATTCGCTCTCCGCCCGTTGAAACAAGGGCAGCGCATGCCGCCGCAATTCGTCGGTCACCTGGTAAATGAGAAAGATTCCGCCCGGCGCGAGCGCATCGTAGACGCCGCGCAGGAGGTGACGCTTCTTGTTGATCTCCAGCAAGCTGAACGGAATGCCGGAAAGCACGTAATCGCACTGGTCGATCCCGCGGCGCGTGAGCTCCTGCGTGAGCGTGGCGGCGTCGCCGTGGATGACATGCACGCGGTGGTCGGCGGCAAATTGTCGTTCGAGGAGCCGCGCGAGCTCGGGGTCGAGTTCGAAGAGCAAAAACTGCGAGTCGGCCGTGGCGCGGCGCAGTAGTTCGCGGGTGTGGCAGCCTTCACCCGGCCCAAATTCCACGAAGACCCGGGGCTTGGAGAAATCAAACCGATCCGCGACTTTTTTCGTGACCGCCTTTGAGCTGGGTATGACCGACGCGACCTGGGCCGGTCGGGCGATAAATCTCTTCAAAAATGCCAGCGCGCTCATGAGGGGTTTTCGTAGCGCGGGAGTCTGGCAGAACGACCCGCCTTGTCCAGCGCTCATCGTGTCGCGAGTCCCATCCCGCAAGGCCCTGTCGGCCGCTTCAGAACGCGCCTGAGCGGACTAAATCCTGAAACGCGCGCCCGAGGTTTGCCAACACGTCCGTGGGCAGCAGGGATGGCTCGGATTCTCGATCTTCGATCGCCTTCTCGGCCGCACGGCCGCAGAGCCACGCGCCGAGGCGCGCGGCGTCGTACGGCGCGAGCCCCTGGCCCAGCAGGGCGGCGCACACCCCGGTGAGGACGTCGCCCATCCCGCCCGTGGCCATGCCGGGCGTGCCGGTCGTGTTGTACGACAGCGGCAAGCCGCGTTGCGCCACAATCGTGCGGGCCCCTTTGAGCAACAAGGTGGTCCGGGGGTGGCTGGCGCTGAACTTTCGGGCCGTCTCCGCGCGCGAATGTTCCTGCGCAAACGGGAACAATCGCGCCATTTCACCCGGATGCGGCGTCAGCAGGCGCGCGCCGGCATCGTGGTCGAGCAGCGCCACGCGATCGCGGTGGGCGGCCACGAGGTTCAACGCGTCGGCATCCACGACCGCCGGACCCGGGAAGCGGGCGATCAGATCGCACACCTCGTCCGCGTCCGCCCGGCCCAACCCCGGGCCGAGCGCGAGTACGTCGAGCTTGGACGCGAGCACGTCGCGCGGCTGGTCGATGGGCATGACCATCGCCTCGGGCGGCGCGCTGGCGGCCACGATGGGATAAATCGCGCGCCGCACAAAAAGCGTCACGAGACCCGCGCCGCCGCGCAGCGCGCCGAGGGCGGCGAGCACGGCGGCCCCGGTGAAGCCCTCGCTTCCGGCCAGAATGCCGACGCGTCCGAAAAGTCCTTTGTGGGAATCGAAATCGCGCGGTGGCAGCAGCGACGCCAGCGCGAGCGGGTCGGCGGCCCGATCGTGATTGGTGTCCCGGATGGAAAGTTTGGCGGCGGCCCACGCGAATTCCGGTAGATGAATGACCGCGAGCCGGCCCACGAAGTTCGCGGCGACGTCGGCCACGAGTCCGCGTTTGGCGAAGCCGACGGTCAGCGTGAGATCGGCACGGACGGCATCGGGATCTGCTTCGCCGGTTTCGCAGTCCAATCCGCTGGGCAGATCGAGCGCGACGACCCGCGTCGCGAGTCGGCCGCGTCGCAGGGCGTTGAGTTCGCGGCAGGCGGCGCGCTCGCGCGGGCGCAGCGGGCCCGTGGAGTTGAGTCCGAGCAGGCCGTCGATGACGAGATCGACCCGGGCGCGCAGGGCGGCCGGGACCGAATCTGGCTCTATCCATTCGCGGGTCACGTCGTCGGGCACGCGGGCGAGCATTCTTGCCGTGAGGGGAGCCAGCTTGCCGGCCGGGTGCACGAGCCGCAGAATAACTTGTGACCCGGCCTCGCGGAGTGCGCGCGCGAGCACCAAAGCATCGCCGCCGTTGTGGCCACGACCGACATAGACCAGCGCCGTGATTTCACGCGGGATCGGATCGTCGCGACGCAAAACATGCGCCATCGCGCGTCCGACGCCCTCCATCAGGCATTCGGCGTCCGGCCCGGAGGCGAAAATCGCCTCCTCCAGCGCCTGCATTTCCGCGCGCGAAACCAGCATGACCCGGATCGTGCGTCGCGCCGCGGGGCCGCACAAGCCTGATGTTACGGAACATGCTGCCGCCGGTCGCCGTTAGGGGACCTCGTAGACCTCGACGAGTCCCACGCCGGTGGTCGAGCCCACGCCGGTCAGGATGCAGGTGTAGTTGCCTTCATCCAACGTGATTAGAATGGCGCTTTCGCGCGGGTCCGACGGCGCTCGGCCCGTGGCTTGGATCCTGCCGGTATTGGCGCCGCCAGCGTCCTGCCAGTCATTGCTGAAGGCGATTGAAGCGCCAGCGGCGTTGAACAATTGCAAATTCGGATCCTGAAGCGCACCCGGAACACCGAGGGCAGTGAGACTCGGTCCGAGGCCGCGCAGCAACACCCTCTTGCTGGCGCCCCGGACGGCGAAGCCCGCGATCGTCACGTCGGAGCCGGTTTGGACCTTTGCGCGAGTGCTGATGTTGATGAGGGTCGCAGCGGAAGCCGTGTCGGCGTCGTAGACTTCGACCAGCGCGGCGCCGGAGCTGCCCCCCGCGCCAAGAACCTGGGCGGTATACGCGCCGGGCTGAAGCGTGATGAGAATCGCCGATTCACGCGGATCGCCGGGAGCGAGCCCGGTGGCCCGGATGGCGGCTGTATTCGCGGCGCTTCCGCTCTGCCAGTTGTCATTGCTGGCGATGGAGTTCGGGCCCTGGAAAAGATAAAGCACCGGATCGGCCAGCACATTCGGTACGCCCGATGACGCGAGGCTCGGACCGATCGCACGCACCAACACTTTTTTTGGCGCGGTCCCGCCGATGACGAATCCGCCGATCATGATGTTGGCGCCGGTCTCGACGCGCCCGCGCGTGCTCACGTTGATCAGTCTGGGGTCGGTCACGAGGTTGTATGAATAGGCGGAGTTCAATCCGCCGTTGGCCGCCCAAAAAATCGAAGTGTTATCGCGACAAAACACCGCCGAGGTCGAGGTCGGATCGCTGGTCGTATCCACCGTCTCAAATCCGGGCGTGCCGAGCCCGGGCTGATCGCCCGCCGAGTGGCTGACGTAGACCACCAGGCTGTCGCCAGGACGAAGGGTGTAATTCGCAACGTTGAAGCGAATTTCCAGCGACGAAATCGTGGGCTGGAACGCCAGGGCCGGGACCGTGAGGCTGCCGTTGTAGACGGTGACTGGATTAACCATGTTGTCCTGAAACGACACGCTTGGATCAAAGACCCCGCCCGATGCGACGAGCGCGGAACTGGCCACGCCCAGCGTCACGATGTACGACCTGAATGTGACGGGTGTCGTCGGCCACGAGTTTGGCGACGTGTCGGGCAGGCGAACCTGAAGACCAGTGACCACAATGGTTTTGGTGAGGTCCACAAACTGGCCGGCGGCGAGGTACTGTTGGTACTGCCGCGCGCTGTCCGCGCGCAGGATGGTATTGAGATTTCCGAGCGGGGGAACGGTCGTCGGAACAATAAAGTCCGCGCGACCGACGGCCGCGCCGGTGAGCGCGATCAGCGTGACAACAAGGGGAATGGGTCTCATCAGGAGAGCCGCTGAACCGAATCAGGAATATCGGCTGGCGGCGGGGTGATGCAATGCGAATACGGCATGGCGCAGAGGTGGAGTCGCCTACCCGCCTTCGCGTCGCGTCTCGATGAGAGCCTTTGAAATCGCTTCGGCCACCTTCTGGCGATAGCCGCGTCCGAGCGCGGCATTCCCCTCGATCGAGTTCGTGAGGAAACCGCATTCGCACAGGACCGCCGGAATGCGCGAGTTGCGGATGACGTAGAAACCGCGGCGACGGATGCCGCGATCCTCGGTTGGAAGGGTGGTGAGTAAATTGCGATGGATCCGCGCCGCGAGCGGATACCCGGCTGCGTGGTAGTAGTAGGTCTCAAAGCCGTGCGCATCGAGATTGCGCGACGAGTTGTAGTGCACGCTGACGAACACGGAATCGGTCGAGCCGTTGGCGGTGGCGACCCGCCCGGGCAGCGAGATGAAGTCGTCGGTGCTGCGCGTCATCACGGTGCGGAAACCGGCGCGCCGGAGGAGTTGCTCGAGTCGGACGGCGGTGTCGAGCGCGATCTCTTTTTCCGCAATCGTCTGGCCGTCGATCCCACCACGGTCGTGGCCGCCGTGGCCGGCGTCGATGATCACGGTTTGAAAGCCGCGGCGAATGTCGGGGACCGTGAACGTTGGTTCGGCGAATCCGCGCGAGCGCCGGCTGCCGCGACCCTTGCGGTTCTTCGCGGATTTCGAACCTTTCGTCTTCGAGGAGAGTTTCTTTCCGGGTTGCGAGTTTTTGCGCTTCTTCGTCGCGGCCTCCGCGTCGCTCGGCAGCGCCACCGAAAAAGCGAGCAGCATGCCCAGCAGGGCAACCCAGCGATGACGTCGGAGAAAAGAAAGGGGAAACAGCATGAAAACAGCTCAAAACGGCGCGCGGGAATTCGCTGCGCTTAGCTTTCCGGCGGAGAACCAGCCGATCCATCATCCGCGCGCCGCGGCCGTTCCGCGTGGGCGGCGCGCTCCTTCTCGGCAAGCAACTTCGCCGCCGCGGGCCGCAACGGGATCGACGGCTTTTCCTTGCCGCGCGGACGCGCCATCGCGATGAGGCCGTCGCGGTGCTTGTAACCGTCCGGCTCGCGATTCCGCTGCATCGCCTGCGCGAGGAAGAAGATCACAAGCGCCGTGCCACCGATCGCCACGAATAGTTCGAATGCGGACATCTTTCGCCGTGAATTACGCAAGGAACGCCCAAAACTCAACTCCGCCGTTTGCGCCCGCGCTAAATGGCTGGCGTCAGGGATGCAACGCTACGCTCGAACCGACCCAGGTCTTGTTCTTGTTGAAGTCGACGCCCATCATCTTCCCCTGACTCATCCGCACCAGGTTGTTCACGAGCCGCGGCTCGCCGTCCTCCGGCCACACGAACATCATGCGGATCTCGGCCTTGGAATGCGCACCATCCACGGTCGGGACAAAGGGTGCGTATTCGACCTTGCGTTGCAGGATCGACGCTCGCGGGAGCGCGAGGGCGCCAAGCTTTTCGCGCGTCGGCTCCATGTCGACGCCGAGCCCGGCGAACGAATAGAGCGGCTTGAGCACGTAGTCCTCGATCCGCTCGGTCGGGGGGAATTCATCCGCGAAATACGCGGGCGAGGCGTGCGCGCTGCGCAAAAACGGCAGCGAGTGTTTGCTGATCCGGAAGTACCAGTTCGGGTGACCAATCCAAGTCACGTCAAGTTCGTCCGAAAAGCGGAACCCGAAATCGAGCGGCTTGCGCTGCAGCTCGTCGAAGATCACGCGGTTGTAAATCCGCTCGATGCGCGTCTCGTGGCCGTCGCGTTCGTAAAACAGCTGGCGGCCTCGCTTTCGGATCCCGGTGAGACACACCGGCCGGATGCCGAGCGCCGCCTCGGTGCAGGCGAAGTCGATGCGGGTCTTTTGCTGTTCGGGCTGGATCTCGAGCAGCACGACATTTTCGGGCGCGGAATTACCGAGAATCGTGCGGCGCAAGAGATCAAAATATCCGCGTTCATCGAGCCCGCTGAAAAAGGGCGCGACTTCCGCCGGCAGGTCGTAATGCCCGCGCATGACGCTGGTGAGAAAAGCCTGGAAACCGTAGAGGCTCGGAAAGCCCTGCAGTTCGATCAATCGCGGCGTGAGATGTCCGTGACCGTCCTCGCAAATCGCGAAATCCACCTGGATGAAGTTCGGGTGCGGCGTTTCGGCTGGGACGGAAAGACCCGCTGGGATGGCGGATTGCGCGTGCCGGGCAAATTCCGGCGTGCGGAGTTGGGCGACGATGTCATTCGCGGCGGCGGCAATTTCCGCCGTAAACTCCGCCGAGAGAAAGATGGGTGATTCCGAAATTCGGAAATCGGTCGGCCAACGGTGGCGCGTGTTCGCGTCGTGCACCATCGCGGCGTACTTCGCGTCGGTGAACTGCGCATTGAAGCGGGCGCGAAGCTCGGGAATCATGCGTCGCCAGTCTGCGCGGTGGAATCGCCGCCTGGCGAATCAATATCGCGTCGGCAACAACGGGCCCCGAAGACACGAAGAGGAAAGCAGAAGAGGAATGATGGACCGCGAATGCTCAATGATCACGAAAGGGGGAGGCTGGAATGATCGGTGAAAAACCCCGTTTGAGCTTTCGCCCGGATTATTCGCATCGCTGCCTTTGCGCCGTCGTGGACAATTCTCCCTCCGCTCCGCCTCGTTCAGATGAGAAACTTGCCGCCTTCCATGACCTTCTCGTCGTCGAACCAGATGTCGAAATCGCGGCCGACGCAGTCGATATGCGTCTTTGAGATCCAGCTTTGACCCGTGTGCTCGGCGTACGGATGTCCGAAGGCGATGTGGATGCCCGGGATCTTCTCGTCCTGCAGGATGTGGCCGATCACGTCTTGGCACGCGGTGTTCGTACCGACCGCGAATTCCCCCACGCGATTGCTGTTCTCGTCCGTGCTGGTGTAGGCCGCGAATTCGCGCAGCAACTCGTCGTTCTGGCAGTGCATTGCCTTGATGCGATTGTTCTCGATTTCAATGGTCAGAGGGGTGTCCTTCAGGTCGCCGTATTTTTCACAGAGGTAATCGCCGACCACGCCGTCGACGACGAAAGTGCCGTTGGTGTTGAAGGGAGAGGTGAAGATTTCGCCGCCCGGCAGGTTGCCCCATTTTTCCGTCGTGATGATGCCGCTGGTCTTGATCCAGCGCAGATCCGGAGAGAACTCCGCGGTAAGATCGGTGCCGTGGTCGGTTTTACAGGTGATGCGCCCGGCCTTGCGCGCCCTCTCGACCAGCCGCTGGCTGAGTTCGTCGACCGCGTGGAAATCCGCACACATGCCTTCGCACATGATTTGTTTGTTGATGTTCACCATGTGGCCGTGGCGAATCTTCTGCCGGTTGACCACCGCGGTCATCTCGATGCGGGAACCGAGCTCACCGGTCTGCGTCATCGCGCAAAAGACACTCACTTGGGATTTGGCGAGGTCGTCGAGGATGACCTGCGGCATGTGTTGCAACGGCCGGGTCGCATGTTGCTCGAGAACAAACACGGAATATTCCGCACCGACCGATTCAATCTCCCGCTGAAGGGCAGCGGCGATCTCGCGCGAGGTGTCGTCGGTGATGATGGTCATCCGCTCATTCGGCTGCAGGCGGAGGCAGATGTGAATCGCGTTGCGGGCGCCGGGCATCAGATCCGGATCGATCGGCTGCTGGAAAATTCGGTCGGGCATTTTCGGGAAACGGCGATGGTGGCGCGGGCCGACAGGCGACGCAACCGTAACGCGCAGTTTTTCATGCATGCCACGCACGATTTTTTTCGCAGTCGGCCCGCGGCTGGCTTAAGTGCGGCCTCCCATGGATGCGACCGCCATCACTGTGACCGGTCTGCGCACTGGGTGGCTCGCCGAGACGCAGGCGACTCTTCGACTGGCCGTGCCCATGATCACCGGCCAGCTCGCCCAAATGGGCATGCAGTTTTGCGACAGTCTCATGATCGGTCTGCTCGGCGTCGTGCCGTTGGCGGCGAGCTCGTTCGCGATCAGTCTTCAGTCGCCCGCTTTTGTCGCGAGCATGGGCCTGCTTTCGGCGGTCGGCGTGCGCTCAGCGCAGGCGCTTGGGGCGCGCCAGCGGGCGGATGCCGGAGAAGTGCTGCGGCACGGCATGATGCTCGCTCTGGGGGCTGGTCTCACCTTCGTCATCGGTATCTGGCTGGCCGAGCCGCTCTTTTCCCGCATGGGCCAGGAGCCCGCAGTGGTGGAGCAGGCGAAGCCCTTCCTGCGCTTTTTCGCCTGGTCGCTTGTGCCCACGCTGCTCTGGCAGGCGTTGAAGCAATATAGCGAGGCGCACAACCTCGCCCGGCCGCCGATGTGGACGGCGCTGGCGGGCGTCTCGCTGAATCTCCTTCTGAACTGGGTCTTCATCTTCGGGCACCTTGGCGCGCCGGCGCTTGGGCTGACCGGATCGGGTCTGGCAACGCTCATCGCCCGAACCGCGACCTTCGCGATGCTGGCCGCGTGGGCTTGGAATTCGCCGGCCTTGCGCGAAGAGGTGCGGGCCATCCACTGGCTCCGACGGCCCCGGTGGCTCCCCTTCCGCGGGCTGTTGACCCTGGGCATTCCGGGCTCAATCCAACTGCTGATGGAGGTCGCCGCGTTCTCGGGCGCCGCGGTCATGATGGGGATGCTCGGGGCCAGGGCCCTGGCCGCGCATCAAATCGCGATCACTTACGCGGCGACGACGTTCATGGTTCCGCTGGGTCTCGCGTTTGCCGTGAGCTTGCGGCTCGGCCAGGCGCTGGGCGCCGGGGAGCGGCATCGGCTGCGCGCGATCGGCTTTGGCGGACTCGCGATGGGTGCGATCGCGATGTCGGTCGGCGCGGTCCTGTTCTCGGTGGCGGGTCGCTGGTTCGCGGGCTGGTTCACGACGGATCCCGAAGTGCTCGTCATCGCCGCGGCATTGCTCGCGGTGGCCGGCGTGTTCCAAATCGTCGACGGCATCCAGGTGGTCGGCATGGCCGCGCTGCGCGGCTTGAGCGACGTGCGCGTGCCAACCTTGATCGCGTTCGCGTCGTATTGGGTCGTCGCGCTGCCGCTCTGCTACCTGCTGGGTTTCCGCGCGGGCTATGGTCCGACGGGCATTTGGTGGGGCCTGGCGGCGGGCTTGGGCTGCGCGGCCGTCCTGCTGATCTGGCGCCTCGCGAAAAAGACGCGGGAGCGGTAGTCGCGACTCAAACCAAGTTCGCGTTCGTCTCGGCGACGATGAAATCGACCACGCACTTGAGGTCGTTGGTGCGCTGCCAGACTTCGAGCTGACGATCCGCGCCGGTGCCGCTTTTCAGCATGCTTTCGATGTACGCGATCTCATTGGCCGTGCCGAATTCATCAACTTCCTTCCCGATGAACTCGATCAATTCGTGGATCAGGCTGCGCGTTTCGGTTTCGCACTGCTTGCCGAAATCGATCAGCTTTCCCTCGATGCCGTAGCGCGAGGCGCGCCAGCGATTCTCGTCGATCAGACGCCGGCGATAGACGCGAAAGGTCATGTTCTGCCGCATCAGCTTGTGCAACCGCGAGACCACCGCCTGGATGACCGCGGCGAGCGCGATGGTGTCGTCCACCCGCATCTGGGCGTCGCACATCCGGAATTCGAGCGTGTCGAAAAACGGATGCAGGCGGATGTCCCACCAAATCTTCTTGGCGTTGTCGATGCAGTTCGTTTTGACGAGCAACTTCAAATAATCCTCGTACTCGGAAAGACTTTCGAAAGCATCGGGAATGCCGGTGCGCGGGAAGCGCTCGAAGATTTTGACGCGGTAGCTCTTGAAGCCGGTGTTGAGGCCGAGCCAAAACGGTGAATTGGTCGAGAGCGCGAAAATGTGCGGCAGAAAATACCGCGCCATGTTCATCACCTGAATGGCCATCTCACGGTCGGGAATGCCGACATGCACGTGGAGGCCAAAAATTAGATTGGCGCGCGCGATCTGTTGCATGTCCTGCACGAGGCCGGCGTACCGGGCGCCTTCCGTGATTTCCTGATCGAGCCAGTGGGAGAAGGGGTGCGTGCCCGCCGACGCGATGCACAGCCCGGACTTGTTCGCCAGGCCGGCGAGGTCGCGCCGGAGCTGCTTTACCGCCGTGCGCGCCTCCGCGGCGTTCGCGCAGATGTCGGTGCCGACCTCGACCACCGATTGGTGCATCTCTGGCTTGACGTGCTCCTTCAGGATGAACTTCCCGTCCTCGAGAATCTGCTGGATGTGCGAACGCAGCTCCCGCGACACCGGATCGATGATCTGAAATTCCTCCTCGATCCCGAGGGTGAAGAGATTGCCGGAGACGCTCATGACAACAGCGGGCGGGTGGTCAGCGAAACGTGCTGACGTCGGCGTGGGCGCAGCCGGACTGAACGAACAGGCCCCACGTGAGGTTGTTGCGTCCGGGTTGGTGCGCCTTCGCTTTGCGAATCGCCATGGTGGCGGCGGCCTCCACCACCCATTCGAAATTCTCCGGGCCCACCGAAGTTGCCTCGGCGTCCGGCGCCGGGTTGCAGAAATCAATCGCAATCGGCACGCCATCGCGCACCGCGAACTCGACGGTGTTGAAATCGTAGCCGAGGTACTGATTCAGCGTGAGGCAGTCGCGCTCGATGCGGGCGAGCAATTCAGCCGAGGGACTGAAGTTCGCCTGGTAGCGCAGGTGGTGCGGTTGGCGCGGCTCGTACGGCATGATGCGCACGTGTCGCCCGTCGATGCAGTAGCAGCGGTAGTATTGATCAAAGAGGACTTCCTCCTGCAGCATCATCACGAGTTGGCCGGTCTCGCCGTACGCCTGGTAAAACGCACCGGCGTCGGTGAGCTTGTAGACGTTCTTCCAGCCGCCGCCGGCGAACGGTTTGAAGTAGGCCGGGAAGCCGATGTAGTTGAAGATTGAGTCCCAATCGAGCGGATAGGCGAGATTGCGGAACGAGTTGGCGCCGGTGTCCGTGGGATGATCATGCGAGGGCAGCAAAACCGTGCGCGGAACGGCGACGCCGATTTTGGTGGCGAGCGCGTTATTGAAGAATTTCTCGTCGGCGCTCCACCAGAACGGGTTGTTGATCACAGCCGTGCCGCCGAGCGCCGTGTTCTTGAGAAAGCCGCGGTAGAAAGGCACGTCCTGTGAGATGCGGTCGATGATCACGTCGTACCCGGAGGCCTCGCCCTGTAGCACCTTGTCGAGATGGACGAACTCCGCCGTCACCTCGCCGCCGCCCTGGGCGTTGACGCGTTCCACGAAGGCGGGGGGAAAGGTATTCTCCTGACCAAACAGAATGCCGATTTTTTTCATCGTTTTGGAAGTTTGGGTTTCGCTTGGACGAACCGTCGGGGGCTGTTGTCTTAAACTCGAAATTCGAAACCCGAAGTTCGAAGAAAGTTCAAAAGGTTGGAAGTGCGGAAAATGAGGAAAGGGAGCGGCCGCTCCAGCGGATGAAGGGTTTTCAAATTTGAGCTTTGAATTTTCGGTCGTTCCTTCGAGTTTCGATCTTCGAATTCCGAGTTTCCTTTGTTTCCTTTCGCTGCTTCAGAGCAGCGAAAGGTAATACGGCAGCATTTCGCGCCAGTAGTTCCACTCGTGACCGCACCAGCGGCGATCGTCGAGGAAATGCTTCACCCCCTTCGCGTTCAGGATTCCCGAAAGGCGGTAATTCTCGTCCCGGCAACTGTCCCATTCACCTGTGCCCAGGATGAGGCCCATGTGCCCGTACCTCCACGGGTCGTTGCAACCCGCAAGGTAGTCGGGCGGATTGTGGAAGTAGCAGCTGTCATCGTAGTATCCGTCAAGGAACTGCTTGATGTCGAACGCGCCGCTCAGGCTGATCAGGTGGCTGACCCCCTCGGGATGTCGGAAGGCGATGTTCGCGGCGTGGTAGCCGCCGAAACTGGCGCCGCTCACCGCCACGCGATGGCAGTTGCACTCGCGCCGGGCGAAATCAAAGACGTCGTGCAGGATTACATTCTCATACGCGTTGTGCGTGCGGACGCGGTCGGCGGGATGAATGCCCTTGTTGTACCAGCTCTCGGCGTCGATGCCGTCGGGGCAATAAATCGTGATCCGACCCGTGTCGACATACCACGCCACCGCGTCCGTGAGGCCGAAATCCTTGTTCTGTGAGTGCCGGCCGAACGAGGTGGGAAAGAGGATGAGTGGCAAGCCGCGGCCTTCCCCAAAAACCAGCATCTCAAAGTCGCGGCTGAGGTGGGGCGTCCACCAGCGGATGTAACGTTCCTTCATGGATGGGCAGCCGCGGGGACCGGAGGGCGGATTATGCGGAAAAAAACCACGCGCACAAGCACCGATGATTTGCAATCCGGGTTCGGCTGGCGAGTTATTGCGCGACATGAGCGACGAGCACACTCTGAGCGGCGATGTCCGAGTGCATGCGAACTTCCCGTCGCGCTCGCTCGGGAACCGGCGCGATGTGCTCGTTTACCTGCCGCCCGGCTACCGGCGTTCTCGGGCGCGCTACCCGGTTTTCTACATGCACGACGGGCAGAACATCTTCGATCGCGCCACGGCCTATGGCGGGGTGGAGTGGGGGGTCGATGAGACCGCCGAGCGATTGATTTTGGCGGGTGAAATGCAGCCGGTGATCATCGTGGGCGTTGCGAATGGCGGCGCGGCGCGCATTGACGAATACGCGCCCACGGCTGGGCTGTATGAGGTGGGCGGTGGCGGCAAGCAGCGGAGCCAGGGGCTGGCGAAAAGTTACGGACGGTTCCTCACGCACGAATTGAAGCCGTTCATTGATTCACATTACCGCACGAAGCCGGAGCCCGAGTTCACCGGGACGGGCGGATCGTCGATGGGCGGACTCGTCTCGATCTGCCTTGGTCTCACGTTGCCCAAGGTTTTCACCCGGCTGGCGGTGATGTCGCCCTCGATTTGGTGGGACGACGCGGTGTTGTTTCGGTACATCGACGGGCTCAAGCGCGCGTTGCCGTTGAAGATCTGGCTCGACACGGGCACCGACGAGCCTGGCTGGAATCGCGCGCGAGTGGTACGCGACTGCCTGTTGGAAAAAGGCTGGCGGATGGGGGAGACTCTCAAGTACGTCGAGGTGCCGGGCGCGAAGCACACGGAATCAGCGTGGGCAGCCCGGATTGACCAGGTGTTGAAGTTTCTTTTCCCGGTCTAGCGATCGGTCGCGCCAGCAGCCTGCCGCGGAATCCGCTGCGACGTGGATTGATTGCGCGTCGATCTGCGGCACGTTGCTGATGGAAGGCGCCGGCCGATCCATTTCGTTTGTCCCCGTAGCTTAACGGATAAAGCAACGGTCTTCTAAACCGTAGAGTGTTGGTTCGATTCCAACCGGGGACGCCACCCGGACGCACCGGGACTGCGCTACGGCTTCACTTCCGCCGGTGCCTGGCACGAGGCCGCAATGATCTACCATTCGCCGCCCGGCTCGCTGCGCTGCCAGACGTGCACAATCCCGGAAGCGGTGGTTGCCAGGGCTCCGTTTTCACAGACGAGCCGGCCGTGGCGCCGACGCCGGAGCCGGACATGGCGCGCCGATATCGAACGCAACCTGCCACGTCCCGTCGGGCTGCTGGCGTGCACGCGCTCGCCGCGCGCGGCGCGACCGCGCAGGCGGGTCAGAGGTTGGTCTTCGCGCCCGACTCGTCGAGGAAGACCAGTCTGGCGGGGTCGAAGCTTACTTACCGTAGCCGCCACGAGCGGCGCGCCCGCGCGATGTCCGAACGGTCTTGTTCGCTGGCGCGGAGTGTCTTTCTTTATATGTCAGCCCCATCTTTCTGGAGCGCGTAGTGGCTGGCGGGAAGGGAGCACTTCAGAGCCACCGCCTCTCGCGGTTCCCTGAGCGTCAGGTCAGGCTTCTGGCCGAGCAGCGCGAGCATCTTTCGACAATGGGCCACGAGGATGAGCGGCTTGCGCCCGGAGCGATGATAGCGTGCCCCGATGTCTCCGGTGTGCCGGCGCTGCGGCAAAAGCTTCTTCTCCATGCCCAAGGACACCCGAAAGCGCTGCGCCACCTCCTGCCGGCTGCCCTCTTGTTGGTCGTAAGAATCCAAGATCCGTTCGCGCAAGTCCAAGGAGAGCGTTCGCACGGCCAGCACTCTGCCACAACGCGCGCCTGTCGGCTACATTACTAATTAAAACGCTTTAGCGGCTATCGGGCGCTGTCTGCCAACGCGGCGGGCGGTCATCCACCCAAGCGTGCTCGACCATTTCAACGCGCCGATGGCGCGATAAACTCGTACCACTCATCGCTTACACACCGTTTTGCTAACTCAATAAACGAGTTTTTTGTTTTGACAAAATTTGGGCCATCCGCCAAACCCCCTTCGATGAAAATCGCGTATGTTTCCCGCGGATTGGGCTCGCGGCTGCTTGGCCCCTTTCTCTTGCTGGGGTTAATCGTAGGCGTTTTCGCTCGAGCGGCGGATGAGACCCCGCCCGACATGACTTTCGACCCCAGGAAAATGGGGAAGGCGGCCGATGAGCAGGTCATTGTGAGTCCTTACGACCGGTTCATTGCCCTAGATGCCCTGTTGGCGGGCAAGAAAATTGATTGGCGAGGATATTTTTTGAAAACGGGCGTGGATGCCCCCAATCCACTCCCGTCCGATCAGGAAGTCCTCCTCCCACTCTTGATGGGCCTTCGCGTCACGGACGGCGTCATGGCGGTCAAGGCTCGGGACGCGGAGTTGCTCAATCGTGCGGCCGCCGATATCGAAAAGATCGCCAAAAAGCTCGGGGCGACCGACGACGATCTGAAAAGTGCGCGCGAGGCCCGGACGGCGGCGAACGCGGGCGAATGGCCGAAAGTCTTTCTCAAGTTGGGTTACCTGCAGAAAGAGATCATGGGTTTGATCGACAAGAAAGATAACAAGTCCCGCGGCACTCTTATTCTGATCGGTGGGTGGCTGCAGGGAGCCCGCTATGTGACCAGTTTGATCAAGGACAACTACACTCCGCAGGCTTCAAACTACCTGCGCGAACCCGTTCTGGTGAGGGCGTTGATCGAGCAGCTCGATAACTTGCCGGAGCCCCAGCGCTCGTCACCCATTATCCCGAAGCTCAAGGCGTCCCTCAACGGCCTCTTGGGTATCATCGACATCACGCTCGACGGTAGTATCCCCGTCGATCAGATCGATAAGGCCAATGCGCTGGCGACTGACATCGTCAAGATTTGTGTGACCCCTGACAAACCATGAACAGCCAAAATTCCACCCTGACGGCCGCACGCCAGAATCGGCGCCGCGAAAAGGCCCTAATCGCTCTACTCATCGCGGCCATCGCGATGCTTCCGTTGCCGGTCAGAGCGGACATGGTGAAAGCCGAGGACATCGCTTACCGCATGGCCACATCCTACGTGGCAAAGAGCTTCAATCTCTCGCCGACGATGCAGAGCAGCATCCTGAGCGGAGGCCAGTTCGTGCGTTATACCATCCCCGTGGCGCGGGGTGTTGACTACGTGATTTTGGTCGGAACCGACGACGCGGTCGTTAACACGGGAATCTATGTTTACGACGAGGTCGGCGGCCTGATTCTCGACGATATCCGGGGAAAGAGCCGAGCGGGCGTCCAATTCCGTTCGAGCTATACGGGCAGTGTCTACGCCTATGTTTATGCTGCGAGAGTCCGGGGTGCATTCGGTGCTCTCGCCGTGCTGGTCGGACGCCGGGGCTCGGAAAGGCAGGGAAGTATCTTCCCCGAAAATCCGAACCCGGGACCGAAGAGCGATCCGTGATGTTGGAAGCGCACGAGAAGTTTCTTAATCGACCGTTAAATTCCAAAATGAACGCATCCCTACTACGCCCTATTTGCCTTGCAATCGCGACCAGCTTACTTGCATCGTGCGCCGAGCCCCCACCCCCACCCCCACCCGTCAAGAGGGCCGTTGTTAAGAAACAAACGCCCGAAGACTTCCGGGCGGTCGAAAAGCCATCGACCTACTCAGGTGGACGTTAGCGTCGGGCCGGTCCGAAGCCTCGGCTGAAACGAGTCGGCGCACCGCGCCGGCAAACGGCGGGGCTGGCGTTAAGAGTTCGAATCTGGGTCGATTCATGAATATGCCTGCGCACCACCGGCGTTGGGTTGTTGAACGTATTGTCGCGCCGTTTCTCGGCGTCTTGTTATTTCTCCCGGCCTGCTCCGGGCCGGACCCCGGCCTGCAGGAGCAATTGGCCCGAGTTCAGTCGGAGTTACAGCAGGCAAATGCGCGATTGCAGGAGAGGACGGCCGAGCTGGAACGCATCAACGGAAATATCGGTGCCGCGGCGTCAACTCCGCGAACCTCCGCGGAGGCCGCTGCCGGCGTTGGCGAGGTCCAAACTAAGGGTGAGGCCGCCGCGCGTGGACTGGCTGCGCAGTTCGCGGCGGCCCAACCCGAACTGACGGCCGTGGACATTTACTTGGGGCCCGTCCGGACTTCTTCCGCCCCGCTGATCTTTATTTCGGAGCTGGTGGTTTCGCTGCGCCGGTCCGATGGCACCTCCCTGCGCCAGACTCAATTGGTAGCGGCTGACGCGGCGGGAAACTGGGTCATGCCCACGGTGCCCGAGTTGGCTGCCCTGGCCCAGGCGACCCGCACCGACAGCACCGTTCGCCAACGCCCATCGAGCCCGCCCTCTTCCGCGGGAACGGAGCAGCGGCCAAATTCCACGGGCATGAAGGATCCGAGCAAGTCAGGCGTATTTGAATGGGGTCCCACGTCTCCGAGCAGCTCCAGTCAGGATCCGGCAGCCGCGGCCGGCCGGCGCGAACCAGTGCCGCCGACGAAAGCACCGGTCGGTCCCGGCGCGGGAGGCGGTCCGCCAGGGGCGGCAAAGTCGGGATCATTTAGTTGGTCGGGGGATGCTCCCGCCGCGCCCACGGGAACTCCGGCCGGTGGGGTCCGGCCGCGCGAATAGACTTCGCCGTCGGCGGTTCCCCGCGTTCCGGGTGGCGCGGGGATTTCCTCGCCGCAAGTTCGCCCGACGCCGATCCTGCCGCTCCGGTCCGGCGTGGCGGTTAGGGTCTTCCTCCCGCGAAGCAGCCGTTTGATCCCTTCATCCGCACGCTGGGATCCATTCAGCGAATGCGGAATCGTTCCGCCGGCGGCCAACCCCTCGAAGTCGATCGAGCATTGCCAGGCGCGGAAAAGACCTTCCCCCTTGATGTTTCCGCCGGCGTTTGCATTATCCGGGCGGGCGGCCCAAGTGCGGACGCTCCACCCGTATGCCAAGCGATCGAGAGGAATTACGATTCGGCAACTACGAGCTTCGCACTCTCGCCGACGGACAACCTCACCTGCTGGGGAAGGGGACATTCGGTTCCACGTACAAGGGATGTCACATCTACTTGGGCGAGGAAGTCGCCATCAAAGTGATCAATGCGCGCTACATTTCGGACACCAATGCCAAGGAGCGATTCCTGCGTGAGGCACGCGTCCTTCACGCCATCCGGCACCCGAATATCGCCCGGGTGCTCGACTTCGGTGAGGTCAGCGCCGGCATGTATTTTGTGCTGGAATTTTGTGGCGGCGGCAGCCTGAAGGATTTGGCCGAGCGGGTGGGCCCGGTGCCTCCCTCGGATGTCTTCACGATTGCCCGGCAGTGCGCGTCCGCCCTCGGGATGGCCCATCGATCCAACTTCATTCACCGCGATATCAAGCCGGCCAACATCATGCTCGCCCGGCCGGGGCCAGAGCTTGACATCAAGCTCATCGATTTTGGTCTCGTCAAGATCATGAATCCCGAGGGCGAAGGGGCGGCGCAGTTCCAGACGCTTCACACCCAGGGCTTGTTCACGCCCTACTACGCGAGTCCCGAGCAGATCCGCGAGGAGACGCTCGATGCCCGGACCGATCTTTTCTCGCTGGGCATGTCCCTGCTTTACCTGTTGGTCGGGGGTCTGCCCGAGCGGGGTGCGGGCGCCACCATCATCGCCAGCCGCCTTGGACCAAAATCCTACGATCACCTGATCCCGGACCAAGTTCCGCCGTCGGCCCGGCAGATCTTGTCCCGCCTGCTGGCGAAGGAGCGGGACGAACGCTTCGCGTCCGCCGACGAGCTGATGCAGGCGCTCGACAGTTTGGCGGGCGAGTTCGCGATTGAGCTCCCGACGATCATTTCGTCCGACTTGTCGCCCACCCAACCCCTGGTCGGCGCGCATGGCGGATCGGACTCGGGCGAGGGCGGGGTGGCCACCGAGTCGGCGTCGCCCCCGATTCCCACCGTGGCGGAGATGTATGAGATTGGGACGCGCCGCATCGCGCATCCCCTGGGCAGTTTCTGCGATGCCAGGCGTTGCGGAAGCGGGGAGTCGTGCGCGCTGCTTTTTGTGGATGCGGATCACCTGCTCGACGCAGTCCGCTTGGGCGAAATCAATCACGCGGTCGCGCGGCTTGTGGAATGTGTCCACCCGGCCATCGCCGCCCCGCGGGCGCTGGAAACCCTGCGGGACGCCACGGTCATTCCGTTCGCGCCATTTTTCGGAATGGACCTTCTGTCGATCTTGAAATTACGGAAGTCGTTTCGTCTGGCGGACGTCGTCCCCATCGTGCGGCAAATCGCCGAGGCGATTGATCACGCGGAGGAGCACGAGCTGGGTCCGCTGCGGGTCACGCTCGGGGAAATCTTCATGCGCGGGAAATCGGGCGGCGAATTCGCCGGCACGAATGAAATTCTTGCCGTCATGCCGGTCGCGCGCTGGCCTGAGTTCCAAAGCACTCTGCTGCCCGGCCTGGTCCGCCTGGAGCTGAGTGAATTGATCGCAGATTCGGGTGCCACCATGCAGGCCAGCGCAGACGGCGAAGGTCGCGCCAACGTTGAATTTGCGGCCTTGATTTATCAATTCGTCTCGGGTCGCACGCCCCCGTTTGCCGCGCGGGTGTCGCGTTCCGCCTACACCGCCGTCTCGAGCATTTCCGAGGCCTCGAATCGCCTGCTGGCCTCAACGATATGCGGCGAGATCGACCAGCCGTGTCAAACGCTCCTGGATCGGCTCGTCGCGGAGGAAGGCATCGGTCCTTCGCCCGCCCGGCCGACGCTGCCGGTCACGGCCACGCAACCGGGCGGGTTAAGCGCGACCGGGACTTCGCGTCCCGTGACGGGGACCGGCGCGTCCCGTCCGTTGACGGCGACCGGTTCCTCCTCAACTTCATTGCCCAAGCCGCCTGGCGTTCTTCCGACGGCGCCTCAGCCGGCGACCAGTTCCGGTCCGGTCCCGCCGGTTTCCCCGAGCGTTCGGCCCGCGACGCAACGAGCACCCGAAGTGCCGGCCCCGGAATCGTTACGCGGCTCGCCGAAGGATCCTGAGGCCGCGTCCGAAACCATGGTTGCCGGTCTTGACGATTCGTTCCCGCCGCCTGCGCCGCCCGCTCCGAAAGCCGCCGCTCCGCCGCCGCCGCCGCCGGCCCCGCCGGTCAGGCCGCCGACCATCTCGGCGCCGCGCCGCGTGGACGTTCCTTCGATTCCATCGCGTGCAGTCCCGCCGCCTGCGGCTTCTCCGCCGGTCGCCCCGCGCGTTGACGTGCCCGCCGCCGCGCCTCGACCGGATGTCACACTTCCACCGGCGGCGACAGCGAGAGCGAAAGAAGCGCCGACGGCCGACGTTCCGGCCCGGGGCGGACGCGGATTGCTTGTCGGCGTGGGGGCGCTCGTCATCGTCGGCGCGATCGTCGGACTCGTGATTTTCAAACGCGGGCAGACCAAGCCCGCCGAAAATCCCCCGACCATCGCAGCCGCCACGCCCGCTCCCGTCGCTCCGACCCTCTCGCCATCGATCGCACCCGCCACCGCGCCCGTCGTCGCCCGCGCCACGCCGATTCCGCCCCCCGCGGCGCCCCCGCCGGTCATGGTGGCCCGGGATTACTTTTTTTCTCAAGGGGTCCGGCCCGCGGGTGCGCGGTTCACGCTGAATGGCCGGCCGGTCGAAGCCCGGGTGAGCGGGAATGGAATGGTCGTGCCTCTCGAAAACGCAGAACCTCCGGTGCGCATTGGCGTTTCGGCCCCCGGTTTTGTCGCGGCCGAGGTCAAACCCACCTCCTTGGAATCCTTGCGGATGGACAACCGCCTTGACCTCGTGCGGGCCACCGGGACCGTCCACGTCGCAAAAAGCGCACCCGCCAGCGATTATGATTCGTTGGTTCTCAAAATGGTTCAGCCACTCAGCGACGAAGCGCGTTTCGTCGTCCTCGATCCGACGGAAATCGACGTGCCAATTTCCGGCGATGGCCGGGAGTTTGAGCGCCGGGTCCCGACCGGAATTTACAATGTGACCGTCCGGGCCAAGGCCAATCCAAAAATTGCTCCGCTGGCAATCGCAACCGCCGTTCCCATCGAGGTCAGGCGCGAGACAAAGTTGTCCGTCCCCCCAAGCTGGGCCGGCTCGTTCAAATACGAATATTCACCCGTTGGGGGGGTCACGATCAAACGTGAGATCGTCATTCAGCCTGGGTTGCGCCCGGCCGTCGTGCGAGATACTCCGGTCATCCAGGGCGTGCAAAAACCGACGGTGGAATATGCCTGTGACATCGTTTCGCTCAGCGACGCGGGCGTTCTCTCCGGCGTCATCCGGGTGAGCCTGCAGGATGAAAGTATCCGGTACTGGGACGCGTGTTTTGAGTTGCGGCGGGACGAGCGCAATCAACTGCAGGTGGCCTGGGGCTGGGAGGCATCGCCTGAACGACCCGAAGAAGCGTCCCGGATCCGGGCGGCGTTGAAAAAGCGATATCCCAAGGGAATTCCCTCCCCCCAAACGGACCGGGCGCTGGCCAAGACGTCTCCGCTCGAGCGGATTCCGTAATCCATGAGAGGCACCAGAATTTCTGGTTGACAAGATTCGACCGTTGCCGTTCAAATTAAATTCAACTTAGCCCTGCCATGCCACTTATCCAAATGTCTCTCAAGGAAATCTCCTTCACCCGGTCACGTCGAAGCGTCCTTCCGCTCTCGATTGCGTTGCTTTTTGCGGCCGCGATGCTCCTGCCCGTTGCCGAACTGTCGGCCCAAGATTACAGCTCGTCGGCTTACACCATGCAACCGGTCCTCCCGCGCGCGACCGTCACGGCCGAGCCCGTCAACGCACCCCTTTTCGGCGGAGCCGCGAGAACCTACAGCGCCGAGACGCCCTCCGAGTCCCGCCCGGAGCGTAGGCGATCGGCCTCGACGACTACTTCAACGAGCGCCGCCGTTGCCGACGCCAAGAGCGTGCCTAAGGATGTGGTCAAGCTGGTCGCACCCAGCCGGCCAATTTTCACCCTCTCCGCGGGCTACCAGACCACCTATGTTTACCACGGTCTCGACGTGATCGGTGCCAACAGCAGCGTGGCGAACATCGAACGGACGATTGACCCGTTCTACGCCGACGCAACGTTTTTGCCTGCGGGCAGGGTGACAAGTGTAATAAATGGTCTGACCAGCGGCAAGCTGACGTCCGACATTGCCTTTGTCACGGGTGGACTCGACTGGCAGGGTTTCCACCTTTCGCTGGGATTTACGCGGGCGCTGCAGAGCACCGTACCGTATCGAACGACCCTGGCGTTTCTACAGAGCGGTCTGACGTTACAGAGTCCCTACAATAGCTTTTTTCGGGGCAGACAAACGCCGCCGCCCTTGAAGGAAGATAACTACCAAGAGGTAACCATTGGCCTGAATTATACCTACGCGCTCACGCCGGCGCTCAGCGCCACGATCGGATTCAACAACTTCATCCTTCCTGTAAAGGCATTTCGCAATACGAATTATCTGGGCGAGGGGCTCATTCGCCTCACCTACGCGCCAGGATATTTTCCCTACATCAAGGCCACGCTGAGCTACTATCGATATTTCTCCGGCGCGAGGGTGCCGCAGTTGCAGTCCAACGTCCTGGACGTCTTCTTTGTCGACGGCCCGGGGACCCAAGCGGCTAATCAAAACCAATCGTTGGCGAACGGCCCGCAATATCTGAACGGTGGTTACGCCGATCTGCGAATTGATGGCGACATTCCCATCGCGAAGTCAGGCCGTTTCAGCCTCCGCTTTCAGCCGTATGTGCTGGTCTCCTACAACAACGGATTTTTTTCCCGCCTGACGACGGCATCCCCGATCGCGAGCGGACAGTTTAACCGAGCTATCGCTTTGGGCGGCGGCCTTGTGAACTATGTGTCAAACAATGGAATCCGGCGCGACACCTTCAATACGTTTGAAGTCGGCGCCCAGCTTCGCTTTGCCTACGGAAAGCTCTCGGTCACGCCTTCCGTCAACTATGGCGTCGACATTTCGCAGAATGGCGACACGAACAGCTTCAGCAATAATGGGAATGCGGGTCAGCGAAAGAACGTCTGGGGCGGGGTAGTCGTGGGATACTCATTCTAAAACACCGTTCGCCGCGAAACCCATCCGTATCAAAGCGCGCTCGACGCCGAGTCGAGCGTGCTTCTTTTTGTCCTGACGGTGACGATGGCGCGAAACCTCGCGCCTGCGCCCGCGTCGCTCGGCGTCTGCGGTCGCGTGAAATCCGATTGTGCTTTACGCTGAATTATCGAGCGAGTATTTGACGGGGATGCTTGATGGCTCGCCTTCGGTCTGGTCGACTCGTAACGGTGGCTGCGGCGTCCGGACCGGCCTCCGGGGGCACGGGGTTGCCAGGCTGGAATAAAGGCGCTTATCGGTGAGGGCGCATCTAACCATCAACGATTCCGGCGGGCCGCGGACCGTCGAACTGCCCAAGACGCAAGCCACCTTCGGCAGCGCCGATTCGTGCGAAGTCCGAGTCTTCAGTGAGGATCAACGGGTTTTGGCGACGCTCGCGTGGGACCCTCGCCAGACCACCTGGCTGATGCGTCCGACGACGGCGGGAGTGGCCGCGGTCACGGTGAACGCTCGGGTTCTCGAACACGAGGGCCCCGTGCCGCTGAGCACGGGCGATGTGCTGGAGTTTCCCGGTGGGGTCGCGCGTTTCCAGCGGTTGCCCGCGGAGCCAGCATTCCGCGGCACCGCCACCTCGGAGGTCCCGCTGGCCGGTCTCGCCTCCGTGGTGCTTGGCCGGAAGGACGTCAATGCGACGACGGCCGACGACTCCCGCGTGGATCTGGACGCGGAGGACATCGGTCTCTCCAAGATTCACGCGACGGTCGAGCGGGTGGGGGAGGACTACTTCCTGAGCGATCTGAGCAAGCTGGGCACGGAACTAAATGGCAAGGCGTTTACGAAGGAGAAGTTGGTCTACGGCGACCGCTTTCGAATTCGCGATTACATTATTGAGTTCACCGGCACGTCGCTTCGCCGGGTTGATCGCGGAAATGTCGGGAGCGTCTCGGCGCGTTCCCTCACGGTGGAAGTGCCGACCAGGACGGGACGCCTGCGCATTCTTTCCAATCTTTCGATCGAGATCGGGGCGGGAGAATTTATCGGCATCCTCGGGGGCTCGGGTCAAGGAAAGTCCACGCTCCTCGGTGCGTTGTGTGGCATCAGTCCCGCCAGTTCCGGCGAAGTTTTCGTCAGCGGCATTCCGCTCTCCGACCGCAAACGCATCCAGAGCGCCGGCCTCGGGTTCGTCCCGCAGGATGACATCGTCCATCGGGAATTGCGCGTCCGGGAAGCAATCACCTACAGCGCCCGGCTGCGCCTGGCATTGCCCCCGGCCCAGATCGACGCCCTCGTCGATCGAGTCATCGATCGCCTCTCGCTGACTGAACATCGCGACAAGGTGGTCGCCCAGCTTTCGGGCGGGCAGCGCAAGCGGGTCAGCATCGCGATTGAGCTTCTCGCCCGCCCTTCCGTGCTGTTCCTCGACGAGCCCTCGTCGGGTCTCGACCCCGCGATCGAATCGGACTTGATGGCTCTATTGCAATCGCTGCGGCTCACCAATCTCACGGTCGTTTGCACGACCCACATGCTGCAGAAGGCCTACCTCTTCGACCGGGTGGTGTTTATTCAAGGGGGCCGGTTGGTGTTCGTGGGCACGGCGGACGAAGCTCGTGAGCATTTCCTCATGCGCGGGACGGCCGGCACCCGGGGTCTGCTCGACAAGTCGCCGCTGGAGAAAATCTACACGCTGCTCGCCGACACCACGCGCACCGGCGAAAAATCTGCGGAGGAATGGGAGAACGAGTTTCTCGAATCGCGTTTCGCCCGCCGCCAGCTGCTGATTCCGGAGGAGCCGGCCACTGCGAAGCCGCCTCCACCCGGCGCGGCCGGGGCCGCCTCGAAGGCGCGTTCCGGTTACCTCAAGCCGCTTTGGCTTCTGCTTTCCCGGCAATGGCGCATTCTTCTCGCCGATCGACTCAACCTGCTCTTTCTCCTCGCGCAGGCGCTCGCGATCGGACTGATGATCGGCTGGGTGGCGGACAATGCGGGCCTGCGGATGTTCCTTTGCGTGGTCGCCACGTTGTGGTTTGGCTGCAGCAATGGCGCGCAGCAAATTGTGGGTGAGTTGCCGATCTTCCGACGCGAACGGATCTGCGGCCTTGGGTTGAACACCTACGTGCAGAGCAAGTTGGTCTTTCTTTCCCTGCTCACGATGACGCAATCCATCCTGCTGTTCGGCACGGTCCTGGCGTCTTCGCATCTTTTGCATCCCCAGAAGTTCGACGCAAAGGTCTTTGGGAAATTGCTGGTGGAAAAATTGCAGCCGCCGGGCGAGGTCCGCACGACCGATTCCGAGGAGGAATTTGTCGCGGCCACGGCGGATTCGAAGCCGGAAGCAAAGCTGGCCGCCGCCCGGGCGTCGTCGGCTCCGGCAAAACCGAAGCCGCCCGTCGTGTCGCCCCCGAGTGGCGCGTACATCGCGTTCGTCACGTTGGTGGCGCGCACTTTCTATTTGAAGGACAACATCATTGAGGCGTTTCCCCAGGCGAGAAAAGATTCCCAGCGCAATGAAATGATGGCCGCGGATGGACGACCCATTCGCGACGCGGGGCTGGGCCTTTGGCGGGTGATTCTGACCGCGCTTGGACTCAAGCTTTTCGCCTTGATGTCGGCCGCGGTTGTCGGGGTCGCCCTGGGCCTGGCCATTTCGGCGCTCGTGCGTTCGAGCACCCAGGCCGTCATGTGGGTGCCGCTTATTCTCATCCCGCAGATTCTGTTCGGAGGGGTCGTGGTCAGTGTCCCCGAGATGTCCCGATCCGCTTACTTGTTTAGCAAGTGGGTGCCCAGTTTTTGCGCGCAACGGATCATGGATGTTTCAAACATTTACGGGCAACGAACGCCCCGCCTGAGCAATCGGACAAAAATTCCGCTCTTCTTCAGCGGCGAGGGCGAGGCGGAGGACTTCGAGTGGAAGGAGATTGATGCGAACGGCCGGACGATCAGTCCCAGTGCGCATTACGACAAGCTCACGCTTTTCAATTCGTCCTGGCAGAATCTGCTGGTTCGGCATGAACTCGTTGGCCAGCACCTCAAGGTCAGCAAGCGGATCGAAGGAAGCTTTACGGAGGAAGCTCCGGACACGACCGAAAAGCGGCGGGATGTCGTGTATCTCACCGGCATCCAGTTTGCCTTTCTGGGACCGGCCCAATTTGCGGCGTTGATCCTGGCCGGCTGGCTGGCGCTGTGCTACGGCACCGCCGTGCTCAGTCTGGCCAACAAGCAAACCGGCAAGCCCTGACCGCGCTAACTTCGCCGCATGTTGCCACGAATCCTTGCCGGTCTGGCGGCCGTGTTGTGCTTCGGCAGTACCGTTCTGCCTTGGGTTTCGATGCCGGGCCTTGGTGATTTTGGTTTTCGCGACCTCGGGGCGTCGCAACGGGCGCTGGCCGCCGCCTCGGCGGGTGTCGCGGCGATTTTTTATCTGCTGGGCTGGCGTCGGATGGGCTTTGCCAGTCTCTGCCTGTTTGCCCTCGTGGCCCTCGTCAGCTTGGCCCAAACCGTGATGATGCTGAGGGAAATGGCCCCGATGTTTCCGCCGGGTGCCACTGCCGGCGCAGAACCACTTTGGCGCAAGATTCTCCACGCGTCGCAATTTCGCAGCGGGGCGATCCTGGCCCTCGCAGGATTGTCGATTTGGGTTTTCACATTTTTCTACGGACCCCGCGCCTCGCCCGCGATCGTCAAGCCGACCCACTAAGACGTTTACCTCTAACCGAGGACCAGTGCGTCGACGATGAACGCTGATGCTCGAACAGCTGCGACAAGTGACGTGTCACGTGCATCCTGCCCGCTTTTTGTCGGCGTCCGGACGATGGGTCCGGCAGGATTGACGAATTTCGATTTTGCGGTTCCAATGAGACATGCCGGCTCTCCGATACGGCAATTACGAAGTACTCGAAGGGCCTGACGGCAAGCCATGGACGCTTGGGACAGGCGGCTTCGGCTGTACTTATAAGGCCCGGCATCGGTATTTGGATAAGCCGGTGGCTTTGAAGGTGATTAGCGAGGCCCTTCTCGACGACGGGGACGCGACCGCTCGCTTCCTGCGGGAAGCGCAGGTGGTGCATAAGCTGGTGCACCCGAATATTGCCCACGTCGATGACTTCGGCGAACTGGACGGGACGCTCTACTATGCGATGGAATTTTGCGAGGGGGGCGATCTCGTCCAATGGCGCAAGAGCGCCGGCGCTTCGGTGCCGCTAGAGGACGTCGCGGCGTGCGCGAGGCAGACCGCGGCCGCCCTCCGCTGCGCTCATGACGCCGGCTGGGTGCACCGGGACGTGAAACCCGGGAACATCATGCTGGCGACTCGGGAGCCGCCCGTGATGTTCAAACTCGTCGATTTCGGCCTGGTGAAATCATCCGTGCCGCGCGACCCGAAAGCGGGTGGTGCGGTGACGATGGACGGCCGGCATTTTTTCACGGTCGCGTACGCCAGCCCGGAGCAACTGCGCGAGGAAACGCTCGACGGTCGGACGGACATTTTTTCGCTGGGCATGACGCTGTGGTTTCTGCTCCTGGGCATCGACCCGGAAGATGGCGCGCTGGGGCGCGTGATTGCGCGGCGCCTGGGGCCGGAATCCTATGTTGATCAACTGCCAACGCACATTGGAGAGAGTTTCCGATCCCTCCTGGCCTGGATGCTCGAGAAGGAGCGCGACCAGCGCTGCGCGAGCGCCGCGGATCTGCTGGCGGCGCTCGATCATCTTAAATTGCCGGATCCGACGGAGTATCAAAGCGCCGTCCAGGGCTGGAGCCCTTCCGCCGCGCCGCCGACTGAAAGCATCTATACAAATTTTGAATTGCACGAAGCGGGCGCGACGACCACGGAATTGGGACCGCTGTTTGAAGGGGTGGATCGCCGGACGAACCAGCCGGTTGCGGTGACATTTCTGAATGAGGAATTTGTCGCCAATCAGGTTCGGATGGCGGAGGTGAGGAATACCACCAGCCTGCTTAGGTCCAACGTCCACCCGTCGCTCCTCGGGGTGCTGGCCTTTGAGCATTATTCGGAGGGTTGGGCGATTGTGCGCGAACGAGCCAACGGGGTGAAGCTGAGGCAAGTGCTGAAATCCAACGGAGTGGTTTCTTTCCGGGACGCGCTGCGGGTCCTGAGTCCGCTGGCGGAAACCTTGGATTTTGTGGATCGGCTCAAGGCGCCGGGTCTTGCGCTTTCCGCCGATGACATCGTCGTGGAGCCCGCGCGAAGTCCCGTGACGGAGGTCGAGCTGGCCGCTCTGGCCCGAACGCCGGTTCGGTCGTGGCCTCCGATCAACTTGCGGGTGCAACCGTTGTTGTACGCCAAGTCGGAACCGGCTTCTCCCCGCGGCACTACGCAGTTGCCGCAGGCGGGTTCTGACTCCCGGGTGGAATTCTCCAGCCTACTCTACCGGCTCGTCTCGGGTCGCCCGGCCCCGGCCGCCGCCCGCCAGGCAAGTACGGCGTACTTGCCGATTGCCGGCCTTTCCGAGAACGGCAACCGGAGACTTGCGGCGGGACTCGCGAATCAAACCGACACGAATTCGTGCCTGGAACTCCTCCGGTCAATTTGCGCGACGGAGGGGGTGGACGAAGACGAAGCCGGCGCGCCGACGGCCCCAGCACCGGCATTGCCGTCGGTTCGGTCGGAGCGTCCCCCGACCGACGATGTCGAGGCCACGTTAAATCTGGATCGGGAAGCGATCGCACCACGGACCGGCGCCGGTCGAGCTGCCGAAACGGTTCCCGCCGCGTCGCCGAAACGGTCAGAAGGCATTGTCCCAACCCTCTCTCGAAACGTGCCACCGGAACCGGTGAAGGCGCGAACCGGACCAGCTCCGCTTCTGGTCCCGACAACGACGACCGCCCCACGAGTGGCGCCGCAGGCTTCGCCGAAGGTGGAACCGCCCGCCCAAACGCCGAGTCCGCCCCCACCCGCGGCGAAGATCCCAAATCCGCCGGCCGGCGCCGCCCCGCCCCTCTCGCCAACTTCAGCGCCACAGGCCGCCGTAGTTCTTGGCCGGGAAACCATGACCCAAGAGGCGAATCCCCGACGGAACCAGCTGCTGCTTGCGGCGGCCGGGGTCGTCCTGCTTGCGGCTGGCGCGGGGATTTGGCACTGGACGAAAGGCAACGCAGCCGCCAAGAGCGACGCCCCATCGGAGCTGGCGCCCGCGGCGCCCCCGCCGATTGTAAGCCTCGCGCCGGCGCCGGCGCCGACCGCGCGCCCCCTGGCAATTCCAACTCCGCTTTCGATCCCGACCCCGCCTCCGGTTGCCGTCAATCTCTCCCTTCCCTACGCTAGGATTCCCAGTAACGCGACATTCGTTTTGGGCGATACGCCAGTCTTGCCAAGCAAAGCAAATGGCGCTCACCGACTCGAGATCCAACCCGCGGATTTCAACAAAACACTTACGATTAGCGCCCCCGGCTACGGACCTTACATCGTAGATAAGTTGGCGACGCTGCGAGAGTCCGAAATCAAATCAATGACGCGTGAAACCGGAACGCTGCTCATCTCGTCGGCCGATGGACGAATATCCGATTATTCTCGACTTAAGATTGTGTGGAAGTCCGCGTTCCCCGCTGGCACCGAACGGCAACCGTCTGAAGTCAACGAGCAGATTGAGGAGATCGCCCGTCTCGAAGGTACGTCCATCAAGGAAATTAAGTTGCCCACCGGCGAATATGAGTTGGTTGCAATGGGGGGCGAAGGCGATGGAAAATCGATCAAACCGCGCATTCTGTCTCCCGGCACGGGACCAACGCAGATCCGCACGGGTCCATTAAAAATCTCAATTCCGCCGTCGTTCTCCGGGATATATGATCTTCGTCAGGAACTGCCGGGCGCAAAAGGATCCTATCGATTATTTGAGCTGAGTATCCCCAAGATCTCCACCGGCGGAACAATGCGTCAAACGGACTACCTCGCAGACGGGAGCAAGGTGCGGACGATCAGCTTCACGATTTTCAGCATGGAAATGGGTGCGGACGGCAAGCTGCAGGCGAAGGTAGAATCGACGAAGGCAGAGCCGGCGATTCGAAAGAAACTTGAATTTAGGGCCCAGTTTTCCATTGAAGAAGGCAAGCTGCGTTGCGAAAGCGTTCCGGGAGAGCTCGAAAAGAATAGGTTTAGATTCGACCTAAGCCGATCGGCCTCGGGAGACACGGGCAAAAAGTAGGTCTCCGCCCCATGGAAACGCCCCTTTTCTTTGACCACTACGAGGTGCAGCGGAATGCGGATGGCTCGCTGCACGAGTTGGGGCGTGGCGCGATGGGCGTGACGTACAAGGCCACGGACACAAAGCTGCGGATCGACGTCGTCCTGAAGTTGATTCACCCCGAACTCCTGCGCCAGGAACGCGTCCTGAAGCTCTTCGTGCGCGAGGCGCGCGCGGCCGCCAAGCTGCGGCACCCGAACATTGCGGCGGTGATCAGCCTGCATGACGAGGAGCCCTTTTATTACACGATGGAGTTCGTGAATGGCAGCACACTTAGTGCGTTGCTTAAGCAGCGCGGGGGCACTCTGCCCATTCCGGAGGCGCTGGAATATTGCGATCAAGTGGCGGCCGCTCTCGGCGTGATGGCCCGGGAGCACATCGTCCACCGGGACTTGAAACCCGCCAATCTCATGCTCGTGCCCGAGGATGAGCACCCTTTCGGACATCGCGTAAAAGTGATCGACTTCGGGCTGGCCAAGGGATTCCGGATCGAAGGCGAGAATCTCGATTCCTATCTCGATAGCAGCCGATCGCTGAGCGTCTTTACCGGCACACCCTATTATGCCAGCCCGGAGCAATGCGCGACATCTGGAGACCTGGATACGCGGTCCGATTTGTATTCGCTCGGAATTGTTCTGTGGGAAATGCTCTGCGGTCAACGGCCGTTTGTCGGACAGCTCGGCCAGGTCCTGGCCATGCATCAGTTTAAGGAGCTTCCGTGGGAACAACTGGTTAACGTTCCACAACCGGTGCTCGATTTGCTTGGCGCGATGTTGGCAAAGGAGCGCGCCCAGCGGATTCAGACTCCGCGCGAGCTCTCGGACGCCATCACCCGATGCTCAACCCAATTGGGAATTAGCTTCGACCGCAATCGGAAAGCGGAAAGTTCCGACAGCGGAACGCGGTCAACCGTCGTGACGGTCGAGGAGCCCGCCACCCAGACGATTCGGCTGGGCACGACGTTGGCGGAGCGTTTCCGACTGGGCGAACAAATGGGGGAGGGCGATGGCGGGCAACTCTTCATGGCGGCGGATAACGCCGACGAGGGCGCGTTGGTCGGTTTGAAACTGCTGCACCGGACGCGGCTGGCCGACGTGGATCTGATGGGTCGACTGACGCGCGAGGTCGAAGCTCTGCGCATCCTGAAGAGCGCGGTGATGTTGCGTCCGGTCCTCGGACTGACGTACTCCGGAAACACGGCTTTTTTTGTGCGCGAATGGGCCGACGGATTCTCGTTGCTGGATCTTTTGAAACACCGGGGACAACTTCTGCAGGAGGAAGTCTTCGTTCTCCTCGCCGGGCTCCCGGAAGCAATCGACCAAGCGAAAGCGAAGCGGCTTACCCTCGCCGAGCCGCTGTTGCGCAAGCTCTTCGTCACGCCGCCCCTCCAGCCTTCGAGCGACGAATGGTTGCGACTGCGGGATCAGCCGGTGATGGACTGGCCGGAATATTCGCTGCGTTGGAACGCGACAAGCTTCAGTCCGGCGATTGACGAGGACGATACGTTGATGACGCGGGCGAGGGAGTACACGGTCGACGCCGCCGCCGATCCCGTGATGGCCCTGGCCTTGCTCGTCCGTGAATTGTTGGGTGGTCGCCCGCGCGCTCTGACACCCCTGCCGGCGCTTTCCGATGAAGCGAACCACGTGCTGAAGAAAGCGCTGGAAGCAAGGAATGGCGCGTCGCCTTACCCAACAGCCGCGGCTTTTTGGGATGCTCTCCGGTCACGCGACCGCTCGTCGCGCGCCGCCCCGCCCGCCCGCCCGGAGCCTCGTCCCGTCCGCGCGCCCGACAGCACCTTGGTTTCGCTTCCGAGCGCGCCGCAAGGGTCGGCGCAACCGCCGCGGGTTGAAACGCCCGCGCCATCCGTCATGCTCCCGGCGGGAGAATCAGAACATTCCGAAAGTCCGGGCCGGCGGCGCTTGATGATGATTGCGGCCGCCGCGGTTGTGGTGCTGGCTTCGGCTTTTGCGGTCAGCGCGCTTTTCCGAAATTCCCGACCGAATCCCGACGATTCAGGATCGACGGAAATCCCGAAGGCGGTGGCCGGCGATTCCCCCGCTCCGGAACCGGCCGCGCCTAGACCACCCAAATCGGCGGACGTTGAATCGCGCGACGCGGTCCCGATTTCATCGTCTCCGGCGGTGGATTCGCCGGCGCCGAGTCGCGCGGCATTGCCGGCCGGCCAAGGCGAATCGACGCTCGCGCGCGCCATGCGCGACCAGGGCGAGTACGTCAACTCGCTCGGCATGCGCCTGCGCTTTGTGCCGCAGACGGGAGTCCTGTTCGGTGTCTGGGTCACGCGGCAGCGCGATTTCGCGGAGTTTGCGCGCGCGGTTGGCTTTGCGCCGAAAGGCGGCATGCTGACGCTCCCGAAAAGCGATGAAACGACATTGGCCGTTGCCGAAGTGAAACCCGAGCTCGATGTGAAAGCGAGCTGGAGCAATCCGGGCTTCCCAACCGGATCTGACGATCCCGTGGTGGGGGTCAGCTGGGACGACGCCAAGGCCTTCTGCCGATGGCTGACGACGCGCGAGCGGGAGGCCGGCCGGATTCGCGAGCGCGACGCCTATCGGCTTCCCACCGACGAGGAATGGACGCAAGTTGCCGGCGATCGAAAATATCCGTGGGGGGACGTATGGCCGCCGCCGCCGACGGCGGGAAACTATTTGGATAAAGCATTCGTCGAGGCGTTGCCGCAGTTTCGAGTGCAACCCGTTCCAATGAACGACGGGCAGGTCTTTCTTTCGCCGGTGGGCCGGTACAAACCGAACGCGTTCGCGCTTTACGACCTTGGCGGCAACGTTTGGGAGTGGTGCGAGGACGAATATCGAGCCCGCATGAACACCGCGGACGTGTTCAGCAGCTACCCTGATTACGCGCGGGATACCGACAGCGAGGGGCGGCGATTTCGGGTCCTGCGCGGTGGTTCCTGGATTACCAACGATTACATCACGCTGCGAACGGCGTTTCGGGGCCGCAAACTGCCGGGCGTTCGCGCGTGCCACATCGGGTTTCGGGTCGTCCTCGCGCCCGAACCCACCCGTCGCTGAAAAACGAACGCCGGAGGTTCATCGATCGACCCCGCGGGCGCCCGCGAGTGCTTGCGGGGGCTGGATCGATCCGTCCGCCACGATTTGGGCCGATGGGGCGCACACGACGCGGAAGCCTCCCTGCGAACTCCGGTCCCCCGGCAAGGCGGCGGACCGGTAATAAGATCGTGTGCAGCCGCGCCCGACCGTGAACCACGATCCTCCGCGCACGGTGCGGTATTTTTCTCCGTCGCCATCATTATTGATAATGGACAGGAGCGTCTCGCGATAAAACTTCTTGTTGTCCTTGTCGAATTTTCCAGCGTCGATTTCCTTGGTGAACTCGGAATTCATTTCCTTGCGATACCAATCCAAACACCATTCGGTCGCGTTGCCGCCCAGATCACAAATGCCATATTGATTCGGCTTGAAGGATGCCACCGGGGCGGTCCGCGCGTAGCCGTCCCAATACCCACGAATGGTTCCGAAGTTGTCGGGAAAGTTGCCGTCCCTGGCCTCGTCGCCGGTGTAGTTTCCGGCTCCCGACGGGATGTAATTGTCATTTTCCCACGGGTAGAGCGCACTTCCGACCGCCGCGGACCACTCCGCGTCCGTGGGCAGGCGATATTCCCAACCCGATGGCAACCTCTCACCCGCGCGTTCGCGGTTGGTCAGCCAGCGGCAAAAGGCGGAGGCGTCGAGCCAGCTTACGCCGACGACACAATTTTCCTCAGACTGCGCGAATCCCGGCTTTGCCCACGTGCCGCCCGCCTGCTTCCACCCCTGCCGTGTGAGGGTAAACATGGGCCGTCCGAACTCCTCGCTGCCGTAATCATACGGTCGCCCGATTGCGGGGTCGACCCAACGTCGATCTCCTACAAATGCTCGAAAATCGCGCACGCGTGTTTCCCAACGGCAGAAAAATACTCGCAGGGCTGGGACTGGAACGAATTCCTGGCCCAACCCATTGGCGAAAGGACGAAGAGGCCGCCGTTCGGCGGCGACGGGAGATGTCTTACCTGCCTCTAGTTTGGAAAACTCCGGGTCATCGTTTCCGCTTGCGAATGCTGGATAATAAACACAAACAACAACTAACACCGCGAGGCAGTTTCGAGTTAATAAGTGCGTCATGCGGGAATTCCCATGTCGTATGGAAGGCTGGACCACGCCATTTTCTGCTCGTTGTTCGTCCAAGCTTGGTTCTCGTAATCCCGTATGTTGGCCGGGAGGTCCCGCGGGCGGCAAGGACAAATCTGAGGCGCGGTACTGGACAACCCGGACGTTGGAATTCCGAAGGCAAATCGCATATTGCAGCTTCGCCCGACGAGTTGTCGTTTGGATTTGGAGAATAAGGGCGATTCAAATGGGTCAGCGTTTGTATACCTGATTTCGGAAGTCCGCCGCGCCTTGGCACGCCGTTTGGCATTCGAACGAAATTACGCAAAAAAGAGCGGCCCAAACTTCATCGCTTTTGTCAACCGTCCCTGGATGGTCACCAGATGATTGCGACTCTGTAATTCACCTCCTTCTTCGGGGCGACCAGACGCACATTGCGAGCGTCCAACGCCAGCTGGGTGACGAGCTTCTAAACCGTAGAGTGCTGGTTCGATTCCAGCCGGGGACGCCGGCTTAATCACTCTGAGAAGCTGATAGACACAGGAATTGCGGCGCATTCGTGGCAGAAAAATCACCCGCACGTTCCCGCACAAAATAAGTCAATCTACGCTCAAAATCCGGTAACAAACGGAACGGGGGAGTTGCATTTCTGGAGCCAGTTATCCACTCAGGACAAACGCAGGACAAAAAATTCGGAGTGTTCGACTACGGAGTGGTTGCCTTCGACCTATTCTCATTTTCCTCGATTTCGGTGAGAAATTCCTGAGCCCAGATGCGATCGGAGGCATTCTTAGACCGAAGCCAGCGCCCCAAAATTCGTATTGTCGCCACTCGATCGAGACTCAGGACCAAACATTCAATGTGGAAGAACCGCCCGTCGTCGCGATCCGCTCGGAAGGATGGAATGATTTCGTTAATGATCTCCGTCGTCGTCCTAGCGAACTTCTTCCCGTGTTCGCAAAGGGAATTAAAATCACCGGTCCTGGAGATTCCAACCAAAAGCGCTTGAGGTCCGCCTTGGAACGCGAGCCCGCGAGCGCGGCTTGCGATAAGGTGAGCGAAACGAAAAAAGGAGTATGGCTGGAACAGCGTTCAACGCGCCGTTGATTTTGTACGAGCTGAGCAACCTTGTGAGCGCTCAGGTAGACCGAGGGCCGTGGATCTCGGGCGGCTTTTTCGGGGCATTCGTCTATGGCTTTTTGAACTTCATCGTCATTCCGCTCTCGGCCTACCCGCTGGCCATCACCTTCGGACCCCGACGCATTATTGAGGGAGTAATCTCACCCGATGTTTTGGTCGGTCTTCCCATCGTCCTCGTCGTCCGTCGTTATACCGTCGGCCGAATGGAGGCAGATTGACGCTCGTTGCTCGACCGGGTTGTTGAACATCATCTTCGACCGTTATCCGCCGTCTGACGTAGCGGCGTACCACGTTTCCGGCAAAGCCCGACCGGCAGCCAGGCCTCGCAAGTGACCAAGCCGCCGGCGCTTTCGAGCTGATCGTCAATGCCGACTGGCGGTTTCTACTGCGCGGAGTTCGTCACGCCCGTCTGCATTGTCCTCTGCGTGAAGGGAACCGGCTGCTTGCGCGTGCTCTTCAGCGTTTTCAACACGTCCACGACGTAGGTGCCGTAATCGATGCCGCCGTTTGAAGCCTTGTTCGTCGCCAGGATCACCTTATCCACGGCGGCATTGAAATTGGAACTGCGCGCACTTTCCAAGCCGGCAATCACGGTGCGATAATCGGGCCCGAGCTTGATTTGGACCCGCAGTTCCGCCACCATGCGTTTGTAGGTCACGACCGTGGCGCCCGTGGCCGCGTCGGCCGCGGCCCGCACCTGCAGTGCCCTTGAGGAGAGCGTCCACTGCTTGAAGCCCTCGGCGTCACCGGTTTGCCGCGCAAGCAGGAATTCCGACAAGCCCGGCAAGTCGTGTTTCACGGCCTCAGCTTGGGCCGCCACAATCTTGAGCGCGTGGTCGAAATCGCCCTCGCCCGAAAGCGAGCTGAGCACCGCTTGTTCCGCCCGGCTCTGCGCTGCTGGGGAGGCGACCGTTTGAACGGCGGTCGCAGCCCTTGCGGCCACACTGGTCGAAACGGGCTTTGCGGCCACACTCGAGGCGACCTGCGGTGCCGCTGCGCTCGCGATCGCGGCACCCGCCACCGTGATGGGTAGGTCTACGTGGAGCATCAGGTACCCGACCTCCTGGCCCGTGGCGGTGTCGTGATCCACCATGGGGACGTAGTCCCAGCGATCACACGAAGCGCGGGAGATGGACGCCAAACCCAGCGCCGCAAACCCAACAATGGTTGCGACGAGTATGGAGCCTGGACGAAAAGAGTGAAGTAATGAGAAAGCGGGCATATACCCGTAATACGCCTTTCACGTCAGTCCCTTACAGGGATCCATGCAGGTGACAGTCGAAATAGCTCTTTTGAGTATTGGGATGGAATCGCAAGAAGACGATTCTGCAGCACTTTGGCCGCCTCCAAATTCCCCGTGCGAGTATGGACAAGAGCCAGACCACGCAGGTAAAATGGTGCTTCAAGTGCATCCTTTTCGAGCGAAACGAGCTGCGTGGCTGCGGTCGCCTCTTCTACGGCCCGCTTTCCCTCGCCGATTCCGGTCAGTGCAAAGGCATAAGCCAGCCGGAGGCGCGCGTCGTCGGGACGAGTGGTCGCGGATTGCGCTAGGCGAGGAAGCGCCCGTTCCCAGACCTTTTTTGCTTCTTCGGTCCGATTAGCCTGCGTCAGAATTTCCGCCTGCAGCATGTCGCGCGTCATGTAGGTCGTCGCCCCGTCCACCAATGCGAAATTGCTCGCGCGGAGCACCCCCAACGCATCATCGAATCGCCGCTCCAGGAGAAGCAATTCCACTTTGTAATACACGGCATAGTCGACCGACGGGACATCTGCCGGCCGGATCTCCACATCCCGACGCATCGGGTCCAGATCGCCCTTCCAGACGACATAGAGCTCGCCTTTTAGCCTCCCGAGGGCCGGGTGGTCAGGCAGTTGCTTCAACCCAGATTCCAGAATCCTGGCCGCTTTCTCGTATTGGCGCAGATAGAGGAAAGTGTTCGCGGCATTAAACTGCAATCTTGCATCCAACGGCGCCAGTTCCATCGCCTCGACATACTTCTCCGCAGCTTGTTCCCAGCGACCCTGGCGGCTGTCCATCGACGCGATTGTGGCCAACGCGTCGACATTGCCAGGCATGGTGGCACTTGCCTTGTGGAAGTATGACAATGCCGCGTTGTAGTCCTTGAAGCCCCGGTAGAGATAATTACCCATGGCCAACTGCGACTCGGCCAAATCCGGCTGCAAACGGAGCGCGGTCTCCGCACTTTTGAGGGCCTGCTCCAAACGACGGTCGGTGTGGTCGCGACCCCAGTGGTAGTAAAGTGTGTGCAGCGACGAAAGTTGGGCATGCGCCAACGCGTAGTTCGGATCCGCCTCGATCGCCGCTGAAAATGCCGCAGCCGCGTTGTCGAGATTTTTTTCCGTTTCCGCCGGGTCGCTAAGGAGAGCCTGGCCCTTCATATAAAGTTGATAGGCGGCAGCGCTTCCCGTCGGCGGACGCATCAACGCATTCTTCTCGGCGGCGTCGACACTCACGTTCAGGCGTTCCGCGACGCTAAGCGCGATCTGGCTTTGCACGGCGACAAGCGTGGCCGGATCGGCGTCGTAGTTCTCGACCCAGAGATTCTCGGCGGTGGATGTGTCGACAAGTTGGACCGTGAGCTTTATCCCACCGCCCGATCGTCGGACGCTTCCTTCCAGCACCGTCTCCACGCCGAGGTCTTGCGCGAGCCTCTGCAACTCCGGGCGGTCGCCCGTCTTGAACTGTCCGGGTGCGATGCGAGAAATGACCTTCAGTCCGTGGATTCGTGTCAGTTGCGCCAGGACGTCGGCGCGTAGGCCGTCCGCCAAATAGGCATTTTCCTTACCGTCGCCGGTGGTGGTGAAGGGCATGACCGCGAGCGAGCGGCGTGCACCCGGGACCGGCGGGGGTCGGGACGCCTCGAGTCCGGCCCGGGGCGCGGCGACCGCCGCCGCCGGTGCTGGCAGCGGGGCCCGTTGCCGGGGAAAGAAATATCCACCGAGTCCCATCGCGGCCACCGCGGTCACCCCCGCCACGATCCAGGGCAGCCTGAGCCGGCGCTCGTCCGCGGGTTCGGGCGGCGTGGGCAGACCGCGACTGGTTTTCGCGAGGTGGTTCATGACGCCCGCGATCGATCGAATGGAAGAAACGGGCGCCCTTGTGTGACCGACGTCCGGCCCGGCAGCCTCGATCTGCTGTTGCGCGCGGTCGAGCGCGTCGATGGTGGATTGCGCGTCCTCGAATCGTTCCTCCGGACGCTTTGCGAGCAACCGCGCCACCACCTCCACCAGCGGGGCCGGTTGCTCGGCCAGAATGGCGAGTGGAGGCGGTTCGGAAACGTGCAGATTGAGAAACGCACGCCGCGAGCGCGCGGTAAACGGCGGATGGCCCGCGAGCATTTCAAACAGGATGCAGCCGAGGGAGTATAGGTCCGAGCGGCCATCCAGATCGAAGTGTTCCTCACATTGTTCGGGGCTGGCGTAGGCCACCGTCCCACGGAACCCGATCGTGCTGACCGCGTCGCTGTCGGTCGTGATTTCCCGCGCCACGCCGAAGTCGATAATCTTGACGCGCGGCGCGTTGCGAGTCGACGACGCGACGCCCGCGGCGGGCACCGCGCCGGGGAGAAGCAGGACGTTTCCCGGCTTCAAGTCGCGATGGACGAGTCCCTCGGCATGGATGGCCGCCAGGCCCGACGCCAGCTGGCGCGCGATCGTGATGGCGGCGAGCGGTGAGATGTTTCCCTCGCGCTTGAGCCAGTTGCTCAACGGCTCGCCCGCGACGAACTCCATCGCGTAGAAAACATTTCCCGGCGTGTCGTTGAGGAAGAGCACGCTCGCCACGTTGGAGTGCCGCACGCGGGCCGCGGCACGAGCTTCGCGCAGGAAGAGCGAATGCGCCCCCCGGTCGTTCATGAATGCCAGGTTGATGACCTTCAGGGCGACATCCAATTTCAGTCGCTCGTCGTAGGCCTTGTACGTCACGCCCATCGCGCCCGAACCCAACTCCCAAAGCGTGCCGTCGGGGCGGCAAGCGATGCGGTAATGGTGGAATTGTCCCTGCGCGCGCGCGGGGCTGGCCTCGAGCGGGTTGGCCGGGGCGGCGGACGCTTGTCCCGCTTCGCCGATATCGAGGGCCAGACTCAGGGCATAGCGGGTGCAAACCTCGCCGGGGGAATGGACGATTCCACAGGCCGGGCAAACGGCCCCCGGGACCAGTGGCCCGTTCTGTTGCTGTCGATCAGCCACGCGGCGATAGGGTTGAAAATATTTGATGTCCCCTCACTGTTCGACCGAGCCTTCGGCGAGCATGGCAATGAGATGACGCATTTCCGGCTCCACCTCGTTGGGATCGAGGACCGTGGTCGCGACCTCTGCATACAACGCATCGCGGAAACGTCGCCTGAGGCGTGAAATCGTGGTGTGGAGCGCTCCCAAGTTACATTTCAACGCGAGCGCCAGAGCGGCGTTGTCGCCCTTGACTGGGTCGCCGGTGAGGCAGGGGCGCAGGATTTCGAATCTTTCCCCCTCGCCGCGCGCATCATACGTGGCCTTCAACCGCTCCTCCGCCCGCTGCACGATGAGCTGCGCCCAGCGGCGGTCGAAATTTTGTTCGGGATGATCTCCCTGATGCGAATACGCGATTCGGGCTTCCTCGGCGCTGACCTGGTCGTGCGAAATAAACTGCAGTTGTCCGCCGCGCTTCATGGACCGGGCCTTCTTGTCTTGATCCGCCACGTAATTCTTCAGCGACGTCAGCAGAAACGAGCGAAACCGACCGATTTCGGGCGCGAGCTGCGCGAACGCCTCGCGCCGCATCAGCACACAAAAAAATTCCTGCGTAAGATCCTGCGCATCATGCGGTGGCCGCCCCGCCCGCCGCAAATACGCGTAAATTGGGCGCCAGTAAACCGTGCAAAGTTCCGCCAGGGCATTCGCCGCCTCGGGCGCAGCCGGATCGCCCGCCGCCTGGACGACCGACCAGGACGTCGTGCGAAATTGTGCGCCCGCCGTCTCCAACGGATCAGACGTTTTCTGCATGGAGAACATATGCCGTAGAACCCGAGGCCAGCAGGTATCATTTGCCGTCGAGGCTACACTGTCCAGCGTAATGATGAACTTCCGTCCATCCCGGCGGGGTCGGTTGGCGGCGGCCCGCGGGTCAACCGAGCCCAAAATTCGAGCGGTTTTTTGAGTATTTTTGGGCGTCTTCCAGTGTGTTTTACCCCCGCCGAAAAATAGTCGGTAAGGTTGGGGAGTTTTTTGCGTAGTACGAGTGGACCAAACCACCCTTACAATGTCGACGTCGTACCAAGTCAAATACGCCATGCTGCTGCTCTCGCAGAATGGTTATTCCACCGTTGGCCTGAACGCGGAGCACCTGGCCCTGGGCAAGGCGGCCGACGTGCGAGCGGAATGGCCCGGCAGCGTGGAAGTCTGGGTCGAGACCATGTCCGGGGACCAAGTCACCAAGTTGATCAGCTATCTCGAGCGTCTTCCCCAGCGGCAAACGGCCTGAAAGTCGGGGGCGGCGAAATTTCCTTTGCGCGAAGGGGCGGGGGCGCGCATTAGTGCGAGTTCCGGAAGGATGGCTGAGTCTGGTTTAAGGCACTCGACTCGAAATCGAACGTAGGGTTAAACCTACCGTGGGTTCGAATCCCACTCCTTCCGCAGCCATTTTCGTGATCGGGATTTCACAACCGCTCTCGACCATCGTCAGTCATCTCTTCCCTTCCGTGCCTCCGTGTGAGGAAAATCACGCGTCCACCAGCGACGGATCATCATTCCGCACGCTGTTTACGCGGGTCGAGATGGGTCGGGCCTCCAAAACACCAGTCGGAGCCGCTCGCAAGAGTTCCGCGGCGGGCGCCTCGTCCAAGGGCCCGGTTTGCAGCCATCGATCGCGGGTATCCGCGTCCGCCAGCAAAACCGGCATACGATCATGGATCGACGCGAACTCCGCGCTGGCGGCACACGTCACGATCGCGGCCGAGATAATCGGTTCGCCTTCCGGTGGTCGCCAGATTTCCCACAACCCCGCGAGGGCCAGCGGCTGGTCGTCGCGGGCGTGAAAATAAAATGGCTGCTTCGGTCCCGTCCCTCGCTTCTGCCATTCGTAATAGCCCGAGGCGGGAATCAAACATCGTCGCGCCTGGAAGGCCGCGCGAAACGACGGCTTCGTGGCCACGGATTCCGATCGCGCGTTTATCATCGATGGCAGCGACGACGGCGCCTTGGCCCACGCCGGGATCAGGCCCCAGCGCATTTCCACCAGTTCACGCCCGCCGTCGGCGGCGCACCGCACGACGGGGATTTTGGTGGTCGGCGCGATGTTGTAGCGGGGACGCAACTGGCGAATCTCCGAACTCGAATAGGCAAACATCCGCTGCAACAAATCGAGGGGTTCCTTCAAGACGTAGCGCCCACACATTCCTGCACACTACAACGCAAAAGACGGGTAGGATGCAACGACAACGCGCCCGACGAAGGTCGAAACTCCGAAGGGGACGAAGGAGGAGGGAAAAAGTTGAGTGCGCAGCGGTGGTGGCGGACGAGACAGCCGTATGATCGAATGGAGCGCGAGCGCCGATCTGGACCTTTCCGCAGGACTTTGATGTGGTCGATGGTTGGAGGGAAATCTGGGCGGAGGCCGCTTCCGCCGGATCGATTCGCCTGGCGATTTCGTCGTGAAATGCGGTCACGACCGGCTGGGCCAAGCCGTTGAAAATGGACGGTCGCGAAGCATCCGACGTCCTTCGTCATTCCGCTTGCGGGCGCAAGATGAGGTTGATATACCCGCTGGGTTGTTCTGGCTCCCAGCGACGTTCGGATGCGCCGTTCCGTTTGGGGTCGTGGATTGACGTAACATACATGGCCAACGCGAACCCGACGATTGAGCAGCGGCCATTCGGCGCGACCATGCGGCCGGACGCATGGTGGGCCCAGCCGCTGCTCGTTTTTGTCCTGCTGGGTGGATTCGTCGTCTACTCCACCTGGGCCGCGTGGCAGGGCAAGAACTACCACTGGGGGCCGTATCTCTCACCGTTCTATTCGCCGGAAATATTTGGCAATTCGCCCCACAGTTTGTTCGGGCCGAAGCCGGGATGGTGGCCGGCATGGCTGCCGTTTTCGCCGGCCCTGCTGGTGCTTTGGGTGCCGGGACTGTTTCGCGTGACCTGCTATTATTATCGCGGCGCGTATTACAAGTCGTTTTGGGCTGACCCGCCCTCTTGTGCCGTCGGCGAACCGCGCAAGACCTATCTCGGTGAGAGCTCGTTTCCGCTCATCCTGCAAAACGTCCACCGGTACTTTCTTTACCTGGCGCTGATTTTCCTTGGTTTCCTAGCGCACGACGTCTGGAACGCACTCTGGTTCACGGATGCGGCGACGGGCCGGGCCACCTTTGGGATTGGGGTGGGGACGCTGATTCTCACCGCGAATGTGGTTTTGCTCGCGGGCTACACGTTTGGCTGCCATTCGCTGCGCCATCTCGTGGGCGGTTTTCTTGATGCCCCGTCCAAGGCACCGCTGTGCCAAAAGGCCTATCAATGCGCCGGCTGCTTCAATCGTCGCCACATGCTCTGGGCGTGGATGAGCCTTTTTTCGGTGATGTTTTCCGACATCTACGTCCGGCTCTGCGCCACCGGCGTCTGGACGGATTGGCGCATCATCTAGATCCTACGCCACGGTTTCAGACTTTCACGCGAATCCCCCCATGGCCGACTACCAGACCCACGAACACGATGTCCTGATTATCGGCGCGGGCGGCGCGGGATTGCGCGCGGCGATCGAAGCTTCCCGCACCGGACTGAAGGTCGGTTTGGTTTGCAAATCGCTGCTCGGCAAAGCCCACACCGTGATGGCGGAGGGCGGCATCGCGGCGGCGCTCGCCAACGTGGACGACCGCGACAACTGGCGCGTGCATTTCGCCGACACGATGCGAGGCGGTCAATACGTCAACAACTGGCGCATGGCTGAAATTCACGCCAAGGAAGCCCCGGATCGCGTGCGCGAACTCGAGAGTTGGGGCGCGGTGTTCGATCGCACACCGGATGGTCGAATCCTGCAACGGAATTTCGGCGGTCACCGTTACCCGCGGCTGGCGCACGTCGGCGATCGCACCGGGCTGGAGCTGATTCGGACTTTGCAGGATCACGGCATTCACCAGGGAATCGACGTGCACATGGAACACACGGTCGTGACGCTGCTCAAGTCAGGCGATCGCGTTTCCGGCGTGCTGGCCTATGAACGCGAGCGCGGACGATTCAAGGTGTTCAAGGCGCGGTCGATCGTACTCGCCACCGGGGGCATCGGGCGCGCCTACAAGATCACCAGCAACTCATGGGAGTACACGGGCGACGGCCATGCGCTGGCCTATGACGCGGGCGCCGAACTTATCGACATGGAGTTCGTGCAGTTTCATCCCACCGGCATGATCTGGCCGCCCAGCGTAATGGGAATTCTCGTTACTGAAGGCGTGCGCGGCGAAGGCGGCATCCTGACGAACAAGGACGGTACGCGTTTCATGTTTGGCCAGATTCCCGACAACTACAAAGCGCAGACGGCGGACAATCCGGAGGAGGGCTGGCGTTACTGCCAGGGCGACAAGGACGCGCGTCGTCCGCCGGAGTTGCTCACGCGCGATCACGTGGCCCGGTGCATCGTGAAGGAGATCAAGGAAGGCCGCGGCAGCCCGCACGGCGGGGTCTATCTCGACATCGCGTGGATCAAGGAAAAGCTCCCCAACGCCGCCGAACACATCAAGCGCAAGCTGCCGAGCATGTACCACCAGTTCAAACAACTGGCCGATATCGACATCACGACCGAGGCGATGGAAATCGGGCCCACGACGCATTACGTGATGGGTGGAATTCGCGTCGATGCCGACACCCAGATGACCACGACCGTGCCCGGACTCTTCGCGTGCGGCGAGTGCGCCTCGGGCATCAACGGGGCGAACCGGCTCGGTGGAAACTCGCTGTCGGACATTATCGTGTTCGGGAAGCGGGCGGGGGAGTACGCGGCGAAGTTCGCGCAGGAGCATGACGCGGGATCGGTGGACCAGGCCGAAGTCGAGGAAGCGGCGCGGCGCGCCTTGGAGCCATTCGAGCGTGGCGCCAAGGAAGGCAGCAGTGCCGAAGGTCCGTACAAAGTGCAGTACGATTTGCAGGAAATGATGCAGGACCTCGTGGGAATCGTCCGTCGCGAGGATGAGATGCAGCGGGCGCTGGAGGGGTTGGGCAAACTGTGGGAGCGGGCGAAGCGCGTCGCGGTCCATGGTCACCGCGAATACAATCCGGGCTGGCACACGGCGATTGATTTGAAAAATCTGCTCACCGTTTCCGAGGCGGTCACGCGCTCCGCGTTGCAGCGCAAGGAAAGCCGCGGCGCGCATTTCCGCGACGATTTCGAAGCCAAGGATCCGGCGTTCGGCAGTGTGAACACCGTGCTGCGCCGGGGCGCCGACGGTGGAATGGACGTGCGCCTCGAGACGATTCCCGAGATGCCGGAGCACCTCAAAGAAGTGATCAAGGAGATGCAGTGATGAAACAGGCGACCTTCAGCATCTGGCGTGGCGACGCAGCGGGCGGAAAGTTTCAGGACTATGAAACCGACGTCGAGGAAGGCATGGTCGTGCTGGACGCCGTCCACCAGATTCAGGCCACGCAGGCGAATGACCTGGCGTGCCGCTGGAACTGCAAGGCAGGCAAGTGCGGTTCGTGTTCCGCGGAGATCAACGGTATTCCGCGGCTGATGTGCATGACGCGGCTGAACGCCCTGCCGCTCGAGAAGCCGGTGACGATCGAGCCGATGAAGGCGTTTCCGCTGGTTCGCGATCTCGTCACGGATGTCTCGTGGAATTTTGCGGTAAAAAAGCGGATCAAGAAATTCAAGCCGCGGCCGCCGGATGCGCCGGACGGCAGCTGGCGGATGGCGCAGGACGACATCGATCGCGTGCAGGAATTCCGGAAGTGCATCGAGTGTTTTCTTTGCCAGGATGTTTGCCACGTCCTGCGCGATCATCACAAGCACGAGGAATTCATCGGCCCGCGTTTTCTCGTGTACGTGGCGGCGCTGGAAATGCATCCGCTCGACACCGAGGATCGCCTCGCGGAACTAAAGGAGGCCCATGGAGTCGGCTTCTGCAACATCACGAAATGTTGCACGACGGTGTGTCCGGAAAACATCACCATCACAGACAACGCGATCATCCCGCTGAAGGAGCGGGTCGTGGATGAGTTTTACGATCCCTTGAAGAGTCTGTGGAAGTTTTTACGTCCAAAAAAATACTGAACGGAGGAAAGACATGTTCGAACTGAAACCCCTTTCCGTGGGAGCGATCCCCGCGGCTTTGGAAAAAGCGATGCGGTACCGCCTGCTCAACGAACCGGGCGAAGCCGAGAGCATCTGCCGCGATGTGCTGCGCACCGATCCCGACAACCAGCAGGCCCTGGTCACGCTGCTGCTGGCGCTCACCGATCAGTTTGGCAAGAGCCACGGGGCGGGTCTGGGTCAAGCCAAGGAGCTCGTGCCGCGTCTGCACGACAAACACGATCAAGCCTATTATTCCGGGATCATTCTCGAACGCCGGGGCAAAGCGCTGCTGCAACAGGGCGGCCATGGTTCCGGCTTTGAAGTCTATGGCTGCCTGCGCGAGGCGATGACCTGGTTCGAGGAGGCGGAGGCGATGCGCCCGGCCGGAAACGATTCGGCCCTGCTGCGCTGGAATGCCTGCGCCCGAATCATCATGCGCCACAAGCTCGCCGCCCGGCCGGAGGAGAAGGTCGAAATGCAGTTGGAGTAGCCCCGAACCATCGGCGCGGCAATTGATCGAAAACAGGATCGCGTTTGCGCGACGCGAAGCGACATAATTGGAGATGGATGAAAATCAGTGCGAGGACGCGTCCGCGGCTGAGCCCGCGCCCGCGCGCCGCCTCGGGGCGTTCGACGCCATCATGATCGTGATGGGCGGAATTATCGGAGCGGGAATCTTCGTCAATCCCTCCATCGTCGCGCGCTTGGTCCCGACGCCGGCACTGGTTCTCGGGGCGTGGGCTTTAGGTGGAGTCGTCGCGCTGATCGGCGCGTTTGTTTATGCCGAACTCGCGGTGCTGAGGCCCCGCGTCGGTGGCCAATATGCGTATTTGCGCGACGCGTTTCATCCGATCGTCGCGTTTCTGTACGGCTGGACGCTGCTCCTTGTCGTCCAGACCGGCGGCATGGCCGGCTGCGCGATCATTTTCGGGCGATACTTTCGTGAGGTCACCGGTCTCGCCGTTCCCGAGCAGGTTCTGGCGGTGACAATTCTCGCGACGCTTACGATCATCAACTGCTTTGGCGTTCGGGCTGGCAGTAACGTGCAGAGTGTTTTGATGCTGCTCAAACTGGGCGCGATCGCGTTGTTGATCGGCGGGGGTTGGATTGCCATCGGTCCGGAGGCGGCGTCTCCGGTCGCGGCGCCGCGGGCGGGCGGCGGGTCGTGGGCGGGATTTGCCTCGGCGATGGTGCCGGTCTTGTTCGCCTATGGGGGCTGGCAAACGGCGAGTTTTGTCAGCGGCGAAATGCGAAATCCCCGGCGTGATCTGCCGCGAGGTCTGCTCGTGGGCGTTGTCCTGGTTGTCGCGCTTTATCTGGCGGTGACATTCGTTTGCCTGCGGGTGCTCGGTCTGGAGGGACTCGCCGCCACGACCACCCCCGCTTCGGAGGTCATGCGGCGGGCCCTCGGTGAGCCGGGCGCCCGGATCATCGCGTTGGGCATTGCCATATCTACGGCGGGATTTCTGAGTCAAGGAATTCTGACGGCGCCGCGCGTTTACTACGCGATGGCCCGGGACGGCGTGTTTTTCCAGGCGGTCGGTCGACTCGATTCGCGCAGCCATGCGCCCGTGGTGGCCATCATGCTGCAGGGCGGGTGGGCCTGTGTCATTGCCCTTTCGGGGAAGTATGATCAAATCCTGAACTACGTTGTGGCGATCGATGTGTTGTTCTTCGGATTGACCGGTGCATCGCTGCTCATCTTCCGGGCGCGGGCGAACGCGCCGAAAACCGATGGGAACGCCGCCTCGGAGAATTTTATCCGGGTGCCGCTGCATCCGGTGACGACGGTTCTGTTTGTTCTGATATGCTGGGCGGTGGCGCTGACAACCATCGTGAAATCTCTGCGCGATGCGGGCATCGGCGTCGGGATCCTAGCGGTTGGCGCGCTGGTGTACGCGGTCTGGCGTCGACCGCTGAGACCACCGATTTGACAGACGACGTCTACATGACGTCCAATTCACGCACGCCGAAACGCTGTCGCAACGCGAGGACTTCGTGGCGAATGCTCTCACGCAATTCGATGGCACGCGGGACCGCGGCCAGATGCAGGTTGGGATTGTTGGCGTCGCCGCTGACGATGTTGATATCGCCCACCCCAAGGAGACGGCGGAAGAAAGTCTGGGTTGCCGCCGTATCTTTCACGCGGAAGAGCTCGATTTCCTGCATGTCCTTCCCGAGGAGACCGCGGGTCACGCGCACGCGCTGCGTCGTGACCAAATAATGCGTTGAACGCAAACTCAGCGCCGCCCAAATGCAGTGCAGGAGACCGACCAAGGCGAGCGCACCGAAGCCGAGCAGGGCCTGCGGACGCGTGACACGTTCCGACCAGGCCGGCACATTTTCCGCGAAAAACAGGCCGGCTCCGACGGCGGAAAGAACGAGCAGCCAGGCGAGGAAAACCTTCAGATTGAGAATTTGCGACGGGCTGCCGCTCCAAAGCGTTTTCTCCTCGGACGGTAGCACGGGGGTCGCAGCCGGGACCGGCACCCCTCCCGTCGCAGGCGCCGGTCCGGCCGATGGCAGCGGCGAGGGCACGCGCGATCCCGCCACAAACTCGGGAATTTGATTGAGCGGACGCCATTCGCCCGAATTGTCGGTTTCAGCCGCGCTGCCCGCGGGAATTTCCCCCGCGAGCACCATGCGTCGCGCCTCCTCGATGGAGTAGGGACCCAGCTGCTGGCCGTTGTGTTGGATGCGGATGCTTTTTGCCATAAGATCAGTTCGCGCGCGCTGGCCTCCGCACGTGTACTTGAACGCTCAAACAGGCGTCTGCGATCCGTTTCGTCGCGGAACTCAATCGGCTACGACGGCAACGTTCGAGGTACCGCGCGGCCTTGCGCTCCGTCGACTATACGGCGACGCAAGCGTTGCGAATCAGCGAAAAATCCTAATCCCGTTCCGCCCCGACATAGCGCCCGTGCAACACCATGGGATCTTCCCACACGCGAAGAATTCGGAACCCTGGATCATGCTCGACCATTTCAGCAAGGGCGTCGCACGCGATCACGACCATGGGGCCCTTAATGCCGTCGAGCGACTCCACGAGGGTGACACGGTCGCGCTCGTACAACCACGCGGCGTCGCCGCCATGCTCGTCGACCATGCCGCGCGAGAGGAGGACAAGCGGCTTGGTTGAGCGCGCCTGCTGCCGTTCGACGATTTCGAGTGCGACCTGAAGGGGAAAGTCGTAGCTGTACGCGCGGACCAATGGATCCGTGATTGTGCGGCCAAAAAACGTGTGGAGATTCGCCGCCGCCAGACCAACCGCGACGACTCCGGTAATCCATGCGGCCAGCGCCCTGCGCGGTCGGTTCGCCCCGAGAAGATCATCGACCGGAACCGACAGGATCAGCAGCAGGAAGGGCAGCGTGCAAAGAACGCGGTAGCGCTGCGTGAGTGGGGTGAGCGCTCCCGCCACGGCCACCGCCAGCACGGTCAGGACAATGGGCCACCAGCGGGCGACGCTGCGACCGGCTCGCACGCAGGCGTAGCAGAGGGCGGCGATGGCGAGCCAACTGGTCGCATGATCAAAAATTCCCTGCGAGGAGTTGGTGACCGTGGACTCGCCGCCGCCGAAGAAGAGCCGCTGCGCCTGGATCTTTGCGCCGGCGGCCCCGGCGCTCGCAAGATCGATCCAGGACCGGGCGTGAAGCTCGTCGCCTCGTCCCTGAAGATGCCGGTTTAATCCTTCGACCAATCCAATCGGGTCGCGGCGGGCGAGCTGCAGCCAGCACACGATGGCGACCGACGCGACGACCGCGAAGAAAAGCGTAATCTCCCCGCGCGCGCTCCAAAGGTGGCGCCATCGCCAATGCCGGCGATCCTCCAGGACGTGACCCAGCGGTGGACCTTGCGCCAGGAACGCGAGGAGGAAAGCGCAGTTCACAAGACCGACAAAGCGGAACGAAAAGTACTCGATGAACAACAATCCGTTCGCGGCGCCCGCCAGCGCCATGAAGAATAACCCGCGTCGATTTCGGGCGAGGAGAGTCGCCGCGATCGCGAGACACAACGTGGTGATCGGGGCAAACGTTTCCATCGCCGTGCGGCCGCTGGCGATGACGTATGTGTTTGTCGCAAACAGGAGCGTGGCCGCCAGAAATGCGAGCGGCGTCCGGAGGTACAGGCGGGCAGCGAGGTAGAAAAAAAAGACCCCAACACACGACCAGATGACGAAGGGAATTCGCAGGCCCATCATCGTGCGGCCGAACAGGCGGAGGCCGCATTCCCCGAGTAGGTTGGTCAGCGGGAATTCCGGATCGAAATGCCCATACATGACGGTATTGAAAGCGAGGCGGCCCGTTTGCGTTTCCTCGATCACGCTGCGATCCGCCGGCGGATACGATTCCAGATCGTAGAATCGCGCGACGACGCCGAGCGCGAGAATGGCGATAAGGCAAAGAATCTCGGTTCGGTTGGTCGGGCGATAAGTCGGACTTGGCGCCGGCGGGCGCGGTTGCAGAATCCAAAGCCAGAGCAGCCACGCGGCGACAATTCCCAAGCCCACGAGAAAGCAACGATGGATATCGTCCTCACGCGTCCAAAGGTAGCGGGCGTTTGCGATCACGAGGACCGCGGGGAACCACCTCAGAACGTGGAGAACCATGCAACGCCGACGCTCGCGTGCGCGGGTGACGTGTCGATTCCGAAGGACGTGTTTCGACTCGTCTCCGCCCGGTCAACGTGGCAACTTGGAGGGAGATGTCCGTTCCCCTGACTGAGTCAAGCGACGCGACCCACGAGTACTTCCGAACGGAAAACCGGAAACTGACTTTTCGGGAATGCTGGTGGCTTGCCCGCGGCTGGCGCGTGATCTTTCTCTGGGTGCCGAAGGTGCTCGGGATTCCGATGGAGCTGGGGGCGGGACTTCCGCGCCCACGGCCGTTTACGGAACGCTGGGTGGATCCCGCGCAGATGCCGCGCGAGGTCCGCGAAAAACTCGAGGCGCGCTCACACGAGCTGATGAAACTGGGCTTCGACCTGGCCCATTACCACGTTCTGGTGGGTAATCTCATGACGACCGAAGCGGGCGGCTGCTACCTGCTGCACGCGTCGGGCGAAACGGTGGTCACGATCCTCTACGCCCGCAGTTTCGCCGGTCCCGGCGACTTTCACGAGAGCGACGTCACCGCGTTTCTCACGCCGCTGGCCAACGGGAAAATGCTCGTCACCACCGACCAGGAACAGAAACTCGAATCCGCGCCCGGCGACGACATTGTGCGCCTGCCGCACACACGCCTGACGGATCTCTATTTGGCGCACGAGGCACGGCTGGGGGCCGCGCGCGCGGCGGGCGAGTTGGCGCGCGATCGGATCACCGATACGGCGCAACTCGCGCAAGTCGTCGATGCGCACGAGCAGCGCTCATTCGATTTTCACGTGAAGCGCGGCGTGTGGGTGCCGATGCAGGCGCCGCAGGTTGAAGCGATGCGGCGAAGGAAGGCAGAGTTCGACGCGCGGCGCGCGGCGGCGCGCGAGGACACGGCGCCCGGGGCGGACATCGATTTTGATGCGGCGCTCGCGCCCGCGGGCGCGGGCACGGAACGCGCGCTCGCCGAAGAGGCGATGCAGACGCTGCTGGAACGCGAGCAGCCCGCCCGGGGATTCTGGGGGAATCGCATGGGACTGCTGTTGATCTCACTCGCCGCGTTTGCGGCGGTGGCGTTTTACCAGGAGTGGCGCTGGCAGACCGTGTTGATCATCATCGTGGTACTCTTCTTCCACGAGGCCGGCCATTTTCTGGCGATGCGTTGGTTCGGCTATCGCAACGTGAGGATGTTTTTCATTCCCGGCTTGGGGGCGGCGGTATCGGGTCACACGCAGTTCATGCCGGGCTACAAACGCGTCATCGTTGCGTTGATGGGCCCGGTGCCCGGCATCGTGGCGGGCGGGCTCTGCTGGTTCATCGGCGAGCGCTCTGGCGCGGCAGGGTGGACACTGGCGGCCGCCGTGTTGGTCCTCCTCAACGGTTTCAATCTCGCGCCGATTCTTCCCTTCGATGGCGGGCGGGTCGTGGACGACACCATTTTCTGCCGCGATCCGTGGCTGCGCGCCAGCTTCGGTGTGATCGCCGGGGTCGTGCTGATTCTGCTTTCGTTCTGGGACGGCACGTTCCTTTTCCGCCTGCTTGGCATCGTGGTTCTGATCTCAGTGCCGCGGGCCTTCCGGCACGACTTCCTCGCACGCAAGTTGAAGCGCGATGGATTCCAGCCGGATGCCAAGGTCCCGATCCGCGTGGAGGGCATGGAGACAATCGTGCGCGAGATCGCGTCATCGCGGACGAAGCCGATGGACCCGCGCGCGCTGAAGGCGGAGGTGCTGGCCGTCTTTGATCGATGGAACGTCGAGCCCCCGTCGTTCGGTGCGTCGGTGAGCCTGCTCTCGATCTACGCATTGAGCATTCTGGCGGCCATGGCCGTGCTCTATCTCACGATGTTTGTTCGACCGCCGGGTGCGCCGCCGTTTTTTGAAAAGCCACCGGTCCAACCCGCCGAGCAGGGAAAATTGACGTGATCGATGCGCGCACCGAGGCAGTGGTGGCGCGCCTGCGCGTGCTCCCGGGCCCGGCGGAGCGCATCGCCGCGCTGGCCGATCGGGCAAGACGCTTGCCCGCTCTGCGCGTCGAGGAGCGCGTCGAGGCGAATCTTGTTCGGGGTTGCGTCTCGCGCGTGTGGCTCGTCGGCGGGAGCGTGGACGGACGGATGTGGTTTCGGGCCGACGCGGATTCAGTCATGGTCGCGGGTCTCTTGACACTGGCTTGGGAAATGGTGGAGGGCCTGCCGTGGAAGGATGTCGCTGCGGCACCGGAAGAGCCTCCATTTGTGATGTCACTGGGTTTGGTCGCGCAGATTTCCCCAACCCGTTTGCACGGTCTGGGCCAGCTATGGCGGCGGATGCGCGCGCTTGCGTCAAAGTCTGTCCGTTTCGGCTGCTGGCAACGGCGGTTAGCATTGGTGCGAAACCTGCGTCCGTAGTCGGTTTTCCATCCTCCCATGACTGCCTTGACCAACTCCGAAAGACCGCGGCGCGCGAAGCCGGCATCAGTCACGGTCTGGACGTTATTTTTCCTTTCGATTGCGGTTTACGCCGCGACGCGCCTCATCGCGATCGAAGATTTTCCCATTTATTTCTTCTGCGATGAGGCGGTCCACTCGGTGGATTTTCGAGATTTGGTGGCCCATCATTTTCGGGGACTGGATGCGCCAAACGAATGGCTGCCGGCTTATTTTCGCAATGGTCGGATGCTAAACCTTTCGCTGAGTGTCTATCTCCAGGGCATCGCAAGCTACATCGGAGGCCAGAGCGTCTCTACGGTGCGCGCGACTTCGACCCTGGCGAGTCTTTCCGGCGCCATCGCGCTCGCCTTGCTGCTGCGAAATATCTTTCGCGCCCGGGAATGGTGGAGCGTTATTGCGTTCTTGACCGTGATGGCCGGTCTATTTCTTCATTCGCGCACGGGCTTTGAATGCACGTTGATGTTTTCGAGCTATTGCTGGTTCCTATATTTCTATCTGCGCTACCGGGAGGGAAATCTGCGCTCTATTTTTGCAGCCATGCTTTTCGGTGCGGCGACGTTCTATTCCTACTCGCCGGGGCAGGGCCTTATGTTGGTGACCGGCTTATTCGCCGCGGCCTTTGACTTCCGCTATCACTGGGCAAATCGGCGTTGGTCTGGGGCTGGTCTATGCTTTGCGCTCCTGCTGTTTGCGCCTTATGTCCGCTTTCGGATCCTGCATCCCCAGATGTTGAATGAGCATCTTGCGGAGATTCACAGCTACTGGGTGCAGCCCCTGCCTCTCGCCACGAAACTGATGGCCTTCTCGCGGGAGTACCTCAAGGGACTGAATCCGCGATATTGGTTCGCCGTCCCGAGCGTCGAGGGGCTACGCCACATTGTGCCGTTCAACGGCTTTATCCCCTGGCCGCTCGCTCCTTTTGCGTTTGGCGGTTTATTCATTTGCCTGCTCCAATGGCGCCACGCAGCGCATCGCATGATGATCGTCGCGCTGCTAGCCAGTGCCTTTAGCGGTGGCCTGGCGTCGGGTGGGATCACTCGCAATCTTGCCTTCCTCGTCTCCGCGGCGGTCTTTATCGCTTTGGCATTCGATTGGTTAATGGGCCAAATCCACACAATAGTCGCCCGGGAGTTGGTGCGGCTGTCCTCCTTTGGACTGCTTTCGGCCGCAGGTTTTTTCCTCTTGTTCGATGCTCTCACCTTTGGGCCGATTCAAGTTCCAGCCTATGACCTTTACGGACTGCAGTACGGCAGCCAGGCGGTTTTCCGCGACTTGATTCCGCGCTACCTGAAATCGAATCCAGAGGCGAATATCTTCATGTCGCATACCTGGTCGAACAGTCCGGAGGTTTTCCCAAAGTTCTTCGGGTGGAACGACCGCCGCCGGGCCTATTTCCTCTCGTTGGAGGATATCGAGTTGGGCTCGTTTCTTCCGCGCGACCGGGATTTCGTTCTCTTGACCGCCTACGAATATCAGATGCTCCCGAATTCAAAGTGCATCGAGCGATTTGATGTCGTCGAGCGTGTACCCTACCCGGATGGTAAGACCGGATTCTATTTCGGCCACCTTCACCTTCGGCCGGACTTCGTCGCGAGAATGCGCGCGGGGTCGTGGGATCGGCTAAACCCCAAGTTTGTCCGCCTGCTGGCGGATCGAATCCCCACGGCGGTCTTTATCAATCAGCTCGCCAGCGGAGATCTGAATGATCTATTCTCCCCGGCGCCGCACGCCCCGCTCCGAGGTGGGAAGGGTGCGCACGTGCAGATCGAAATTTATTTTGAAGAGCCGATCGCGCTGCGCCAGATCGAGATCGATCATCAAAAGGGGTTGGTCTACGATCAACTCGTTCGGGTCCTTGATGGCGCGGTCGTGCGGAAAGATCAGTCAGGCCGGATTGACGGGACGCTCGCCCGCACGGTCATTCCGCTTGGCGACGAGAAGGTCGACCATCTTCAGGTGGAGCTTCATCCGGACCAAACTGAAGCCGCGGGTTTGGAGCGCATCCGCGTCGTACCCGCCGGGCCGTAAGGAAATGTCCTGTCTGTTTCGCAGCGACAATCGACCAGTTCACTTGAGTTCGGAGTACGGCTTTAGGCTACTATCGTCGATGATATAAACGGGCCAGCCGGCATAATCCCTGAGTAATTTGGAATTGTCCTCGCGGGCTTCCGCGAAGACCAGCGGGGCGCGAAGGTCGGTGGGCAGCAGGCGGGCGGCTCGGATCCAATTCAGGTAAGTGGGTGGTCCGAGCAGGATCAGCCCGCGCTGGAGCGAGGCTTCGGCCAGCCGGCGTTCAATTCGATTGTCCACGTCGTTGTAGTTGTGGTAACGCTCAAGGCGCCGGCGGAGATTCCAAGCGGTACTGCCCGTCAACGCTAGAAAGAGAAGGAGAGCTAGAAGACGGGGTAGGGCGGAGCGTTCGATGGACCGACCCGATTGCGCGAGGATTTGAAAGCCGCGCGCGGTCAGAAGCATGAGCGCAAACAGATTGTCCACATAATATCGTGGTCCGAATGCATGCAATCCCGTCCCCGCATTGAATCCGAGGTAGGCAAGGGGAAGGGCGAAAAGCACGGCCAGCAGGAGCCAATCAAATCGCGTCGCGCGGCCTGAGAAAAATGGCACGAACGCAAACCCAAATGTCAGCGCGGCCACCGGCCAGCACGACGATAGCGTCGGCCACCCCCAACCGAATGCGAGGGCCGGCATGAGCGCGAGCATGCGGTCGGTCCAAAACAATCCCACCGCATAGGCCCGTGGCGTCCAGATTTCCGAGTAGCCAAGATTGTACGCAAACGTTAACGGATTTCCCGTCACCATCCAGTTGTCTAACATCGCCGGGAGCGCACCGACCACGCCCCCGAGCACCAGGGCAGCGAGGGATTGCCAGGCGCGGGAGGAGAAGCGACGACGCGCCATTTCAAACACGACGAATCCTCCTGCCGCGACTCCGGTCGCGACGCCGGAAAGTGGCCGGGTGGAAAACGCGAAGCCCAAAGCGATGCCCGCGAGCGCGAGACTGCGCCAGCCATTTTCCTGTTTCCAGCCGCGGGAAAATAGCCAGACAAAGATCGCCAGCCACATCGCGGTGCCGGCATGCGACAGCATGCTTCCGGACAATATTAGATTAAGTGGCGAGAGCGTAAGCAGGACCGCGGCTGCGAGGCCCACCACGCCGCCGGCGATCGTCCGAGCGAGCAGCCAGCTAACCAAAGCCGTCACGAATCCGCAGAAGGGAGCGACGATCCAAGGGGCATGCAACCCTTCCCCAATGACCAGGAGCGCCGGCCAGCCGATCGGGTAGTGGCTCAACCAATGCCCATTCGCCACCATCGTAAACGGAATGGCAAAATGATCCGCGTTTTCGGGCGGCGGGTAATAGAGATGTCCGGCGAGGAGCCATTTGGCCCGCAATAGATAGCCGAGGTCGTCTTGAAAATGAGGGCGTCCATCGAGGATGAAAGACGCGACCCAAAGTCCGAGGAGGGCATTCAAAATGAGGACGACCGCGAGGGCGGGCGGGCGCTGAAGCCACGGCAGCTCGACGCGTGCATAGCGCCACGAGACGAAGGCGGCAAGGTGAAACAGAACTGTACATAAAGCCGCCATAAAGGCGCCGCTCACGAGCCAGTGCAGGGCGTGCCGGCCGTCAATTCCCGCTTGGGGAAGGAGACCGCCGCCCTCGACCAGAGAGAGATCCTTCCTCAGGACATGCATGTCATTGTTGATGAATCCCGCCCTCACTGCAAAGCCGATTTCCACATCGCCACGCAGCCACAGTTCGCGCGACCGGATCGAACGCCCGGTCAATGTCGTTCGCACCACAAACGGAAGCGGGGCGCTTGCCCAATGGCGAAAGACCTCGGTTCGTGGAGCCTGCGAGTCGACCCACCAGTCTCCGACCGGTGAGACCTTATCATCGTGAAAGTCAAAACGACGGGGTAGTGAATATCGCACCGGCGAATCGGGCGACGCAGACACCAGCTCAAGGCTGCCTCCCCCAATCGGGAAGAAATTCCGCGTGTCGACCACCGAGATCTCACGGAGATCACCCAACCGAAGCGGCACCTCGGTCGTTTGCCCGTTGACGGTTAAACGCACGCCGGTCGCGTTGCATTCAATCTGGATTTCGACCTTGAAATCCGTCCAGACCACTCCCACCCAAAGAACGGGCAGCAGCAACAGGGCAACAATAACGTGACGCGGTAATGAATTTAGACGCATGAAAGGGCCGCGTGGGCTGGAGGCAACTTTAAAAGCACTTCGTCACCCGGTATCGACGTCTGACTTCCATCTGCCAGAGTGCGCGTTCATCGAAGATCGACCATTCTCTCCGCAACTGGCTGACGCGGCTCCGGGGCCGGAAGAAAATTCTCCGATGGATCCGGCCGGGCTTTTAAGTCTCGGCTCGCGCCGACGGTTTCGCGCAGGAGATTTGGGACCGTGGGCAACGCTTGAGCGCGAAGGAAGATCTGGTAGCTGAAAAGGCCGGGGGCGATCTTTATCAAACATCGGTTTAAGAACATGAGGCAACGCCCCAGAACGCCCGGTCCAAAGACAAGGGGAAGCGGAGCCGGAATTCCGCGGACTTCGGTGACATTGTACCCGGTTTGCCGGAGCAACTCGCGGATGGAAGCAAAGGTGAACAAGCGCGTGTGCGTGCGATCCAGGATCCCTTTCCGGCCGTAGTTAAAGTGCCCGAGGAGAAGCATGAAGCGGGTGACACCGAACGCGATATTCGCCGTGGTCAGGATGATTTCCGGCCGCCGAATCCCCGTCGCGGAGCGCAGCGTTTCCATGAAACCTTCCGGGTTATGCAGGTGTTCGATCACGTCCAGCATGAAAATCTGGTCAAAGTTAGACACCTCCACGGGAATATTCCCAGCGTCGAGATTCCAACGGACAAACGTGAGATTTTCGACCGGTGACTCCTGCGGGACATACTGGTCGATGCCCGTCACGTGCGCCGCCGTCCGCGCGATTTCGCGAGCGACGTAGCCCTGCCCGCAGCCGATATCCAAAATCTGCGCGTTGGCGCGGACCGCGGCGAGAGCAAAGGAGTGCGAGGACGCAAACCCGAGTTTGAGATCATAAGTCAACTCCACCTGGCCCACGTCAAACTTTCGGTCGTACAACAGGTTCTTCTCGTGACATTTCGATCGCAACATCGTCCGGAAAATCTGCCACGCATATTGCAGCCCGTTGACGTGACAGATCTCGTCTCCGTAAAAAGTTGGAATGGGAAGCTCCAGCATGCGCAGGCCGGCGAAGTGCAGTTGAATAATGATATCGGTATCGAAATGGAAGTCGTTGGAGTTTCGCTCAAACGGGATGCCCCGCAGAGCCTTCGTCGAATAGAGTCTGTAACCACTGTGGAACTCGCTCAATTTCGTGCCCAGCATCGCGTTTTGAAAGCGCGTGAGGATTTGGTTGCCGATCCATTTGTAGAAGGGCATCCCCCCTTTGAGCGCATCCGACTTATGAATCATCCGTGAGCCGAAGACCGCGTCGGCGTCTCCGTCCAGGAGCGGTTGGATCAAGGTGGGCAACTTTTCCGGCGCATATTGACCGTCACCGTGCAAAAGCGCGACGACGTCGAACCCCTGGTCGATGGCATAGCGATAGCCCAGCTTCTGATTGCCGCCGTAGCCCTGATTCTCCGGGTTCCGCAGCATCGTGACCTTCAGCGCGCCGCTATGAATTTCCCGCTTCAAGCCAACCCGAAACGTTTCGTCTTTCGAAAAATCGTCGATGATCAAGACTTCGACATTGGGCTTTCGCAATTCTTCGGGGATGCGGTCGAGCACACTGTCGATCGTCCTTTCGGCGTTGTAGGCAACGACAAAAATCAGAATGCGCTGGTCTGCGAGAGGGGAAGGCATCGACCTCCCAATCATAGCGACGTTCGTGCCGCCGTCGAGCAAGGCGACCCAACCGGGAAGCATCACGTCGTCATTGACTTGACCAGCAGGCGAAATGTCCGCCTGGATAGGGCACAACGGTCGGCGAATTCCCCCAGGGATTCGGGTTTAAGCGCATCCGGATGGGGGCTTGGCGGCGCATAAAAGTGCAGTGACCTGGAATAGGTTGATGCTCGGTGGGGTCTGAACGGTTGAGTCGCCATGACTCCAGTTCTTCTTGGCACGCTGCAGATCGCAGAACACGTTCCCCGGCAAGCCCACGTGAGCCAATCACCTCCAAAATCCATCAACGCGACGGTGCCGTCAGAACGCCGACCCTTTCCATTCTTCGCGTACGCGTTCGCGGCGTTGATTGCGGCCAGCTTCACGCTTGGAATGTGGGGGTTGCTGCGCGAAAAGCGCGAAGCCGTGCTTGCCGTCACGGGCGGCTATCTCATTTACGAAGTCGGCGTCAGCGGCCTGCTCGCGGTCGCCGCCGGGATCGGGGTCAGGCGGCGAATGCGGAGCGGCGGCGTGCCGGCCGGCCAGGCGCCCGAGGGCGAGGTGCCACCAATGACGGTGCTCATTGCAGCGTACAACGAGCGCTTGTGCATCGAGGCGACGATCGAAAGCGTGCGCGCGCAGGCGGGACTGGATTTCGAAATTCTGGTCGCCAGCGACGGATCGACCGATGGGATGAGTGAATTCCTCATCGCGCGTTACACCATGCGCCCGGCACCGTCGGATTCCGGCTGGCAGATTCTGATCTCCGAAGCCGATCCGCGCTTGAGGCTGCTGGCGCTGCCGAGGCTCGGCAAGGGCAACGCGTTGAACGCCGCGTTGGCGAAAGCGAACTTCGATCTCGTCGCCACCCTCGACGCCGACACGCGGCTCGCGCCGGGCGCGCTCGCGTCGCTGTCCGCGACGTTTCGCGATTCAAGTGTGGCCTCGGCGGGTGGTTTCATTTACATCCGCAACGCGGGCGAGGGCGGACCCTGGCTTGCCCGCTATCAATATTGGGAATACCTCAAGAATTTCATGTGGCGCGTGGGACTCGTGGAGATGGACGTGTGCCTGCAGGTGTCGGGCGCGTTCGGCGCATTCCGCGCCGCGATCCTGCGCGAGCTGGGTGGTTTCGATGCCGCCAGCAGCGTGGAGGATTACGAGATCATCTTCCGGCTGCACGAGCGCCTACGCGTTGCGGGCCGCGCGGACCGACGCGTGGAGGTCGCGCCCGGCGCGGTGGCGCTGACCGATGGTCCCGAAACGCCCTCGGCGTTCATCGCGCAGCGTACCCGTTGGTTCGCCGGATTTCTGCAAACGATGTGGGATTACCGCTCGATGGTGGGTAACCGGCGTCTCGGCGCGCTCGGCTGGCTGCTGTTGCCGATCAAATGCATCGACGCGTTGCTGCCGATTTGGGGCGTGCTGTCGTTGAGCATCCTCGTCGCGGCGCTGGCGAGTGGCATCGAGGCCTTCCAAATCACCGCGGCCGCGCTCTTTGGCGGCAAGGTGCTCATCGAGCTGGCGAACGCCGCGATCGTCTGGAGTTTCCACCGGGCGATGTTTGGCGACCGCCACTTCGCCGTGCGGATGTGGCCGTATATCTTAACGGAGGGCCTCATATTTCACTGGTTCCGGCAAATCGCGGTGCTCCGGGCCTATGTCCGGGCCTTCAACCGGCGGCAGAACTGGGATCAGCCCCGGTGGCGGGGTGAATCGCCCGCCCCGCCGGAGGTTGAGGGCTCAGAAATCTCTTGCAAACCGGCCGGGTCGATTGGATACGTCCCACCCCGCGCCCGTCGCGGTCTTTTTCCGTAATCGACCTCCTTCCCGCCGACCCGACCTATGAATCTCCTCGATAAAATCAGCCAGGAACAAAAGAAAAGTGAAGCCCAGTCGTTCCGGGTCGGTGACACCGTCCGCGTCCACACTCGCGTGGTCGAGGGCGACAAGGAACGAATCCAGATTTTCACCGGCGTCGTGATCGCGCGCAAGGGCCGCGACATTAACAGCTCCTTCACCGTCCGCCGCATTTCCTACGGCGAGGGCGTGGAGCGCGTGTTCCCCGTGCATTCACCGAAGGTCGCGAAGATCGAGGTCGAGCGTCAGGGCAACCCCCGCCGCGCGAAGCTGTACTATCTGCGCGATCGCACGGGCAAGGACGCCCTTTTCGTGAAGGAAAAGAAGACCCGGACCACCGCCAAGGCATCGGCCGCGCCCGCCAAGGCGAAGAAGGCGAAGGCCGAAAAGGCCGAGGCCTGAGCCGAACAGAGGGCCGATCGCATGGCCATTCCGTCCGGGCAAAGTCCGACGACGGCGCCCGGCCGCCCGGATTTTTGTTTCGAGCGGCATTTGCTGGCCACCGGCGAGACGATTGTTGCCGGCATCGATGAAGCCGGCCGTGGACCGCTCGCCGGTCCCGTCACCGCGGCGGCGGTGGTGTTGCCGGAATCTTATGCAGATTTCCCGCTCGATGACTCAAAGCGGCTTTGTGAGTCTGCCCGCCTGGAACTATTCGAGCGGCTCACCAACGACGCGTCCGTCGAGTGGGCCTGCGCCGTCGTGGAGGTCGAGGAAATCGATCGGCTCAACATTCTGCGCGCGTCGCATGAGGCGATGCGCCGCGCGGTGCTCGCGCTCGCACGCCGGCCGAGCCACGTGCTGATCGATGGTCTGCCGGTGCGCCCTTTCCCCATTGCCCAGACCGCGCTGGTGAAGGGCGATGCGCGGAGCCTGAGCATCGCGGCGGCGAGCATCATCGCGAAGGTCACGCGCGATCGGTTGATGGAAGCCTTCGATCGCGAATACCCGCAATACGGGTTTGCACAGCATAAGGGCTATGCCACGCCGGGGCATTTCGCTACGCTCTTCGCCCATGGGCCCTGTCCCATTCATCGCCGCAGTTTTGAACCGGTGGCGCAATCGTGGCTTCGCCTCGACTGAGGCGCCCGATCCGCGCCATGAGCTGGGCCGTCGCGGCGAGGATGCAGCGGCCAAACATTTGCGGCAACGCGGCTGGAAGGTGCTCCATCGGAATTTCCGCGCGCCGGAGGGGGGCGAGGTGGATCTCGTTTGTCGCGATGGCGACACGCTCGTCTTCGCGGAAGTAAAGACGCGGGTGCGCTCGAGCGAGCTCAGCCGGCCGGCCGATAACGTCACCCCCGAAAAGGAGCGGCTCGTGGCGCGTGGCGCGCTCGCGTGGTTGCGGCTGCTGGGCGATCCGGACATCGAGTTTCGCTTCGACATCATCGAAGTGATCCTCCCGCCGGAGCAGCCGGCGGACATCACGGTGAACGAGGCCGCCTTCAGTTTGCCGAAGGGCTGGCGCTATTAATTTCCGCCGTTGAACCTTCGAGACGGCGAAGAATCGTGGCCTTCGCGTTTGGTCGCGTGCCGGTGACCACGCGCGCGCCTTTCGCTTCCGACGTGGGCTCAAGCACGAGGCGCGGCGGTTTCCTGGTGGGCTCGATTCGCGGGATGCAGACGGCGCTTTGCGTCAGTTCCGGATTCGTCACGGCCAGCACGGCTACGGAATCGAAGAGCGGTCCGCCGTCGACCCCGAAAAGCCATCGCCACAAGCGCAGCCAAAGCCGGGCGCGTTGCTGGAGCCACGCGCCGCCCGGACTGGAGCGACCGATCGCGTTGAGATCAGCGGGCGTGATTGTGCAATCGAGTGTGGCGCCGAACGGCACAAACGTCAGCGGCACGCCGACGGCGAGGACGACCGCGGCGGCCGCGGGATCCTTTTCGAAATTTGCGTCGTGAAAGACATACGGATTCCACGGCCCGATCCGGAACCGCTCGCCCGGTCGGCGTCCGCCTAGAAACACGACGCGCTCCAGGCGATCGCGCAATGCCGGCTCGCGCTGGAGCAGCGTCGCCAGATTCGTGAGCGGGCCGAGCGCAATATATGTCAGGCGCCGCTCGCGCAGGGCCGTGGCGAGTGCCGTCGTCGCCGCGGTCGGCTGTCCGAGATCCGTCGCCGCATTCGCGCCCGCGAAGATTTTCGCCTCGGTGATTCCGATGTCCCCACCGAAGCGCGCCGCGATTTCGCGCGCGATCGCGAAGGTTTGCGGCCCCGACGCGTTTCCCCACGACGTGCTGATCCCGCGAATCCGGATTTGGGGGCTGCGCATCGCCTGGACGAGCGCAAAGCCGTCGTCGGCGTCGCGGCCGGTGAGACCGATGGATGGATCGGTGTCGATCCAGACGTCGGTCTGGGCGCGGGCACTCGCTGCGGCGCAGAACAGCGCGAGGGAGCGGAGGAGGATGAGGTGGAACCGACGAATCATTTGACCGCCATTTCATCTGGCGCGTGATTGTTCGTCGAGCGCTCTGCGCATCGGGCGGTTAGCTCAGTGGTAGAGCGGCTCGTTTACACCGAGTTGGCCGGGGGTTCGAATCCCTCACCGCCCAGGATGACACTCGGAATGGGATTGTGAAGGCGTGCGTCAGCCCTAGTGTGCAGATGGACTTCAAGGCCCGAGCAGAATCCATTCGTTGGATAGCGCGAGCATCCTCTCATGAACGACTTTTTCCCAATACCTGGAGTCACGCTACCTACTCGAATCAGCCCGTGTCCCATCGTCGACGCAGCCTTAGAAATCCGTTTTGTGACATCACAATCATGGAGCGTCCTCGCCGGACTTTTCTTCGCCCTTGTCCGGGAGCGGTACACGAGCCAAGTAGACCTTCCCCTCCAGCAACTGCCCGAGGAGGTGCGACGGCAGGATTCCTCATTGACCTACCTACCCCTGGTCCAATTCTACAGCGACAGTTTCCTCATCCAGCTCGGGCCCCGCGTTGTAAGTCTTAACGCCCTTCCGCGCCGTTATCCCGGTTGGACAGCCGTCGCGAGCGAAATCTCGTGGCTTTTGAAGACAATTGAGCACGGCGGTTTGATCAAGGAGGCGGAAAGGTTGGGCACGCGCTATATCGACTTCTTTGCAGACGATATCTTCCCGCACCTCATCCTTAGAAGCCAGATTGCTGACACACCCTTTCAGCCGCGCGAACTCATGCTGACAACGGTCCTGCGCCGGACACCCTTTACGGCCCGGCTTTTGATTGCGAACAATGCCGTCGTTGGCCAGCAAGCTGACGCTAAGACAGGGAGTATTCTTGAGGTTGATGTTTGGGTGGGCGCTCTTGATTTCGACCTCTTCAAGAATGGCCGAGACCGGTTCGCCGAGGCGCATGCCATCGTAAAACAGACCTTCTTTGGCTTGCTGACGCCGGAATTTCTCGCTTCACTTCACCCCGAGTATCCATGACCAAGACCCTGCCGCCCCGCGCCCGTCAAAGCGCATACACGCCCAATGATGACCTTTCGGGGAGCCTGCCATCTTCAATCCGCATGGCGGATGAATTCCACCGCGAGGAGTTGTTGATGGAAAAACTGGGCACCCGAGGATGGGGCCGATTGCTTTACTTTCAACGTTGTTACTCACAAGGGTGGGGAGAAAACGGAAAGGGACAACCGCTCTCGCCCCGTTCAGTGGAGGCACTGTTTCGATTTCTTGAAGCGTTACCGACCTCTGAAAATAAGCCGAGTGTTTTCCTGACTGACGAAGGCAATGTCGAACTTGGCTGGGAAAACTCCGCCGACGCTGCCGTTCAAGTCGAGTTCACGCCAGACGGGGCCGAGTACTTTATCGAACGAGGAACCGAAGGAACTGTTTCGCATTCCGGCCTCGCCGGTCTTGCGATTCAACTGGCCAGGTAATTTTGCAATGCACGTAGCCGGAGAGGAAAACGTCGTCCGGGCGATGTGGACGGACAAATACGACGGCGAGCGTTTTTCGGCGAGCGCCTTCAAGGGTTCGGACCTGTCGGTCAGCCGATTGGCTGTAATATCATTGGATGACCACTGGCCGTTGTTCCGCGACAGAGTGCAATTCCCTGCCGGCAGGACACTCCTCGCGTTTGCGGAGATCAATGTGTCGAAGCTGGCGGCTCTCGGTCGTACCCATGCGCCCCAGATAACTTTGTGGGTCGATGCGGTGCCGTTGGATTGGAATCCCGCGCATGCAGAAGTCCGGGGCAACGTCACGAGGGGGCTGGCAAATCGAATTCTTGACGCGGTTGAGGTTCATTGGTCTCAACTGCGGTAGGTATGTCAATTCAACGTCGATTGCTCCTAACTCTCTGCTTGTCAGCGATGGTTTGAACGTTCGAATCCCTCACCGCCTAGGGCGCAACTCAAGTGAACGGGTGATGCGCGCCATGGTACAGGTTGCTCGCGCACGGTTCAGGGCGCATTCCCAGATGCGAATCACACGCCAGCCGGACTTTCGAAGTGCTCGGGTGACTTCGCCGTCGCGCTCGGCATTTCGAGCCAGCTTGACTGCCCACCAGGCGGCCCGGTTCGCCGGCTTGGTCGCATGGCGCGGGCAACCGTGCCAAAAGCAGCCGTCCACAAAAACGGCGATTCTGGCGGCGGGAAAGACAAAGTCAGGCCTGCCGAAAGCAGGCGCATTCCGCCGCCAGCCGGTGATGCCGTATTCACGCATGAGTGCGATGAGGCGGAGTTCGGTGTCGCGATTTCCACTCGAACGGATGCGCGACATGACGTCGCTGCGCTTCGCCTTGGTGAAGACATCAGCCATCGGCGCGCGCGCCGTGCTTGGCGGCGATTTGGAAGCGGCGTGCGGTTTCCTGTTCTGTATGTTTGTCCATCCGGTCGTAGAGGCCCGACCATTGGGCGTCGCAGGGATAAAGTTCTTCGTCGGCGAGTTCGACAGCGTCCACCCGGCGCCACGCCTCGGCGGCGAAGCGTTTCAGCACGCGCGGCCAACCGCTTCCGGCGACTTCGTAGCCCTCGGGATGCAGGCCGGGGAAGAGGTAGGCGACTGCGCACCATGCGCGGAGGAAGTCTGTCTTCGGTAGTTGTTCAAGTTGCGCGGAAAACCCGCTGCGAAGTTCGCAGCCAGCGCCGTGAAGGGTGTTTGGAACGACGATATTGGTGCTCATATCCCTTTTTTACCAGGGTCAGCGAGGTTTGCCAGGCGTGAAATCTTCAGCCGATCAGAGTGGCGACAATCTCCGCAATCTGGCGCGCGAGCAGCGGTGGCACGGCGTTGCCGACTTGCCTGTATTGCTCGGTGCGCGGTCCTTCGAAGCGGTAATTGTCGGGGAATGTTTGCAGCCGGGCGGCTTCGCGCACGGTTAGGCTGCGGCACTGCGCCGGGTCGTAGTGGATAAAGTAATGACCATCCTTGGAGATATGCGAGACGACAGTTGTCGAGGGGCGATCTGCCAGCTGCACGCGGAAGCGGTCATTGAATTTTGTCTCATTTAGCGCGTCGCTGACGTTCTGGTGCTTTGGCAGCAATGCGCGAGGGAAGTCCTCGAGCAACGGTGAGCGTCCACGCTTGCGGGCGAAGACTGCGGCGAATAAGTAACGGTGCAAATCGCCTCGAATATGGCCGCGAGTCTCGTGATTGCATACGCCTGTCAGTCGGGCATCAAGGTACCAGTCGAGGGGGCAATTTTGCATGACCGGTCGCGGGAGGAACTCGCCGCCACGATCCAAGCCTGCCGCTAGCCGACCGGCAGCTGACACTAGGGCAAAGCGCAAATCGTCATCAAGCGCGCCATTTCGCAACCAAGACGCTTGCTCCAGTGAGCGCACCGCATCACGCCACGTGACCGGCGAGTCGTGCTCCTTCGACAGACCACTCCGCAGTTTCGGCAGGTCACCGATGGCCTGTCGAACCGTGACAATATCAGCGAGTCGCAGTACGTTGGCGTCCCCCGGCAAATCCGAGCGGATGCCGAGAATGATGATCCGATGTCGGGCTTGTGGAATCCCGTGCTTCTCCGCGTAAACGACGAAATCTTCTGGCTTATGAATGTGGGAAGGATCGTCGTCGCGCACGGAGACGGAAA
>JANXRG010000112.1 GCA_025353105.1 Verrucomicrobiota bacterium
GGCAATTCGCGCATTCGCTTTGTAGTATTTTTATTTTCGATAACCGTTTTAAACCAACCTTCCTTTAAATAAGCTTTACTCACAATTTTTTTCGCTGTTCTTACTGCGATGTTTAAATCTTCCACATTTTGATTGGCTTCATACAATTTCAAAAAACCCTTTACAATTCTGAAATTAATATCAGTGTATAAAGTTTTATCAATGGGTGGAGCTCCCCATTTGGCGCGGTCTACAGCCGTTAACGTAAAATATTTTTCGGGCTTTATTGTTTTTGAATTATCGGCAAGGACCTCGATTTGCACGAGGCAGAGTTTCTCGCGGTAGCAATGGAGGCTGTCCGCCTCCGTGTCGATCGCGATGCGGGGTGCTTCTGCCAGGCGGGGCAGGTAGGAGGCAAGTTCTTCAGCGGTGGCGATCATGTCGGTTTCCCTAGGAGCCTGTTGAAGTACTGGCACGGCCCAAGCGACGCTCGCCTTCCGGGTTGCGCCGCTTTTTGGATTGGGCGGTGTCGCCGCGCTCGGGCAGGATCGCAAAGAGCCGGAGCGGAGCGAAGACAGGTTCGCAGACTTTCCTTACAATAATACGGGACAATCCAGCCGCTTCGCGCGCTCCGTGCCCAAGCCAAAAATCGATTGCAACGCGGGTCATGCCAGTACTCCAAAAAGCTCCTAAGTCCCCCGCAAGCCGGCCAGCAGCAGCTCCGCGTTGGTGCGGGTGGCTTGAATGTTGTGGATCAAAACTTCCATCGCCTCAATGGCGGGAATTTGGGAAAGCTGTTTTCGCAGCGCCGCGACCAGCGCGAATTCGTCGGGGTGAAACAAGAGCTCGTCCCGCCGCGTGCCGGATTGCGTGACGTGGATTGCCGGAAAGAGCCGCTTGTCGGAGAGCGATCGGTCGAGATGAATCTCCATGTTTCCGGTCCCTTTAAACTCTTCGAAAATCACCTCGTCCATCCGGCTGCCGGTGTCGACGAGGCAGGTCGCGAGAATCGTCAGGCTGCCGCCCTCTTCGGTGTTGCGCGCCGCGCCAAAGAATTTTTTTGGCTTACCCAGGGCCTTCGCGTCAAGCCCGCCCGACATGATGCGGCCCTTGCCGGATTGCAGATTGTTGAAGGCGCGGGCCAGGCGCGTGAGGCTGTCGAGCAGCACCACCACCGGCCGGCCGAGTTCGACCAGTCGCTTTGCGCGTTCGGCCACGAGGTCGGCCACCTGCGCGTGACGTGCGATCGGTTCGTCGAACGTGGAGCTGTAAATCTCCGCGCCCTGTACCTCGCGTCGGAAATCGGTGACTTCCTCGGGCCGCTCATCGATCAACAGCAAAATGAGCGAGACGTCGGGCGAGCCAACGGCGATGGAACGCGCGATTTCCTTGAGCATCACGGTTTTGCCGACCCGCGGCGGCGCGAGAATCAGGCCGCGCTGGCCGCAGCCGAGCGTCGACAGCAGGTCGATCGCGCGGCCCGTCACGCTCGGGTACTTCGGCGTCTCGAGGATCAGCCGCTGGTTGGGGAACAACGGCGTGAGCTGATCAAAATGCGTCGGCGTCTGCCATTGGCTGATCGGGACGCCTTCGATCGAGGTGATGCGATCGAGGACCAGTGGCTTCTCGCCGCCGCCGCGTCCGGCTCGCAGCCAACAACGAACGCGCAGGCCGGGCCGGAGCCCGGCGCCCTTCACCAGCGCCGGTGAAATGGAAGCGTCCTCCGGGCACGGCATGAAATTGAAGGCCGGCCAGCGCAACACCGCGGCGGAATTGGGGCTGTCGGCCGCTTGATCGACCATGCCCTCGGCCTCCACCGCCACTCCGTTGGTGAGGTACGCGCGGGCGAGGTCGGTCACGAGGGCGTGACGCGGGCGCGGCGGAAAGTTCCGAAGGTGAAAATGTTCACCCCATTCCAGCAATTGAGCCGTTCCGGCCTGCTGGAGCTCATTGAGGCTGACCGTGGTTGGTGGCACCCCGGCGGGCGGCGCGGTGGGAGCACCGGCGTTCGCGGTGGACGGATCGATTTCGGTGGTCACGGGTCGGGAAAAATTGGGCAGCAAACGCGCGCCCGGGTCGGGCTTCGCGTGGAAAAAGGGGCGCCGGCGGTCGGCGATCATGCGGGTCGGATCAGCGGGCAGAGAGCCGCAGATGCGCGACCAGAAGATTCACCTGTGCTTCGAGAGCGGATGGAGTGCTGTCGTTCCAAATCAAATGCTGGCAGCGGGAGATTTTTTCGGCGAGAGGCAACTGGCTCGCGATGATTTTGCGAGCCACCGTTTCGTCCAATCGCCGGATTTCCGTGAGGCGGCGGAGCTGGGTTTCGAAGCGGCACCCGACCACCACTACTCGGTCGAGTAAAACCTCCGCGCCGGTTTCGTAAAGGAGCGGAATATCAACCAGTAAAACGGAGGTTGACCCGGAATGCAAATTTTCTTCCACCAACGCCCGCCAGGCCGTCCGGATGCGGGGGTGCAGAATTCGCTCCAGCCCCCGGCGCTGGTCGTCGTCGTGAAAGACGATCTTGCGCAATGCCGGGCGGTCGACCTGCCCACCCGGGCCCACGACCGACGGGCCGAAGACCCGCTCGAGTTCGCGTCGAACGTCCGCATCGTCATCGACCAGGCGCCGGGCCTCCGCGTCGGCGTCAAACACGCGGGCCGCCAAGCCGGCCGCGAGTTGTTTGGTGACGGTGGTTTTGCCCGAGGCGATTCCACCGGTGATGGCGACGACCATGGCGACTGGGTGTCGGGGCACGGGACGTTCCGCGCGGAAACGTGGTCACCCCTTGGCGAACGCGTCAAGCTGATCGGTTTGCGTGCGAAAATATTCGATCGTCTCGCGGATGCCGACCTCGAAATCGACCTTCGGTTCCCAGCCGAGCACCTGGCGCGCGCGGCCTATGTCCGGCTGGCGCACCTTGGGGTCGTCCACCGGGAGCGGATGAAATTCCATCGCCGACCTGGTCCCGGTGATGCGAATGATGTGCCGGCCGAATTCCTCGATCGTCATCTCGCGCGGGTTGCCGATGTTCACCGGCTCGTGGAAATCAGATTGCGAGAGTCGGAAGATGCCGTCGATGAGATCACTGACGTAACAGAAGCTGCGCGTCTGTTTGCCGTCGCCAAAGATCGTCAGCGGCTTTCCCGTCAGCGCCTGGCCGATGAACGCCGGCACCACGCGGCCGTCCCGCAAGCGCATCCGCGGTCCGTAGGTGTTGAAAATGCGAACGATTTTCGTGTCGACCTTGTGGTAGCGGTGATACGCCATCGTCATCGCCTCGGCGAAGCGCTTGGCCTCGTCGTACACCCCGCGCGGCCCGATGGGATTGACGTTGCCCCAGTAGTCCTCCTTTTGCGGGTGGACGAGCGGGTCGCCGTAGCATTCGGACGTCGAGGCGAGCAGGTATTTCGCGCCCTTGGCCTTCGCGAGACCGAGTGAGTTGTGCGTGCCGAGCGCGCCGACCTTCAAGGTGGGAATCGGCAGCTCGAGGTAGTCGATCGGACTCGCCGGCGACGCGAAATGAAAGACAAAATCCACGCGACCCGGCACGAAGATGTACTGCGTGACGTCGTGCTTGATGAAACGGAAACGCTCGTTGCCGGCCAGATGCCCGATGTTGCGCGTGTTACCGGTGATCAAGTTGTCGATCGCCACCACGCAATGCCCCTCCGCGAGCAGACGATCGGTGAGGTGCGAACCGAGGAATCCGCTACCGCCCGTGACGACGGTGATGGGACGATCACGGGAGACTTCCGGATGAAAGAGGGAGGCTTGGGACATGGGCAGCGCTGATCTAGACTTGGCGGCCCCGGGAAGCCAGTGAAATCCGGGCAGGAGCGGTGCCGGCCGCGATATTTTCAGCGCGCGCCGAGACCCGACAACACCACCGGGATCGTGCGCAGGAGAATCTTGATGTCGAGCCAGAGGGACCAGGTGTCGATGTAGGCCAGATCCAGCCGCACCCATTCGTCGAAGCTCGTGATCTCGTTGCGGCCGCTGATCTGCCACAGGCACGTCAGGCCCGGCGGCACACTCAACCGCCGCCGCTGCGCACGGGATTCGATGCGCGCGATTTCGTCAAGCGGCAGCGGGCGCGGACCCACCAGGCTCATTTCCCCCCGCAGCACATTGTAGAGCTGCGGCAGCTCATCGAGACTCGTGGTGCGAAGCCAGTGACCGAAGCGCGTCACGCGCGGGTCGCTGTCCACCTTGAACACGGGCCCCTCCATCTTGTTCAGCTCGACCAGCGCGGTCTTCCGCATCTCCGCGTCCACGACCATGGAGCGGAATTTGTACATCGTAAACGGCCGACCGTGCAGGCCGCCGCGTTGCTGCCGGAAAAGGACCGGGCCGCGCGAGCTGACCCGGATGGCGATCGCGACGGCGAGGAATACCGGCGAGAGCAACCCGAGCCCGGCGACCGAGCCCACGATGTCGAGCACGCGCTTCGCCAGCAGCTCCCACGAGGCGTCGGACGTCGTGCGAAACACCAGCATGGGGTGCTCGCCCAGCATGTCGAAGGTCGGCCGCGCGATCGCCGTGCGGATGAAATCGGCCATCATCCAGGCCTCAACCCCTTCCGTTTCGCACGCCTCAATCGCGGCTTGCACGCGATCGAGCTGGCCGTGCGCCGCCGCGAAAATCACCCGGGTGACGGAATGGCGGTGCAGCAATTCTGCCAGCTCGGACAACGGTTCGGCGGAGATGTCGAATCGTCCGACGACCTGGAGTTGCAGTTTTTGCGCGACGGTGAAGGACGCCACCAGGCGCTCCATGTCCTCCGGCAGGCCCGCGAGGAGGACGGGCTCGCTCAGCTTGCCATGGGCGGCGAGATGGCTCGCGCGCATGCGGAAGAAATAATCCTTGGCCAGCAGCAGCAGCGTACCACCGAGCACGAAGAGAATCAGCACGGACCGGCTCGGCAACTCGAGCCGGAGGAACATCACGCAAACCCCCACCAGCAAACCGAGCCACACGAGTGCGCGCAAGATCTGGCTGAGCGAGCGTCCTGGATTCTTTTGCAGCGGGTGCTGGTAGAATCCCTGCATGCCGAGAAACAGCGGACCAAACGGCACGATGATCAGGACCATCCAAAGATGCCGTGAGAAGGGCGGAATCTGGACTTCGAGGTTGAACCATTCCGTCCAGGCCGTGCGCAAGGTATGCGCACCCCAGAACGCGAGCAGGAGCAGCGCCGCGTCAAGGATCTGCTGCAACAGGTTGTTGATCTCCTGCTTTTGGCGGAACATCGCCCGCAAGTAATACCCACATTTTGAAAAAGACAAAGCATCCACTCCGATCCGCGGTCCTGGTCGGGACGGTGCACGACGCACTCTCGCTCCGTCGGGCCCTCCGGCTGGCGACCTTGCCTGCGCCGCCCGACTGGCTCGAGATTCGCCTCGATGCGATCGTGCCTCCGGCCGAGGCGTGGACTCAGCTGCGGCGCCGTCCGCTCTTGCTCACGGTACGGACCGCTGCCGAGGGCGGGAAGCGCCGCCTGAGCGGGGCCGAGCGGCAACAATTGTTTCTCGAGCACCTGCCCCACGCGAGCCATCTCGATCTGGAAATCGCCTCGTTGCGGGAACTTCGCGCGGTACACACGGCGGCCCGACGCGCGGGGGTGGGCCTCGTCGCGTCGTTCCATGATTTTAACGGCACCCCGACGCTTCGGCGGCTGAAGGCGCTCGCCGATCGCGCCGTTTTTGCCGGAGCGGTGGTGCTGAAGGTGGCTACGACCACCGACAACGCGGCGGCGCTCGCTCGGCTCGTTCAATTCGTCGGCACCGAGAAACGTCTCCCGATTGCCGCCATGGGCATGGGTCGCTTGGGGCGCGTCTCGCGCCTCATGCTGGCGGCGGTGGGGTCCATTTTGAATTACGTCAGCCTTGGTCCGCCGGCGGCCTCGGGCCAGTGGCCGGCCGCGCTATTCCGGCGGCGCCTCGCGGAGTTGCGGTAGGAGCCTGTTGAAATACTGACATCGCCCGCGTTGCCAGGGCGGCGGCCGCGCGGATATTCGGGTGATGAAATTGCCCGAAAAGGTCCCCGTGATGGTGCTCCCGGGTTCGTCGTTGTTTCCCCACGCGATGCTGCCGCTGTTCATCTTTGAACCGCGCTATCGCGCCATGTTGCAGAGTGCGCTCGAGACCGACCGGATGTTCTGCATCGCGATGGTGCGGCCCGGCGTCGAGGACTGGGTGAATTCCGAGGATTTTCATCACGTGGCCGGGATTGGCCTGGTGCGGGCGTGCGTCGGCCGGGAGGACGGCACCTCCAATCTGGTCCTGCAGGGACTGGCGCGCGTGCGCTTCCAGGGTTTCACGCGGACGGATCCGTTTTACGTTGCGCGGATTGAGGAGATCCCCTCGATCCCGGCGGAAGATCCAGTCGCCGACGCCCTGGCGGCAAAGGCGCGCGAGCTCTGCCGGCGATTCAAGGAGCGCGATCTCGAACTGCCGGCGCAGTTGGAGCAGTACCTCGCGCAAATCCACGAGCCCGGCGTGCTCGCGGATGTGATCGCGAACACGTTTGTCGGCGACGCGGCGGAGCGACAGCGCCTGCTCGAGCAGGCCGAGGAGGGCCGGCGCCTGCGGATGCTGATCAAGTGTCTCAAACGCGAACTCAACGACTGAACCGTCCGGCCGGCGCGGTGATTGGCGTTTTTGGCGCGATACGCTTCCTTCATGGATGGCACCCAGCATCCCCGCACCGAAGAGCGAGGCGATGATCGAGAGTTCCGGCGCTACGTGATTGCCGATCCGTAACCATGCATCACTTCGGGCTTGCTTCGAATTTCGAATTTCCTCTTTAGCCAGCTACCGCGCCTCAAACATCGGCAGTTGCGTCATCTGCGGCACGAGCACGAGGCCTTTGTCCGTGATGCGGATTTCGGGAATCACCGAGAGAGGAATCAAGTTAAAGCCCATGAACGGCAGCGTGCAGCCCAGCTCGGCCCACGCTTTCTTTAGTTCAGTCGTCTCGGCGGCGACCATAGTCGCGCGCTTATCCGACAACAGGCCGGCGATGGGCAGCTCTACCATCGCGAGCAACTTACCCCCGCGCACGACGCACACGCCGCCCTGCGCTTTTCGCAGTGCCTCCACCGCAATGCGCATGTCCGCTTCATTGTCGCCCGCCACAATCAAATTGTGTGAGTCGTGCCCAACGGTGCTCGCGACCGCGCCATCGTGCAGTCCGAAATCCTGCAGCACGCCGCGCGCGCTACCGCCATTGAGACCGTGTCGCTCGATCACGGTGACAAAACACAAACGGTGTTCAGCGCAAAGCGAGGACCAGTCTGCCGGCTTTGCTTTCAACTCAATCGCCGAATGGAAAAGGATGATGCCAGGCAGCGCCGTGCGGATCGCATGCAGTGTGCCTGGACTGGACGGCAGCGCCGGCAGCAACGCGGGCGTCGCGGGCATTTTCACCGTTTCATACGCGGGACGCGGATAGACATAGCGTTTACTCAACGCCGCCTCGAGGAGCGCGGTCGGTCGGCGCGATTCAACCATCAACTCGCCGCCGTACCAGGTATTCTGCACCTGGAGATCGTCGTTGAGGAGGACCAGATCCGCGCGGCGTCCGCCGCCGAGTCCGCCGATTTCCCCGTCCATCGCATAGCGCGTCGCCGGATGCAGCGAACCCATGCTCCACGCGGTCTCGCGCTTGATGCCATGGGTGATCGCCTCGCGGACGACCCAATCCATCCCGAACGAAAAGACGTCGTCCGCATCGCGATCGTCCGTGCAGACGCAGACACGCTTCGAATTCGCGCCGAGTTCCGTCACGGCCTTGATCGCGAGCGGCAGGCTGTGCCACGGCGTCGTGGGCGGCCCGCCGCGCAAGAACACCCAGAGGCCCGCCTCGAGAAAATCATCGGCAATGTCGCGGTCGATCGCCTCGTGCGTATCGGTGATGCCGCTCGCCGCGTACGCCGCGACAAATTCACGGCCGTAGATGTGGCCGCAGACCGGGCGCCCTCGCTTGAGCGCCGCGGCGAGGATGGCATGGCTGCGCTCGTCACCCATCACAACCGGCACGAAGTCCATCTTCTCGCCGAGCGCCACCGCCTCGGGCCAGCGATCGAAGAGCGCGCCGATCTTTGCCGCAGTGAGGTCGCCGCCGGCGGTCTCCAACTCGGGAGTGGTCGCCGGCACGGTGCTGGGCACGGTCAGGAAAACGCTGAGCGGCGCCTGCCGCGCGTCCTCGAGCATCCATTCGATGCCCCGCACGTCGAGCACGTTGCCGATTTCGTGGCTGTCGCAGAAAATCGTCGTGGTGCCATTGAGCAACGCCGCCTCCGCGTATGCGCACGCGGTCATCATGCTGCTTTCAATGTGGACGTGGGGATCGCACAGTCCGGGCGCGATGACCCCGCCGCGCGCGTCGTAAAACCGGACCCCACCGGACTTCGTGCACGATCCGGCCGGCTTCAACGCGGCGATGCGACCGCGCGTGACCCACACCTCGCGCTCGGCCAGAGTCCGTTCGGTATAAGTCGAGAGAAGACGCGCACCGGTGATTACGAGATCGGGTTTTTCGCGCCCCGACGCCACGTCGGCGAGATGCCGCGTGACTTCGTGCAGCGGCGGAACGGAAAGACGCGTGATGTTTTCCATGGAAACGGGAGTCGAAGGTCGAGGAGACTGGAAGCTAGGCGATAGTTCCCGGGGGCAGGGGGACAATCGAGGGCCAGCATGTCAATGCAAAGCGTTGCGAGTCGACTATGACTAAGGCATTTCCCGGATTCCTGCCCCTTCCGTGAGCTCCGTGTGAAAACCGCCAAAATCACGATCTCCCCACCAACTCGCCGACCGTCCGTCCCGCCTCGGCCGTCGCAAAGGGGACCGGCGCATCGTCATCCTCGGCCTTGTGCGCCGGCGCGCCGCCGCCGGTCGGCGGACGGTCCAGGCGCAGGTCGCCGTCGTCGTCGCCGCCCCGGCCGCTGTCGTCGTCCCCCACCGGCACCCGAACAAATGGATCGATAAAGTGATCCAGCGCGATGAACAACGCCTTCGCGTGGCGCGCGATCAACACGCCGAGGAACGGCGCCGGAAGTCCCGTGGCCACGAGCAGCACCGGCGTCGAGACGTCGCAATAGTACTCGAGGAAGATGTAGGTAATGAGCGCCACCGAGACGACAAACCCAAAATTCAAAACCCAGAGCGAGAACAGGAAATAGCCGGGCTCGCGTTCATAAGGGAAGCCGCAGCGGGGGCAGCCGTCGAGCGGCGTAAACCAATCCATGACGCTGCGCGTCCGCCAGGCTGGTATAAAAAGCGGACTGCGCCCGCACACCGGGCATTTCAAACGCAGGGCGCGCCAAAGGAAAATAAGCGCCAGCCGGAACGTCCGCGGTTCCGGCGTCGAGTCGCCATGCCAGCCGTTGGCCATGGCAGCCAATTAACATTGGCCGCTGTTGGCGGCAATGCCGAACTCCGAATGCCGAGTGCCGAATAGGCGGAAAGATGGATCCACAAATGGACGCACATGGCCAGAAATCGGCTGAGTGATGGAACCACAGATTGCGCAGATTCTCGCAGATTTCGGATGAGGAATGATCGGTCGTCACTGCGCTCTGGATGGCTGCAAGGAGTGTCGAGGAGTCGAGCGCCGGAGCGTCGCAGCGCGCGGAGCACGCGTTGAGTTCGACGGGAAAGACTTTGGGGGGGGTCGGAGACAGGCGAGCGTCAGCGCCGCCGGCGCGATTGAAAACCTCCACGACGTGCGCATTCGTCCCGTCATGACAGTGTTGTCTGCGGCCTTGGTCAAATCCGTTGGTAAAACCGATTTGACAATAAATCAACTGAGACACATTCTCAGTCTCATGAAGAGTTTATTTGGATTCTCGGGATTATTGGTTGTATTCGGCTCGGTCTTTATTACACCGCAAAGTCTTGCGGACAGGCATTTTACATTTCCATACGAAAGCTACACCGAGGCGCCTGGCGTCATTGAATCCGAAAATCAGGTGTTTGGCGCCCTGCGCCGCGTTGACGGCCGGATTACATTCGGTCTCAACGTCCGGAACGAGTTGGAGTTTGGCGTCGCCCGGGATTTCCAGCTCGGCATTTATTACGCAAACTGGTCGTACCGTTCGGGCCAGGGTGGCGAGCAGGCGGCCTACCGCTACGAAAGCACGGCGGTTGAAGCGAAGTACCGTCTCATGGACGAGCACAAGGGCCAGCCGTTCGGTCTCGCGGTCCTCGGCGAAGTCGCGGGCGGGCGGCGCTTTCTGGGATTGGAGACGCGCCTGATTGCGGACAAGCGTCTGGGTCGATGGCAGCTGGTTTACAATCTGATTGTCGAATCGGAGTGGGAAGACGTGCAGCTTCGATCCCGGACCATCACGCTCGGGCAGAGCGCCGGCCTGCGGTACGATCTGGCGCCGAGTTTGTCGCTCGGAATGGAGGGACGTTACGAAGCGGGCTTTCCCAACCGCGGCGAATCCACCTCCCACACCGTGTTTGCGGGCCCCGTGGTTTCGTACCACGTCGAACGATTCTACGTCACGGCCTCGGCGGCGTTCCAGGTCACCGACGTCCGGGAACAGCCCCGGTTCTTTCCGCGCGTGATTTTCGGATTCAAGTTCTAGACGAAGCACCGGTTTTCACCGCGTCCCGCGCGGATCACGTCGATCCATCGCGGCGGCCCGCCTTGAGCAACAGCACCGGAATTTCCACCACGTGGCGGACCTTGTGCACCGTTTGCCCAAACAACAGATCGCTGATGAAGCGATGACCGTGCGTGGACATGGCAATCAGATCCACGCCGCGTTCCCGCGACAGCTTGATGATCTCATCGGCCGGCTCCCCCATCGCGAGCACATGACTGACTTCGAACCCTTCCGCCTTCAGTTCCTCTTCGCGCCTCTCGAGGTAGGCCCGGTCCTGGGTGATTTCCTCGCTCTCAGCCAGATTAAGCTGATTGAAGTTTCGCGCGACCCAGCCGTCCGCGACGTGCAACAGAAGCAGCTTCGCGCCGGTCAGCCGCGCGAGCGGTTTGACATGACTCAGGATCACGTCGTCGGTCGGCGCGTTTTCGAGCGGAATGAGGATGTGGTGATACATGGGCGGACCCTCATGTGTTGGGCAGGCCGAAGAATCCGTAAAACGTCTTCAGGATCGATTCCGGCAAGAAGGTGTCGAGGAGAAGCTTCAGGTTGAGAGTGATAATGACAATGGTGGTGGTCCAACCGAGGACTTTGATCCAGACCGGATTGACGAAGGGGCCCATCTTGGCCTTTTCGCCGGTGAAGCGCATCAGCGGCCAGACGGCAAACCCGAGTTGCATGCTCAGCACGACCTGGCTGGCCACGAGCAATTCGGTCGTCTTGCCTTCGCCGTAGTAGGCGATGATGCCGACGGCGGGAATGATGGCGATGAGGCGGGTTATCATCCGGCGCAACCACGGCGAGATGCGGAAGTTTAGAAAACCCTCCATGACGATTTGGCCGGCCAGCGTTCCGGTGAGCGTGGAGTTTTGGCCCGAGGCCAGCAAGGCCACGGCGAAGAGCGTACTGGCGAGGCCCACCCCAAGCAGCGGACTGAGCAGCTTGTAGGCATCCTGGATTTCGGCCACGTCCTGATGACCCGACCAATGAAAGGCCGAGGCCGCGAGCACGAGGATCGCTCCGTTGATGAACAGGGCGGTCATGAGCGCGAACGACGAATCAATCGTCGCAAATTTGATCGCCTCACGCTTGCCTTCGGGCGTCCGCTCAAAGTTGCGTGTCTGCACAATCGACGAATGCAGGTAGAGATTGTGCGGCATGACCGTCGCGCCGAGGATGCCGATGCTAACGTAGAGCATCTGCTGATTCCGGAGGATCTCGGGGCTCGGGATGAAACCACGCACGACCCCGGCGAGGTCCGGCTTCGAAAAGAGAAGTTCCACCGCGAAGCACCCGCCGATGGTCAAAATGAGCGTGATGACGATCGCCTCAATGTAGCGAAAACCCTTGTGTTGCAGAAAGAGCACGAGGAGCACGTCCGCGGCGGTGATGACGCAGCCCCAAACCAGCGGAATGCCAAACAGAAGCTGCAGCCCAATCGCGGAGCCGACCACTTCCGCGAGGTCGCACGCGGCGATCGCAATCTCGCAAAGGACCCACAGGAACCAGACGGTCGGCGTCGAATAGTGATCCCGGCAGGCTTGTGCGAGGTCGCGGCCTGTGGCGATGCCCAGCTTGACGCACAAATGCTGCAGCAGGATCGCCATGAAGTTCGAAATCAGGACGACACTCAGCAGCGTATACCCAAATTTAGCCCCACCGGCGAGATCCGTCGCCCAGTTGCCGGGATCCATGTAGCCGACCGCCACCAGGAAACCTGGACCGGAAAAGGCCAGTAATTTCCTCCAAAAGGACATGTTGGATGTCACCGAAATAGTGCGATAAACTTCGGGCAGCGAGACGGAGGCAGCCTCCTTGCGCCACCCCGAATCGGCCGCCGGATCGACGGTTTCCTTGAGCTTGCTCATGGGCGGTCAGGAAGGCGGAGTTCGCTTCGGTCCAATTCGCGGTGCAGACCCCACGGGATCGGACGAGAAAGCGTGAACGGGGAATGGTCCATCGCCGGAGGCTCGTCCGCCGCCGCCAAACCGGCGACTCGCAACGTCAGCGTGCGTCCACCCGCTGCTCCCCGCCTTACCAAAAGGGGATCTGCCCTCGGTTCGCAAAGTTAGACATCTCACACTTTTATTGTCTGGTACAACACAGCGCAAGCAAAATCATTCGAAAATATCTGGCGTCGTCCCGGCGAGCGGAAGTCCCGAAAGCGGACCTGCGCTAGGGACTTTTTGGGCGCCCGGGAGCGCGCTGCCGATCCAGGGTCAACTTTCGAATGGCCTCGAGAGTGGAAGTGCTGACGTGGTGCTCGATGCCCTCCACATCGTGACGCACCACGCCCGGCTCGAGGTCCAGGGATTCCAGGAAATCCGTCAGGATGCGATGGCGTTCCTGAATGCGCGCCGCCACCGATCGACCAGAATCGGTCAGGCTCAATCCGCGGTAGTTTTCAAAGTGGATGAATCCCGCGCGGGCGAGCCGGCGCACCATGCTCGAGACGGTCGAGGGCGTAATCTTCAGCGCCTCGGCGATGTCCGACACCCGGGCGTAGCCCTTGCGATCGATTAATTCCTGGATGCGCTCGAGGTAATCCTCGGTTTGCTCGCTCAATCCGTGGGAAAGCGTGACGGTGCGCGAACGCCGGGGGTTGCGGGCGGCTTTCATTTCTGGCCCCACTGCTACCGGCGGAAGGGCTTTGTGACAATCCAGAATCCCGTCCGCCTCACCATAAGGGTGAACGCACGAAAGGAGTTTGACCCATTCTTTGCCGGTGCTTGAGGCGCGCAGCCGTGGGCCTTAACGTCGCACTGCCCATGAACGACGACCGCACCGCGCCCCTCGGGGTCATCGCCGGCAACAACCGCTATCCCTTCCTCACGCTGCGGGCCGCGCGCGCGGCCGGCGTGCAGCGTCTCGGCGTGGTGGCGTTCGAGGGCGAAACGGATCCGGCCATCGCGGAGCTGGCGGACGAGATCGTCTGGCTGCGCGTTGGCCAGCTTGGGAAAATGCTGCGGCAGTTCAAGGCGTGGTCGATCAATCGTGCCATCATGGCCGGCCAAATCGCGCCCAAGAATTTGTTTGAGTTGCGGCCGGACTTTCGCGCGCTGCTGCTGCTCGGTCGACTGCGGGAGCGCAATGCGGAGTCGCTCTTCGGTGCCGTGGCCGACGAACTCGCCCGCGCGGGCGTGACGTTACTGCCGGCCACCACGTATCTCGAGGATCTACTGGCGACCGCCGGCCATCTCGCCGGGCCGAAGCCGGGACGCACGTTGCGCAACGACGTCGAATTCGGCATGCGCATCGCCAAGGAGACGAGCCGGCTCGACATCGGACAGAGTGTCGTGGTGAAAAAGGGCACGGTGCTCGCGGTCGAGGCGTTTGAGGGCACGGATGAATGCATCCGCCGCGGCGGTGCGCTTGGTCGGGGCGGGGGAGTGCTCTGCAAGGTTTCGAAGCCCAACCAGGATCTTCGCTTCGATGTCCCGGTGATCGGTCCGCGCACGGTTGAGGCGGCGAGCGTGGCGAATCTCAGCGCCATTGCGATTGAGGCCGACCGGACGCTGCTGCTCGAGCGCGAACGGATCTTCGAGATCGCCGCCGGCACGGGTGTCACCCTCGTGGGGGTTGAGCCGTGACCACCACGTCGCGTTCCCCCAAGATCATGCTTGGCAACCCTGCCCGCGTGCGGCGTCCTTAGCGCTGTGAATCCTTCCCCCGGGCAAATCCTGCGTGTCGGCGTCGTCGGCGTCGGTCACATCGGCAAGAATCACGCGCGCATCTACGGCGAACTGGCCGCTGCGATCCCGAACGTGCAGTTCTCCGCCATTCTTGAACCGAACGCCGTCGTCGCCGCCGAAATCTCCGCTGCCACCGGCGCCAAATCCGCCTCATCGCTTGACGAATTCGCCGCGCACGTGGACGCCGCCAGCATTTCCACCCCCACGCCCGAACATTTCGAAATCGCGAAACACCTCCTTTCGCAGGGCAAGCATCTTCTGATTGAGAAGCCCATCACGGAAACCCCCGAACAGGCGCGCGAACTGGTCGCACTCGCCAAATCGGCGGGGGTGATTCTTCAAGTCGGTCACGTCGAGCGCTTCAACCCCGCGCTCGGCGCGTTGGAAAAACTCCTGACCCGGCCGCGCTTCATCGAGGCGCATCGCCTCTCACCCTATCCGATGCGGAGCACCGAGATTGGCGTGGTTCTCGATCTCATGATTCACGATCTCGAGGTCATCCTGCACCTCGTGCGCTCGCCCGTCGCCCAGGTGGACGCCGTGGGCGTGCCCGTGTTGAGCCGGGGCGAGGACATCGCCAACGCGCGCGTGCGTTTCGAGAACGGCTGCGTCGCGAACATTACCGCCAGCCGCGTCAGCCCGGAGAGCCTGCGCAAGATCCGCGTCTTCCAAAATGACGCTTATCTCTCGCTCGATTACCAGGCTCAGACCGGCGAGTGTTATCGCCTCGTCGACGGCGTGATCAAGAAGGAGACGATCGAAATCGAGTGGGACCAGCCGCTCAAGCGCCAGTTGCAGTCGTTTCTCGAGTCGGCGCGGCTGGGCGCGACGCCGCGCGTGACTGGCGATCAGGCCGCGGCGGCGCTCGCGCTCGCGGTGGATATCACGCGGATGATCGCCGAGCAGGCGTGACGACGAATGACTCGCGTGCTTTACGTCGTGGCGGGTGAACCCAGCGGCGATCATCATGCCGCGACGGTGATGCGCGAACTTGCCGCGCTGGATCCCACGGTCGAATTTGTCGGCCTCGGCGGCCCGTTAATGCATTCCGCGCCGCACGCGGAGGGCATTCGCGATTGGTGTGACCAGGCGGCGGTTGTCGGGCTTTGGGAAGTGATCAAGAAATATGGTTATTTCCGGGCGGAGTTCGCGCGCGCCCTCGGGGAAATTCGATCCACCGAGCCGGCGGCGGTCCTGCTCGTGGATTATCCGGGCTTTAACCTACGTCTGGCCAAGGCGCTGCGACGCGACGGCTGGACGCGCCCGATTCTTTATTACATCAGCCCTCAGGTCTGGGCGTGGAATCGCGGCCGCATCCCCAAGATGGCGAAGCTGCTGGACCTCATGTTGTGCATTTTTCCGTTCGAGCAGGCGCTCTACGAGAAATCCGGCCTGCGCACGGAATTTGTCGGCCATCCCATGGTCGATGCGCTCGCCGCCAGGCGGACCGCGGAACCACGGGTGGCGGACCTTGTGGCGCTGCTGCCCGGCAGCCGGCGGCGCGAGGTGCGGAAGATTTTTCCGCCGATGCTCGAGGCCGCGCGACAACTCAAGATCACTCATCCGTTGTTGCGCTTCGCCGCCGCGGCGGCGTCGGTTGCCCGGCTCGATGAAATGCGAGCCACGCGCGATGCCCTCGGTTGGGGCGAAGCCGAATGCGCCATCACGATCGGGGCTGCGCATCGCCTGATGCAGATCGCGACCATCGGCATGGTCGCGTCGGGCACGGCGACGGTGGAGGCCGCGTATTTTGGTTTGCCACATCTCATCGCCTATCGCGTGGCGCCGCTGACCTACTGGGTCGGACGCATGGTCATCCGCGTGGATCACCTCGGCATGATCAACGTGCTCGCGGGCCGGGAGGTCGTGCGGGAATTCATTCAGCCGGACTGCACGCCGTCCGCGCTCGCAACCGAGGCTGCGCGCCTGCTTGACGACGGGGCCTATCGCGACGCGCAGGTGCGTTCGCTGGCCGAAGTCGTCGCTACCCTCGGCCCCGGCGGCGCCGCCCGGCGCACCGCCGAGGCGATTCTTCCCTGGCTGCAGAAGGCGGAGCAAACCCAGAAGACAGAGGACAGAGGACCGAAGACGGAGCGCGACCGCTGACCTCTTTCCTCCGCTCTCTGATTTCTTTCCTTCCGGCTTTCGCGTTCCTTCCCGCTCGCGTAGGAATGGCGCATGGAAACGATTCACTCCGATGCCGCGCCGAAAGCGATTGGCCCCTATGCGCAGGCGGTGGCCTCCGGCGGATTTCTTTTCTGTTCGGGTCAGACCCCGCTCGATCCCGCCACGATGGAGATTACCGGCATTGAAGTCGAGACTCAGACCCGGCGCGTGCTGCAAAATCTCGAGCTCGTCCTCGCTGGACGCGGGCTGACGCGCGCGAGCATCGTGAAGACGACGGTGTTCCTCAAGAACATGACTGATTTCCCACGAATGAACTCGGTTTACGCGGAATTTTTTGGCGCCCACCGCCCGGCGCGCAGCACGGTGGAGGTCTCGCGCCTCCCGAAGGATGCGCTCGTCGAAATCGAATGCGTGGCCGAGCTGCCGTGATGGCAGAAGAAGGGTTAGCCACCGAGGCACGGAGAACACAGAGGTCGGAGAACAGAAGACAGAGGGCAGAGGACAGAGAATCGACCGCATTTGCTCTGACTTCCGACTTCCGACTTCTGCCTTTCCCCTCTGCGCTCTCTGTGCCTCGGTGGCCAAATAGTTTTTTGTCTTCGTGACCTTCGTGTCTTCGTGACCGATTGTGGGTTGGTTCATCCATGGATCCCGCGCTTCCGCTCTATCTCGCCATTGCAACGGTCGCGCTGGTGTGCGTGCTGTTGGTGATTCTGCTCATGGTGTTGTTTCGCGTGGGCCGCAGCGACCTCAGCGCGATCGTGCCCGAGTTCACCAAGCTGAACAGCCTGCAGGAGCGGCTCGAGCGCACGACCCGCGAGGAATTGACGAACATTCGCGGCGAAACCGGCACCCATGCGCAAAAGGCGCGCGAGGAGCAGTCCCAATCGTTTTCTCGACTGGCGAACGATTTGCAGGAGCGGCAGGTCCAGCTCAACCAGAACCAGCTCGAGCGGATCGACCAGACCAGCCAGCAGATCGCGCTCTTGTTGCAAAGTAACGAGCAGCATTTCGAAGCCCTCCGCGCGAGTCTCGCGGAAGCGCAGACAAATTTTCTCAATTCGATGGTTGCGCAGATCGGCCAGCTCGCGACATCAAGCACGGAGCGTCTGGAGGCCCTGCGCGGAACGGTCGAGGGGCAGCTTCGGCAGATCCAGCAGGACAACGCCGCGCAGCTCGAAAGGATGCGCGCGACGGTCGACGAGAAACTGCAGGGCACCTTGGAGAAGCGACTCGGTGAATCCTTCAGCCTCGTTTCGGAGCGGCTTGAACTGGTGCAGCGCGGGTTGGGGGAAATGCAGAAGCTCGCGTCCGACGTCGGCTCGCTGCAAAGGGTGCTGACGAACGTGAAGACGCGCGGGGGCTGGGGCGAGGTTCAGCTCGGCGCGTTGCTCGAGCAGGTGCTGCAGGCGGGCCAGTACGAGCGTAACGTGCGCGTGAAACCCGATTCCGCCGAGACCGTGGAGTACGCAATCAAGCTGCCCGGCGGCGGCGATGAGGCGCTCGGTCCGTTGTGGCTTCCGATCGACGCGAAGTTTCCGGTGGAAGATTTCCAACGGCTGCAAGATGCGCAGGAGCGATTGAACCATGAGGAAATCGAGCAGGCCGGCCGCGATTTGGAGGCGAGTTTCAAGCTGTGCGCGGCGGAAATTTCGAAAAAGTACCTGCAGCCGCCTTACACCACGGATTTCGGCATTATGTTCCTTCCGACCGAAGGTCTCTACGCGGAGTTGGTGCGGCGTCCGGGCTTGGTGGAGAAAATCCAGCGTGAGTTTCGCGTGGTGGTGGCGGGCCCGACCACGCTGGCCGCGCTGCTCAACAGCCTGCAAATGGGCTTCCGCACGCTTGCGATTCAACAGCGCAGCAGTGAAGTGTGGAACGTGTTGAGTGGCGTGAAGGTCGAGTTCGGAAAATTTGGCGAGGCCATCGAGGGCGTCCGCAAGAAACTCCAGGAGGCGCAGAACAAGGTGGAGGATGTCACCACCCGCTCACGCGTCCTCACGCGTAAGCTGCGCGACGTGCACGGCACGGATCCAATCTCAAATGGCGGCGGTCCGTTATCCCCGGGCGAGCGCGTCCTGCCACTCGACGAGCCTGGCGCGGGCGAAGCGCAATCGTGACGCGGCGACCGATGCGGTTTCGATTGGCGGCGGGGGAATTCAGTCGTTATTCTCGTCCCCGGGTGCATGCCGGTGTGGCGGAATGGCAGACGCAACGGACTTAAAATCCGTTGGGGCGAAAGCCCCGTGCCGGTTCAAGTCCGGCCATCGGCACCCTCAAAAGCAACGACTTCCGTATGTCAAAAAATAGGGGTTTGGTTGTGGCCTAAATTCTCATAATACGAAAGAAAAGGAACGTTTTGGAAAGTTTGGCGCATCCATTTTTCATTGAGAAAGGTGACCTTGGCGGAGGCTCGGTCGGAGCGAGTCAGCCCGTGGTCAAATTCGCGCGCATGCGGACTGCATGACAATGGCGGCGTTCGACAGGAAAACTACATCTCGACCTTTACCTGCTGGATCTTGCCATCGAAACTGACAGACGGCGCTCTGCCCACTCGAGGGCGACCCCCTTCCCGAAATCGGTGCCAACGTCGAAGCTCTCACTCGGCGTGCACGCCGGGGGTACGGTGCGATTCACTGTGGTCTCGAAGTCGATGATGTGCCGGCCGGACGAAATCACGTTGATCTGCGCTTTGCAGCGGTGCCGGGAGCCGTCAACGACTACGCGCGCATCCCTAATCGTACCGATTCCTCCTCCATCAGCGCCACGATCTTTCTTGCCTTCGTTTCCTTAAAGCAAATATTGAAAGTGCAGTCACGACCCGCGTGAATTCCGCGCACTACCCCCCGCGGCGACCCCTCATCTAAACTTGTCAGGATACCTATCATGTTTAAAGCGCTCTTATCTTCGATCGCGGCGCTCGCGATTGCGCTGCCGTGCAGTTCTACGCTCGCCCAAGACATCGTCTTTGGCGCGTCTGTGCAGCTGACCGGGCCCGTCGCGAACACCGGACGCTACTACCGCGATGCGTACCAGCTGGCCGTCGACAAGATCAATGCGGCGGGTGGCGTCAAGATCGGCGGTCAGTCGCGCAAGCTCGCGCTCAAGATCTACGATAACCAGTCCGACGTGAACCTGAGCGTCCGCCAGTACACCCAGCTCGTCTCGCAGGATAAGGTCAATCTATTGCTTGGTCCCTTCGCCAGTAATTTCGCGCTGGCCGACTCGGCGGTGTCGGAGAAATACGAAGTTCCGATGGTTCAGGGCGGTGGCGCCTCCGACCAGATTTTTGCGCGCGGCTTTAAGTACATCTTTGGCACGCTCGCGCCCGCGAGCAATTATTTTGGCAGCACCATCGACATGCTCAAGTCGCTGAAGCCGGCTCCCCAATCGGTCGCACTGCTATTTGCCGACGACGCATTCGACGTTTCGGTCGCCGAAGGTACGAGACCCAAGCTCAAGCAGGCCGGCCTCAACGTGGTGATGGACGAGCGCTACAGCACGAATGCCACCGACTTCAATTCATTGCTCTCGCAGATCAAGAGCAAGAACGTCGATGTCGTTTTGGTGGCCGGTCACGAGACGGAGATCCTCAACTTCATCCGCCAGGCCAAGAGCCTGACCGTGTCGCCGAAGTTTTACTCCTTCACGGTCGGCGTGCCGAGTGAGGACTTCCGCAAAGCGCTCGGTAAGGACGCTGACTATGCCTTTGGCATGACCGCATGGTTGCCTTCGGCGACGCAAAAGGACCGCTGGTTCGGTGACGGGCAAAAGTTTGCGGACGACTACAAGGCCAAGTTCGGCTACGAGCCCGACTATCACGCGGCGTCCGGCGCCGCGGACGTCGAAGCCCTGGTTGAAGCCGTCGAGAAGGCCGGCAGCGTCGACCCGAAGAAAGTGCGCGACGCACTCGCCGGCATCAAGTTCGACAGTCTGTACGGGCCGATCTCCTTCGACGCGCACGGGCAGATCGATCTCCCCCAGACTGTGATTCAGGTCCAGGAGGGCACGGTGACGGCGATATACGGCGAATCGGGATTTATTAAACAACCGAAATATCCGATGCCGCCTTGGAGCGCGCGCTGATCCCATCCGCCGACGGACGCCGGTCATGGATCTCTTCGCGCAAGTCCTCGTCAACGGCATCCTGCTGGGTGGGCTGTATGCCGTGATGGCGCTTGGTCTCGCCCTCGTCTGGGGCGTGCTCAACATCGTAAACCTCGCCCACGGTGCCTTCATTATGCTGGGCGCCTACGTCTCGTGGTACCTGTACACCGGCGCGCACATCGACCCCTTCCTCGGCCTTCCCATTTCGGCCTTCGTCCTGTTCGTGCTTGGCTATGCGCTGCAGCGTGGGTTGCTGAATCTCGTCGTTCGCGCGCCGATGTTCAACACGCTGCTCATCACCTTCGGCCTCGAGGTCGTTCTCACCTACCTGGCGCAGATCGCCTTCTCGGCGGACTTCCGCACCATCAATCCGCCGTACGCCGGCAACAGCTGGCAGCTCGGCCCAGTGACGGTGCCGGTCGTGCGCTTCGCCGCCTTCGTCGTGGCCATCGTGCTGACGATCGGCATGTGGATCTTTCTTCTGCGCACACGTCTTGGCCGGGCGATACGCGCAACGGCCCAGAATCTGGTCGCCGCGCGCCTCTACGGCGTCGAGCCGCGGCATCTCTATGCCATGACGTTCGGGCTCGGCCTGGCGCTGGCCGGCGCCGCCGGCGGTCTGTACGGCACGGTCTCGCAGATCAACCCGTACATTGGCGGCACGCTCACCGCCAAGTCGTTTGCTATTTCGATCATCGGCGGGCTCGACAACCCGCTCGGAGTCATCGTCGGCGGTCTCTTCCTCGGTGTGGTTGAATCGCTCACGAAGCTGTACATCGGCCCGACCTACGGCGACGTGGCGAGCTTCGGCATCCTGCTCCTGGTGCTCATCGTGCGGCCGTCCGGCCTGCTCGGGAGGACGGCATGACGCCGCTACGACTCGCGCTCGCGCTGGCCGTGGTGGCCGTGCTCGCGGCGCTGCCGTGGTTCGGCTCCGACCTGATCATCCAGTTTGGCATCAACACCCTGCTGCTGGCGGTACTGGCGCAGGGCTGGAATATCATTGGCGGCTACACTGGTTACGCCTCATTCGGCAATTCCGTCTTTTACGGACTAGGCAGCTACGGCGTAGCGATCGCCATGGTGCAGTGGCATCTGCCGTTCGGCGTCGGCTTGGTCTTCGGCGTGCTGCTGGCAGTCTTGTTTGCGTGCACGCTGGGCGCGGCGGTGCTCAGGCTCAAGGGCCACTACTTCGCCATCGCCACGCTTGCCCTGGGCCAGGTCATGACGGCGATCGTGTCGAACATCCCGCTGGCCGGCCAGAATATCGGTCTCGTCCTGCCGCCGCTCAACAATGACCGCCTCTTCTACGAGCTTTCGCTTGGCCTGCTCGTGCTGGCGACGCTGACAATCTTCTGGTTGACGCGGAGCCGCTTTGGCTTTGGCCTGATCGCCATTCGTGAGAACGAGGAAGGCGCCGCCGTCATGGGCGTCAACACCACGCTCTACAAGGTGCTGGCATTTGCACTGTCCGGCTTATTCAGCGCCCTGGCCGGTGGCATCCACGCATACTGGATTACCTTCCTCGACCCCGAGAGCGCTTTCGACATCAGCCTCAACGTCAAGATGATCATCATGGCCGTCTTCGGCGGCCCGGGCACCATCCTCGGCCCGATTGTTGGCGCCTTCTCGCTTTCGGCGATCTCGGAGTTCCTCTCGAGCGAAGTGACAAACCTCGCCGGGCTCTTCTTCGGCATCGTCATCGTCGGGGCCATCGTACTGATGCCGCGCGGCCTGGCCGACATCGTGCGTAACGTGCCCAAGTCCGGATGGCGCTATTTCCGGCAAAATATCCGTGCGCATCGGCTATGAACGCCTTGCTCGAGGTTCGCCACGCGACCCGGCGCTTCGCTGGGCTTGTCGCCGTCAATGACGTGAGCTTCACGCTGGCGCCGGGGGAGATCCTCGGGTTAATCGGCCCCAACGGCGCCGGCAAGACAACCTTGATCAGCCTGATCAGCGGCACCCTGCCGCCGAGTCAAGGCGAGGTGTTCTTTCAGGGCGAGCCGATCACCAAGGTGCCGGCCTACCGGCGGGCGCGTCTGGGCATCGGTCGAACGTTCCAGATTATGCGGCCCTTTCCCGGCCTTTCTGTGCTCGACAACGTCGCCGTCGGTGCCTTGTTCGGGCGCGGTGGCGGGCAGCCCAAGCTGGCGCTGGCGCGCGAGCAGGCCCGCGCTTGCCTCGATTTCGTCGGTCTCAGCCGTTTCGTCGACCAGCGCGCCGACGAGCTCGGCGGCCCGGGCCGCAAGCGTCTCGAACTGGCGAAGGCGCTGGCGATGCAGCCAAAGGTGCTGCTTTGCGACGAAGTGATGGCGGGTCTTAACCACGTGGAAATCGAAGAGGTGATCGACGTCATCCGCAAGGTGCGCGACCAGGGCATCAGCGTGCTCGTCATCGAGCACGTCATCAAAGCGATCAAGAGCCTCTCGGATCGCCTGCTCGTTCTCCATCACGGCGAGAAGATCGCCGACGGTGCGCCGGACGACGTGCTCGCAAATGCGACCGTGATCGAGGCCTATCTCGGGAGGAGGCGCCCATGAACGTGGCGGCTGAGCGGACACCCCTGCTTCGCGTCGAGGGTTTGAGCGCCGGGTACGGCGAGATGCTGGCGCTGCGAGAGGCCTCGCTCGAGATCTATCCGGCCGAGATCGTGGCCCTGGTCGGCAGCAATGGTGCCGGGAAGACGACGCTGCTGCGGGCTCTGTCACGGGTCGTGCGCAGCACCGGCCGCATTGTCTTCAACGGCCATGACCTCGACGTGCTGACACCCGACGAGGTGTTCGGCCTCGGTCTCGTGCAGGTGCCCGAAGGCCGTCAGCTCTTTGATCGCATGACGGTCCAGGACAATCTTCTAATGGGCGCTTACCGGCGCGACGACAAGGCGGCGGTGTTGCGCGACCTCGATCGCATGTACGCGATGTTTCCGCGCCTGAAGGAGCGCACGCGCCAGCTCGCCGGCAGCCTGTCGGGCGGCGAGCAGCAGATGTGCGCCATGGCGCGCGCGCTCATGGCGGCGCCGGTGCTGATGATGGTGGACGAGATGAGCCTCGGCCTGGCGCCCGTCGTCGTCGAGCAGCTGATGGGTGTGCTCGACGCAATCCGCGACGAGGGCGTGACCGTTCTGCTCGTCGAGCAAGACGTGCAGCTCGCCCTTTCCACCGCCGATCGAGGCTATGTGCTCGAGACCGGGCGCATCGTACACAGCGGCCCGGCGAGCGAGCTGATCGACGACCCTGCGGTTCGGCAGGCTTATCTCGGTTTGTAGTGGGTGAACCGTGAGCGGGACGAAGCGCCGTCCCCGTAGCGAAGGTCGCCACAGATGGACACGCGGAAAAGGCACGGCAACGCGCACAGCGGGGCGTGAGAACGCAGCGGCGATTCAAATCGGATCAAGTATCTGATGGGTTTCGTTTGTGGGCACGCCTCATCGCCTTCCGAATCGCCTAGAGTCGCATGGGGTTACCTTCAGAGTCCATTCGCCGCCGGCATGCTGACCCGTTATCGGCTTCGTCGATCCATCTCCATTGAATAAGACCATCCATGCAGCTGGCTCGATTCGGTGGCGGAGGAGAAACCAAGGCCGGAGGCACGATAGACCTTAGGTGATTCAATCCCTGGCGTGAGAATTTGTGGGGGACAACGCCGCTCGTGATCTATTTTTCTGCGGCAGGGTGCCCTGCTCTCGCAGGCCGATCCGGATGCTCGTGATATTCAACCCCGAGCCGGCCATCCAGCGCATCCGCTGCCCGGATCAACTGGCGTTTCAATTCTCCGAGCGTGCAACCAGGCGACGCAATCCAAGGGCGCAATTTTGGGCTGAACGTCACCCATCCACGTTTGGATTCGTCGTGGAAATTGCCCGTGGCGACCAAAATCGCACCCGTAGTCAAGGTCAGCGTGAATGTTGCCTTCATCGAAAATGGGAACCGTTGTCTCCAAAGCGTGCGAAGCTTTATCGCGTTCGCTGCCCGGGCGCTGCCTCCGCCCGTTGTGCCTATCGCGGAGAAATTAGCTAGCTCACTAGATATCTCTTCCTCGAACGGCCAGAATGATCAGGATGAGTAAGACAACGCCGAGTCCACCGCTAGGATAGTACCCCCAGCTTCCACTGTACGGCCACAAGGGGAGGGCTCCAAGCAGCGCAAGAATTAGGACAATGATAAGGATTGTTCTCATAGGTTTTAGGTTGCAAGCCAATCAGTTCAAGAATGAAACGGTCATGATTCACGTGCGGACTTATAATTCCCTGGCGGTCTTTTGGGGTCCTTTCGGTTTCGGTGTCGCAGGTGGAACCAGCATTTCGGCGTGACGTAGACCCGGGGCGGAGGAATGAAGTCCTATCCAATGGCGACTATCACCGGGGCGGAAAGAAATCGCCAGAGCACGCGCACCTCGAGGAACGATTCTCAGGGAGTGTTGTACAATCGCGCAACGCTCAGGCAGTTGACATCCCGTGCGTCCCGCCAATCGCAAGAGGTAAAAGAATGGAAGTTCTGAAAAGTGAACGAGTCGCGTCATAGGCACGATCAATCGTGCCACCATGTGCGACCACAACGCGCGCGGCGAAATACAAACCCAAACCATAGTGGCTACGGCGATTTTGCTGAAGTGGAGATACCCCCCAAGAATCCATTCCAACTGGGCGCCGCTGTTTCATTTCGATAACATCAAGCCGGAGCAGATGACGTTCCGGTCTTCCCCTAATCTTGATTGATTTATCGTCTTCGCGAAAATCAATTGCATTCGAGACGATCTCTGTAAGTGCGTCGGCCAGAAGGGAGATATCAGCTTCAAGCGATCCACTTTGGACCGGAAAATCCCATTCCAGATGGGAATCGGCAGGGTGTAATTTCCGAATCTTTTCCCGAGACACTTCGACCAGATCCGTGATTGGAATCGGCGTCGGGTGAATTGTAATGTCGTCGACGCGCGCAGAAATCAGACGAAGCCGGGTTACCGAATTCCGAACGGATGATCTTAGGCCAGAGAACACTTGATCCGGCGCATTGCCATCGTGGTTTTGTTCTGGCAGGAGAGCGATTTCAAGCTCCAAGGCGTTGAGGTCATTGCGGATGTCATGTGCCAGTTGCCGAACAAAGGCGGACACGTTCGGCCATGGGACGTTCGTCAGATCGGACTTCATTGGCGGTCTGGACTTCAATTTAGATATTCACGGCGTCGAGCCCTCCAGGAGAAACGAACGCCCGAATCGATGTGCGTGGAGAAATCTTCGTCACCCGCCCGAGAAGAAGCATTTTCGGCCGCTCGCTGGGCGCAAGAGAAGGGCATTTTCGAGCCGGTGCGGCGACGATTTTCTAGAGCGCATGAGGGGCCTGACATTCGAACTGGAGGCATGAACGAATTCACCATCAGAGGCAACTGGAATGAAATTAAGGGCAAACTCAAGCAGAAGTACGGTCAATTGACGGATGATGACCTGATGTTTGCCAAAGGCAAAGAGGATGAGCTGCTCGGACGGTTGCAGAAGAAGCTTGACCGGACCCAGGATGAAATTCGCGCGGATATCGAGCACTTGTAAAATAATACATCGGCACCATTCTTGGGCGGGACGCACAGGCTGCGGCCTCCGTCGGGCTTGAGGTGCTTGATCGATTTGGCCATTTGCCCAACGAAGGCGCCTGGATAATTTACGAGCGTTGCGCAAAACATGTCCAAGCTGATACCCGCGACGCGACAAATCCTTTGGTGGTGGTTTGTCTTCCTGACCGCGGTCATTTTTGCCAGCGCGTATCTGACTCATCGATCCTCGGTGGAAATGGCACTCGGACAAGCGGAAGGGTGGAAGATCCAGTCAATCCGGGAGAATTTGCTCATCTGGTTGAGCAGCCACCGGAACGCGGAAACCGCCACCCGGGGCTTTCTCATCACGCACGCAGAGACGTTTCTAGATACATTTCAATCGAGTCTGAGCGAGGCAAAGCGGTCGCTCGAGGATTTGCGCAATCTCTTGAATGACGATGCCCCGACCCTTCGCCAAATGGAGGAGTTGGCGGTCGTTGGTCGAGAGAAAGAACAGCACATGGTCCGGTTGATCGCGCTGAGCCGCGACAATAAATTGGATAAGGTCACCACAACTCAGCTGGTTTCCACGGGTAAGACAATGATGGATACAATCGGGCAAATCGTGGAGCGAATGGATGGGACCCAGCGTGAACGCCTCGCGGCGGCCCATCAGGGCGCTCACGCGCTCAAAGAACATGCCTCGGCGGTGGCGCTTGCGACGAGCGCCATCTTACTCGGATTTGTCGGTCTCTTCTTTATATCCGCAAGCCGTTCGCTCCGGGAGCGTTCGATCTTGCTGGAGGGCGAACGTGAAGCGCGCGCCTCCGCGCAGGCGGCGCTGGTTGCGGAGAAGACGGCCCTGGATACGGCCGAGCAGGCGAACCGCACAAAAGACGAGTTTCTGGCGATTGTCTCGCACGAGCTGCGCACGCCCTTGAATGCCATTCTCGGTTGGGTTGCAGTCCTAAAAGGCGAGCTGGTAGAGCCCTCCGACTTGGAAAGTGGAATTGGCGCGATTGAACGAAATGCGCGCGCCCAACAGACCCTGATCGATGAGCTGCTCGACGTCACGCGCATCGCCTCGGGAAAAATCCAGCTCGAGTTGCGAAAGGTAAGCCTCCCCAAAGTAGCACAGACCGCCATCGAATTACTCCGACCCACCGCGGGGCTAAAAGGTGTGGCCTTGCAGGGGCCGGATGGCGACGAAGATGTGACGGTCGCCGGCGCGGAGGACCGACTGCAGCAAATCATTTCCAACCTCGTCAGCAATGCGATCAAATTTACTCCGGCTGGCGGCGTCGTCACCGTTTGGGTCGGAAGGGTCGAATCGTGGGCCGAAGCGACCGTGACGGATACCGGCCAAGGCATCGATGCGCAGTTCCTTCCCCGGATTTTCGATCGTTTCATTCAGCTCGACGGAAGCACAACAAGGACTCATGGCGGCCTCGGATTGGGGCTGAGTATTGTTCGGCATCTCGTCGAACTTCACGGCGGTAGTGTCACGGCGGAGAGCGCGGGCCTGGGCAGCGGCGCGACCTTTCGGGTGAAGCTCCCCTTGGTCGTGGGGGATCGAACGACGAGCGCTCCGGTGAGCGATGAACTGGCTGGGGGCAAACAGCCTCAGGCGGGGGCGACGATGGTTGGTTCTGCCGACGAGCCGCTGCCCCGCCCGGCAATGGGCAACAGCCAAAGTACGGCCGCGCCGAAAGCCCAGCGAACACCCGTGAAGCCGAGCGCCGAAGCGACGACAAAACCGGGAGATGCGTCAGGCGAAGATGCCGCCCTGCCGTCTCCTGAAAAGGCGGGGATGGACGAGCCTAACCTGCAAGGCGTGCAACTTCTGGTGGTCGATGACCACGCGGACACGTTGGACGCCCTGGTCCGAATCTTACGAGGGAAGGGAGCTCTGGTGCGAACTGCCGAACGGACCAGTGCCGCTCTTGAGCTGCTTCGGGGGTGGCGGCCTGACGTCATTATCTCCGACTTGGCAATGCCCGAGGAGGACGGCTACAACTTGATCCGGCGGATCCGCGGTCTGCCCGATGAGCGGCAGCGTTGGGTGCCCGCGTTGGCGTTGACCGCGTTTGCGAGAGATGACGACAAGGATCGTGCCCTCGCGGCGGGATTCGATGATTATTTAGCGAAGCCCGCCGACCCCGCCGAACTCATTCGGAAGATTTTTCATCTCATTCGAGCATTGGAGTAATCAATCCTTGGACGTATCGTCGCGTCGTGGCCGGCAATCCCAAGAAGATTATTATCATCGATGATGAACGTCATATTCAAGCGACGCTGAGCGCCGTCTTGCAGCGGAAGGGTTACGAAGTGAAGGTTGCAGGCACGGGTGCGATCGGGCGCAAATCAATCGCAGGGTGGGACCCCGATTTGGTACTGCTTGACCTTGGGCTTCCGGACGAGGAGGGCCTAGATGTCCTGCGCGGAATCAAGCGAAGCCGACCCCGCCTGCCGGTAATTGTCCTGACGGCGCATGACTCCCTGTCGAATGCGATTGAGTCGATAAAACAAGGAGCGTTTCATTTTTTCAGCAAGCCATATGTCCCGGAGGAATTGTTTAGTCTCTGTGCACGCGCGATCGAACAAAATGTGCTGGAGACGGAAACCGCCGAGCTTCGGGTCCGCGCTGACCAGCTGGAAAAAAAACTCGCCCAGGCGGAACGGCAGCTTACCCCCGTCTCGCGGAGCCGCGCCATGCAGGAGATTTTGGATTTAGTCGAGAGGGTTGCTCCAAGCGAGGCAAACGTGCTGATTACCGGCGAAAGCGGGGTCGGGAAGGAAATCCTCGCGAACGAAATTCACCGCTTGAGCCGGCGCGCTTCGAGCCCACTGGTCAAACTGAACTGCGCGGCCTTTCCTTCAAACATGATCGAGTCGGAACTCTTTGGTTATGTGAAAGGGGCCTTTACCGGAGCGGTGCAAGATTTTGGTGGGCTGATTGCAGAGGCGCATGGCGGCTCCCTTTTTCTCGATGAGATTTCAGAAATGCCGATCGAGTTGCAGACCCGGTTTCTGCGCGTGCTCCAAGAGCGGGAGTTCCGTCGACTCGGCAGCACGAAGAACATCAAGGCGGATTTTCGATTGATCGCGGCGACGAATCGACAGCCGGAGAAAGCTTTGCGCGAAGGAAAATTGCGGGAGGATCTGTATTTTCGAATGAATACCTTCCAGCTTGAAATTCCGCCCCTGCGGGACCGCCGCGAAGATGTGCGAAAATTGGCTGAAACATTCATCAGCCGATTCGCACTCCAAGGCAATCGCCCGGCTCCCATGCTCGCGCCGGACACGCTGAGGTCGCTGTTGGAATACCCGTGGCCCGGCAACGTGAGAGAACTGCAAAACGCGATGGAGCACGCGGTGGTTCTTTGCGATTCCGACAAGATCGAGATTTCTCATCTTCCCCGCGAAGTGAAAAACCCGGCCGCGGTCATTCCAACGGCCTCGGCCCCTCAATCACTCGTCGAACGTGAGCGCGCCGCGCTCAGCGAAGCACTGGTGCGCACCGGCGGAAATAAACGCCGCGCGGCTGAAATTCTTGGCCTCTATCGAGCGACATTCTATGCGAAGCTCAAACGCCACGGCTTGCTTGAGAAATCGCGGGATCGCCCCCTTCGCGATTAGTCTGCGAGAGCAATTTCTCGATGGCTGCGTGCAGGACGGAGAAATCCACCGGCTTGACCAGATGGAGCGCAAATCCGGCCTCGCGACTCCGCCGCTCGTCCTCCGGCGCCCCGAAGCCGCTTAGGGCAATCGCCGGCAATCTCTGCGCGCCAGTGCCGGGGGCCATGACGTCCAGGCCGGAACCGTCGGGCAGACTCAGATCCGCAATCAGCAGATCAATTCCCCCTTGTTCCAGGCATTCGAGTCCCTGCTTGAGGGTCGAAGCGTGAACCACCCCAAACCCGCGGCGAACCAGCAGCCGTTCGAAAACGACTGCCGAATCCGCATGATCCTCGATCAGGAGAATCGTAGCTCGCTTGCGTTCGCGGTCTGGCGGTTCAGCCGAAGGAGCGGGGGGTGGAAGGGGCATGGACAATCAGCAGCAGACTCAGGCGGGAAGCGCTTTACCAAATGTATTCTCCAGTTCCCGACTGACGCCGGACAGGTAACGGCGGACCTTGTGAATGGCGAGTGTGATCCGCGTCTTAATCGTACCCACGGGCACGCCAAGTCGAGCCGAGATGTCGCGCTGGCTCAGCCCCTTGAAAAACGCGAGCTCAATGGCGACGCGCTGGGCTTCGGGGAGCCGGTTCAGAGCGTTCGAAATGAGACTTCGATATTCCGCCCAGTCGACTTCGTATTCAACCGTTCCAACAGCACTGCGCGGACGAGTCTCGACTTCCGCTTGATAACCGTCGCAGGTCCGACCGTAACAAACGTTCTTGCGGACCAAATCGATCGCGCGACGACGGGCCATCGTCACCAACCAGCCGAGCGGGCGCCCCTTGTCCGGCCGATACTGCAGACTCCCACCATTCCAGATCGCCACAAAAATGGACTGCAGGAGATCTTGGGTGTCAGCCTCCGAATGAAGGACGTGGAATACGACGCTGCGGAGTTGGGCGTTATGCCGACGGTACAACTCCTCGAAAGCCAGAGAGTCTTGCCTTTGGATTTCCGACATCAAATCTTCGTCCGAATAGTCGATGAGGCTTTGTGGTTTCAGTTCGCTGGTAATTGTTTTCATTTTTGGTTGGGAAGCGCCCATTGTGAGCGCTTGCGCCGTATATAGCCGCCAATATGCCAATCTCGATTTACTCTGGAGGCACTCTAAAATAACCATAAAACAGTGTATAGTTTTCATACAATATGTCTTTGTTCAGAACATTTAAGCGATCGACCAAGCGCGAGCTTTTGGAAGGAATTTCGCGACGGAAAACTGGCCCACGGAAATCGAAATTTGGAATCAGGTAGACCGGTTCGGTTCGGAGCGGAGGAACATTTGCCTGCGGGCTTTACACGGGATTTCGGTCCGACATCTTTGGCGAATGAATCAGTGGGCCGGGTACGACGTCTTGTGGCTATCCGAAGGGGAGGATGGTTCGGGACAGCCGTCACCGATTCGCGTGTGGAAGACGATCCGTTTCGTGGACGTGGGCGAAGCGTACCGCGTTCCATTTAGCAATGGTCCGCTCACTTCGATTAGCGGGTCTCGCAAGACGACCCTCATCAAGCCCGACGCCGTCCAAGCCCGATCAACAGCTCTGGCTGGTCGTTACGAATTGACTGCGGCGTACACGCAGAAGCAGGACGGTGAAGCCGTCTACATCATGCGACGCATATCTTAACCAGCCTCGCGAAATCATCGCAACAACACTGCGACCGGTAATTCTCCGAGCAAATCCGCGAGACGTGTCGGTTGCGCGGCGTCGAGCGGACTCTCTGTCAGCACGTTTTTCCAGCCGTTTGTTTCTAAAGCGGGTAGCAAGGTGTCCTGCCACAACTCACCGATCGGAGGAAATCCAACGCGCGACGAGAAACGCGGCACAACGACTCCAAGCTCTCGCGCCCCCGCCACGCGCCGAAAGGCCACGACACAATCGCCGAACGTACCGGAACCGTTCAGCGGCTCATAGGTTCCCTCCGCAAAAACCTGCGGAACCTCCGCGCGAAGTCGCAAGAGACGCTGCACAATAAAGAGTTTGAATCGCCCGTCAGACCACTCTCGGAGGAATTCGATTGGAGCCGGATTCGCGAGGACCTCCTTGATGAGCGCACGCCTCAACGCAAAATCCACGGGGCGTCGGTTGTCGGGGTCGACCAGGCTATCGTCCCAGATTTCCGTTCCCTGATAAATGTCGGGGACGCCAGGCACCGTGAGCTTGAGGACGGTTTGCGCAATCGAGTTGATCATGCCCAATTCGGCAACGCGCCGTGCCAGCGGTTCGATTAACGGGGGCAAGCGATTACGCGGATCTTCCGCGAGGATGGACCGGACGAATTCGCGCGCGGACGCTTCCCAAAACTCATTTGGCCTGATCCAGCTGCTGTTTACCTTGGCTTCACGAATCGCTTTCACGAGGTATTCCTCGAGGCGTGCCGTGTATCCTTCGCGCACGTCGCTCCATCGTCGGCCGACCGGCCAGGTTCCCACGATCGCCTGGTAGAGCAAATACTCTTCGTTGAGGTCGGGAGCCTCTTCCCCCTGCACAATGCGCTTGTGCCGGCGGTTGAGCACGCGCCAGCGGCTGCAGGCACGCGCCCAGTCGCGCGGGATTTCCGACAGAGCCGCGATCCGAGCGCGAACGTCCTCGCTTCGCTTTGTGTCATGGGTCGAAGTCGCTAGGAGCGAATGCGGAAATTGCGCGCGGCGAGCCGTGTTTTGGTGATGAAAGTGGTCAACGGTTGCGCCAAAGATGGAAGGCTCTCCTCCCACTTCGTTCAGGGCCACTAACCGATTGTAGCGGTAAAATGCAGTGTCCTCGACCCCCTTGGCCGTGATTGGACCGGTGTTTTGCTGGAACTTCAACACGAAATGTCGCCGCGCCTCCTCATCGACGGGGTGCGCATTGTCGGCGGGAGGGATGAAGACGTCGCGAAGAAATGTGAACACCGAATGCTCCAGCGCCGGATTGCGTCGCATCGCTTCGCCCAGCGCGAAGTCAATCCGCCGCACGTCATCCGGGTCCGCGGGCGAATCGAGCGACAGGTAGGTGCGATACACGGCAAACGAGGCAATCGTCTCCCGCAAGGCCCGCGTGAGCGCGTTGAGGGTAAAGTCACGATACCACCGGTTTGTTTCGGACAGCCGATTGAGCAGATGACCCAACGCGCTGACCTCGCTGGACATCGACACCTGCATCGTCAGGATCTTCGCGCGGTAGACCACCTCTCGATACTTCGACGGTTCCCGCGTGAAGCGGGTGTAGGTATCGGTAAACGAACGTTCCGCGCCGGCGTCGATTTGCAATGCCGTCACCAAGTCCGCAAACTCATAGCCGGTCGTGCCGGCGACCGGCCAGTCGTGACGCAGTTGCTCGTCGGGGGCGAGAATTTTCTCCACCAACAGGTACAACGCCTGACCGGTTGGCGTTTCCCCCCGCAACTCGGCCGCACCCCGTTGCAGGTTCGTCAGGTAACCCTTCGGATCATAAAGTCCGTCGACGTGATCGACCCGCACGCCGGTAACCGCGCCGCGGGCAATCAAATCGAACAGCCGCGCATGCGAGCTGGCAAACACCTCCGGGTCTTCCATCCGGATCGCCGCCAGTTCATTGATATCGAAAAATCGGCGGTAGTTGATTTCCTCGGCGGCGACACGCCAGTAGGCAAGCCGGTAGCGCTGCGCGCTGATCAAACGATCGAGCGTGTCGAAGCCTTCCGCTCCAGTTCCACCCGAGAGCTCGTCGAGCTCGAGCTGCAGCGCGTGCCGAACCTCTGGCGACTCCTCGCAAAGCACTCGGAGCCGACGCTTGACGATCTCCTTCTCCCGGGCGCGTTCCACCTTTTTACCGGGTGCGATCTCCTCGGACGCGGGAAGGTGTTCGAGGGCCGTGTGAATGCTCTCCAGCTCGGGGGGTGGCGCGGTGCCCAGGGTGGACAACCGTTTAATGGCACCCGCCAAAACGCCGCGCGTGGTGCGGGGTGCGAGCGGCAGCCGGCGATTGCGATACGCGAGCCTGAACGAGCCGTCTTCAAGCATCACGCGCAGGAGCCCCGCCTCGAGCACGCGGCCATATTGTTCCTCGAGGATTGGGAGGAGCACCTTGTTCTTCAACTCGACCTTGCTCGGGTTCCAGTCGATGTCGAAATATCCCGCGTAGATTGACGCGGGTCCATTCTCAAGAACATCCATCCACCACCGATTTCCATCGTCGGCAACGCCCATGTGATTCGGAACGAAGTCGACAATATGCGACATCGCATTGGCCTCTAGTGCCTGAAGAAAATCCTCGAAATCTGCCGCCGAACCGAGTTCTGGATTCAACTCGTTGTAATCGATGACGTCGTACCCGTGCATGCTTCCGCGCGGCGCCTTGAAATAAGGCGACGCATACACATGGCTAATCCCAAGGTCGCGCAGATATGGAACCACGCGGACCGCGTCCCGGAACGTAAAATTCGCGTGGAATTGCAGTCGATACGTCGCGCGTGGAATGGAATATCCTGAATTCATGAGCGGGCGCCACGCAGCAGCATGAGTTCGGGACCAACAAACGCCACGCTCTGCCGGGTCGGGTCCCGACGCGCGGGTCCGTCGCCGCCAAATCGCGCCTCATTTGATGAAAGCGCGATCTCCCATTTGCCCTGCGTGGCGGTGAGCTCCGTTTCATCCAGGGCGAGCCGGCTCCCGCCGTGGGGGTCGAAGAGCAGCAGCCACTGTCCCGACGAATCGTCCCCACGGATCGCGAGCACCCCCACCGCGGGTTCACCAACGGAAAAATCGGGAAAATTCTCGGCCCGGCTGAATGCCACGACCGCCCGCAACGCGAGCGCCCGCTGATACAGTTCGAACATTTGGCGGTGCGCAAGGCCCTCACATTCGTCCCATCGCAATTTCGACGCAAGGAATGCCGCGGGATCCTGCGGATCAAGATGCGGTCGTCCGGCCATCGCCCGCGCGTAAATATCGAAGCGCATGAGGTCGCGCTTCCGCCCTACGCTCACCAGTCGCCCGACCGCTTCGGGATGGTCGGTGAAATAGAGAAACGGCGAAGATGCTGCCCATTCCTGGCCCATAAACAGCATTGGAACACCGGGCAGCAGGCAAAGCAACGCGCTCGCAGCCCGGTACGCGGCCGCGGACGTCATGGTGTGGAGACGGTCGCCGTGTGGCCGATTCCCCACCTGGTCATGGTTCGAGATGCAGCAAATAAATTGATGTGGGGAGAGCTGCGCGCGTTGCGGGGCCGGCGGCCGGCGCGTCCAGCCGTGCTGCAGAATCTCCACCAGCTCAACAATCTTTCCGCTGAAACGCCCGCGGTAAATTGACGCGTCGGATATGGATGCCTCGATCGAATGATGGAAATCATCCGCCCAAGCGCCGTCCAGGTGGAAACCGTCTCGCGAAAGCAGAGTTTCCTCATTGCGCTCATCCTCCGCAATCGCAAATGCGCCGAACGCATGCGCCGTGTCACGCAACTCGCGCAAGATGTGCTGGCCGGAGCGGTCGTGGATCGCATGGGTTGCGTCCAGGCGGAAGCCGTCGACGTGGAACTCCGCAATCCAATATTGGACGTTTTGACAGAAAAGAGCGCGGACCGGCCCTGAACCGGGTCCGTCAAAATGCAAGGCGTCACCCCACGGGGTTTGTCGTGTTGAATCAAAGTAATGGCGCGAATAGTCGCGCAGGCGGTTGCCGTGCGGACCCAAGTGATTGTAGACCACGTCGAGAATGACGGCGATCTCCATGGCATGCGCGGCATCCACCAACGCGCGGAGGTCGTCCGGCGTCCCGTAAACTCGCGCCGGCGCAAAGAGCATGACGCCGTCGTAACCCCAGTTTCGGCTGCCCGGGAAATCTCCAATGGGCAGCAGCTCGATGGCCCGGACGCCGAGTTTCTTCAGTTCGGGCAGATGTTCGATCACGCCGCGGAAAGTTCCTTCCGGCGTAAACGTGCCGACATGTAACTCATAGATCACGAGGTCGCGGAACGCGGGCGCGTTCCACAGGGCATCCGTCCAGGTGAACGCCGTTGGATCAATCACCATGGAGGGACCGTCCACGCCGTTCGGTTGCCAGCGCGAGGCGGGATCCGGGAGGCGTTTCGCCCCCTCGAGGCAATACAAGTAACGGTCGCCGGCTTGGCCGGCGCGATCGAGGGCGGCGTGAAATCCCCCGGCTCGCGGCTCAAGTTCCACCCGACGTTCGGCCCCGCCCCCCACCGGTTGCACGTGTACCGAGACGCACCGGACCTCGGGCGCCCAGGTGCAATATCGCACCCCCGCCGTCGTGAGGTCGGCCCCTTGGCGGGGAAGCGAGGAGGTGGGACTGGACTGGGTGGTGGGACCGGGCGCGACCATGAGACATCCCTGAAGGCCGGCCACCGGGGCCGATCCCGACGGGGCAACCCTAATTCGCACGATTCAAGGAACTCGGATGCATTCAAAACGTTGCCGGAACGCGATTTCTCTTCGCATATGGGCGATCCACTGTGGTTCAAAGACGCGGTCATTTACGAACTACACGTCAAGACGTTCTACGACAGTAACGGCGACGGCATCGGCGACTTCCGGGGGTTGCTCGAAAAGATGCCTTATTTTGAGGAATTGGGCATCACCGCGATTTGGCTGCTTCCTTTCTACCCGTCGCCGCTCCGCGACGACGGCTACGACATTGCCGACTACCTTTCGGTCAACCCGACGTTCGGAACGCTGGAGGATTTTCGCGCGGTCCTCGCGGACGCCCACGGCCGGGGCATTCGGGTCATCACCGAGTTGGTGCTCAATCATACTTCCGATCAGCACCCATGGTTCCAGGTGGCTCGGCGCGCCGCCCCCGGTTCAGCGGAGCGCGATTTTTATGTGTGGAGTGATGATCCAAAAAAATATGGCGACGCGCGGATCATCTTCAAGGACTTCGAAACGTCGAACTGGACCTGGGATCCCGTGGCGAAATCGTACTTCTGGCACCGTTTCTATTCTCATCAGCCGGATCTCAACTTCGACCATCCGGCCGTGCACGAGGCGATGTTTCGCGTCATCGACTTCTGGCTGGATCTGGGCGTTGACGGCGTCCGACTCGATGCGGTCCCGTATCTTTACGAGCGGGACGGCACCAATTGCGAGAATCTCCCGGAGACGCATGACTTCCTGCGGAAGCTGCGCGCGCACATCGACACCAAATTCGAAGACCGAATGTTGCTGGCCGAGGCAAACCAGTGGCCGGAGGATGCCGCCGCGTATTTTGGCAAGGGCGACGAGTGCCACATGGAATTTCATTTCCCGCTCATGCCCCGCCTCTTTATGGCGGTGCAGATGGAGGACCGCTTTCCCATCGTCGACATTCTTGAACAAACGCCACCGATTCCCGACACCTGCCAGTGGGCCATTTTTCTCCGCAACCACGACGAGCTGACGCTGGAAATGGTGACCGACGAGGAACGCGACTACATGTACCGCGTCTATGCGCAGGATCCCCGGGCTCGGATCAACCTCGGCATCCGGCGCCGCCTCGCGCCGCTGCTCGGCAACAACCGGCGCAAGATCGAACTGGCCAATTCCCTGCTCTTTTCCCTGCCCGGCACGCCGATCATTTACTACGGGGATGAAATCGGCATGGGAGACAATTTCTTTCTCGGCGATCGAAACGGCGTGCGGACGCCGATGCAATGGAGCCCGGATCGCAACGCCGGCTTTTCCCGCGCCAATCCACATCAGCTTTATCTTCCGACGATCATTGATCCCGAATACCACTTTGAGTCAATCAACGTCGAGAACCAGCAGCGCAATCCGTCCTCCCTTTTTTGGTGGATGCGACGTTTAATCGCGGTCAATCGAAGGAGTCTCGCCTTCACCCGCGGCGGCATCGAATTTCTTCAGCCGCACAATCACAAGGTCCTCGCCTATTTCCGGCGCTACGAGAGCGAGACCGTGCTCGTTGTCGCGAATCTCTCGCGTTTCTCGCAGGCCGTTGAGGTCGACCTCTCGGTCTTTGCCGGTCAACGACTGATCGAGCTCTTCGGTCGCACCGAATTCCCGGTCGTGAAGTCTGCCCCCACTAACTTTACGCTCGGCCCGCACGCGTTTTACTGGCTGGCGCTGGAACCGGCCAAACATACGACCGGATCGGTCGAAGCCCCGCCCGCCTTGCACACCGCCGAGTTTCGGGGCCCGCAGCGGGACCGGTTGCTCGAGGAAATCATTTTGCCCGCGTATCTCCCCACCCAGCCTTGGTTCCCGTGGCCCGGTCGCGGACTTCGCGACGTTTCCATTGTCGATGAGATCCCCGTTGGGAATGGCCATTTGCTCGTGCTTTCGCTTGCGTTTGCGGAAGGGCTCCCGGAAACGGTCGTCCAGCCGATCGTGGTGAGCGGGATGCGTTCGGACGGGGCACCAGACGGGGGCAACCCACAGTCGACCATCGCGCGCCTGGACGATGGGCGGATTTTGATGGACGGCTATTTCGACGAGTCGTTCCGCGCGGAATTGATGCGGATCGTCCGGGAGCGCGGGTGGGTGCATGGTAAATCTTTCCGCCTGCTGGGTCATCCGGGCAATGCCCTCACTGCGGAAAGCGGGGAGCCGCTGGCCTCGCGCGTCTGGAATTCATTCGGTGCGACTTTCGCCGCCAACTTCAGCGACCGGTGGTTCCTGAAATGCTTCCGACATTTTGAGCCTGGTCAACAGCCGGACGCCGAGGTGCTCCAGCAGCTGGTCGAGAAAATCAAATTCAACAAGGCGCCCGTCTTTGCCGGCAGCCTCGAACTGACCGGCCCACTCGGGACCGGCACCCTCGCGCTCCTCAGTCGCTACGTGCCAAACGGTGGAAGCGGTTGGGTGTACACGCTCGATGCGATCGGCCGCTTTTTTGAACGCGTCCTCACCATGCGCGCGTCCATCGCCGACGCCGGGGCCGTGGAGGAGGCGATCAGTGGCATGTACCGCGAACGCTCCATTCTCGCGGGTCAAGCCGTGGCCGAGTTGCACCTCGCGCTGGCAAAGCCCACTGATGATCCCGCGTTTCAGTGCGAACCATTCGGCACACTCTATCAACGCTCCCTGTATCAATCGATGCGTGGCAACCTTGGCCGGATGTTGCGCCGTCTTCGCGCCGATACGGCGGGTCTGCCGCCGGAGTCACGCCGCCTCGCGGATGAGATCATCGCGTCCCGGGACACGCTGCTCGCCCGTTATGCCCGCCTGCTTGACCGAAAGATTGACGCGCAAAAAACCCGCGTGCACGGCGACCTTTCCCTCTTTCGCATGATCAACACGGGCAAGGACTGGTCGTTTGTCGACTTTGAAGGCGGCAATGAGGGATCAATTGGCGAGCGGACTCTGAAACGCTCGCCGCTGGTCGATGTCGCTACGCTTCTCCGGTCCACCGAGGAAGCCATGCAACTTTCGCTCACACGGCAACGCGCGGAAGACCTCGCGGCGCTGCAACCGTGGGCCGACCGGTGGCTGGCGTTGCTTGGTCACGCGTTTCTCAGCGGCTACCGCCGAGTCGCTCGCGGCGCTGATTTTATTCCCGGAAATTCGTCGGACTTCGCGTTGCTCCTCGATGTGTTCCTGCTTGACGATGCCGTGCGCGATGTGGCGAAAGCGTCGGAGTCGTCGCCCGAGGCTTTCACTGCCGCCAGCCACTCCTTGTTTCGGCTCCTGCAAATGCCGTACGCGGACGAGTCGAACCCGGCGTAGTGCGATGCGTTCCGGCGACGCCGTTCCCACCCTGCGCGCAGGCGTGCTTTCGCGGGGAGGTTATTTTGTCGCGTCATTGCGGGCTATTCGCCACGACGTTCCATAACTCGTGGCGATCAAGTCGGCGCCCGGCCACAGTCGTCTTGCGCCGATAAACGCCTGCCGGTTGTCGCGCCGGCGGCATCCGGGCGGAAGCGGGTCAATCTCCTTGGCATTGCCGCCGCCCAGGACGATGTCGGTTGGGTTGATCACATTCCGCATTTGACCCACGACTTCGCCGACCGCCTTCATCCATTTGCGGTGGCCGTCGCGCATGTAGGCCCTGGCACTCACCCGATCCATGAATCGCGTGCCGCTTCTTAGACGAAGGCAGCCAATCTCCAGAGGCACAATGACGTCATCCGCAATCACGGTTGCGCCCACGCTCGTCCCAAAACCAAGAAACAGCATCCGGCCTTCGCGGTAGCTGGCCAGCGCCTGCATCGCTGCGTCGTTGATGATTTTCACCGGCCGTCGGAAGGCCGCCTCGAAGTCGAAGCCCTTCCAGCCCCCGCCCAAGTTCAGCGGCTCCGCGGCCGGAACACCATCGACAACCACCCCGGGAAAGCCGAGCGAGACGCCATTATACTCCCAGTCCTGCGTCGCATTGAGAACCTCGTTGACCATTTTTTTCGCGGTCAACTTTGGCCCTGACGGCACTTTGCGGCGTCCCTCGTGACCGCTGACCATAAGCTTCACGTTCGTGCCACCGACGTCGATCATCAGAATCCTCATGTCGTTCGCTCCAAGCCACGAAGGAATTCTGTGACGCCCCGGCCCCGGTCGGCGCTGGTGACGACGTCGACCCGATTCTTGATCGCGGGAATGGCATTCGAAACGGCGACGGAGAAGCCGCACATCCTGAGAAATGCGTGATCATTTTCGGCATCGCCAAATCCAATCACAGCGGTCGTGCTGATTTGAAGGTCCTCCAACGCGGCCTTTAGACCGAAGGCCTTATCAATTCCGGCCGGGAGAAGCATCACCGCCCCCTTGTTAAAGATGACATTATAACCGACCCCCAGCTGCTTGATCACCTCGAGCGCGGTCGTTTCGTGCGGTTCCCAAGTCGCGAGAATTACGCGGCCGACGGAGAGCGGCGCGACCCCGCGGCGACGAAGTTCCTCAATGAGCTTCGTGTCCGGAGGGTTGCCGAGGACTCTTTCCTGCCCAGACGACGGCGTGTACAGGACACCGCCGTTTTCGGCGATGACGAGATCAAACAGCTCGAGCGGCGTCTTGATCAGGGCAAAATCGGCGAGTTCCCGTCCGGTCACAAGAATGACTTTGCGGCCGTTCTTCCGAAATGCTTTCAGGGCTTCGATTGTGGGCTCATCGATTACTCCACCGGTCGCGACGGTGCCGTCAAAGTCAGTCGCCATTGCGCGGCACGACTCCGCGACACTTGATTCTCGCTTCGCCAGATCACTCCGCGGCGGTTCCTGGTCGGTGAGTGTATCGTTGGTGTGCCAAGCGAGAGGCGCGGGTGTCTTGATTTCGTCCATAGGCAGGGTCGCGCATTCGTTTCAACCTACCGATTCGAATGTTCGACCGCAACCTGAACGCCCCGCACCAACGCAACCGCCTGGGACGAACTGGTCAGTGCGCTGTGATACCCAGATTTGTATTCCGCAATCCAAGCGTCCCGCGCCTCGCCCCGCAGGCTTCCGGGACACGCTTGGCGGGCAATGAAAGTGAGACCGTGTGCCGTCGGTGTGATTTGGGCGTCGCCCCGATGGCGCCGGCCCGCCGCCATGCCAATTTCGTACGCCGCGCCCAGCGACGCCTGTGCCGAAACGAGAGGCGCGCTGGGCGGGCTCGCGCCCGACGACTGGGAAAAAATGATCGCCGCAGCGATCAGAGCGTAGATGTCAACGAGGACAACTCCGAGCCGACTCAGTCGCGACCATTCACCGGATCGCGCGCCTGCGATGGACGAAGCATCCATGGGTTTCTTTGCCAACTGGGTTGCGTTAGAGCGCGCTTCGTCCTTGCACGATGCGAATCCGGAACAGGACGACCGCCAAGACAAGCAGGAGGTGGATGAAGCCGCCGATGGTGTAGGACGTGACCAACCCCAGGATCCAAAGGACCAACAGAATGATTGCGATGGTTTCGAGCATAGATTTGGGCTTTCTTGCGCGGTGATCCGGAAAATGGGCAGCACCGCCTTTTATGAATAAACGGATGCCTGCCCAGTCCGGTTTGCTTATTCCGAGCGGGCGCCCGGACAAGCACCAGCTGCGGTACACCGCAGGTGGAGGACTGGTCAGCGCAGAACCAAGCGTTTGGCCCGTGACGGTCACGATTCCTGAACGCATCGACGCCGCGGGATGCGTTTCCTCGGCGTGGCCACCTCGACTCATCTCGAATCCTCCGTGCAAGCGGCCAGGGAAGCGGGGTTGCGCTACGTCACCGACACGGAGCCGGGCATTGCCCGACAGGGGCCGACCGACAACTTTTCTTATCGCGCGCCGGACAAAAGCCGCGTTGCCGAGGCCGATACCTTGGCGCGAATCAAGAGTTTGGCCGTCCCGCCCGCGTGGCGAGATGTCTGGATCGCGACCCGTGCGGACGCCCATCTTCAAGCCACGGGACGCGATGTCCGCGGCCGAAAGCAATACCGCTACCATCCAGAATTTCGGGCCAGTCGGGACACGAACAAATATGATCGAATGCTTGATTTCGCCCGTTCGTTGCCGCGAATCCGGCGGCGCGTTTCAAGTGACCTTCGTCGACCGGGAATGCCTCGTGAGAAGGTGCTGGCCGCGGTCATCCGGCTCTTGGAGCAGACGCACATTCGAGTGGGAAACGACGAGTATGTCCGAGCCAACGGATCGTTTGGCCTGACGACCTTCCGCAATCGCCACGCCAAGGTAAACGGATCCACCGTCCGTTTCGCTTTCCGCGGCAAGAGCGGGATTCGTCACGCGATTGACATTCAAGACCCCGCCATCGCCAAGCTCGTGCGGAAGTGCCAGGATCTGCCGGGACAACAGCTCTTCACCTTCACGGGCGAGGGCGGCCAAGCCGCGCCGATTGGGTCGGAAGACGTTAACGCGTACTTGGGTGAGGTCGCGGGCGACACCTTCACCGCCAAGGATTTTCGCACGTGGGCCGGCACCGTGATGGCTGCCATCACCCTGCACGAGTTTGAGCCGTTTACCTCGGAGGCGGAAGCAAAGCGAAACGTGGTCCAGGCGATTGCCGTGGTCGCGAAGAGGCTTGGCAATACCCCCGTCGTCTGTCGCAAGTGCTACGTGCATCCGGCAATTATCGAAGCTTACGTCCAAGGACGCACGATCGAGAAGACCGGAGAAAACGGGATCGGTGGTGGCCTCCGAGCAGGTCGCCACCAAAGAGCGGAGGAGACGTCCGTCATCGCGCTGTTACGAAAATTCTCCGCCGAAGGTTCTCGAAAGGGTCGTCGGTCCGCTCCCCGCGCCGCCCATAAAGCAAAGAAAGAGCCGCCGACGCCAACGCCGGCGGATCAATCCATTGACGCACCTTAGCGCGATTTCGCCGCCACATTGACGGTCGACACCGCCAGCTTCGTCAGCTTTTGATCGGTGGCACGCTCCTCATCGAGCGTCGTTTGGAGCAGCTTTGCTCCGGCCTTATCGCCAAGCATTTCGGCGTACGTCCGGGCACAGCCGTACCCCGCCATCTCATAATGCTCGACGCGTTGAGCCGCCGCGATCAATCCCGCATCGCGTACTTCCTCGTCAGCTTCCTCGTGAATCAATTCATCGCCTTCCTTCAGCATTCCCTCCGTGCCCTTACATTTCGGGCCCCGCGTTGTCTCGTCGTGGCTTTTTAGGATCTTCTCCAAGCGGACGGCGTGCTCTTTCGTCTGCGCCAAATGTTCGAGAAAACTTTTACGGAGTTCCGCGTTGGAGGCGGCCTTTGCCATCTTAGGGAGGGCTTTGATAATCTGGCTTTCCGCGCTGTAGAGATCTTTGAGTTCGTGAATATAGAGGTCTTTGAGTGTTTCGAGTTCCATAAAAGCTAAACGAAGGGCCCCACGCAGTGGTTTCTTTTTTTTCATCATGTGTTTTAGGATGGAAAAGCATTCCGAATCCGTCGGCGGGTCTCCTGCGGCGGTTTGCGGGTCGTCCGTCGTGTGGGTGACTCGAGGCGAAGTTGTCTTGCGAAACTGCGTCGAATCCATGGGTCGCCACGCGAGCGGTCGACCAAGCTGACGGAACGCTCGCGCATCGCCTGTGTCAGCCGCTTGCGATGTGCACGCGGCCGACCCGTGCTCGTTGTAATCGCGGGCGGGGCGCCGGTAAAGGTCCCCGCCCGCGACGAGCGTCAGTTTCAGGCGCTGACGTCCCGCAGAAGCTTAATTTCATCGTGGGCCTTTTGAACGTGGCCGTATTGATCGATCAGCAGAGACCGAAGATCTGCGGGCAAATCCTCATCGAGTGCATTTCGATATTGTGATACCGCGGAATCCTCGCCGCGCTCACATTCCGCAAGAATTGCCCGTTCATCCTGGCTGGTGATCGCTGACTTCAGGTCGATCCAGCCTCGATGTAGCGCGCCCGCGACGCTACTTGTCGCTCCCGCTTCCTGGCCCAGCGAGCGCACCGCCGTCTGGAGTTGTGTAAAAAAATGCGCGCGTTGCTTGGAGAATCGTTCAAAGATGGATTTCAACTGCGGATTTGCGACATGGGCAGCCGCGTGCTGGAATCCTTCCTGGCCATCCTTGCATGTTTCAATGAGGCCGTTGAGGATCGAGGAGGTCGACGTCGAGGTTTGTTTGTTCATGCCCGTCTTTCGGCTGCCAAAAGTCCGGCGCGTCTAGGAAAATTCTTTTCCCACGGCCGATTCGCGCTGCTCCGCCGATTGGTCGATGTATGCGAACAATTTGGAAGGACGCCCACTCCTTTAGTCCCGCAGATGTTTCGGCCGCGCGCCCTCCAGCATGGCAACGGAAAACAGCCTGAATTATGGAATCGTCCGAGCAGGCCGGCTCACGGAAAATACGTGATGTCTTCAACGACGTTGCAAAACGGAGCGCGAACGGGATGGGTTCGCCTTGGGCCTTTGTTTGGTCTATCGGCATCGTGATCGTTTGGGCGGCGGCGGGTCCAGCTTTTCGCTACTCGGACACTTGGCAGCTCGTGATCAACACGGGAACCAGTGTCCTGACTTTTTTGGCGGTTTTCCTCATCCAAAACACCCAGAACCGTGACGCCAAAGCGATTCAATTGAAGCTGGATGAACTGATTCGAGCGCTGGAAGGGGCGCGCAACCATTTCGTCGATCTCCAATCGCTTTCGGATGACGAGCTCGAGAAAATTGCCGGGGAGTTCTCAGATTTTCGAGAGGCGGCCCAGCGTCTGACGAAGCGGCGGCACGGGCGGCAGGAGCCGGTTCCGGGAAGCGCGCCGCCGGGGTGATTTGCGCCGGACTCGTGCGATTTGCAAATACCCGTCACAACCAGCGACGGAGCCGCGCGCGAATTGGGTATACTATGAAATACGACGCAACTTATCGAATCGAGAAATCGGTCGACACGGCAACGCACGAAGAGATTGGGAAGCTGCGCGAGCTCCACGCCTCGGCGAAACCACCATCGGCCCCCGGTCGTGTGGAAGGCGCGGACGTGACCGAGCCGTGGGAAGTGGGAGTCGATGCGACCGGCACGCAGCATACGGCGATGGCCTCCGGCGAGACCATTTCGGAGATGTTGGTGCAACAAGGGGTGGACCAGGCGGACGCCGAGGCACGCCGCCTGAGTGAGACCGGAGGCGGAGGCCGCGTCAAATCTTAGTCGGTTGAAGGGTTATGCCTACCCACACCAGATTCTTCCCGGATGAATTCTAAACTTTTATAAGCGCGCCACTTAGGTGGCGGCCGTTTCCCCATTATGAAAATCCATACAGTCCTTCGGCTATCCACGGTAGCGCTTCTTCTCACGGTCCTCTCGGGATGCACCACGGTGGTCGAGAAACCCGTGCCGGTTCAGACGACGACGCAAACCTCTGAGACCACGACGGTACGGCGACCGGGTGCCGTGACGGAGACCACTACGTCGCGGAACTACTGATCTAGGATTCGGCGCCAGGCTTAGTCCGATGATGCGGGGGTCAGGCCCCGCATCATTGCTTTTCATCTGGGCATGCTCTGGCTTACGCTCTCTTCCTACCGAATGCTTTTCGAAAGAACGGTCCAGCGGGCAACGAGATTCGATCCGGGATGAAATGCGCCGAAGAATTTTAAGAAGCTCCATCCCCGTTTGGGAAGGCCATCCTTACCCGCTCGGCGCGACCATCGCGCGGGATGGCGTTAACTTCGCCCTGTTTTCCGAGCACGCAACGAAGGTCGAACTGTGCCTATTTGCGGAGCCGGACGGCGCGGAGTTAGTTCGAATCCCATTGCGCGAACGCACCGATGAGGTCTGGCACGCGTACCTCCCGGGCATCAAACCAGGTCAACTCTATGGCTACCGGGTTCACGGCCCGTACAAGCCACAGAAGGGCCACCGCTTCAATCCCCACAAACTCCTGCTGGACCCGTATGCGCGCGCCATCACGGGCGGAATCAAACAGGGCTCGGAATTGCTTGGATACGAACTTGGCCAGGAACACGGAGACCCCGTCCGGGACAAAAGGGACAGCGCCCACCTCATGCCGAAATGCTTGGTGGTGGACAGTCGCTTTGACTGGTCTGACGACGAACGTCCCGACCGTCCGCTCGCGGAGTCGATTATTTATGAGACCCACGTGAAGGGTTTCACCAAATTGTGGGAAGCCATCCCCGAGCACTTGCGCGGCACCTACGCCGGCATCGGCAGCGAAGGGTCCATCGCCTATTTCAAAAAACTCGGGGTGACGGCCATCGAGCTGCTACCCGTACACCAATTTGTCGATGACGGTTTTCTCGTCAGCAAGGGACTCGCCAACTACTGGGGCTACAGCAGCATTGGTTTCTTTGCGCCGGAGAGCCGATTTTCGTCCAGTGGGGTCCGCGGCGAACAGGTGAAGGAATTTAAACAGATGGTGAAAAGCCTGCACGCAGCCAGCCTCGAGGTCATTTTGGATGTCGTTTACAATCACACGGCCGAAGGCAATGGCTTCGGGCCGACATTTTCATTCAAGGGGATCGACAACGCGAACTACTACCGGCTCGTGCCGGACGACCGCCGTCATTACATGGACTACACGGGCACGGGTAACACGCTCAATGTCGTGCATCCGCGGTCCCTGCAGTTGATCATGGACAGTCTGCGCTACTGGGTGACCGAAATGCATGTGGATGGCTTTCGCTTCGATCTGGCCGCAGCGCTGGCGCGCGAACTGCACGAAGTAAGCCGGCTTGCCGCCTTTTTTGATATCATTCATCAGGATCCAATCTTGTCGCAGGTTAAGCTTATCGCGGAACCCTGGGATGTGGGTGAAGGCGGCTATCACGTCGGGAATTTTCCGGTACTTTGGTCCGAATGGAACGGCAAGTACCGTGACTGCGTACGAAGCTATTGGAAGGGCGACGATTCACAAATCGGCGAGTTGGCGTACCGGTTAAGCGGCAGCTCCGATCTTTACGAGTCCGGCGGGAAACGGCCACACGCGAGCATCAACTTCATCGTAGCCCACGATGGCTTCACCTTGCACGACTTGGTTACCTACAACGACAAGCACAACGAGGCGAACGGTGAGGACAATAAGGACGGCGACAATAACAATCACTCCTGGAACCACGGCGTCGAAGGTGAGACGGAAGACGAAGGCATCAACGCTTTTCGCCGGCGGCAAAAACGCAACTTGCTCGCGACGCTTTTCCTTTCTCAGGGCGTACCGATGCTCTGCGCCGGAGACGAATATGGCCGAACTCAATTCGGCAACAACAACGCCTACTGCCAGGACAATCCCATTTCCTGGCTCGGTTGGCAGCGTACGGCCGCGCAGGAACAGCAATGTGAATTCGTCAGCCGCCTCGCACATTTCCGCGGCGAACATCCGGTCTTCCGTCGCCCGAAATTTTTTCAGGGCCGGAAGATTCGCGGGCAGGACATCAAGGACATCATGTGGTTCAATCCCGGCGGAATGGAAATGAACGACGACGAGTGGGGAACCCACTTTGTGAAGGCACTCGGCCTCCAGCTTAGCGGCGATACCATTGACGTACGGAATTTTCAGGGTGAACCGATCAAGGACGACACTTTTCTCCTGTTGTTCAACGCGAGCCCGGATGCCGTGACCTTCAAGTTGCCCGGCCAGGAGGGGCAGAAGTGGGAGACGATCATCAATACGCGCGACGAGGCGGGATTCGTGCAGCCCGGCACCGTCGTGCCCGCCGGGGAGGCGATGGAACTGGTTGACCGATCCTTCGCCCTCCTCTGCCGACGCTAGCGGCGTGATCGTGTACACCCATCCACGCCATCCACCGGGCAGTGGGCGACATTACTTCGGTTCCGTCATGATGGTCGTGCCCGTCGAAGACTCGGCGACCGCCGGCCGCGGCATGGGAATGTTTGAGTTCCGTTGAGCCGGGCATTACGTCGTCCTTCAACTTGGGGTGCCCGTTCTGCAGGCCGGGAAAACGAATCACGAGATTCTTACGACCGGCCCACCCTCCAAAATGATTGCCGCCAAGGCAGTTCTGCCCCCAACGCCCCGCCCCGAATGCCAAAAGACCAACGTCGAACCCACCTTTTATAAAACCATTGGAATTTGTGGACTTGCGTCGAAGCCTTTCGCAAATTGAGGTGGAATTGGGCAGCGCCGAGCGCGTCGATTGAGCCAGATGAACCGGCGGTCGGGCTCGATCGTGGACGATCAGCGGCGAGACGGGAAAAAGTGTCCGAGCGTCCCCGACCTCCGGTGCGAAAAGCGTCGCAGTCTCATGCGATTGCGAACCGCGAATGAAGCGGTGCGCGAGGCTGAGGAAGAGTCACAAGGCCGGCTTTTTGGAACCCCTCCCAAAATCGTTTCATCCGGAAACAATTTACGCATCGCTCCAACTCTCGCGGAGGGCTTTCCGTTTGATGACGACCAGGCTCGGGCCGCGATAATTCTTTACAGCTCCACTGCCTTGGGCACGCTCGCGGCGTGGATGGAGTAAACGATCCCGAAATATTTTGGTTGCCTTATGGGGAGGATGACTCCGGGCAGGCCTCGCCAATCCGGGTGTGGAAAACCATTAGGATGATGGCCGTCGGCGAGGCCTACCGCGTGCGGACGTCCCCCGGAATGTTTACGCAAAGCGTTAGCCAGCCCCGGACCACCCGAATCCCCGCCGAACGACTCAAGAACGACTTGCGACAATGGGGGACTTTTGAGTTGACCGTTGTCCAGGCCCGAGCGGACGGGGGCGATCCGGCGCATGTCATGCGCCGGATTGCTTAGCCGGGTCCCAAGGCTTGCCCGGGAGCCAGACGCGAAGGGCGGTCCACTAGTTGAGTCTCTGGACAGTCGTTGTTAGGAACATGATTACCTCCCTCCGGCTGGCGCAGGCGTCCGATTCTTACATCCGCTGGTTCATGAAACCCGAACCACATGGAGTCGAATCCCTCCTTTCCACGGCATGCCTGAGCTCCCTGAACTGCGCATTTTACTCGTCGAAGATCACGTTGAGACGTTGCAGAGCCTCTGCCTTTGGCTGGCCGCACGCGGCTACCACGTGAGGTCCTTTTGTACGATCGCAGCTGCCTGCAGGTTTGCCCGGGACAACTCCTTCGATATTCTCATTACCGACATCGGCCTACCCGACGGCACCGGCTGGGAACTGCTTGAGAAGTTGCGTCCCCTTGGGAATTTTCGCGCCGTAGCCATCACCGGTCTGGCCGGTGCTCGCGAGCACGAGCTTTCGAGGATTGCCGGCTTTTCCCGTCTCATGGAGAAGCCGTTTGACCCCGCAATCCTCCATGCTTTCCTACGCGCTATTGAAGTGGAACGTCGCGAATCCGCGATGCCCTCCCGCCGCGCGGCAAACTAAGGCTTCAAGCGTCGGGGACTCTTGTCGCTAGACTCGACTATTGCGTCCCGATATTCGTCTCCTTGCTGTCTAGTTCATCGTTTTTGAATGCGAGATTCACGTACAACTTGCCCTCAACGTAAAGATACTTTGTCCGTTTGTAGACAACGAAGTCCTTCGTTTCTGAATTGGTGGGTGAGCCGAGAATGGCCTGCACTTGGTTCTTGGTCATCCCCTGGTGAATCTGGTCGACGTTTACCTTATTCAACCTGCTCACGAACGGAGCGGCGGCGCGATCACAACCTGGGACGGTGATCGCGCAGGCGACACCGATCCACAGGCCGAAGCCGAGACGCAAGACCTGCCGAGAAAAGCAATGCATGCTGATGAATCGGCTGTCACGACCGACGGGATGCATTGAATCTGTCCGGGCATCCCTCCCGGACGCTGACGTCGGCCACGGATTCGAGTTGGACCCGCGCCTCCGCTAAATGCACCCTGCGAGCCCGTCGGCGACCGTCGATCCGGCGAACGAGAAATATTCGCAATCGTCTGCGATGTCCGACTTCGTTTGGAAATGTCTCGCGTCCTTTGACTACGTGTTCGGACGCGAAGTCAGCACGTTGCCATTCGCTGCCGTCGCCGAGAAATTCTTAGACCGTGCCGCCATGCCCACACGAATTCACGGTGCATGAAGACGCTTTGTTTCTCCCTTCTATCATCCGCGATTGTCGCGTTCGGCGCGCCAGCACAAACCCCGACGCCTACGCAGACGCCCACACCTGCACCGACGCCGCCCTCTCGGACCACCGCGTCTCCTAACGTTCAACCGACCGCCGATGCTGATAACACCGCCCGGAACGCCAATCCGCCGCGGGGTGACAGCACGGTCGCCGACCAGCAACCCAATAACGAAAGCGATCTAAAGTTGCTGCAGGCGATTCGCAAGGCAATCATCGATGAGAAGTCGCTCTCCATGGACGCCAAGAACTGCAAGGTTGTCGTCAGCGGCGGAATGGTCACTTTGCGCGGTCCGGTGGATTCATCGCAGGAGATGCAAACCGTGGCGGATATCGCCATGCGTCTCGCGGGGAACAATCGGGTGACCAACAACTTGGAAGTGAAGGCCCCGCGGAACTAGTTCGCCCATCCACGATCGACCCAATTTGTCCCAGCAAGAAAACCCAAAAACAACATCAATCATGAGCAACACTTCAGCATTTTGCATTGCTTCCACGGAAGCGCAGGCCGGAACCATTGTGGACCGCCTTCATAGCGTTGGATTCTCCAACGACGACATCTCCGTTCTTTTTCCGGACAAGGGGAGCTCTCGTGAATTCGCCCATCAGAAGGAAACCAAACTGCCAGAAGGGGCAACCATCGGCGCGGGTTCCGGAGGCGTCGTGGGCGCAGGAATCGGCCTCCTCGCTGGCATCGGGTCGCTGGCAATCCCGGGTCTCGGACCATTCATCGCAGCGGGTCCAATCATGGCCGCCCTGAGCGGCGGCGCGATCGGGGCCGGCGTCGGCGGCATCGCCGGAGCGCTGATTGGCTTGGGGATCCCGGAATATGAAGCCAAGCGCTACGAAGGCAGGGTTCGGGAGGGTGGTATCCTCGTTTCTGCGCATTGCGCGAATTCCGACGAGGTAAAAGCGGCGAAAGATATCTTTGAGGCTTGCGGAGCCCACGACATCTCCTCCGCGAGTGAAGCGGCGGCCGACCTCCATAAGGCGTCGTAAATCTCTCTCGCCATCAGGCGGCGCTCCATTTCGGGGCGCCGTTTTTTTTCCCCGCGAGCAAGCCATTGTTACTGGTGCTCCTGCGATCGCGGGATCGCTCCGCTGTACCAGTTTGGATGGCCGCCCCGGCGGAGAAGAGCCACCGTTCGACCGCGGTTTGACCGCGCGGCCTGGAGGCCATGAATCTTCTCGCCCAACGGATTATGTTGCGACCGGGGGGTCATCGCGAAACGAATCCTTGTCACAAACAATATCAACTCAACCCTCTCAATCATGACTCCATTAATCCTTGCCACTCCAATGCTCGCCGCGGCTGGTTGGGCCTTCCTGGTCTACATCCTTGGCGGCGGCGGCGGTCTCGCGCTCGCCGTGTTCATCATCCTGAAGCTGATGGGAAAATAATCGGACATCCCGTCGGTCCAGGACAGGCACTCACCCGGTCCCTTGAAATGCAAACCTTTGAAAACATCGAGATCGTAGTCTGCTTACGGGACGAGAAATACGAGCGTCCGCTGCGAGTCCGATTTTCGAAGGCGATGCCCGACGCTCACATTCAAGTCGCCTCCGGCGAGCCTTGCGCTTACGCGGACCTCATTTCTGTGTCGGGCGAAATGGAGGGGACAGAGAAACCCTTGGTCAAGGCGCAGGAAGTAGTCGGCGAATTCAACGCGGATGTTCGTCGTCGAAGCGAATCGGGGAAAAGTTGAGATTGGGCCGACTGACTCTCGGGCTCGGCCAGAAGCAGGTCTTCATGGCCCAACGAATTGTTGTCGCAACTTGCGGCCCGGGCGGATAGGCTCGCAAGATTGAATCTCGGCCGCGGCGATCCTGGGTTCTGCAAATCTGGCTGCGTTGTCCCGCGCTGTTTCCATCGACGCTCACCGCGCTGCCATGACGATTCCAACGGAGCCCATCGGCAGCATTCCGCGACCCTTGGGCCTGCTCAATGCAATCGAGGACCTGGGGGACTGTGACCATCCTGACCTGCTGCCGCTCTATGAAGAAGCCACGCGGGACACAATCGCGCGTTTCGAAGCAACCGGCTCACCCGTGGTCACCGACGGGGAGCAACGGAAGTATCACAATTTCTGGACATATTGTGTGCACGGGATGCCGAACATTCAAGATACCCTTCGCCGCGGGCCACGTTCGCCGGATGCCGAGGCTGACGGCGGGTCCGTTTCGCTATCGGACGCGGGCTGATCAATACCTTGAATTCGCGATGCGCTATGCGCACGTCCCGGTTAAGCAGGCCGTCATTTCCCCGTCTGCGCTTAGCCTGATGTACCCGGAGGAAGGCATCCCCGATTACCCGCGGGAACAATTCATCGACGATCTCTTGCATGAACACGAAACGGAAGTTCGGCGGTGTCTGCAAAGAGGTGCGCACAAGGTGCAGATCGATTTTACTGAAGCGCGCCTCGCGATTAAGATCGATCCGACCGGCAGTCTGCTTAACAGCTTCATCGACCTCAACAATCTCGCCCTGTCCCGGTTCTCGCCCGAAGAACGCCAGCGGATCGGGGTGCACACGTGCCCCGGGGGCGATCGTGACTCGACGCACAGTGCGGACATTGATTATTCCGAGCTGCTGCCGTCCCTCTTCGAGTTAAAGGCGGGCAACTTTTACATTGCGCTCGCCGGCGAACGGGATCCGGCACACGTCCTGGGCATCATTCGGAAACACATGAAGCCGGCTCAGCGGATTTTTTTGGGCGTGGTCTCGCCCATCGACCCGCGCATTGAGACCCCGGAAGAGATCCGCGACCGGGTTCTCGAAGCGGCCGCGTACATTCCGTTGGAACGACTCGGGACCACGGACGACTGCGGGTTTTCACCTTTCAGCGATGATACGTCGACAACACGCGACCAGGCTTTCGAGAAGATTCGGTCGCGCGTCCTGGGCACGGCGCTCGCGGCAAAACAAATCGGGGGTGGTTAATGGAAAACGAGGACGACGAAGCCAAACGGATGCGGTCCGTCGCGCTGCAAAATGCGGCCGCCATTCTTCTCGCACGGCAACGCGCCGAGCGGGAGTTGTTGGAGGCGAAGGAAGCCCTGGAGCGGAGGACCGAGGAGCTTGCCCTCTCCCTCGCAATGGTGCGGGCGACCCTGGAATCGACGACGGACGCCATCCTTGTCACCAATGCGAGCGGTGAGGTGACCGGTTTCAACCAAAAGTTCGTGGAGATGTGGCGCCTCCCGCGAGACCTGATGGATGGCAAGGAGCACCGGCGGATTCTCGAGGAGACGAGCGGGCTCTTCCGTGATCCCGATGCTTTTCGCGCAACGATTGAACGGATCTATTCCTCGTCGCCGCCGGAATCGTATGACCTGCTTGAACCTATAGACGGAAGGGTCGTTGAGCGTTTCTCAAAGACCCAGTGGATGGACCAGCGAAACGTCGGACGGGTCTGGAGTTTTCGCGACATCACCGGAAGCAAAAAGTCGGAACGCGAGCTGCGCGACCAGAGCGAATGGTTCAAGGTAGCGCTTGGCAGCATCGGCGACGCCGTCATCACGGTGGATACCGAATCCCGCATCACCTTTCTCAATCGCGTGGCGGAGGAGCTGACGGGCTGGTCCAGCCCGGACGCAATCGGTCGGCCCGTGGACGAGGTGATGCGCATGGTAGAAGAGGATTCGCGCGTGCCGGCGGAGAATCCTACTCACCGCGCGCTGAGCGAGGAAATCGTCCTCGGCCTCGCCAATCATACAACCCTAATCCGGCGGGACGGGTCGGAAATCCCGATCGAAGACAGCGCCGCGCCGATCCGGAGTCCGACCGGGGCGATCATTGGTGCGGTCATGGTCTTTCATAACGTCACTGAACGCCGGCAAAAGGAGCTGGCGCTGAAGCGAAGTTACCAGGCGGAGCAGGAAGCGCGCACCCTGGCCGAGCATGCGAATCAGGCGAAAGACCACTTCATCGCGGCGCTCAGCCACGAGTTGCGTACGCCCCTCACGCCGGTGCTGGCCATCCTTTCAGCCCTGCACCACGACGCCGTGATTCCCGAGGCGCTCGCCGAGGACTTTGAGACGGTCCGACGCAACGTCGAACTGGAGGCGCGTCTTATCGATGACCTCCTCGATCTGACGCGGATCACCCGTGGCAAGCTCCATCTGCACTACGAGGTCGTTTCGGCCAGCCGAATCATTAATGACGCCATCAACACCTGTCTGACCGATCTCAACGCCAAACGTCCTACGCTCAAGCGAGAACTCGCGGAGCCGCATTTGACGGTCCACGTCGACAGCGCACGCGTGGCGCAGATCCTGTGGAACCTATTGAAGAATGCGATCAAGTTCACGCCGCCGGAAGGTACCATCACCGTGCGCTCGCGGGTCATCCCGGGCCCTACCGGCCACCAATTGAGTGTGGAGGTGGAGGACACGGGAATCGGCATGGACGTCGCAGATACGGAGCGCGTTTTTCAGGCGTTCGAGCAAAGCGATCGCAGCATTGCGCGGCAGTTCGGCGGCCTCGGGCTGGGCCTGGCAATCAGCAAGGGCATCGCAGAATCCCACCGTGGAACCCTTCGCGGAACCAGTCGGGGCAAAGGACGGGGAAGCACCTTCACGTTGACGCTGCCCTGCGGCACGTTTGAATTGCCGGATCGGGCGGCAACGCCATCCCCGCTCGCGACTTCATTGCCGCGCGCCGCAGCCCCGGAGGGCCGCCTCCTGCAGCGCCCCCTGCGCATTCTCCTGGTCGAGGACCATGCCGACACCGCCGCGATCCTGACGCGGTTGCTGCGTCGCATGGGACACGACGTGGTCACGGCGGAAAACTTAAAACAAGCGTCCGAGATCGCTGACCGGGAGATGCTTGGCGCGGGGATCGATCTCCTAATCAGCGATCTCGGGCTGCCCGACGGCAGCGGCGCGGATTTGATGCGTTCCCTTTCGGTGAAATATCAGCTGAGAGGCATCGCGCTCAGCGGGTACGGAATGGATTCAGACCTGGAACAAAGCAGCGCCGCCGGGTTCGCCCGTCACCTCATCAAGCCGATCGACGTCGCTTCACTCCGAAGCACCATCGCCCAATTAATGGGCACACTTGAATGAAGACACGATCACTCGGGGAAATGTGAGTGGTTTGTCCGATTCCTAAGAAAGGCGGCCGTAACCGTCCGCACTAACGATCAGCGAGTGAGCCACACCAGCGTGATCCTACAACCTCGCCGGTCGCGAGATATTACGAGAGCACCCGTAAGTCTTAATCTGCATCGCCGTTGAAAGCCCTTCGGAAATGAAAGGGCGTGGGCAACCGGATTTCCCATCGCCCGCGTTCGCGCGCGCGAGTTAGGTCGCGGGCGACAGTTTGGGCCTGCTCACCCGGTTTTTGGAAACTCCGGTTTCTCTCTTCCTGAATATGTTCATCTTGACCGGCGATGAAGTGGCTTCGATGCGCGCGAACTCTTGCAGCATTCCACTCGCGATACCGAGGAACAGATAATTTGTAAGTTCGGAGTGTTTCATGGATCGGCCGGGGTGCATGGTTCGAGGTTCGAAAAAAAGATGCTCTAGCGCGCCACCAAGAAACACCAAAGGAGGAAGGTCGTTATCGGAAGCATGGAAGCGTAAGCGATAAATATTCCTTCCAGGCGGGGCAGAGTTTTCATGCTTTCGTAACTAAGCTTCTGCCGTGCCAGCCGCAGATTACTCTGAAGAGTCAATTTTTGGCACGTTTCTTCTGTATTGAAAACATCCATTTTGTAATGTTTTCGGACAGCCGCCAATCAACACCGCTTTGCTTAGAGCATTCGAATTTATTCCGCTTGGCGCTTGAAGAAACGAGGACTGCGGGAGCCGCTGGGGGAGCGGGGGCGCCGCGTGGCCCTTGGTCTCCGATTTCGCGTTCCGCAGAGCTGGGCGTCGATCTGGGCGGCAGAATTACGCTTGCCGAATTCTTCTAGGCTATAAATTCACCTTCGGAGTTAACTTCAGGAGCGAGAACCGGATTTCCACCCCCATGCGCGGGGAGGGTCATTCCTCACTCCCTGATGGAGGAACAATTCACCGGGCAGGAACGTTAGCGGAACCCGGCTATTGGATACTAATACGTTGAGGACTCTCGTCTCTGGCGGGTCTTCGCTTCAAAAGCCTCGAAGGCCCGCGGCGCCAACATACCCGAGGGCGTTCTGGGCGAGCAGCAGCTGATCGCCGAACACCGTGTAATGCGTGCGAACCAACCCGAAGGTTAACCGCCCCCGGCCTTACTTTCCCAGCAGCTTCAGGACGATGAAGACCGCAATCGCGAGGCCGAAGCCGCCGCCGAGGATGTAGACAAGGAATGCCCAACCCGCCGCGGCGAGCATGGGGGTGGCAAGAATTAATGGAGCCATTTTGTTTAGGTGGTTGGGTGCGTTGGAGTGAAATAATTTCTGGGACGAGACGACCGAAGCATGCGCTCCTGGCCACGATCCGGAGACGCACACTGAAACGGGTGATTGAGCGGATCAGCTGACGGCAAGAGCGGACTGGTTGATCGATTTCGCGGCATGGCCCAATTTATCATTGGCGGCCTTTTCTTCCTCGAGCGTTTCCGCGAGGAGCTTAGCGGTTTCCTTTTCTCCCAACAGGATGGCATACGCGTGGGCCGTTCCGTACGCGGAAATCTCATAATGTTCGATGCGCTGGCCGTCGGCGATGATGCCGGCGTCCATCACCTCATCCGTGGCATCCTCTTCCATCCATCCGGCGGCTTCCTTGAGCAGACCCTTCGTAGCCTCGCAGGTTTCCCCAGTCAGTTTTTCACCAAGGGCGTCGGAGATTTGTTCCAGACGTTTAATCTGCCCCTTCGTTTCCTCCAAATGCGCACTCAGGCCTTCGACAAGGTCTGGGTCAGATGCGGTTTTGATCATTTTCGGCAGACCATCTTTCACGATCTGTTTCTCGGCGCTATAGAGATCCTTCAACTGGGCGATAAAGAGGTCACGCAGGTCGGCGAATTCAATGGATTCTTTTGGGGTGGCGGCTTTGGTTTTCATAATTTGAGATTGGTTTTTGTCAGCCCGCAAGACGACGGTTGACGAGCGCCCCATGGATTTGCGTCAGCCGCGTCTCGCGTTGCGTCAGGCAATCGTCTTCGGAATCGTCTGTGCGTTCAATAATCGGAGCGGGTCTGGAAAAACTTCCGCTGCTGGTGACTTGAAATCGCCGAACAACTTCGCAATGAAAATATTTCAACCATGCGAAATGGAATTTATCCGGCCAACCCTCCTCCCGCGCACGAACTAGAGCGACATCCTTACCTTTCCGTTCAACCTGATCCCGTCCGTTAACTTATGAAAAGAACTCTTTTAATTGCACTTGCGGCCTTCCTCGGCTCGACGGTTGCATTTGCCCAATCGCCCACTCTAACCGAATCGGGCCGGCCAAGCGCTCCAGCCAAGCGAATGGACGGCACCAAGAAGAAAATGTCGTCGAAGAAAATGACGTCGAAAAAAAGGAAGGCGATAAGTAAGACCCCGGCGATGGAAACCGCGCCGATTACCCCAACCGATGGTGTGGCGGGGAAGCCTTCTTCGCCCGTACCGGGACCAGGCTCGACCACGAAGAGCACTGGCTCTGCGGTCGCCCCCACGACGCCCACGGATGGCGTCGCTGGATCTGGCAAGCAGGTGACTACGCCGAATGCGAGCTCGACGCCTTCCAAGGGGACGGCGACCTCGGCCGAACGGACCGATGGTCCGGCTGGCTCCGGCCCGACGCCGACGCCAACGGGGCGTTAACAGAGTTTACCCACGAAACTCGCACCCCGGCGCGTTCGCGCTGGTGATGCGAGTTTTCTTTTGCAGGGTCGGGGGCGTTTGCTGAGCCGTGTTCGGTGTCCTACCATTGGGCGGACTCTTTAACATTTTCCGATGCGACGGTCCTTTCGACATTACGGATCGCTGGTTTCGTCGAGCGCCTTCCGCGGCCCAGACGGATGTCTCGCGCACGTCGAGGGTGATGCTGGCTGGTGCCATCGGTTGACTTAACGTTTGGCGTCGCGCGCCGTCTTTTCGATCGCGGCGATCAGAAGGGTGGGGTCCTGATTCAGGCCCACGTGTTGAAAGACGATTTCGCCCTCCGAGTTCAGTAGAGTGATAAGGTTAGAGTGCGCAAATTGCCCGCGCGCGTCCTCCATGAAGTTCACGCCGAGTAGGGCGGCGAGTTCGCGCACGTCGTCGGCCTCGCCGCGCAGCAGCGTCCAGCGCTCGCGGGCGAGCCCGCGGGTGGCGCGGAAGGCCGCGAGCGCCGCGGGTGTGTCGCGTTTCACGTCCATGCTCACGAGCAGAAAATCCACCTTGCCGAGCACGTCGGGCGGCAGCTTGTCTTCAATCGACTTGAGTTCACTAACGAATATCGGGCAGGCGTATTCGCAGTGGGTGAAGAACATCGCCACGACCTGCGGGCGACCGCGCAGGGCGCCGAGTTTGATCTCGCGGCCCACGTCGGACGTCCACGTGGAGTCGAGCAGGTAGAGCGATTTGTCCGTCGGTTTCCCGAGCTCGAGCGGGTCGCGGCAGCACGGCGGATCTTCCGCCGCGGTCGGCCCGGGCGCGGGATCGGCCGCCAAGGCGGCCTGAGTGGCGAACGCGGCGAATGCGGCGAGTGCGAGGAGGGGGAGGGCGGTCGGGAGTCTCATGGATTCGTCGCGCAGCGGAAGCCGAGGTTGTGGACGGTGTAGCCCGCGCGCAGGCTGCTGCGAAAACCGAAGCGCATGAACGCGGGGTAGTTTTCGCGATCGCTTGCGCCCAGCGAACCGGCGCCGCAGAAAAGCTGGCGTTCGAGGCCGGTGTCACCGCGCGCGTCGCCCGTCACCATCGCGCTGTTGAAGTCGCTGGTCCACTCCCACACGAGGCCATGCAGATCGCGCACCCCGAAGATATTTTCGTGGCCGCCGCCCGCATCCGGCACCACGAGGGGCGAGGGCGACGCATACCAGTGCGCGATGGCCTGCTGGAACGCGGCGTCCTTCTTGCCATCGCCGAGGGTGAAGCCCGCGGCGGCCGCGACCTCCCACTCCGCCGTGGTTGGCAGTCGCTTGCCTTGGGCGGCCGCGAACGCTTTCGCAGCGAACCAGGACACATTCGTGACCGGCTGTTCCGCCCGCGCGTTGCCGAGGTCCGCGTCGCCCGCCCAGTGCGCGAGGTAGCCGTTATCCGCAAAGAGGCGCGGGACGCGCGAACGCTGCCAGTGGGGATGTCCGCGCACGAACGCGAGGAACTCGCCGTTGGTCACGGGCCGCACGTCCAGCTGGAACGCGGCGACCGGCATTTCTTTCGCATCCTTCTCACCGCGAAAAAGCGGGCGGTAGATCGTGGCCGGAATCACCGCCATGCCCGTCTCGGCCCCGCGCACTGCGCCGAGCGCCAGAATCGACGCGATGAGTCGCAACGCGATGCGCATGGTCACTGGCCCACCGATTCCGCGCGGACTTTCTTCACTTCGTCCACGGTCACCATGTCGCCGCTGTTGCCCCAGGAGTTGAGGACGTACGTGAGCACATTCGCGATCTGCTCGTCGTTCAGCACCAACGCCGGCATGGCGCTGTTGTACTTCTGGCCGTTCACGGTCATCTCGCCGGTCTGGCCCCGGATGATCCCGGCAATGGCCCGTCCTTTGTCCGCCATGAGAAAGTCCGATTTTGCGAGGGGCGGAAACACGCCGGCCATGCCCTGTCCTTCCGCCTGATGGCAGGCGACACAATTCTGCGCGAAGACGCGCTTTCCCTTCTCGATGGAGATTTTCTTGGCGACGGCGGCAATCTTTGGCTCGGCCGCGACGGTTTTCTTCATTTCGGTTTCGAGCGCCGCGACCCTCGCGCCACTGCCACCGGGCAGCGCGCTTTCTCCGAGGTAGGTCGCGTCCACTTCCTTGCCCGAATAAACGAGCAGGTTCGGCGGCCCGTCGACTTTCAGCATGCCGAGCGCGCCTTTGTTGAAGGCGCGGAACAGCGCATGATCCACCAGGATGAACGTGCCGGGCACCTCCAGTTTGAAATCCACGATCGCCGATCCGCCCGCCGGCACGATCGTGGTTTGCACGTTCTCCTGCGCGAGCTTGAGTCCGCCCTCCTGGTACACCTTGTCGAAGATCTCGCCGATGACGTGAAAGCTCGACGTGAGATTCGGCCCGCCGTTGCCGACGTACATCCGGACGCGCTCGCCCACCTTCGCCTTCAACGCGTTGTCGCCGACGAGGGCGCCGACCGAGCCGTTGAAGACAACATAGCTCGGCCTTTCATCCACGGCTTTTTCCATGTCGAAGGCCTGGAAGCCTTCCTCGCCGAATTTCCCCTTCGTATAGAAGTCGCCCTGCATCACGTAGAATTCCTTGTCCACAGCCGGCAGCCCTTCCTTCGGCTCGACGAGAATCAAACCATACATGCCGTTGGCCACGTGCATCCCGACCGGGGCAGTCGCGCAATGGTAGACGTAAAGCCCGGGGTTGATCGCCTTGAACGAAAACTGCGACTCGTGCCCCGGTGCCGTGAACGACGACGCCGCCCCGCCGCCCGGACCCGTGACCGCGTGCAGGTCGATGTTGTGCGGCATCTTCGAGGACGGATGATTACCGAGATGAAACTCGACGAGGTCGCCCTCACGCACGCGGATGAAAAGCCCGGGCACCTCTCCGCCGAAGGTCCAAAACAGGTAGTCCACGCCATCCGCCATGCGCTTCACGACCTCCCGCACCTCGAGGTTCACAACGACTTTCGTCGCGTGCTTGCGCTTGATCGGGGGCGGCACATTCGGAGCCGCGGTGAGCACGGCCTTTTCCTCGCCGACGATCTCGGGGTCCGTGCCCTTAGCGGCCGGCCCGGGCAGGGGTGAGGTGGCAGGCGCGGGCGGTTCTGCGCAAAAAACGGAAGGCATCGAGACCAGGCTCAGGGCGATGGTGAGGAAGGCGATGGAAATGCTGGGGCGTTTCATTGAATGAGTCTGGCTTCAGCCGAACCGTCAGGCCTTGACGAAGATCAAGGTCCCGCGCGATTCCTGGTTGGGGGAGGAGAAGTCTAACGTCCTCAACCCCGACCCGTCGATGCCTGTTTCTTTCGGCCGATGACGCCGACGGACCGTGCGGCAAACGGGATCGAGCCGCCATTCCCGCCCGGAGCACCTACTCCAGGTAGCGCTCCAGCACGGTCAGCAGTGCGCGGAGTCTCCGGTGTCCTGCTCGTGCTACTCGCGCCGCCTACATGGCGCGGCATGGCTGACAAGTTCTGCCTCCCTGACGCGCCCATCGGCGCTATCCGAGGCTGGCGTAGAGTGCGTCGAAGGCGTGAAGCCCGGCCTTCAGAATTTCCGCGTCCGACCAATTCAACCGCGCCCAGCCTTTGCAAAGCAGGTCGAGACCGATGCACTCCGCGCGTTGAAACCTGGCGTCTGCCAAGTCCGCGTCGTGAATCATCTCTCCCAATCGGAGCGCCAAGGGGTCGGTAATTGCGAATCGCTTCAGCAGGGTTTCAAAGGTGCAATCGTCGCCGTGGTGCGTGAACTCCACGTCAAGCATGTCGAAAGGAATGGCGTTTCGATGACCGGTCGAGCGCGGGCTGAAGACAAAACGGGCCTGCGGATCGATGAACTTCCGGATGAGCCACGCGGAACCGACGCGATCGATTTCCGGCCGCGGGCGGGTCAACCAGACGCGCCGCTGAAATTCCTTCCGGTGGAGCGTGGGCGGTCCGCGCCTGGCGGCGGGTTCATGCAACGACGCTGCGTTGCGCAGGAGCGTTTCCACATCGTGTGCCGCCGGGCAAGAAAAGTGGTCGATCGCGCTAATCTCTTCAAATTGTCGCCGGAGCTTGTCGAGCGACTCCGCGAACCCAGCCCCGCGTTTTCGCCGGTGAAGTCCGGTTAAGGAGTTCACGGCCTGGGCGAGGGCGAGGAAATCGATCCGCCGTGCCTCGTGGAAGAGTTGGATGAGGTCCTCGTCGGACATTCCTTCGATTCGCGCCGCCCGGACGAGAGTCGCCTCGCCCCCGCCGTCCCGGGCCTGCTGCGCGAGCCACTGGAAACGCTCAAAATGCACCGGCAGGTCGGGCAGGACGTGGGCGGACGTTTTGAGCGAAAGCGCGCCAATTTTCTTGAGCTTCCGCCAGAGGGCCACCCGCAGAGCGGTCTTCTTCGAGGGCAGGGCGTAAAGCAAAATCAACCAGCCGTCTGAAGGTTTTGATGTTGACATCATAACATGCGAGTAATAGTTATTGCACAACGACGAGGCGTGCGCCACTCAAGAACCCCTGAAAATCTTGTCGATGAAAAAAACCTTCGCGGTGCTTTGCGCCGTCGTGCTCCCGGTGAGCCACGCGCCAGCGGAGTCAGACAACTTTGATCGTGCGCCGCTGGGTCAGACCCCAGCGGGCTGGAAGCCCGCGGTCACGGGCTCCGGTGAATCGAGATGGACGGTTGAACGCGACGCGACCGCGCCCAGTCCGCCCGCAGTTTTAAAGCAATCGGGAGTCGGCACCTATCCGGTTTGCCTCAAGGATGGAACCAATCTCCGCGATGGGTTCGTGGAGGTGAAATTTCGTTCTGTTTCCGGACGCGGGGACCTGACGGCGGGCGTCATCGGGCGCACGCGGGACGCGAACAACTATGACATTTGCCGGGCGAATGCGCTGGGGGACAACGTGGTTCTCTACAAGACCATGAATGGCCGGCGGACGGAGCTCGATATTGTCGGCCGCGCGGGAGGTTACGGCCTCAAGGCCAAGGTCGAGCAAGGACGATGGCACACGCTTCGGGTCGAGTTTGCGGGCAATCGCTTCAAGGTCATCTTCGAGGGGAAGGCCCTTTACGAAGTCGACGACGGGACGTTTCCCGCTGGCGGCATGGTGGGCCTTTGGACGAAGAGCGACAGCGTGATGCTCTTCGATGATTTCAAGTGGGGAACCAGGTAGATTAACAACCATGAAGTGGATCACACGTGAACGTCCGAAGGTCGACCGCATGGCCTGCCCGTGGCTGATTGCCCGGTTCGTCGACAAGGAGCCGCAGTTCATTTTCGTCCCGGCGGACGATGTGAGAGCGCGGGCGATTGAGTTGGATGCCGTGCCGTACGACGTCGATGGCGTTGAGCTGACGCACGACGGACCGCGCTGCAGTTTCGACGCGATTCTGAAGAAATATGCGTTGAATGATCCTGCGCTGGGCGCGCTGGCCGTGATTGTGCGTGGAGCGGACACCAACCGCCTCGACCTTGCGCCGCAGTGCGGGGGCTTGCTGGCCATTTCCCTTGGACTTTCGAGGTGCTTCAACGACGACCACGAGCAGCTCAAGCACGGTTTCGTCATCTACGACGCGCTCTACGCCTGGCTCCGCGGAGAGCGTGGCGAGAAGCACGGACGGAGCCCGTCGCGCCTGCCTCCGTGAACGTGCCGCCGGGCAACCAGGACGAAGGAATGAGCGGGTCCATCGACGGGCGCGGGCGCCGGTGGGCGGGATTTTTTGGTCTGCAACGCAATCTTGTTCTTCTGCTCGTTGCCATCGTGCTGATCGGGAGCGGCGAGGAATTGTGGGTGCGCTTCGTGCCGAAGTATTTGGAGAGCCTGGGCGCCGGCGTGCTGCTCATCGGCCTTTACGACGGATTGAAAACGCTGCTCGGCGCGGTCTATGCCTATCCGGGCGGCGTGCTCGTGGATCGTTGGGGCCACCGGCGGGCATTGATGGCGTTCAATGCCCTTTCGATTGCCGGTTACGCGCTCGTGGCCCTCGTCCCGCATCCGGCGACGGTTATCATCGGGATGTTTCTGTATCTGGCGTGGAGTTGTTTGTCGCTGCCGGCGACGTTCTCGCTGATCGGCGCCAGTCTTGGAGCGGACCAACACGCCATGGGCATCGGGGTCCAGTCGGCGATCAAGCGCCTGCCCATCATCATCGGCCCGATCATCGGTGGACTGCTGATTAATCGTTTTGGCGTGGTGAGCGGCGTTCGCCTGGCGTTGCTGGTGTCCATCGTGGCCGGCTTTGCCGCGTTTTTCGCCCAAAATCGAATCAAGGACTCTGCCCCGCTCGCGCCTTCGTCGCCGACGGTGGGTTTTCGGGGGGCGGTGCGACTGTTTCATCCGGCGCTGCGCCGCTTACTCCTGAGCGATATCTTAATCCGCTTTTGCGAGCGGCTCCCGTTCGCGTGGGTCATCATTTACGCAATGGACAACCTCGGCGTCAGTGCCGCGCAAGCCGGAATGCTGACCGCGGTCGAAATGATCTTCAGCATCGCCTGCCTGTTGCCAGCGGCGCATCTGGCCGATCGCTACGGCCGGGAGCCGTTTGTCCTCGGCACCTTTGTTTTCTTCACGCTGTTTCCACTGACTCTCTGGGCCGCGGGCGGCCTGGCGATGTTGACGGTCGCATTCGCGGTGCGCGGGTTGAAGGAATTCGGCGAGCCGGCGCGCAAGGCGCTGATCATCGGTTTTTGCCCCGCTGAATCCCGCGGTGAACTGGTCGGCGCCTATTACTTGATCCGGGATTTGATCGTCACCGTCGGTTCGGTGGCGGGTGCGCTGCTTTGGAAGATCGGCGGGCCGTCGGCCAATTTCCTCACCGCTGCGGCCATCGGCACAGTCGCGACGCTCTTTTTTGCCGCGACACTCCGGCAGAAACATCCGCCGCTGGCCGCCATCGTTTGGTGAGTGCCTTCGCGTGGGTCGGTCCGGCCTTCCTTGGCCGGGATTCCCGGGCCAAGGGAGGGCAAACAATCGCCAAGATGCGGGGAGCGCCGGACCGAAAACCGCACGAGACTCAGAGGGAAATGAAAACGCAATATGGTCAGTACGCGGGAGCCGAACGGCTGAACGCCGGATCCGAGCCCAGTGACCAAACCATGGCCATGAGGACGCAATTCCGCGACCGCAGCGAGGCTGGCCAGCTTCTCGCGGAGAAACTGGTCGCCTACGCGAATCGGCGCGACGTGATCGTGCTGGCGCTGCCGCGCGGCGGGGTGCCCGTGGCGGCGGAAGTGGCGCGCCGATTGGACGCTCCGCTGGATCTTGTGGTGGTGCGCAAGCTCGGGCTGCCGGGCGAGAAGGAGCTGGCCATGGGGGCGATCGCCACCGGCGGAGTGCGCGTTTTGAATCGCGAGGTCGTGGATTCACTGCGCGTCCCGGACAAGGTCATCGATACCGTCACCGCGCAGGAGCAGCGCGAGCTGGAGCGGCGCGAGCGGACCTATCGCGACGACCGTCCACCGCCCGTGGTGAAGAATAGAACCGTCATTCTCGTCGACGACGGAATCGCCACCGGTTCCACGATGTTTGCCGCCATCGCCGCGGTGCGAAATCGGGGCGCAGGCTGCATCGTGGTCGCCACGCCGACGATTTCGCGGGGCACGTACGAAGAAATGCGCGAGGTCGCCGACGAGGTCGTGGCCGTCATCGTGCCCGACGCATTCAACGGCGTTGGCCAATGGTATGCGGATTTTTCGCAGACGACGGACGACGAGGTGCGCCGGCTCCTGGGGTCGGTGGATTAGCCGGTATCTCAGGGACGCGCCGCTCTGCGATCACCGGACAATTCACTCGACAAGATTTCCCGGATGCAAGGGTTCGGCTCGTTGGGCCCGATGCATCCGGCTTGAGGCTTGTCGCGAACGGCGGAGAAGATAGTCTGCCGGGGTCGATGTCTGCGGAATATTAGGTTTTGCACGGGTCGGTCGATGGCGTGCCCGGCGGCTTTGTAATCCTCTTTCACCGGTAAGAACCCCCACCGTAGAAGATTAACTATGAATCGGACGTCAATTGGAAGCATCGCCCTGGCGGTCATTTTGTTTTGCCCGCCGCTACCCGCCCAGGTACCGCAATTGATTAGCTACCAAGGCCGCGTCGTGGTGGGGACCACGAACTTCGACGGCACGGGCCAATTCAAGTTTGCCCTCGTGAACGCCGCCGGAACGACCGCGTATTGGACGAACGATGGGACGCATCTGGACGGGACCGAACCGACTGCCGCGGTCGCGCTCACGGTGACCAAGGGTCTTTACTCAGTCTTGCTGGGAAATTCATCTCTTCCAAACATGTTGGCCGTGCCGGCGAGTGTGTTCAACAACCCCGACGTGCGTTTGCGTGTCTGGTTTAACGACGGTTCGAGCGGTTCACAGCGGCTCGCGCCCGATCAGCGCATCGCCGCCGTGGGCTACGCGGTGATGGCGGCGGGCGTTCCGGATGGCGCGATCACCGCGCCGAAAATAGCGGCCGGCGCGGTGGGTCAGACCCAACTCGGTGACAATGCCGTTGGCCAAGCTCAACTCGCCAACAATGCGGTGGGCAGCGCCCAGTTGGCGGACTCTTCGATCACCATGCCCAAGATCGCCCCGGGCGCCGTTGGCAATGCGCAACTCGCTCCCGGAGCGGTATCCGGTGATATTTGGTTCGCAACGAACGCCGCGGGCGCACCTTTGGCGCGTTTCTCGCAGACGGCGGTTTGGACCGGTAGTGAGATGATCGTCTGGGGCGGATTCAATGCGATCGCGTTGAACGACGGTGGGCGCTACAATCCGGCGCTGAACAACTGGACGGCGGTCAACGTGGCGGGTGCACCGGCCGGGCGTTCCCAGCACACCGCGGTCTGGACAGGGAGCGTGATGATCGTCTGGGGTGGAAATGGCAGCGCCGGCCCCTTGAACGATGGCGGACGTTACAATCCGGGCACGAACACCTGGGCGGCCACGAATCTAAGTGGCGCCCCAAGCGGGCGTCGTTCCCAAACAGCGGTGTGGACGGGCAGCGAGATGATCGTTTGGGGCGGGGGATTCGGCGGGGGAATTCAGGGTGTGACCAAGCTGAACGACGGGGCACGATACAATCCGATTTCTGACAGTTGGACGGCCACCAGCGGCAGCTTCGCGCCCACGGCGCGGTATCTCCACACTGCCGTCTGGACGGGCGCTCAAATGATTGTCTGGGGCGGGCTGGGACAGGGTTTTTTGAACGACGGCGCTCGGTACAACCCGTTAACCAATAGCTGGAGCGCCACCAACCTCGCGGGCACGCCCTCCGCACGCAGCAGCCACACGGCGATCTGGACCGGGACACAGATGATCATCTTTGGCGGTAGCAATGCGAGCTCCCTTAACGATGGCGCGCGCTACGATCCGACCGGTGACGTCTGGATGCCGACGGCCAACGCCGCCGCGCCGCGTTACGAGCACACCGCGGTGTGGACCGGCAGCGAGATGATCATCTGGGGTGGCACGGCAAGTGACAACCCCGTCCGCTCGAACACCGGCGAGCACTACAAACCGGCGACCAACCTTTGGGCCCCGCTCACGATCACAGGCGCGCCGGTTGGGCGCGATCGCCACACCTCGGTCTGGACTGGCTCGGAGATGATTATTTGGGGAGGTGCTGGCTCAAACTTTATTCTCGGCGATGGCGCGCGTTTCCGGCTTTCGAATATTTTGCCGGCATCCATCGGGACTTCAGAGCTGGCCGTGCCTCTGCAGTTTGCCGGTGCCACGCCTTCCGGAAGCATTCTTTCCGGCACCAATGCGGCGTTGGGTGGAACGGGTGTGACGGGCGTGAGCACGGGCGGGGTCAACGGCATCGGCGTGTCCGGCGACGGCGGACTCGGCACGGGAGTCAAGGGAGTTGGCAGCGGCTTCTCGAGTCTCGGCGTCTTTGGAATCAGTGACAGCGGGATTGGAGTCGGGGGCCAATCGACGAGCGCCTCGGGTGTGTTGGGGTCCACGACGACCGGCATCGGCGTTTTTGGCATCAGCTTCGGCAGCGGACTTGCGGCGCGGTTCGATGGAAACGTGAATGTATTCGGACAGCTCCAGGGATTCCTGGGCGGAAGCTCGGGAGTTGTCGGTGGAAACTCGGCTGGCATCGAGGGCTTTGGGGCCGGAGGAGTCACTGGCGTGATTGGTCACGGGGGGAGCCCCGGGGGCACCGGCGTCTCGGGCCTCGCAGGCATTAATGGCTACGGCATCTACGGCTCGAGCAACACCTACGCGGGCTGGTTCGCCGGCGCGGTGAATGTGACGGGAAGCCTTTTCAAAGGGGGAGGCGCCTTCCGGATTGATCATCCGCTCGAGCCCGCCAACAAGTATCTCTACCACTCGTTCGTCGAGTCGCCCGACATGATGAACATCTACAACGGCATTATCACGCTCGACGCCAGGGGCGAAGCGGTGGTGGTGCTTCCCGAGTGGTTCGGCGCCCTCAATAAAGACTTCCGTTATCAGCTCACCTGCCTCGGTGGCTTTGCGCCTGTCTTTATCGCGGAAGAAGTCGCCGGCAACCGCTTCAAGATCGCCGGCGGCAAGCCGGGCCTGAAGGTTTCCTGGCAGGTCACCGGCGTCCGGCAGGATGCCTGGGCGAACGCGCACCGCATTCCGGTCGAAGAAAACAAGGACGGGAAGGAACGCGGATCCTATTTGCATCCGGAACTCTTCGGCCAGCCGCCCGAGCAGAGTGTCGAATTGATGCTGCACCCCAATCTGATGCCGACGCGCAAGGAACGGCCGGCCGGCTTGCCAGCCGCGCCCAAGCCGGAGAAATAGCAGTTTCACCATGCCAAAAATCCAAGCTGTCGAAGTCGCGGTCGCTCGCGTGGCGCTGGATCAAGTCACGTCGTTCGCAACGCGCACGGTCACGCATCGCGACTATTGCCTGGTAAAGGTGCGATCGACGGATGGCGTCGAAGGCATCGGGTTCTGTTACGTGGGCAGCGCCGGGGGGTACATCGCGAAGGTCGCGGTCGTGGAGTTGCTGGCGCCGATGTTGATCGGCGAGGAGTCCACCCGGACCGAGGGACTGTGGGAGGAAATGTATCGCCATGCCATCCTGCAGGGTCGCGCCGGCAGCGTGATGCGGGGCCTCAGCATCCTCGACGTGGCCATGTGGGATTTGAACGCGCGCTCCGCCCGGCTGCCGCTGCATCAATACCTTGGTTCGTGGGCGAAGGAGACGGTTCCGGCTTACGCGAGCGGCGGATATTATCTGGACGGCAAGACGCCCGCCCATCTCGCCAAGGAAGTGGCCGGATATGTCCGGAACGGTTTCAAAGCCGTGAAGATTAAGGTGGGCCGCTTGTCGCCGGCGCAAGAGGAAACTCGCGTGCGGGCCTGCCGCGAGGCGATCGGCCCGGAAGTCGAATTGATGCTCGACGCCAACAACGCGTGGAGTGACCTCCCGACCGCGCTGTCGTACGTCCGGCGTTTTGAGCCATACGAGCCGTATTGGATCGAGGAGCCCTTTAGTCCGGACGACATCGACAATCACGCGCGGCTGGCCCAAAACTCAAGCATCGCGGTGGCCACGGGGGAGATTGAGGCCGGACGCTGGCGGCACAAGGAACTGTTGGAAAAAGGAGCCGCGGCAATTTTGCAGACCGATGCCGTGGTTTGTGGTGGCATCACGGAATGGCGACGCATCGCCGCGACGGCCGCGAGCTTTGGCGTCACGATGTCACCGCATTGGTTCCACGACCTGCACATTCACCTCGTCGCGTCGGCACCCAACGCGCGCTTCGTCGAATACTTCGCCGATGACCAGGTGTTGAATTTCCGGCGATTGATCGATCGGCAGCTCGAAACCCGCGGCGGGGATCTGGTCCTGCCGATGACGCCAGGCCTCGGTTTTGCGTTCGACGCTGGTGCGGTCGCGAAATACGCGCCGACCGGCGAGCCGCCGTGGACGGTCATTCATTGATTCGACGGCGGACTGCGCCGCGCTAGGTTGTTCGCCCTCCGCCATGGAATCCAAAAAAACCTCCCGCCTGCAGGGTGTGCTCTCGCCTGTCGTCACCCCGTTCGACCATCAGCTGCGACCAGACGCGCCGCGACTCATCCGGCATTGCCGGTGGCTGGTGAGTCAAAATGTAGGGCTCGCGGTGTTCGGGACGAATTCCGAGGCGAACTCGATGTCGGTCGCGGAGAAACGCGAACTGCTGGACGCGCTGGTCGAGGGCGGAACGCCACCCGATCGCATGATGCCCGGCACGGGTTGTTGCGCGATTCCGGATTCCGTCGAGCTGACGAAGGCGGCGGTCCGGCTCGGCTGCAGCGGAGTGCTGATGCTGCCGCCCTTCTATTACAAGGGGGTCTCCGATGAGGGGCTATTCCGGAACTACGCGGAGATCATCGAGCGAGTCGGGGACGATCGACTGCGCATTTATCTTTATCACATTCCGCCGGTGGCAGCCGTGCCGATCACGCTCTCGTTGATCGAGCGCCTGCTGAATACTTACCCCGGCATTATCGCCGGCATCAAGGATAGCTCGGGCGATTGGAACAACACGCGCGCGATGCTCGAACAATTTCAACCGCATGGATTCGACGTTTTTGCCGGGAGCGAATCCTTTCTGCTGGCCACGCAGCGCGCCGGCGGAGCGGGGTGCATCACGGCCACGGGCAACGTCAATCCGGGTGCCATCGCCCACCTTGGCCGCACCTGGCAGGAGCCGGATGCCGACGCGCAACAAGCCAAGCTCGATGCCACGCGCGCGATTTTTGCCAAGTTCCCAATGATCCCCGCGCTCAAGGCGGCGATCGCGCATTATTCGTCGGATCCGGAATGGACCGTCGTGCGTCCGCCACTGGTGGAATTGACGCCGGCTCAGCGTGAGGAATTGGCGCGCAATCTCAATGCCGCGGGATTTGCGATGTCGGGCTTGCCCCGTCCTGCGTGATGTGATGAGTGGGAAGAGCGATCCGAAGACCGGGACCGGGGACGGCTCGGAAGGGTTGCGCCGCGGGTTGACGAATTATGGCGACCTTGGCTTTTCGCTTTTTCTACGCAAGGCATTCATCAAGGGCGCGGGATACTCGGACGACGCGCTGGAACGCCCGGTGGTCGGCATCATCAACACGGGCAGCGCCTACAACCCGTGCCACGGCAACGCACCGCAGTTGATCGAGGCGGTCAGGCGCGGCGTGATGCTGAGCGGCGCGTTGCCGATGGAATTTCCGACCATCTCGATCGGCGAAAGTTTCGCCAATCCGACGAGCATGTACCTGCGCAATCTCATGTCGATGGACACGGAGGAGATGATTCGCGCGCAGCCGATGGACGCGGTCGTGATGCTCGGCGGCTGCGACAAGACCGTGCCCGCACAATTGATGGGCGCGGCGTCGGCCGGGATTCCGGCGATTCAACTGGTCTCGGGCGCGATGCTGACCGGTGCGCATCGCGGCGAGCGCGTCGGGGCGTGCACCGACTGCCGGCGCTTTTGGGGACGGTATCGCGCGGAGGAAATCGACGAGCAGGAAATTTCCGAGGTGAACAACAGCCTCGTGGCGAGCGTGGGCTTTTGCTCCGTCATGGGTACCGCCAGCACGATGGCGTGTCTCGCCGAGGGACTCGGGATGATTCCGTTTGGCGGCGCCACGGCCCCGGCCGTCACCGCGGATCGCATTCGGATCGCCGAGCGGACCGGTGTGCTCGCGGTGGAACTAATCACGCGGAAGCTCACGCCGGATCGGATCATGACCGCCGGCGCGTTTGAAAATGCCCTGCGCGTGTTGTTGGCCATTGGTGGATCCACGAATGGCATCATTCATCTCACGGCGATCGCCGGCCGGCTCGGCCTCCGCATCGATCTCGATCGGCTCGACGCCATCGGGCGCGAGACGCCGGTGCTGATCGATTTGAAGCCGTCCGGGCAGTATTACATGGAGGATTTTCACCGGGCTGGCGGCGTGCCGACGCTGCTGCGGGAGCTGCGGCCGCTGCTCAACCTGGACGTCATGACCGTGACCGGTCGCACGCTGGGAGAGGAGATCGATGGCAGCGCGGCGCCCTTTCCGCAGGATGTGGTTCGGCCCATGGCAAAACCGATTTACCCGCAGGGCGGTATCGCCGTGCTGCGCGGAAACATGGCGCCCCGCGGCGCGATCATCAAACAGTCGGCCGCGAGCCCAACCCTGATGGAGCACGAGGGTCGGGCGCTCGTGTTCGAGAACGTCGAGGACATGGCTCGGCGCATCGACGACGACGCGTTGGACGTGTCGGCCGGGGACATTCTCGTGCTCAAGAACATCGGGCCGGCCGGCGCCCCCGGTATGCCGGAAGCGGGTTACCTGCCCATTCCAAAGAAGCTCGCGCGGAGGGGCGTGACGGACATGGTGCGGATTTCCGATGGTCGCATGAGTGGGACCGCCGCGGGCACAATCGTACTGCACGTTACGCCCGAGGCCGCGATCGGCGGCCCGTTCGCGTTTGTCGAGACCGGCGATCGAATCCGATTGAGTGTCCGGGAGCGATCGATTTCGTTGCTGGTCTCCGAAGCTGTGCTGGCGCGTCGGGCGACGGAGAAGCGGATTGCTCCGCCCACCGCCGAGCGCGGCTACCGCAAGCTCTTCCTCGAGTCTATCACCCAAGCCGATGAAGGTGTTGATTTCGATTTTCTCCGCGCGGCCAATTTTCGCTAGCGCGCCAGGATTTGACATTCCTGAAGGCAGAGCACGCCTGCGCAGCGCTGAGAGACCTGGTTCTCGTCGGGGCGTTCCCACCCGAATTACAACGCGTCCTCGACGCCGAATTCTGCTGTCATGATCCGGCGGCGGTGCTCGCCGATTCCGATCTCGCGGGGCGCATCCACGGCATCATCACGCGCAGCAATGTTTCGCTGTCGGAGCAAGTCGTGGCCGGCCTGCCAAACCTGAAGATCATCGCGACTTGCGGGGTGGGCTGCGACGGCATTCCGCTCGCGGCGGCGCGGCAGCGGAGGATCGTTGTGACGAACACGCCGGGCGTGCTGGGCGATGCCGTGTGCGAGTTGGGCATCGGTATTCTCCTGGCGTTGCTCCGCCGGATTCCCGAAGCGGATCGCTTTACGCGCTCGGGGCAATGGACGGGGGAGACGTTTCCACTCACGACCAGCCTGGCCGGCAAGCGCGTGGGAATCGTTGGATTGGGTCGCATCGGGCAGGGGATTGCGACGCGCCTGGCGGGTTTCGGGGTGGAGCTGGCCTGCACGGGGTCGCGTCAGGCCTGTGCGCCGGATCGCCATTGCGAAACCCTCCACGAGCTTGCGCGACGGTCCGATATCCTGTTCGTCTGCTGCCGTGGCGGCGACAGCACCCGGCGATTGATTAGGGCGTCGGTCCTGGAAGCGCTCGGCTCCGACGGATTTCTCATCAACCTGTCGCGCGGCAGCGTGGTCGATGAACCGGCGCTGATTCACGCCTTGAAGTCCGATGCGATCCAGGGCGCCGGGCTGGACGTTTACGAGGACGAGCCCGGAATCGATCCGGCGTTTATCGATTTGCCGAACGCGGTGCTGATGCCGCATGTCGGAAGCGCGACCAAGGAGACTCGCGCGGTGATGTTGCGCCTGACGCTCGATAATCTGCACGCATTGTTGGGCGGTGCGGCGCCATTGACGCCGGTCTAGAACACGTTGATGAAACGGTGGGGACGTTTCGCCGAAACGTCCCAAGCATTGCGAATGGGACGTCCCAATCCGCGCCTCAGATCGCAGGACGGAACCGCGTTGCGGTTCGAACGTGGGCGGGCGTGTACCCAGGGTTGTAACGACCCTTGGGCTGGCAGACGCGACGCCGTTGGCGTCGGTCGAAATGAATCGATACGCCAATCCAGAGGCCAAGATGGTGAAATGCGATCTCACATCGCGATGCGGCATTGCGCTTGACGAAGGTGGATCGTGACCTCCGGGCACGATGCCACTGGGTTGGCAGCCCGCGGGCGCGGGCTGCATTTGTTTTGTCAACGCGCTCGGAGATCGCGTTCCACCAGCCGAGCGCCCCAGGTGTGATCCGGCCCTAGCTGCCGGGGAGGTCGTGCACCTCGGGGAAGAAAAATTCCTTCCAGCTTTGCGGATTCTGCTTGATGAAACCCGCGCGGAAAAAATACTGGGCGGCTTTCAACAGATTTTGCGGCGCCGGCGAAAAGACCATATTCGGTTGCTCGAGGATGGCCACGAGTTCATCGACCGTCAGCTTTTCCTTGTTGACCTCAAGATAGATCGTGGCCGCGGCCCGCTTGTCCTTCGCGATCAGTTCCACCGCCTCCTTAATGGCATCAACGAAGGCCTGGATAATCTTGGGATTTGCGTCGTGAAATTTCGTCGTGCTGTACACCACGCCGTTGGACATCGGGCCCCCGACTACATCGACAGAATCAAGGACCGCGTGCACGCCCGGGATTTTCAGCTCCAGGTTCTGAAAGGGAGGCTGCGAGAAATGGGCGGTCACGCCGCTGTTCTTGTTCTGGAGGGAAATCAGCGCATCGATATGCGACATGGCGACCTGCAGATTGCTAAATCGCTGGATGCCTTCCGGCCCAAACTGTTTCTCCGCTGCAAGCCCGAGCACCGCGGGCTGGGTACCGACCTTGATCGTGGGCACCGCGATTTTGTCCGCGTCGGTGAAGTCGGCGAGTTTTTTTACATTTGGGTTGTTGGTGACAAGGAGCATGGGCAGCGCGCCGGTGGCCACGACCCCTTTGACGTCCCCATTACTTTTCGCCCAAATGATCAGCATGTTTGGTCCGCCGCTTATCACCATGTCCACGTTGCCCGAAAAAAGCGCGTCGTTGCTGGCGCCTCCGCTGCTCAGCAGGTTCCAGGTCACTTTCAAATCCTTGAGGCCGGCGGCGAGGGCATGCTTTTCAACCAGGCCGCGTTTCTCCGCGATGACGGCCGGAAGATAGGAAAGGCCGGGCTGCTTGGCAATCCGCAGCTCAGTGGTCTGAGCGTGGAGCATGGACGTGCAGAGAAATGCGCCCAGGAGCGAGGCGAGGGGAAGGCGGGGGTGATTCATACGATGGGGAGTTGGGAGTGACAGGGGGACACTGATTACCACGGCGCGTTCCCCGGCGTTCGCAGCGCCGGAGGGTGGCTTTGGGGAACCGCGGTGGGAGGGACGACGTTGATGTCGATACTCCTACAGGAAAGTTTAATGCACGGGAAGAGCGGTCGGTTTCCCTTCGGGCGCCCGCGAGTAATTCATTTCATCGCGCGCTTCCCCCGTAGCTGAAGTCGTCGAAAAGCGTGACGCTGTCGGCCTTCGTCCAGACGCCCACCTTGCCCGCATCGGAGAAACTGTCGTCGCTTGCTTCAATGACTTTCCGGCCGTCGAACGTGACGGTGAATTGGTTGCCCTTGAAATCGACACGCAGCGTGTGCCAGACCCCCGGCGCGACCTTTGTGCTGATGTTCTGAAACGAGACGCGGCTACCGTTGATGGTGTGGTAGATGGTCACGTTGTCTTCCAGCGCATTCGCGCGGGCGATGTAATAATTGTCGGCGTCCTTGCAGCGCCAGATGACGCCGCCCGCTTGATCTTCCTTGCCTGCGATCGGCTTGAACTTCACCGACACAAATCCGTCTCGGACTTTCGTGTCGTCCTTGATGCAGATCGGATAGGTGGCTTCACCGCTTTGCTTGAGTACATTTGGTTTGCTCGGCGCAGTGTCGTCCCGTTCGACGGTCCATTTCGGATTGCCGGAGCCAGTCTTGGTTGCCGTCCAACCTGCCGGCGGTGCGCCGACCTTCGCGTCGTCGAAGTTTAGCGGGTCGGCGAACGCGGTAGCGGAGAGGAGCAGGAATGGGATTAGGGTGGTCGCGTTCATGGCGGGCTACGGCACAACTTGACCCCTTTGCGCGTCAATGGCGAGCTCGCCGCTGTTGCTCCCGCCGTTTGCAACTGGCGCGATGACGTCGCACAAAGGGGCCGTTCTTTTGCAAGCCGTCCCTTCCAAGCGCGCCAGCCGCCGCGTCGAGGACCCGGCGTCCCGAAAATAGCCATCGCCAAGACGGCACGAATCGTGCAATACGAAGACTCTTATGTCCATTGAACAGGGCGTGAATCTTCCCGAAGCGATCGTCAATACCGAATGGCGGGTGGCGGTGCTGGAACGCATCATCGACCGGATCCTTGCGGCGGTGCCCGCGGCGGCGGTCTCCGCCAAGGACTTGGAGGACCTGCGACGCGACGCGCTGGCGGAATTGAAGCTCAAGTACCCCGAGGCGGAACTACACCGGACCAAGCGCATCCCCCTGCCCGACGACGTGCCGCCGGTGGGGTGAAGCCGGCAGCGCGATGACCCGACCCGACCCGGCTGCTCAGGCACGGAGCGCAAACCCGTACGCGGTTTGCCGGACGCGACCCGCAAACGCACAGACCAGGAGCGCAAGCGCGGCGATCAGAAATCGCGTCGGTGTCTGCGACGCGGTCGTAACGCCGATGAAATCCAAACCGGGCATCGCGTGCGCGGGGCCGATGTACCACCACGCGGTGTAAAGCGATTCGAAGAATTTCCCGTTGCCGGTCCAGACGCCGAGCGTGAGCGCGAGCGCAGGCACAAAAGCCATGCCAGCCACCGTCGCGCCCAACGCTTGCGCGTCTCCGTGGATCAGCCCCCGGGCGAGACCAGCGGATCCCGCGACGAGCGCCAGCGCCATGCCGCCCACGTAGGTTGCCAGCAACTGGGCGCGCGCGGGCGACGGAGCCGAAAACACCATGGCCGCCGTGCCGTAGCGACGTTCGCGTGTTCCGAGTTGGGACCACAGTGTCACCGGCCAGAGCCAGGGTGCGAGAATGGCCTCGGGTGCAACAAAGCTCGCGATGAGGCAGCCCGCCATCCCCACGTACCACCACCAGCGCTGACCCAGTAGCAACAGCCGGATCTCACCCTCCACCAATCCGAAAAAGCGCGAGCGCGCGAGCGTGGCGGGCGCGTTGAGGCCAAGCGCACGCGGGGCTGGTGGCGCGACCGCCCGGATGAGCCCGCCGATTTCTGCTTTCGGCGGGCTGTCCTCCGTCAACGATTTCCCTTTTCGCGTCTGCCGCAGCTGGATGCGCGATGGATCGAAGCGCTGGAAGGCCAGCGCGGCCGCGAGTGTGAGGGCGATGGCAACGGCCACCCAGATCAGACGCGTGCGCACGATGGCGGGGGTCCACTCGAGGCCTTCCCACACGAACGTGCGGAGCTCTTCGGCCTTTTCGCCGCCTCCCAGACTAAAAGAAAAGCCACCCTTGTACCCCGCCGGGTCGAGCGCGCGCACCTGCTCTTGCATGGGTCGGTTCAGGACGCCCAGTCCGGTGAAATCCAGATTCGGATAGTTGATGCCGACGGCGATCAACGCGGTCCACAAGAAGAACCAGATCACGTTGCCGGCGCCCGAGCGCGTCACCGGAAGATTTTCAAAGAGGACGGCCAGCGCCGCCGTGAAAGCGAGCGAGGGCAACGCGATGAAGAGCAGCGGTGAAACGAAGGACCAAAACCGAAAGTCGCGCGATTCACCGACGGCGAACTGGAGCACGACGGACCCGGCCGCGAGCACGAGCAGCATCGTTGCGAGCACCGCGAAATTACTCAGCGCCTTACCGAAGGTGTAACCCAGATTGGAAAGCGGGGCCGCTGCCAGAATCTGCCCCACCCGCGTGCGTTCGTCGCGCGCGAGGGTGTTCTTCACCAGGTACAATCCCACGAGCGAGAGCAGCACCGCCGTCACCAGCGCCATCATCGTGCCCAGCCACGCGGAATTGAAAATGCCACGGTAGCGATCGATTTTCAGCAGGACGTTACCATGGGACGTCTGGTACACGAGCCAGCCCATCGCGGCGAGCGTGAGTAGAAAGCCGTAGCTGCGCGTGCGCTCGAGAAAATCGGCACGCGCTACGTGATAGAGCACGCGCGGATTCACGCGCGGGCCTCCGCGCGTCCGCCTTCAAGCACCAGCAGGTACGCGTCCTCGAGGGTGGGTGGCATGGGCCGCGCGCCGGCGGGCGGCTCCCGGGAAACGAAGCGAATCTCCACGCCGTTGCTGCGTCGCAGCGTGCCACTGATGAGCAGGCGCGGTTTCAATTCCGCCAGCTCCGCGCTCGGTACGGTCATCGACCAGACGCGACCTTCGGCTCGCGCGAGCATCGCCTCCGGACTCGCCGTCAGCAGGAGGCGTCCGCGATCGATCAGCGCGATCTCCGTCGCCACGGCCTCCACGTCGGAAACGATGTGCGTGGAGAGGATCACGATGCGCTCGCCGGAGAGTTCGGTGAGCAGATTGCGGAAGCGCACGCGCTCTTCTGGATCGAGACCCGCCGTGGGTTCGTCGACGATGAGGAGCTTCGGATCATTTAGCAGGGCCTGGGCGATGCCGAGCCGCTGGCGCATCCCGCCGGAGTAACCGCCGAGGGCTTACTTGCGAACATCCGAGAGGTTCACGAGCACGAGCAGCGCTTCGATTCGGTCGCGCGCGGCGCGGGCCTGGAGACCCTTCACCGCGCCGATATACGTCAGGAATTCCAGCGCGTTGAGATTGGGATACACGCCGAAATCCTGCGGCAGGTAGCCGAGCACGCGCCGCAACGCATTGGGCCGCCGGCGCACGTCCTCCCCGTTCCACCTGAGCGAACCCGAGGTCGGCGCGGTGACGGTCGCGAGGATGTTCATCAGCGTGGTCTTGCCCGCGCCGTTGGGCCCGAGCAGGGCGAGCACTCCGGGGCGCAGCGTCAGCGTGAACGCGTGCAGCGCCGTTTGCCGACCGTAGCTCTTGGTGACTTGATCGATGCGCAATTCCACGAATGGATTTTGCGGGCGCCGCGGGGACCGTGTCCAGTGAGGATTGCGCACTCTGCCGCATGATGCGGTCGTACTGGTCCTTCCGAACCATGCACGAAGCGAGCGAACTTTCGGTGGGCGAACGGGCGCGGGACAAGGCGCGAACTTCTGCGAAGATTCTCGCGGTCACCGATGTTTACGGCCGCAAATCTCTTCGGATCGATCCTCTTCGGATCGATCGGACTCGGGGCGTTTTTTTACGGCCGCAAAGCCGGCGCGACAAAACCCCTGATCATCGGCTTGGTTTTGATGGTGTATCCCTACCTCGTGTCCGAGACCTGGCTGCTGTACGCGATCGGCGCGGTGGTGACGGCGTCGCTCTTTTTCTTTCGGGATTGAGCCAACTCTTTGCGACCGCTACCCGAACCACCGCGCCAGTCTCGCGGAGGGTTAACGGCCCATAAAATCTGGTCGGCCATTTTGGCCGCTGCTCACAAAGAACGGCCGTCCGGCCCAAGCTGACCTTTGGGACGCGGGCGCGTGGCCGATTGTCGCTCAAACACGAGGGTCGCTTCATTGGGATTTCGGCTCGTGCGATCGAGGAAATAGATTTTGCAGCCGGCCCCGTCCTCGAAAAGCAGGGTGAGTTGCTCGCCGATGCCGCTCTTCAACGGAACGGTTTGCCAATTCCCGCGCCGCAGCCGGTATTGGACCTCAAACGGATTTACCTGCTGAATCGACAGGATGACATTTGGTCCGCCCAACCGCTTCAAGTGGACCTGGCTCGGCATCGCAACGGTGCGTTCCAGGCGTTGTACGATTGGGTTTCCACCCCCTGAGACCGTCTGCGGATTGAGCGGGCGGCCCTGTGTCAGCCCCATTTGATCCTTGATGGTGCTGGTTTCGCGGCGCTGGGTCTCCTTCATGTCGCGCATTTTTTGCTGTTCGCGATGAGCCTCTTCCCGCGCCCCCATTCTCGGATCATAGGTATACCCTGCGCGATAGTCCTCGGGCATCTTTTCCCAGGGAATGCGGGAGACGCCACCCGTATGGATGACTTCAAATGTCATTCCGTCGAAACTCTTGATCAGGGGATTTTCCAGGCGCTCCCCGAGGGAGTTCAGGATCGGAGGCCGTTGTGCGATGACCAACGGAGCCGCAGCGAGCGATGCGGCCAACAGCACCGGGAGAAGGAAAAGGTTTGTTTTCACGGGATCAGCGCGGAAATGCCGTTTTCCTCTCGTCGGATTTGTTTCGGCGATGGGATGAACCCGCGCGCGGGTTGGAAGTTGCGCAAAACGGAAACCGAAGATCATAGGTCCTTTCGACCGACCACGCGCGCTGAAATTCCCGATTGGAAAGGTTGAGACATGGGTTTCGGCGATTTCTCATCTCAGACTTGCCCCGGCCGAGGAGGGGAGACATCGTTTTCAGTTCATTCCCACCCCAAGATCACCCCACATGAAATCCTCCCGTCGTGATTTTCTCAAAGTGAGCGCCACTGCGGCGCTGGCTGCGGTCCTGCCGGCCGGCCGTTCTTCTCTAGCGGCCGCCAACCCCGAGGTCGCAAGTGCGTCCAAACCTCTCCCCGCGCCGAATCCGGCAACCGGAGACCTGCGGCTGTGCACCTTTCTTCCGCACGCCGGCGAGGCGCCGCGGGTTGGCGCGCTCACGGCCAGCGGGCGCATCGTGGACGTCGGGGCCACCGCCCAGAAAGCGGGGGTGAAACTTCCCTTCGATCCCGCGCAGCTTCTCTCGCTCATCGCGGCGGGCGGTCCCGCGCTCGACGCGGTGCGGAAAGTCGTCGCGACGGTCACCGGCCAAGGCGCGAGGCCGGAAGACGTTCGGATTCTTGCGCCGATTCCGAAGCTCGAACGGAATATTTATGCGGTCGGCTGGAACTACGTGGAGCATTTCAAGGAAGGGGCCGGCCTGCGCCCGGCCGAGCAGAAGGAGTTGCCTGAGCATCCGACGTTTTTCAGCAAGGCTGCCCATGTGATCAACGGGCCCTACGACGCGATCCCCTTTGATCCGGCCGTTTCGACGATGATCGATTGGGAAGGGGAATTAGCCGTCATCATCGGCAAACGCGGACGAAACATCCCGGAAGAGAAATCTCTCGACTACGTCTTCGGCTACACCGTCATCAACGACACGACCGCGCGTGATCTGCAGCAGAAAAAGCACGGGGGCCAGTGGTTCAAGGGAAAGAGCCTGGATGGCCATGGCCCGATGGGTCCTTGGATCGTGACGGCCGGTGAAATCGATCCAGGTAAGTTAAACATCCTAACGCGCGTCAATGGCCAGGTGATGCAGGATGCGAGCACCGAGCAGATGTATTTCAAGGTGCCGCGCATCATTGCGGAACTGTCGATGGGCCTGACACTCGAACCCGGAGACGTCATCGCCACCGGCACGCCGCCGGGTGTGGGGTACGCGCGCAAACCGCCGGTTTTTCTCAAGCCGGGTGACATCATGGAAACGGAAATCGTCGGCATCGGGACGATGCGCAATCTCATCGCGGAGGCGACAAATGGGTGAGCCGATCGGTCGCGAGCGTTGGAATCGAGAGCAAAGATTGGAAGACGACCCCCCGACCATCTTCCCCGGGCATAACGTCTCCACGTGTTTCCCTTGCCGCGATGAACCCGCCCATCGAATTTACATGGCATTGGTGATAAGATTTGCCAAGGCCACGCTGCCCTGCGGACCCTGACCGCCCATGTCCTCCGATTCCGACCCCGTCCAGTTTGGCCAGTACGAAGTGCCCCGTCGCGCTGACGGGACGCTGCTGGAACTTGGTCGCGGCGGCATGGGCATCACCTATCGCGCGTTCGACACCAAGCTGCGCGTCGAGGTAGTCCTGAAGCTCATCCATCCGCACCTGCTGACCGACGAGCGCATCCAGCGACTGTTCCTGCGCGAGGCGCGGGCGGCTGCGAAAGTGCGCCACCCGAACATTGCCGCGGTGGTCAACCTGCACGATGCCCCGCCATTCTATTACGCAATGGAGTTCGTGCAGGGTCGATCGCTCAGCGCGGTGGTCGCGGCGCGTGGCGGCTCGCTGCCGGTAGTCGAGGCGCTGGATTACGCGGACCAGGTGGCCGCGGCGCTTGGCGCGATGGCGCGCGAGCGCATCGTGCATCGCGACCTGAAACCCACCAATCTCATGCTGGTGCACGATGACGAGCGGCCGTTCGGCCACGTGATTAAGGTGATCGATTTCGGCCTGGCCAAGGGCTTCAATGTCGACGGCGAAGCGGACGTCGAGACACATCTCTCGAGCAGTCTCTCGCAGGCGGTTTTTTCCGGCACGCCTTACTACGCGAGCCCGGAACAGTGCGCGACCGAACCGACGATCGACACAAGGTCCGACCTCTATTCGCTCGGCATCATCCTGTGGGAAATGCTCACTGGAAAACGGCCCTTTGTCGGCCAGCTCGGACAGGTGCTCTCGATGCACCAGACGAAGGAACCACCCTGGGAGGAACTGACGGGCCTGCCGGAGTCCGTCGTGGCGATCCTGCACAAGCTGCTCGCGAAGGATCGCAAGGATCGATTTCAGACGCCGAAGGAACTGCGGGACGCCATTGCGCAATGTTCCGGCACGATGGAGACGGTGTTCGACGGACGCAATCGCGCGCGATCCGGCGCGGAGATCACGGGGGACGACGCGCCGACGATGGTGGCAACCGAAACCATTCAACTCGGCAGCACGCTCGCGCAGCGCTTCCGGCTCGGGGCGGAAATTTCGTCCGCCGATGGCAGCCGGCTTTACCAGGCGGCCGACAACCACTCCGACGATCGACCGGTGGCGCTCAAGCTCCTGCCCGATCCTCGCGTGTTCGACCCGACGGTCGTCCCGCAGATCGAACGGCAACTGACGCAGATGCGCGAGCATCCGCACGCGGTCGTGCTGGGACCGGCGACCGATGTCATGCGTTCGGGCACGGGCGTATTTTTCACGCGCGAGTGGGCGGAGGGGTTCTCGCTTCTGGAGTTGATCAAGGCGCGCGGCGAACTGACCGCGTCGGAAGTCTGGCGGTTGCTGAAGGAATTGCCGAACGCGCTCGATCACGCGTCGACCCAAAAATTTACGCTGGCGGAACCGCTGCTTCGAAAAATTTTTGTGTGCCCGTCGGCGGGCGCCGTGGCCGACGACGACTGGATGTCCCTGCGCTCGAAGCCGATTGATACCTGGCCGGATTTTCGCTTGCGGTGGAACGCGGTCAGCGTGCCGTCGCCCACGTCGCAGATTGGGACCGTCTCCCCGGCGAGCGCGCGCTCGGTCAGTGCGAGCGAGGATCCGGCGGCCGCGCTGGGCGTGCTCGTGCGCGTGTTGCTCGGCGGCGGTCGGGGGGTCATGGGTTCAGCGCCCGGACCCGTCGGAGTCATACTCGCGCGTGCGCTTGCTCCGGGCGGGGGCACGTTGATTTTCGGCAGCGCGCAAAAATTGTGGGACGCGTTGCTCAATCCACCCGCCACGGTGGTCGCAGCCGTGGCGACGGCCCCGGCGTTAGCCGGCACGCCCGCGGAGGCCATTGCCGGCGCCGCACAGAAATTCTGGGGCACGCTCTCGGAACTCGCGGCAAAAGTGGTTCCGCAAACCGCAGCACCGCCTGCTTCGCCCGCGTCCGGTGCGCCCGTGCCGCCGATCACGCCGCCCAAGGCTCCGACTCCGGCGGCGTCCGCGCCCGCGAAAGGAAAATCGTCATCGATCCCGGTTTGGGTGATCGTCGTTCTTGGGATCCTCGCGTTCTTCGCGATCTTCAGGAACCGCGACCGGACGGAGCAAATGAAGTCGACGGCGGAGAAGGAGACATCGTCGGCGTCGACCGTGAAGGAATCGAAGAGCAAGCTCGCCAGGACCGTGGTGGAGCAGGTGCGCGCCGCGCGGGAATTTGCGAAACGGATTGGAGAAGAGACGCGCAAGGCCGAAGCGGTGCCGGCCGTTCCCGTTGCTCCGGACGAGCCGGCGGTGGCACCGGTTCCTCCCGCCGCAGTGTCGGAGCCTTTCGTCAACAGCCTGGGGATGGAATTCGTGCCGGTGACGGGTGTCAACGGTCTTGTCGCCATGTGGAAGGCACGCGTGGCGGATTTCCAGGCGTATTGCGAAAGCGCGCCATACGAGCAGACGGGCGGCGTGCACGTCCGCCGAGCCGAACCGAATGACACGGGCGGATGGATTGTCACCGACAAGCTGGATCCCGCGGCGAGTTGGAAATCGCCCGGATTCAAACAGGGGTCGAATTGCCCGGTGGTGGGCGTGAGCTGGAACGAGGCCCACGCGTTCTGCGATTGGCTGACCGCGCGAGAACGGCGCGACGGACGGATCAAGCCGACGCAATCGTACCGCCTGCCCTCCGATGCGGAATGGACGGCGGCCGTCGGGAGCAAGAAATATCCGTGGGGCGACGATTGGCCGCCGCCGAAAAACGCGGGAAACTATTTTGATGCGTCAGGGGCCGAGGCCATGCCCGGACTGGGAGCGCCGATCCCAGGTGATGACGGCTTCGCGTTTACGTCGCCGGTGGATGATTTTGAGGCGAGCGGAGTCGGCCTCCACGACCTCGGCGGTAACGCGTGGGAACTTTGCGAAGACGAATACCGACCATCGATGAACGATGAGCAGGCCACCAAGGCAGTGCCGTCGCTGCTCGATGAACGCGCGATCGATGGCAAACCGTTCCGCGTCGGGCGCGGCGGTTCGTGGGCCACGCACCTCCCGCTGATGATGCGCTCGTCCTATCGCGCTCGCGTGCCGGCCACCTATCGCGATAACCAGACCGGATTTCGCGTCGTGCTTGGATCCGACGCGCGTTGAGTCGCCGGCCGGACCGGGCCGTCCGTGCGGGCATCCGCGAACCTGATTTGACTGGTGACCGCCGGGAGCGCCTGCCACCCTGCGGTTGATTCGCTCAAGAAAACTACAACATGAAATTCCCGTTTCTCTCCCTCTTTGTCGCGGCCGGTCTCGGCCTTTGCGCGAGCCCCATTCGCGCGGGAACGCCGGAGCAGGAAAAGGCGTTTCTCGCCAAATATAAGGCGGCTTTCGAGGCGGGTGACACGGCGACCCTCCAATCGTTCTTGTACACGCCGGGCGCGAATCCGATGGCGTTGCAATTCTACACCATGATGCAGGCGGACGGGGCTGGCGGGAAGATCATCACAATCGAATTGGCCGATCTCACGCCCGATGACGTGAAGAAAGCCGGCGCCACGATGGATGGACCGGGCGGGCTCAAGATGAGGATGCCTCTTAGACCGGTGAAGAAATTGAAAATCTCCATCCTGAAGAAGTCCGGCGACTCCTCTACGACCAGTTCGAGCGAGAATTTCGTGGCGGAAAAGGACGGCAGACTAGTTATCCCGGTTCCGGTGACGGTGAAGTGAATTCCGAACTGCGAATGCGAAATGCCGAATGCGGTCGGCGGAGGAACCACGAATTGACCCGAATTGACGCGAATGAGCGGACAGAATGGAACCACAGATTTTCGCAGATTTCTGGTGAATGACGATATTTGCGCGCCGAATAACTCTTAACTCCTAACCCAGAACTATTCCGCCCCCCCCTCACTCCACGACGACCTGATAAAATCGCTGCCCCGGCGCGACCGCCCCGGCATCCGTGACCTGCACGTCGCTGCCGACGATGCAACTGCGCAAGGTCTGCCACGTTCCCACCACGAGATCGGCGCGGTACTCGGCGCGGTAGCTTAGTCCCACGACGGATTTGAAATTGAAGCGGATGTCGCTTCCGAAACGATCGGCGGACGTGACGCGCATTTCCAATTTATCCAGCGCAGAGTACGCATCGAGCTTGCCTTAGCCCCAGGTCGTGTTGGGCACGGCGCCGGTGAAGGCGTCCGCGCGCGCCGAGCTTTGCAGCAGCGATTTCACCGCCGTCGAGTTGAGCTTCGGGTTCATCTCCAACATTAGCGCGATGGTGCCGGTGACAACCGGCGCGGCGGCGCTCACTGCACTGGCCCGACCGTAGAGCCCAAGTCCATCCTGGATCAGGTTGAAGCGAAACGTGGCGAAATAAGACTTCGGGTTGTACGCGGTGAAGATGCTATCACCCGGCGCGGCGACGTCGACGCCGAGGCGGCCGTCGAAGGTTGGACCCACCCCGCTGCCCGACCAGATTTGGCCCGGAGTTTCCTGGCCGGAAATCGATCGTGCGATGCCATCGACATCGGTCCAAGTGGTGCGGATCACATAGTCGCTGGGGCAGACGTTGTTGAACGCGGTCGCGGCGTCCCAGATGGAACCGGGGGCGAGGAAATTCGTGAAGGCATTCGCCGTGAAAAGTTTCGATGGATTTAACGTGGCATCGAAGCGTTTCGTCGTGGCGGCCGGCGACTGCGTGAGCGTGATCGAATAGGTGCCGCCGCGACCGTCGAGGCGGAGATAGATTTCCCGCTTGTTGCTGGTGGCGTTGAAAAAGTCCGTATTCATCCCGCTGTGATAAAGGTAGAACTGTCCTGCAACCACGGGATTTACCCAGGTATCTTCGTTCGCCGGCGGGGCATACGGACCGAATGTTCCGTCCGGCGTTTGCACCGTAACGGTCAGTCCCGCATCGGCCCCGACTGGGTATCATAGGTCCATGACTGGAGACGTGCCGGCAACCTTGGTGATATTCAGTGTGATGCCGCCGCCCGCGGGAATCGTCCCGCCGGCTCGATTCGGTGAACTTCCGTCGTCGCTCGGGCCCGTGACGAAAATAATGCCGGGATGCGTGGGGCCCGTCACGCTGTCGATTTTGCGCGCCAGATCGCTCGTGCCGTCGGTCGGGCCCAGGACCGATCCGATGTTGAGTAACATCACGGCGGGCCGGCCGAGCTCAGCGGCCTTGTCGACCACGAAGTCGATTGCAATCGGATAAACGGTGGGATCATTGAAAGGCAGCTCCGCGGCCTGATCGTCGTGCGCGGGTGTGCCTTCGCTCGTGATCTTCACGGCGATGATCGTCGCCCTTGTCGCGACCCCGCGATACTTCGCCAGATTGCGGCCATTGCCAGCGGGGATGGAAGCCGTGTCCGTCCCGTGGCCGACGGCATCGCGCGTGGCAAGATTCGGACCGACGGTGAGCGCGGTGTTGATCTGCGCTTCCGTATAGATCGTGCCGCGGTGATAGGGATTGCCGGGTGCATTTGCGCCGGTCGCATCGGTAAGATCAAAGATGTACTTGATCCGCGTCGTACCGTCGGTGTTTCGGAAATCGTTATTCTTCCAATCGATGCCACGATCGAGGAGCGCGACAATCACGCCCTGGCCGGTGACGCCAAAGCGCGCCACGGCGTCGTCGATGCGCGTTTCGGCCCGCACCAGGTCCATCGCCGGCAGCGGCGTTGGTGCGAGCACCGAGAGGCCCAGACCGAGTCTGACAAAAAATGGGTAAAGAAAGCGCGGTGGGTGCTGCCGACAGAGCTTGGTAGAGGGGAGAGCGGAATTGTGGCTCATGCTCGATCGGCGGTCGACAAGCGGGGGAGCTTGGTGCCAGGGGAGGAAGAACGCTGAACAACGACGACCGCTCAAATTGCCAATAACCGCTCCCGGATGACCAGCCAATTCCCCGGGTGCCGGCCAGATTCCAATTTCGTTTTGACGCGCGCTATGTGAGGCGCACAAAATCGATGAAGCCGCGCTCCACATTCGTGCCGACGAGCTGGACGGAAATTCTCTGGCCCACCTTGAGGCCCTCGGCGCCACGGATGAGCATGCCCTCGACCGGCGGGGCGAGGATGCGCACGAAGACACCCTTTGGCGACGAGCCGGTGACGATGGCGTCGAAACGCTGACCGACACGGGATTCGAGGAGCAGCGCCGCGGCGGACTTGCGCACCTGCCGTTCCACTTTGTTCGCGTTGTCTTCCTGCTCGGTGCAATGCTTGGCCAGTTCTTCCAGCTCGCCGTTCGAATATGGCGAAGGCCCGCCGTCGAGCGCGGCCTTCAGCAGGCGCGACGTGATGAGGTCGGGGAAACGACGGTTCGGCGCAGTGGAATGCGTGTAGTCGCGCACCGCGAGTCCGAAGTGACCCACCGGTGCGCCGCCCGGCGTCTCGACGACGTATTCGCCCGCTCCCATCAATTTCACGATGACGAGGGAAAGATCCGGGAAGCGCAGCGGGTCAGCCTTCCGGCGCTTCACGAGAAAATTCTCGAGCGCCTTCGCGTCCGGTTCCGGAGGAAGGGCTTCACCGAGTTCGCGTGCGACATCGACGATACGCTGCCAGCGTTCCGGCGAGCGGACCACGCGACGCAAGGCGGCAAAGCCATTTGCGGCGAGGAAGCGTGCGGTCACACCGTTCGTGGCGATCATGAAATCCTCGATCACCTGCCGGGCGCGGTTGTGCGCTTCCTGGCGGACATCAACGACCTGGTCGCCGTCGAACACCGCCTTGGGCTGGATGGTTTCCAGCTCAAGCGCGCCCTGCTCATGCCGGCGTCCGCGGAGTTTTTGCGCCAGTACGTCCTGGGTGCGGAGCTGCACGTCCATGCCGGCCACGGCCTTCGCCGCGGCGGGCTCGTCGCCTTTGCCCTCGAACCACGCGGCCACCGAGTCGTAGGCGAGCTTGGATTTGTTGCGGACCATTGCGCGATAAATCGTCGAAGACGTGAGCGCAGCGTCGCGGTCGAAAATCATCTCCGTGACGACCGCGAGTCTGTCCTGATCCGCATTCAACGAGGTGAGGTCCGTCGAGAGTCGCTCGGGCAGCATCGGGAAGATGCGGGCGGCGGTGTAGACGGACGTCGTGTTCGCGCGCGCGTGGCCGTCGATCGCGGTGCCCTTCCGGACGAGCGCGTCCACGTCGGCGATGGCGACGGAAAGCTTGGTCGAGCCGTCGGGGAGCTCCTCCGAGACGGAGAGCTGATCGAGATCGCGCGAGTCGTCGTTGTCGATCGAGCACCAGAGCAGCGACGTGAGATCGCGGATGTCGGGTCCGGTCTCGCGCGCGGGGCCGCTGATGGTGACGAGCTGCTGCTGGACGGCGGGCGGGAACTCCGGCTCGAGACCGCGGTCGGTCATGGCAAGCTTGGCGATCTCGGCGAGGTCGGCTCGATTGTGACGGCGGAATTGGGACATGAGGCGACGCTACAGCGGGCCGCCGAAATGTGAAGAACCGTGTCGTCACGTTGATTCTCGGCGGCGCGGTCCGCCGAATGGAAACGAAGTTCCGCGTCGACATTCGTTGGTCGACGCGTCAATCTCGCGCTTGCTGCCTTCACTCGCGGGATCCACCGCCGGCATCGGTCGAGAAGCGTGGTGACATGCGGCGCCGAATCTGGTTCCTGACGATTTCCCGGATATGTCCCCATTCCACGACGACAAAGACGGATCGAAACTACCGCTGCCACTGGAGCGCTTGCGAGTGCTTGATGTGAGTCAGGTCATGGCGGGCCCGTTCTGCACGATGATGCTCGCCGACATGGGGGCCGACGTCGTGAAGGTCGAACCGCCGGGCACGGGGGACCAAACCCGCGGCGCCATGGGATTCAAGATGAAGGGCAGCGACAGCATGGGCTTCATCAACTTGAACCGGAACAAGCGCAGCGTGACCTTGAACCTCAAGAGCGACGGAGGCCGGGAAGCGCTCTACAAGCTGGTCGAGACGGCCGACGTGCTCGTGGAAAACTATCGTCCCGGCGTGATGAAAAAACTGAAGTGCGATTACGAAATGCTGCGCCAGATCAATCCGCGGCTGATCTACGCAAGTATTTCCGGATTCGGCCAAACCGGCCCGTGGTCGGATCGACCGGGATTTGATTTGATCGCGCAGGCGATGGCTGGCGTGATGAGCGTGACGGGTCATCCGGGCGGTCCGCCCGTGAAGGCTGGCGTCCCGGTCTCCGACATCGGTTGCGCATTGTTCGCCGTGTACGGAATCCTCAGCGCCTACATCGGGGCGCAAACCACGGGCCGCGGCCAGTACGTCGACGCCTCCCTCTTCGAAGCCGCGATGGCGTTCTCGATTTGGGACACGTCCGAATACTGGGGCACCGGGATCGTCCCGGGTCCGTTGGGGACGGCCAATCGAATGAGCGCGCCGTATCAGGCGGTTCGGGCGTCGGACGGATATTTCGTGATGGGCGCAACGAATCAAAAACTGTGGCTGCTGCTCTGCGATCTGGTCGATCGAAAGGATCTGCCTGAGGATCCCCGTTTCGCGGACATCTCGTCGCGCCTGGCCAATCGGGAGGTGCTGATTTTGGAGCTGGAAAAGAGCTTTGCGACCAAGTCGGCGGCCGATTGGGTGACGGCGATGCTGGCGGTGGGAATCCCGGCGGGTCGCCTGAATACCTATCCCGAGGCGTTCGAGAGCGAGCACGCCAAATTCCGGCAGATGCGATTGGAGATCAAACACCCCGTGGAGGGAACGGTGCCGAACATCGGGTTTCCCGTGAAGATGTCCGGCACCCCGCAGCAGGTGCGTCGTCATCCGCCGCTTTTGGGTGAACACAACGACGAGGTCCTGGCCGAAGCTGGAATCGACGCGAACCGGCTTGCGGATCTGCGAGCGAGAGGAGCGTTCGAACCATGAGCGCGGTCGCCGGCGAACCAGGCCGGGTGCAACTCAGCGTCGAAGGCGCCGTTGCGCGATTGACGTTTGACCGTCCGCAAGCGCGCAATGCGATGACCTGGCGCATGTACGATGACCTGGCGGAAGGCTGCCGGATCATTGACGGGAATTCCGCGATTCGGATTGCGGTGTTGCGCGGCGCCGGTGGAAAATCTTTTGTCGCCGGCACCGACATCGAACAATTTCGCCGTTTTACCGCAGGGCGGGATGGGGTGGCGTACGAGGAAAAGATTGACGGCTACATTGCCGCGCTCGAGGCGTTGAGGGTGCCAACCGTCGCCGTCGTCGAAGGCTGGGCCGTGGGGGGCGGACTGGCGATCGCAAATGCGTGCGATGTCCGGATCGCGGCCGCCGGAGCGCGGTTCGGTGTCCCGATTGCGCGTACCTTGGGAAATTGCCTGTCGCCCTCGAATCTGCGACGGCTGTGCGATACGCTTGGAGTGAGTTGGGTGAAACGAATGGTGCTGATGGCAGAGATGCCGACGGCGGAAGAGTTGCTGCCGCTGGGCTATCTTTCGGCCGTGGTCCCGGCCGCTGAGCTTGACGCGCGGCTGGAAGACATTTGCCAGCGGCTGCAGGCCCATGCGCCAGTGACAATGCGGGTGACGCGGGAAATGCTGCGCCGCCTCGCGACCAATCCACACGCGGACGCGAATGATTTGATCGAGTCCTGCTACGGCAGCGAAGATTTTCGAGAGGGCGTCGAAGCATTCTTTACGAAAAATCCCCCCCAATGGCAGGGCCAATAGCCAAAGTACCGATGACTCTGCGCCTCTTTCCCACCAAACCCCGCCGAAACTAACTCCCCTGAACAAATGCAATACACTCCACCCACCGTCGCGAAGCGTCCCCGCCTGCTCTCGGCGTCGAACATTGTTCTGTTCCTACTCGGTCTGATGTATCTGCTGACTTATATCGACCGCGTCAACGTATCGACTGCATCGAACGTTTTTGAAAAGGAGCTCAACCTCAGCAAGACCGAAGTCGGTCTGATCTTTTCCGCTTTTGCCTACCCGTATCTAATTTTTCAGATTGTGGGCGGTTATCTCGGCGATCGATTTGGTCCGCGTCGGGTTCTGACGATTTGCTCCTTGATTTGGGCGGTGGCGACGATTCTCACCGGGTTCGTCGGGGGGCTGGCCACGATGCTCGCGGCGCGTGTGCTTCTGGGCATCGGCGAAGGTGCGACGTTCCCGACGGCGACCTCGGCCATGAGCAACTGGGTGCGGCCGGCCGATCGGGGATTTGCGCAGGGATTTACGCATGCCTTTGCCCGCGTCGGTAATTCGATCGCGCCACCGCTCATCGTCGCGCTGATGGTCTGGACCGGCTGGCGCGGCTCGTTTTTCGTGATGGGCATCGTCAGCTGCTTTTGGGTGTTCCTCTGGTATTTCTATTTCCGCGACAACCCCGCGGAACATCCCGGCATTACCCAGGCTGAGCTCGCGGAATTGACCCCCTACGTCGACAAGGCGACGCGGTTGCGTAACCCGGTGCCTTGGGGCCCGCTATTTGTCCGCATGCTGCCGGTCATCTTCGTGTATTTTTGCTACGGCTGGATCCTGTGGCTCTTCCTGAGTTGGATTCCGCAGTACTTCAAGAATCAACACCACCTTGATTTAAAGAGTTCGGCGCTGTTCTCGATGGGGGTTTTCTTTGCGGGCGTCGTGGGCGACACGGCGGGTGGAATTTTGAGCGACCGTGTTTTGCACCGGACGGGTAGCCGACTGAAGGCGCGCAGCTACCTCGTCACGATTTTTTTCCTGTGCTCGCTCCTTTGCCTCGTGCCGCTGCGCCTGACCAACGACGTCAATATTCTTGCCGTCGCGCTCGCGGGGGCCTTCTTCTTCGCCGAGATGACGATTGGGCCGATGTGGTCCATCCCCATGGATATCGCCCCGCGCTATTCCGGCTCGGCCAGCGGAATCATGAATACCGGCAGCGCGCTCGCTGCCATCCTGTCCCCGCTGATCGGCGGTTACATCATCGATAAGACCGGAAACTGGAACTATCCGTTTTATGGTTCGATGGCGCTGCTGTTTCTCGGCGCGATCGTGGCCTTTTGGATGAAACCGAACGAAGCTTTCACGATTGTCGCCGGGCCCCAGACGGGCACCAGCGACCCAAAGGCTGCGTAGAGCGTCGCCCACCCAAATTCCATGCGGAGCGCGGCCCACCCCCGCATGTCCTGGCCGTTTCGTGACCGGTCCGGGACTAAACCATCGTCATGTGGCGGCATACCCAGACGGATTCGCCGGTGCCGTCTTCATTTGCGACGACTCGCACCCACTGCCACTCGCTGCCGCGGGGGTCCGTGAATTTTCTCGGCTCGGGGTCCGCGTTGGCGTCGTCGGCGGGATTGCGCGCCCGCGCTTCCCCCACATTCAGCCGGAGGGGGTACGTCCATTCGTAAACCGCGATGGGAGTGGGCGGGGTCAGAAGATCGCCGTTCACGCCCGCCGCCAGCCAGAATTTTCTCGGTACCATGCTCTATCCTTCGACCCGACTGACGCAAACGGAAAGGCGAAATGCTGTCACGGGATCAGGGCGCTTCAATTCCGTGTCTGGTCCTGCCTTGGGCGTCTTTGTATTCGCCAGCTGCGTGCCGGAGACAAATGAGCTGTGGTTGCTTTCGGTCGCGCGGGAGAGACCAAAGCTTGCGGCAACCTTGATTGGGCAGGTTCAACCAGCTGTAGCTGCAGTCACTTGGCTGACGATTGTCAATCGGCGCCGAGGTGAATATCATGAAGCTATGGCCAAGTCCCGTTTGCTGCGGCGGTCGACGGCGGGTGGGAACTCCGGTTCGAGACCGCGATCGGTCATCGCCTGCTTGGCGATCCCGGCGAGATCGGCTCGATTGTGACGTCGGGATTGGGACATGTCGCAAGGCTACCGCGGACACGGATAATAGGAAGAAGGATGAACACCTACCGACCGGACGGTCGGTCGCCTTACCGGGACGCGTCTGACACCCCGGCTGCGTCGGTGAGTTCGGCCTGCAGCTTCTCGACCTCCTTCAACAAGCGGACAAATTTCCGGCCGTAGTCGGTCAGGTGATATTCGACTCGGGGAGGGATCTCGGGAAATTCGATCCGCTCAAACAGGCCGGCCCGAGTGAACGTGCGCAAGCGGTCGCTCAGCACCTTCGTGCTGATGCCCACGATGTGGCGCTCGATTGCGCCGGGCCGGCGCACGCCGGCACTCACGGAGCGGAGCACGCTGATGGACCAGCGGCAGCCGATCACGTCTTCCAGCAGCACTTCCACCCGACCGGAATGCAGTTTGGGCATGATCGCTAAATATTTTTTGTCGTTGGCGTTCATCAATGCACACCGATTTGTGGGTATCCCCCGCGATTGTGCCCTCTAGCGGGACGGAGGCAAGCCCGGCATTTTCAGCCGTTCAGAACATGGAGATCGCGGAAAACCCGCCGATTTCCCAAGAGGCAACAAACCAAAATAGAAACTAGAACATGAAATTGAAACAACTTCTCACCATCACCGCAGCCCTGCTGCTGGCGGCAGGAACCGCCGCGGCCGCCGACCTCGTCAATGTGGCCGGCGCGAGCGGGATCGCGGTCGACGGCTACGACACCGTGGCCTTCTTTACGGACGGCAAACCGATGCACGGCGACCCCAGCGACAAGTCGACCTACCAAGGCGCGACATACTTCTTCGCGAGCAGGGGGCACAAGACGCTCTTTGACGCGAATCCTGCGAAATATGTCCCGCAATTCGGGGGTTTTTGTGCCTACGGTGTGGGGTTGAACGCGCTCTTTCCGGTGGACATCAGCACCTGGCAGGTCCGCGACGGAAAACTTTATCTCAACCTGAATCCTGAAATCCTCAAGGCCTTCAACGCCGACCTCAGCGGAAATTTGAAGAAAGCGGATGGCAACTGGACGGGACTCGTGCAGAAGAACGCAAAATAAACATCTCAGCTAAATCCATCCGGGTGCGGGGAGCTGGCATGGTCCGGTTCTCCGCGTCCAAATCGACCGCGTCCATGGCCACAAAATTTCTCGAAATTACGCTGACCGATTCCGTGCGCCGCGCGCAGGAACATTACTTTGGGCGCGCCCGGCCGGTCGTGGCTGCCCCGGATCGCGATGGGCTGACGAACGACGAAATTTCCTTCATCGCCTTGCGCGACAGTTTTTATTTATCGACCATCAGTGAGACGGGATGGCCGTATGTCCAGCATCGCGGCGGGCCCGCCGGCTTTCTTCGGGTTCTCGGTCCAAGCCAGCTTGCTTTCGCCGATTACAAGGGCAATCGGCAGATGATTTCGACGGGAAATCTCGCGATGAATGACCGCGTGGCGTTTTTTTTGATGGATTATCCCAATCGCACGCGGTTGAAAATTTTGGGACATGCGCGGGTGGAGGATGCGCGCGACCAGCCGGAACTGGTGACCTCGATCGCCCAAGCCGAAATGCGGGGGATCGTGGAGCGGATTGTGCTCGTCGAAGTGGTGTCCTTTGATTGGAATTGCCCGCAATACATCACGCCGCGCTTTACCGGCGAGGAGGTCCGAAAAATTATCGATCCGCTCAAAGCCCGCATTAGCGAACTTGAATCTCAACCCGCCGCGAACGACCTCCCATGAATCCGCGACCGCCGCTCCCGCCCTTCACCGAAGAAACCGCCCGCCAGAAAATTCAGGCTGCCGAAGATGCCTGGAACAGTCGCGATCCCGAGCGCGTGTCGCTGGCGTACACCGAGGACACGGAGTGGCGCAACCGATCCGAATTTCTGCGCGGCCGGGCCGCGGTGGTCGAATTTTTGCGCCGAAAGTGGGAGAAGGAACTCGACTATCGATTGCGCAAGGAGCTTTGGACGTATCGCGATCATCGCATCGCGGTGCGCTTTGAGTACGAGTTTCACGACGCCAGTGGCCAGTGGCATCGCGCCTACGGCAATGAGAATTGGGAGTTCGACGAACTCGGCTACATGCGCTCCCGCTTTGCGAGCATCAACGATTTGGCGATCGCGGAAGCAGACCGAAAGTTCCATTGGGAGCGCAAAGCGTAGCGCATTCTGGACTAACGCCGGGTGGACGCCCCGCCGGTTAAACCATCGTCATGTGCTTGCACACCCAGGCGGATTCGCCGGTGCCGTCTTCATTGGCGAGGACTCGCACCCACTGCCACTCGCTGCTGCGCGGGTCCGTGAATTTTCTCGGCTCGGGGTCGGCGTTGGCATCTTCGGCAGGATTTCGCGCCCGGGCTTCCCCCACGTTCAGCCGGAGGGGGTTACGTGCATTCGTAAACCGCAATGGGGGTGGACGGAGTCAGGAGATCCCCGTTGACGCCCGCCGCCAGCCAAAATCTTGTCGGTACCATGCGTCACCCTTCCGCCGGATTGGCGCAAACCGAAAGGTGAAATCCTGTCACGGTCCCGCCGTAGCCCGCCTGCGGCGGAAAAACCCGAAGCTTCAACCTCGAAACTCGAGAAAAACCCAAAGCGGAAAAACTCGGAAAGTGAAATGGGGACCACTTTCCGCCGCGACCATTTCAATCATTTTCATCACTTTCTTCGAGACTGCGGCAGGTACAGGGAGGAGGGGGTACATTCGAGTTTAGAAATTCGAGTTTCCCGTGCCCGCCACCGCGCGCGCCATGGACGCAGCACGGAATGCAACGGCGTTGCGGTCGGATGCGCGTGCGTGGTGCGGATCAATTCGCGCCGTCGGAGATTTATCAGCGCCGATTGAATCGCGCTTTTCGAGAGGGCGGTCTCGGCCGCGAGTTCGCGCAGACTCGCCGCCACCGGCCGCCAGCGCGTCCGAGCCGCGCGGCCGTAGAGAAAAGCATAAACCATGAAGGCCGACGGCTGCTTGTCGTGCCCCACCAGGTCACGCAGAAGCACGTCAAACACGTACGCATCGACGGGGACGACCGATCGCGAAAAGAGCATGGACCACATTCTACTATACCGATAAACGGACAAGACTTTCTTGCGGGCGCCGTCAGTGCTCGCTGGACGCCGCGGCGGGTCTTCCTACGATGCCGTCATCATGATCACGCAAATCAAATTCATCGGGATTCCGGTGCACGATCAGAATCGCGCCCTCGCATTTTACACCGACAAGCTCGGATTCACGATTCTCACCGACCAGCCGTTCGACGAACACCAGCGTTGGATCGAGCTGCGGATTCCGGAGGCGGAGACACGGGTGGCGCTGTTCACCCCGGACGGGCATGAAGACCGGGTCGGCACCTTTCACAGCGTTTCGTTTGCCTGCGACGATGTGGAGTCGACCCACGCGGAGCTTTCAGCGCGGGGTGTGGAATTCATGGGCCCGCCAAAAAAGGAGCCCTGGGGGACCTTTGCGATGTTCAAAGACAGCGAAGGCAACCAGTTTGTGCTCTCAACCGCGCGGTAGCCACGGCTCGATTCACGCGCCTGGCTCCGGGAACCGGCTCAGAAGCCTGCGGCTCCAGTTCCTTCATCCTGCGCGATCATTTCGAAAATGGTGTCGACGGACCTGCCTCTCAAATTCGAATACAAAATCGGCTTTACGAGCAGGAGAACGAGATGGCCGGGTCGACCTTTGGCGCCAATCTTGGGCGCAAATTCATTCCACGCTGCGATGGCCGGGGCGGTGACGGTCGGCTGGGCGAGGAACCAGCTTGCCAGGGTGTCGTCATCCTTTGCGTGGCGCACCCCGCGGAGGAAATTGGCCCGCGTGAGGCCGAAATGTTTTAGAAAATGTCCATCGATTCCAAGCGCGCTGCAAAACGCCAGACGATAGGAGAGCGGCAACTTGCCGGCGAGCAGCAGGCGCGCCTTGTCGCTGAATCGCGGCAGCCAACAGCAGCCGGCGAGTTGAACGGTGGGCGGACGGAGTTGGATGGGGAAGGGCAAAGGGTTGAGAGTTAAGGAACAGGGGAGGCGTTTAGAGGGCGTCGATGACGGCTTGGGTCACGTCCTTCGTTTTCGCCTTGCCTCCGAGATCGGGCGTGAAGACGGCGGCGGCGGTCGTCTTTTCGATCGCGGCCATCAGGCGCGCCGCCGCGGCCTTTTCCCCGAGGTGGTCGAGCATGAGCACCGTCGTCCAAAACGTGCCGATCGGATTCGCGATGCCTTTGCCGGTGATGTCGAACGCCGACCCGTGGATGGGCTCGAACATCGACGGAAACTTTCGCGGCGGATTCAGGTTTGCCGTGGGCGCGATGCCGAGGCTGCCGGCGAGCGCCGCGGCGAGATCGCTCAGGATGTCCGCGTGAAGATTCGTGGCCACCACGGTGTCCAGGCTCCCGGGGTTGTTGACCATGCGCGCGGTCATCGCGTCCACCAGCATCTTGTCGCTCGCCACGTCCGGAAACTGAGCGCCGACCTCGGCGGAGATTTCGTCCCACATCACCATGCCATGACGCTGCGCGTTGCTCTTTGTGACGACGGTGAGTTTCTTGCGTGGGCGCGAGCGCGCGAGCTCATAGGCGAAACGCATGATGCGTTCACAGCCGGCGCGCGTATAGATGGCGGTCTCGGTGCCGACTTCCTCCGGGAGGCCGCGATGCGAGCGCCCGCCCTGGCCGGCGTATTCGCCCTCGCTGTTTTCGCGCACGATCATCATGTCGAGATCGCCCGGACCGCGGCCGCTGAGTGGCGAGCGGATGCCCGGCAGGATCCGCGTCGGGCGAATGTTTGCGTACTGATCGAAGCTTTGGCAGATGCGCAGGCGCAGACCCCACAGCGTGATGTCGTCCGCGATGTCCGGCGCGCCCACGGCGCCGAAGAGAATCGCGTCAAAGGGCCGCAAGGTTTCCAGCCCGCTCGTCGGCATCATGAGGCCGTGATGCCGGTAATATTCACTGCCCCATGGGAAGGTCTCGACGCGCAGGCGGAAGCCGCGGTCGCGTTGTTGCAGGACTTTGAGGACTTCGAGCGCCGCGGGCACGACCTCCTGACCGATGCCGTCGGCGGGAACGGATGCGATGGAATACGTTTTCATAAGGGACGTCGCGCCGCAACGAAGACCGAGTGTGAAGAGTGAAGGGACGAGAGTCGAGCGTCGAGAGCCAGAGCGTTGCCTTACCCCGAACGACGAGCCGAGGCCAACGGGGTGGGCAGGTCAGCCGTCCAGCCGCGCACGGGCAGCGGTGCCTGGGCCGGGAGCGCAGGACGCGCCCACCCGCGAGAAAGCGTGGGGCATCGGGCGGGGCGAGCAGATTGATTTTGAATTCGACCGCGAGCACGTCAGTGCCGGTCAGAGCCAGCGTGTAGGCTGCCTACCCGCATGCGGAATCACCGCGTAGAAGTCCGGCGCGCTCACGCTCACTCGCGACGTGCGGCAACTTCGCGAATAACACGGTGCGAGAAGGTCTTGCTGGAATTGCGCGGGAAGTGCAGTATACGGACTTATGCCTACTGCTAAAAAACCCGCCCCCAAGAAAAGGACGATGAACGCCGCGTTCGCCAAACCCGTGAAGCCTGATGACAAGCTGGCTTTGGTGGTTGGCGCCGCCCCGCTCCCGCGCACGGAGTTGACCAAGAAGCTTTGGGAATACATCAAGAAGCACAAGCTTCAGGACACAAAGAATCGCCGGAACATCAACGCCGACGCGAATCTCAAGGCTGTCTTCAACGGAAAGTCCCAAGTTTCGATGTTTGAAATGACGAAGCTTGTCAGCAAGCACGTTGTCGCCTGATTCGATTTCGCGATTTCACCGCCGCTCTTCCCGAGCGTGCCAAAAATGCGGAACTTCCACCGGGACCACTATCCCGGCGCAAACGCCTTGTCGCTCACGGCCGGGGTCCATCCCCCCGGCTGTGGCGACGCCGACGCTTCAGACTGAGGTCGCGAGCGATCGCACCGTCGGATGTTGCCTTGACGATGGGTGAATCGCAGCGCGAGGTGGAGAACCTCGGCGCGCTCTCCGCGACTGCCCCGATTAACGGGTCCGGCGCGGAATCGTCCGGCGCATTTCGCTGTCTTCAAATCCCATCTGCTTGCCCTCGTCGTAAACCACGCCGACGTCATACGTGACGCCTGAGAGGATGGCGCTTGGGGTGGGTATCTGGCCCCTCAGACCAACCGTTGCGCGGTAGTAGCGCGAGCTGAATCCGCGGTCATAAGCGTCCGTCGTCACCGACGCCGCGGCCCTCGCTGAGCGCGACAAGGGACGGGCGACGCCGTCCACCTTGGTATCCGAGATCAGCAGATCGCCATAAAGCTGCATCGCCCTTCCATACAGCTTGTAATCAAACGCGCCGAAGTACTGCGTATTTTGGAACGACGCGTTGGCGTACGGCGAATAGCGGACCTCGGACAGCGCGGTTCCGTCCTGCCGGAAATAACTCGCGCCCACGACCATCGATAGTTTGTCCGACGTAAAGCCGGACGTGAAGGACGCCCCTCGGGATGACCCGCCCTTGCCGGTGGTCCCATAAAACAAATCGACCTCGGTCCCGTTATACTTTGGGGCGCCCGGGCCGTCGAGCAGCACGAAATTCACGGTGCCCGCGACGGCATCCGAGCCGTTGGCGATCGATGGGCCGAACTTTGCGACTTCGACACGGCTGATGGCAGCGAGCGGGATGGCGTTGAGCGCGGGGAGACTTAAAGCGCGCCGGCCGTTGATGAGCGTGAGCGTGCTGCCTGGTCCGAGTCCGAGCAGATTGAGCTGTCCAAATCCGCTCAGGCCGGGAAATCCCACGCCCGCGGAACCGCCGGTCGTCGACCCGGGCGAAAGCAAGGAACTAGTCGTCGCGGGGTCCGCCGAAAATGAACTGATGACGAGCGGCACATCGCGACTCGCCGCGAGTGAAGCGGAATCCGCAGCGATCGGTTGGGCCGCGTCCTGCGCGGAAACTGCCGAAACGCCGAGGGCCAGGAAAGTGGCTGCGGCGCCAAATCGAATCAAGAGGCCGCGACGTAGGGAGGGGCGTGGGCGCCGGTGAGATCGAGCGGGAAAATCCATGGGTGCGACTCCTGGCCTTGGGAACATTTATTTTCGGCTGCCCCATAATGTGTCCGCTTTCGCCCGCCGTGTCCACCCTCGCGGCGTTGGTTCGGTGCGGTGGGCTGCCAGCCGTCCAAACGGTGGCGCAGGTTTGTCTAAGATTCGCCGGGGTCAAATCGTCTTGTTGGATAAGGACCCATGCCGCTCTATCTCGTGCCCAAGCCCCAGCGCCACCGAATGATGCTCATGACGTCGTGGTCGGTGACGATCCATTTGGGTGCCATTGGCGGGATGGCCCTGATGCGTCCGGCAGCCACGGGGCCGGAACCGGCGATCGACGCAAGCAAGCAGGGTCGAATTGAGTTCGAGGAGCCACCGGCGGAACCCGATTCGATGCTGGAACCGGCGATCGAGCGAAAGTTGGAACCGGAAACGCAGAGGGTAAGCGATTGGGCCGATGAGATGCCGACCCCGACGCCGCCGGCCGCAAAGACGGCGATCCAGTTGACCACGAAGTCACCCAGGCCGTTGGCCGTTTCGCGTGTGACGAGCGCGGTGAATCATTCGATGAATCGACCAGCGGTCGCTTCAATCGGCGCGTGGGTGACCCCGAAACCGTCTTATCCGGATCAAGCGCGGCGGCGGCGAGTCCAGGGCTCGGGCGCGGTGCGCGTGACGACCGGCGCGAATGGCCGGGTGGTGCGCGCCGAGATGGCGCCGGGGATTGAACCCAATCTCGATGCGGCGACGATTAGTTTCGCGCGCGCGGCCTGGATGGGTCCGCCGAATGCGACGCGCCTCGTCGCGATCACGTTTGTGCTTGAGTAGGGCGCCGCCGGCGCGCGTCGCTCCGCCACCTGTCATCCTGAGCGAGCGTAGCGAGTCGAAGGACCTCTATTTTACCCCTGCGCGCGAACGAAGCGGCACATCGGGGCGAATCATCCGAGCCGGAAAGCAGTTTGAGGTCCCTCGACTTCGCTCGGGATGACAAAACGATTTGAGCTCTCGCTTCTCCGCGTCGCCAAACGACATCGCATGAGCGATAATGCCGGGGCATGCCAACTTCCGCGCACCGTAAGCCGAGGATCATCTGCGCGGTCGTCATTGCCCACGTTCCGGAAAATTCCTCCGGGAACACCTGGGCGTTTCTCAACTGGGCGATCGGCCTCCGCGAGTCCGGCTGCGACGTGTGGCTCGTCGAGCATCTCGATCGCAAGGCGCTCAAGGCTTCGCCCGACGGCGCCGATGCTGTCAGCCTCAACGAGGGGCTCTGGCATCGCATTGTCGAAGAACTTGGCTTCGCAGGACGCGCCACGCTTTTCCTGGATGATCAGGCGGACACCGCAGAAGACTTCACGCGTTGGGCGGCAGAGGCCGACGCGCTAATCAATCTTTCGGGTCAATTCAAACTCCATCATCGCGTCGCCCATGTGCCGCGGCGAGCTTACGTCGATCTCGATCCCGCCTTCACGCAGTTGTGGGCCGCGACGCTCGACGTGGACATGAATTTCGCCGGGCACACGGATTTTTTCACCGTGGGCACGCGTCTCGCCGCGGCGGACTTGCCCGCGACCGGCCGCACCTGGCGGCCCACGCTCACGCCGGTCAGCCTCGCAAACTGGACTCGCGTGGACGACGCCCCGCTGCCGGTCGATCCGGCTGGCTGTTGGACCACGGTGACGCACTGGCACGGTTACAAGACCATGACGTGGCAGGGTCGGCTCTACGGCGACAAACGAGAGAGCTTGGTGGGCGTGCGCGAGCTTCCCCGACAGGGCGCGAGACTGCTGGTGGCCACCGACATGCAACCGGACTGGACCGACTACCAGGAATTTTCCGCCGCGGGTTGGCGCTTTATTAATGCGGCGAAGATCACCGCCGACGCGCGCGTTTACCGTCAATTTCTCGCCGCAAGCGTGGGTGAGTTCTCGGTCGCAAAACAAGGCTACGTCTTGTCTCGCTGCGGTTGGTTCAGCGATCGGAGCGCCTGCTACCTTGCGCTTGGTCGACCCGTCGTGCTCGAGGAAACCGGCTGGAGCGAATTGCTTCCCAATGGCGATGGCCTGCGCGCGTGGACGACGGTGGACGAGGCAGCCGAAGCGCTCAAGGATTTCGAGCGCGACCTGCCGCGGCATCGCGCGGCCGCGCGCCGCATCGCCGAGGAATTTCTCGACGCGCGGAAAGTGACCACGACCTTTCTGGCGCGACTCGACATTCATCCCGGGGAGTAATTTATCCATGCGCATCGTCGATCTTCGCGAAAAGACCGCCCCGATTGCCTCCTCGATCGCAAACGCCTACATCGACTTTTCGAAGATGACCTGCTCGGTGGTGGCGGTGGTGACCGACGTCGTACGCGATGGCCGGCCCGTGGTTGGCTACGGATTCAATTCGAACGGGCGCTACGGCCAGGGAGCACTGATTCGCGAACGGTTTCGGCCGCGTCTGCTCGAGGCGGACCCGGCTTCGCTCGTGGATTCCGAGCGCGACAATCTCGATCCGCACAAGATCTGGTCGACGATCATGAAGAACGAAAAACCCGGCGGCCACGGTGAACGATCCGTGGCGGTCGGCACGATCGACATGGCTGTGTGGGACGCGGTGGCGAAGATCGAAGGCAAGCCCCTGTTTCGATTGTTGGCCGAGCGCCACGGCACGGGCGCGGCCGATCCGCGCGTGTTTGTGTATGCCGCGGGCGGCTACTACGATCACGACAAGGGCCTCGCAGGCCTGCGCGAAGAGATGCGCGGCTATCTCGCGCGCGGCTATTCCGTCGTAAAGATGAAGATCGGTGGCGCGCCGCTGGCCGAGGATCAAAAGCGGATTGAAGCCGTGCTGGCGGAGCTGGCACCGGGGCAGCGGTTGGCCGCCGACGCGAACGGCCGCTTCGATCTCGCCACCGCGATCGCGTACGCCCGCGCCCTCGAGCCGTACAATCTATTTTGGTTCGAGGAAGCAGGCGACCCGCTGGATTACGCGTTGCAGGCGGAGCTCGCGCAGCACTACAGCGGTCCGATGGCCACCGGTGAAAATCTCTTTTCCACGGCGGACGCGCGAAACCTGATTCGCTACGGCGGCATGCGGCCGGATCGCGACTGGCTGCAATTCGATTGCGCCCTGAGTTACGGCTGCGTGGAATATTTGAAGACGCTGGAAATGCTGCGCGAGCACGGTTGGAGCCCCAGCCGGTGCGTCCCGCATGGGGGCCACCAGATGAGCCTCGCCATCGCCGCCGGTCTGGGACTCGGTGGTAACGAGAGCTATCCGGATCTGTTCCAGCCTTATGGCGGATTTCCCGACGGCGTGGAAGTGCGCGACGGCTACGTCACGCTGCCCGAGCTGCCGGGCATCGGCTTCGAAGGAAAATCGGATTTGTATCGCGAACTGAAGAAGCTGAGCGACGTTTGATCTACAAATGGATCAGGCGACGCCAACGGCGTCGAGTCTGCCAGCCCAGGGTTGCCCCAACCCTGGGTTTCACGCCAAAAATCAAATCGAACCGCAACGCGGTTCCGTCCTGCCGCTGGGCCTCGAGCTCAACGCGCACGCGTGAAGGCCACAATCACGTTGCGGTTGGAATTCGCGGCGCAAAAGACCCGGGGTTGCGGCAAACCCCGGGCTGGCAGAGATCGTTGCTGCATGGTGGAACGCGACCTCCGGGCGCGTTGGCCAGAACAAATGCAGCCCGCGCCCGCGGGCTGCCAAATCCCTTCGCATCGTGCCCGGAGGGCACGATCCACCTTGTTCGGCGCCCTGCGGTGTCCCGATTGCGAGGCGACGTGATTGGGCGCGTCGCGCCCTACACCGCGTCCGAGAGGCTGGTGAAGGTGAAGTCGCGTTGGACCATCGGCGGAATCATGCTGCCGTTCGTGCCTCGGGTTTTCCGAGCGCCTCTATGTTGTTCAGCATGATCACCGGGCTCTCGTTGAATCGCATGTTCTTGATCGCGTAATTGATCTCACCGTTCTCGATGTAGAGCGTGCCGTCGCGCGTCAGGCCGGTTTGCAAAAGGGTCTGCGGGTCCACCTCGCGGATGTACCACAGTCGCGTGATAAGCATGCCCCGCTTCACGCCTTTCACCAGTTCATCGAGATTGGATTTTCCCCCGGCCATGATGAGCCCGGGATCGCCTTCGAACTGGGCGATGCCGTTCCGGCCGAAACCGCCGCCGAAATTGGGCGGTGCCTCCTCATCCGCGATGCCCAGCTTTTGCGCCCAAAAGCGGGAGTAACCCAGATTTGCCACCGCGCCGTCCTTGATCGAGGCGACCCCCGGGTTCGCTCGGCCATCCGGCTCGGCCTGCACCGACGGCGCCATGCGCAGCCGACCAGCGAGAGGGGCCGAGGCCCGCGAGCCACGTCGCCGGCTCGGAGGCATTGGTCGCGTTGCATTGAGGCGCGTGATATCCTGAACGTTCGATGCTCACCCGGGTTTCGACGGAAGGTCCGTCGAAATCTTGGCGGGCGTTTGGGCAGTCATCACGAAACGAGGATCATCATGAAAGCCAAAACCACCACTCCAAGCCGCAAACTCGGCGACGACCGGAACGAGCCCGCGAACAAGCAGCGGAAACGCGATCAGAATTTTTCCCAGTCGCGCGACGTCCACGAGAACCGGGGCACGGTCCAAAGCCGGCTAGCCGGCGGGACATCCACGCCAAGTGGCAAAACGAAGAAGCGCTGACTCCGTATTTCTGCGGGCGACGAGTCATGAAACACGGGACCACCAGCGCGCGAGTCGATGGCGGGGACGTGCGGCACACGCTGAAGTCAATTTGGGCGCGCTACCGCCGACGGCTCTCGCGCTGCCAGAGGCGGCTCACGGAGGACGCGCTGCACGACATGCGGGTGCAAGCGCGGCGGCTGTTGGCCTGCGTGGAAGTCCTTTCGCCGATCGCGGGTGGACTGGCGGAATCCGCGGCCATTCGAATGTCATTGCGAAAACGGCTTTCCGCCCTCGGTCCTTTGCGCGACGCGCAGGTGCATCTGCGTGATTTCGTCGGCGCGCTGGAGGCGCATCCGGAAATCAGCCCGCTCCTTCATGTCCTGCGGCGGCGTGAACGCCGGCTCTTGAAATCCGCGAGGTCGAAACTGGATCGGACCGGGACGCGGAAACTCGGTCGACGCATCGCGCGCTTCTCGGATCGGCTCGCCGCCGGTCTCGCTGACGCGGACGCGCCAGAGAAATTGCGGGGAGCCTTCGCGCGGACCGTGGCAGAGGCGCTGGCGGGATTGAATCGCGAGAGTCAGGCTGACTTTCGGGACCACGACGCCGTCCACGCCGTGCGGGTTTCACTGAAACAATTGCGCTACGGCGCGGAATGCCTGCCGACGGAGATGCGCTCCATCCGGCCCGCGGAACTCAAGCGCGTGCGGAAATTTGTCTCGTGGATGGGTCGGATTCACGACGTTGAGGTGCAGTTGGTGCGAATGGAAAAACTGATTGCAAAAGGTCACCTGCCGCGGATCCGCGCGAAATCGTACCGCACGGAACTAACCCGCCGCCGCGCCGCATTGATCCGGGAGTGCCTTGCGTTTCTGCGCCGGGGCCGGTCGCCCCGCGTGCTCAAGAGCGCGCCGACCGATCCGGTTGTGCGTCGGTCGCGTTCGAAAACAATCGCGGGAAATTCGATCCCGGCGGGGCCGATCGGCGTCGCGAACGTTGGAGGTCGGCCGAACGTCAAACCTTCGGCGTCGGCTTCTTCGCTTCGGGGATGAGGTCCGAATTCCGGATGGCCATCAACACGCCGAAGATGATCACCAGCAGGGGGATCTCGACGTCGACTCTCAGGTAGCCGAAGGAGCGCAGGAGGGAGAAGAACGAACAGACGAGCAGAAAGACCGCGGGCAGAAACGTGTCGCGGTTGAATCCGCTGACGGCGATTAGGTAAATGCCAGCCGCAGCGAGTCCGACGGTCCAGAACATCTCCCACGATGAAAGAATCTGCATCCGCTCGAGCAGCCAGCCGAGTCCGACCACCACGATGATAAACGGAACGAGATATTTCTTGGTGGGGCTCATGATGGCGAAATTTAAGGGCGAGATTCCTTGATCGTCAATTCCCTACCGGGCTGCGCGGCGACCGCCGGGTGTCCGCGCTCATCCAATTGAACCGGGATAATCCGGTATGAAGGTCCGACGCCTCGCAATGAGACGCTGAGTTCAACCAGATTGCCCGCATTCCAGTCTGGCAGCGTGGGGCCGCCATCGAATACCAGATTCCCCAGCGAATAAAAGATTAGGCAGCCATGGTAAGAGTCGACTGGCTGCACGCAGTGTGGATGCGAGCCGATCACGGCATCGACTCCATGGTCGATGAGCCATCTGGCAAATTCGCGCTGTTCCGTCGTCGTGCGCCGGGAGTTTTCGTCGCCCCAATGGACTAGGCAGAAAACCGCCGCCGAGTCGGAGCGCGCCTGCGAAATTGCCTCGGCGAAGGGCTGACGAAAAGTCGCGCTCGCGATGAATCCGGTGGTTGCATCCGGACCGGGCGAGGAGACCGCATCGATTGCGAGGACGGCGACCTTTGCTCCATTGGGGAGGCGGAACTTCCGGGCGGCCGCCGCTTCGTCGCTCGTGGATCCGGCTCCAAGGGGCGTGACGCCGGCAGCGGTGAGATGCGCCTGCGTGTCGGCCAGCGCCCGCGGGCCAAAGTCGAGTGTGTGGTTGTTCGCCAGGCTGACCGCGGCAAAACCGGCTTGCCGCAGTGCGGCTGCCGCCTCCGGGGGAGCCCGGAAGATGTAACGGGCATCGGCTTTCGGCGCGCCCGCGTCAGAAATTACACACTCCAGATTCGCCATCGCCAAATCCGCTCCCGTCAGGACGCCTGCAATCTCCGCGAGCGGATTGTCGCCGGCTCGAATGGAATCTCCGACGCTTCAGGCCAGCATCACGTCGCCACCGAAAAGGACCGTCGCGGTGTCCCGCGCCGCCGGTGCGCGATACAAATCGAAATCCTCGCGCGTCCGCGTCCGGAGCAATTGTCCGAGCGAAATCAATTCCGGTTTTCCCTCGAGCTGGTGCGCGAGGAGGTCATTCGCGTCCAGCACGCCCAGCGGCGGACGGTCCTCGATGACCGCGGCGACATGCGTCCCAAGGTGAATAATCACGCCGCTCTCAATCATGGCTTCGTCGATCCGGGCCTGCCCAAGCCGGACCTTCGTGCCAAGCAGATCGAGCCGGGCGCGCAAGCCCTTGGGATCGGACCACGGAATGCGATGACCCGTGCGTCGCAGTGCGGCGATGACAAAGTTGGCGCAGTCTGCGCCCTGCCTGGTTTCAGGCCCCGTGTCCGCCTCAATTCGCAGCTCGCCGCCGCCCAGCAGGTAGGGCAGTCCGAACGACTCCAGCACCGCGGACTGGAAGCCGGTTCCCTTTCCCCGGCGAATTTCGATTTCCTCCGTTTCCCGAATGGTCGCGCCGGTGCGCACTCGTGCCTTTACCCGCACACTTCCAAGCCCTGTGCTCCGATCGAAAAACGGACGCAGCGACGCAAGATCAAGCGACGGACCCGCGGACCGCAGCAGTGTCTCGGTCCATCTGGGGCGTGGCGGCGCGTCGGCGGCGAAGCCCAGAAACTCGGCGTTCATCGCGACCAGGTTGCAGCTTGGATACGTGGGCGTGAGAACGATCCATTCCACCTGGCCGGCCTCCGCGTACCAGGGCTTCGCCATCAGCTCGAGCGTGGCGCTCTCCGATTCCTGGATGCGCCACACGCCATCGGTTGAAGGCTCGCGGTCCTTCAATCCGAGCGCATAGTGCGGCGCCTCGGCCACCCAGCCGTCGAGTATCTGCTTGAATCGCTCGGGCTGGTGGCGGACGAGAAGTCGGTTGCGCTGCGCGAGCAACAACGACCGCAGCGTCTCAGGCGCCTGCGTCACGTCGTAGGCCGGCACCTCCCGGCTCGAGGCGCGGAGTCGCTTGGCCAGCTCGGAGCGATCGTTCGCTATGATGGCGTGCGGTTCGAATTGCACCGACGCGGTCGGCAGCGACAACGCCGCGCGCAGGGCGAGCTCGAGCAGCCGGTGCGCTTCGGCATCGTCCTTCAAGAATGGCCGCGAGATGGAAATCGTGACCGCGCGGAGGTTCCGGCGCTCGACGGTCCACCGCCAGATGCGATCGAACGCAGCTTGCTGGCGTTCGGTCGGCAGGCCGGCGAACGAATCCAGGTCGATCGAGACCACCAGTGGCGGCCCATCGCGCCAGGTCCGGCGCAACGCTTCAAAGTCCGAAACCCGATAACGTTCGCGAAATGATCCCGTGGCGCGCGGTGCGGCCTCCAGGTGGCCGTCCAGGAATTCGCGGGCCTCCCGCTCGCGTAACTTCTTCTCATTCGACGGCAATCGCTCGCCAGGAACCCAAATCACATTCGCAAAGGGCGCCGGCATAAGCGGCTCGATCCAATCGAAACACTGGATGGTTCCGTCGCGCCGCCAAGCATCGAGCACGGCCTGGCGATCCACGATGGACGCGACGCGCCGGATTCTCTCGCGGATGAAATCGGAATCGAAAATGCCTGACGCATCCGAATGCGCATCGAACAAAATCAGAGTGTGCGGCTCCTCAAGGTCGAGTCGCTGGGCGAGCCAGTGGAAGGACCCGGCGTGATTGTCCTCGATGTAGATGGGCAGCGTGAGATCGGCGGCTTGTGCCCTCAACGCGATGCACGCGCTGACCAGGCACAACCAGCGCGACGCGTTCATTTTCGACTCACCTTTGGCTTCTTCGTCAACTTGGCGAGGAGACGGACCCGCGAGACGCAGGTGTCGCGAAATTGCGTCCCGCGGTGAACTTCTGTGATGACCATTTTGACGGTCCGGACTAGCTTGTCGTAGCCACGAATCGCGATGGGATAAAGATCACGAAATTTCTCGTCCGGAATTGACGTTCGAAAGGTGCGTTCCCCATTCAAGGTGATCTCAAATTCTGCAACGCGGTTATTGGCTCCCCAGTATTCGGGGTGCTTGGGGTCGTCATAACCCGGCCCGACGAGAATTGCAGCGAGTGGGCGCGGGTGCCTCACCTTGATCTCCAGGCTCTCGCCGATCCCATCGCCGTCAACTCCCTCCGCCCATGGCTTGGGATATCCGTGTTTTACGTTTTCCGCCGAGTACTCGCCGGGTTTCTCCGAGTGGAGTTCTGAACTGGCGCTAATATCGAAGTCGGCATGCCGCAGGTAATACTTACCTTCTTCGGCGACGTAGCGTACCTGTCCCGCCTGGGGCGAGTCCGGGTTCGGGCCCGGGTAGTGCTCGTACCCCGGCGCCACCCTGATTTTGATGTCATCGTCCAGGGTCGGCCGCAACGCGTTGAATTGCCATACCCAGCGGCGCGGGCCGTCGGACGTGAATCGTCCCTTTGGCTTCTCTACGACGACGCGCTCGGGGATTGCGCTCCGAACATTGATGACGACGGTTCCCAGGCCGATCGGCTCTTTCCAACCGGCGGCTGGCGAAAGTGCGTACAGAAACTTCGCCGGCCCGGACTTAGTGTCATCAGAAAAGCTCTCGCCAGCTACGAAGTGTTCGACGCGATATCGGATCACGACCTCTCGCACCTGTTCCTTGCGAAACGGTATTGTCGAGCGCCTCCAATATCGGATGGGCTTGGCTACAGCGTCCACGAATGGATCCATTCGTTCCGTTGGGGCTGGTTTTCCCCACGCTTCAGAGGCGAGCGCATTGCCATCTACTTCAATGACATATTGCTGAGGCTCGCGCAGTCGCCCCTGAACATCCACCGGGAAAAAGAAAGGCTGGTCAACGGCAGGTCCCGTGTTCCTCATCCGGTATCGCACCTCCACTTCGGCGAAATCCTGATGCAAATCGATTGTAAGCTTTTCCTCTTCGATCGTCACATCGGACTTGGCGGCCGATTCTCCGGGCGCAGCGCTGCCCGTCCCTGCAACGCCCGTCACCCATGGCCCGCCATTCGCCAGCGACGACGATGCGCAGGCGACGCTGAGACCAAGCACCCGAACGAGGGATTGGAGGTTCATGGCAGGAGCGTCCCCGCAAATGGCGGTCAACTTGAAATGACTGGTCTATCTGGCGCCTTGGACCTTTGGCTTCTTGGCGAGTTTTGCGCGCAGCGCGAGATAAGAAATGAAGGTATGGCGATCTTCACTCCCCCGGTGAACTCCCGTAATGACTAATTTCAGCGTCTCCACCGGCTTGTTGTAGCCGCGGATCGGGATGGGGTAGGCGCGCTGAAATTTCTCATTCGGAATGCTGACCCGAAAACTATGTTCGCCGTTCAGCGTGATTTCCACCTCGGCCACGCGATTGTGGTTCATCCACTGATCCGGGAAATCCGGAGCCCGGAAGCCTGGCATGATCAGAATCGCGGCGAGGGGAAGCGCTCGATTGGAGCGGAGTTTGAGCGATTCGCCTATCCCGTCCCCCTCAACTCCCGTGCCCCAAGTCGACTTGGGGCCGAAGTATCGGCGCAAGTTCTCGACGGAATACTCGTCCATCTTGTCGGAATCGAGCGTTGAAGATGCTGAAACCGAATAGTCGGTATGCTCGAGATAGTACTTCGACCCAGCGAGCACATAAATCAGTGCGGTCGAAAGAAAATCTTCGGATCGTGCGGGACGATAGTAGCTGTCGAATGAAGGCTCGATCACGATGCGCAAGTCGTCCTCCAGAGTCGGTCGGAGATTTGAAAACTGCCACTTCAGGCGCCCGGGACCGTCCGGCTTGAAGCGGCCATTTGGTTTCTCGACATAGACATCCTCCGGGATTGCGGTGTGCACTTGGATGACGATGGTTCTCTTCCGGATGGGCTCCTTCCAATGGAAGGCTGGGGACAGAGCGTAGGCGAAGGTGGTTTTGCTTGAATGATCGTCTTCCGACACACTCACCCCCGAGGCCGCGTGCTTCGATCGGTACCTTATCCGCACGTCGCGCGATTGTCCTCGCGCGAAGGTAATGGTTGAGCGCTTCCAGTTTCGGGCGGGCTTGTTCGGAGACATGTCATCTTGGTCGGTGGCAGGAGTCGGTTTGGCGGTTCCCGACGGTTGCCACTCGATGGCTTGGCCATCGACCTCGATTCGGTAATCCTCGAGGTCCTCCTGCCAGCCCTCCACGGGGAAAAAGAATGGCTGCTCCACCGCCGGGCCGGTATTGCGCATCCGGTATTGAACGTCAACGATTGCGAATTCCTGGTGCAGGTCGATGTCGAGACGCTCCTCGTCGATGGTCACATCGGTCTTCGCCGCGCGTTCCCCAGTGGCGCCGTTGCCGGTCCCCGCAACGCCGAATTCCCACGGGCCGCCATTTGCCAGCAACACGCCATTGGAACCAACGAAGAATATCGCGGCAATAATGCGACTGAGCGGCAGCACAATACGGTCATCGCAAAATTAGCCGAGCAGGACAATCTCGATTCGAATGTCGATCATCTCGACTTTGCCTTACGCCCGACCATCACGGGATTTTACCCACCCGGGCCCGCAGGGGGCGGATCCTCGTTCGCGGCGGCCGGCGTTGTTGGAGTTACCCGGGGCTTGGAGGCCGCTCGACGCGCCGGGGGCGTGGTGGTCGCGGCAGGCGTGGGCTGCGGCCTCGCGCGCCGCGGTCGCTCGGGCATCTCGGCGACTGGCGCGGGCGACGCACTTGGTCTGACCTCAGCCGCCGCGGGCGTGGACGCGGAAATTGGAGCAGGCGTCGGAGCCGGTGTCGGTTCGGGAGAAAGCGAGGACGCCGGCTCCGTGACCGCTGAAATAAATCCGTTATTCGTCACGATCGCCTGACCGCCCGCGCCCCGCGCGAAGGCGAGAAACCGGCCCACCAGCGCATTTTCCGGTGCCGCCGCGGTATACAGGTACAGCCGGCGCGACATCGGGTATTCCCCGTTGCGAATCGTCGCGGCGGTCGGACGGGTAAGTCGCGGCTGCGGCTTTCCATCCGAGATCGCAACGACGCGATTGTTCCCCGCAAACGTCTGCGCGACGACCCCGATGCCCCGCGGATCGGCGGCGACCGCGTCGGAGAGCGAGCGATTGTCGGGCTGACGCGGCGCGTCCGGCGGCAGATCTTCGTCCTCGAGAATGGCGGCCTGGAAGGTCGCGTGCGTTCCGGATTTCGCGTCGCGGGCGTAGAGGTGAATGGGCCCACTGCCCCCGACCTCCTGCCACGACGTCACGCGGCGGAGATAGATGTCCTTCAATTGCTGGCGCGTGAGCGACTCGATCGGATTGATGGCATTGACAATCACCGCGACGGCATCGAGCGCGAGGACATGCTCGCACGCCGGCGAGGTCAGGTCGCCCAGACGGGAGAACTGTCGGACTTCAGCGGGGCGAATGCGGCGCGAGCTCATTGTGAGATCGGCGAAACCCTGGTCGAGCGTGGAGAGCCCGCTTTCGGGATCGGAAATCTCGACGTAGACGCTCGCCCGCTTTCCGGCCGGCGAAGGGCGGCCCACAAAGTTGTAAGAAGTTCCACCGGAAGACGGCACACGGCTCACGTCCTTCCAGCCTTCTGCCTGTAGGAATGGCAGCAACAGTTCGCCCATGAGGCTCGCGCCAATCGTGTCCGAGCCATGCACCCGCAACACGGTGTCGCGCGGGCCCGAAACATCTGCGGGGTCCGCCGCGTCCGCGAGGGAAGCTGCGGCGAGGAGCACACCGGCCAACGCGACGGCAAGGGCCGCGCGGGAAAGACGGGCAAGTCGCGCGGCAGGTCGCAGGGAGGCCGGACGCATGGACGGAAAATCCTGGGAAAAGAATCGCTTCGGGACGCGCCGCGACGGGTGACGGGCGCCTGGGAGCGGATCGAATCGCAGGCGGGAGCCGATCCGTCAAGACGTGCTCCGCAGCATTTGGTCGTACTTTTTCCGGTACTCGCGCGGCGACTTGAATTTCGGTCCGAGAGGCAGACCCAGTTCCGCGAGCAACTCCGCGAGGGCGGGGAAGTTGTAAGACGGACCGGCGGTGTTCGGGTCCGGCGAGCCCTTGAGGCACTCGAGGCCGAATTCAAAGACCGCGACGCGGCGTCCCCAGGAATTGTAGAAGATGAAAGCGTGCTGCGGCACATAGCACGCCGTCATCGGATGGATCCGCTGGTGCCCGTTGATGGCCGCCAGCAACCGCGCGACCTGCGTGCGACTGAGTTCGACGCCGTCCGGGTTCACGACCGTGGAGTCCAGCTTTTCGTTCCCGTCGATGATGCGGCGGTCGTGCTCCGACCCAACGTTATAGAAATAGCCGCGGACCACCGCATACTTCACGTCAGGCCAATCCGCGCCCAGCAGTGGGCTGACGCAGCAGAGGCCCGCGAGCACGGCGAGTTTCATCTGGGGCAGCATGATCCATTCGCGGCCCGACGAAAGCACGGATTGCGATCCCGCCGAGCGGCGCGAAGAATTCGGGGCTGGATCGCACTCCGTCCTTTTGTCTCGCGCGGTCCTCCGGCAATCTCCGACCCGATGAATATTTCGCTCGAGAACCAGACCGCGATCGTGACGGGAGCCAACAGCGGGATCGGCGAGGCCTGCGCCCGCGCGCTCGCCGCCGCCGGGGCCAACGTCGTGATCAACTACGTCACCAAGCCAGAGGTCGCGGAAAAAATCGCCGCCGAGATCAACGTCGCCGGGGCCGGGCGCGCCATTGCCGTGGCGGCCGACGTCAGCAACGAGGCGCAGGTCGAGGCGATGTTCGTGCGCTCGCGTGCCGAGTTCGGCACGGTCGACATCCTCGTGAACAACGCCGGCCTGCAGAAGGACGCGGCCCTCCAGGACATGACGCTCGACGAGTGGAACCTGGTCATCGGCATCAATCTCACGGGTCAGTTTTTATGCGCGCGGGCGGCGGTGCGCGAGTTCCTGCGGCGGGGCCCGCGGCCCGAGGTGAGTTGCGCGCTTGGCAAAATCATCTGCATGAGCAGCGTGCACGAAACGATTCCGTGGGCGGGCCATGCGAACTACGCCGCGAGCAAGGGTGGGATCCTGCAATTGATGAAGACGATGGCGCAAGAACTGGCGCCGAAAAAAGTCCGCGTGAACAGCATCGGGCCGGGCGCAATCAAGACGCCCATCAACACCCTGGCCTGGGCCACCCCCGAGGCCGAACACGAGCTGCTCAAGCTGATTCCGTACGATCGCGTCGGCGAGCCGTCAGATATCGGCAAGGTGTGCGTTTGGCTGGCGAGCGACCAAAGCGATTACATCACCGGCCAGACCATCTTTGTCGACGGAGGCATGACCCTTTATCCAGGCTTCGCCACGGGCGGATAGGCCCCGGGGCGGCCGCGCGCCCAACAGAAAAGCGAACGACTTTCGCCGTTCGCCTTTCGGGAGAGATGCTTCGTTCGGAATTAGTACCGGTAATTCTCGGCTTTGTACGGCCCGTCGATGTCGACCGAGAGATAATCGGCCTGTGCCTTGGTGAGCTTCGTGAGCTTCACGCCGATCTTCTCGAGGTGGAGGCGCGCGACTTCCTCGTCGAGCTTTTTCGGCAGGAGATAGACGCCGACCTTGTACGTCTCGCGATTCGCCCAGAGGTCAAGCTGCGCAAGGATCTGGTTGGCGAACGAGTTGCTCATGACGAACGACGGATGGCCGGTGGCGCAGCCGAGGTTTACGAGGCGGCCTTCCGCGAGCATGAAGATGCTGTGGCCGTCCGCGAACGTGTACTGATCGACCTGCGGCTTGATGTTGAGTTTCTTCACACCTGGCTCCGTGTTGAGTCGGTCGATCTGAATCTCGTTGTCGAAGTGGCCGATGTTACAAACGATCGCCTGGTCCTTCATCTTCGCCATATGGTCGAGCGTGATGATGTCGCAGTTGCCCGTGCACGTGACGTAGATGTCGCCGCGGCCGAGCGTGTCCTCAATCCTCGTCACCTCGAAACCTTCCATCGCGGCCTGCAGCGCGCAGATGGGATCGATCTCTGTGACCACCACGCGGGCGCCGAGGCCCTTGAGCGAATGCGCGGAGCCCTTGCCGACATCGCCATACCCGCACACGACGGCCACTTTCCCGGCGACCATCACGTCGGTTGCGCGCTTGATGCCGTCGACGAGCGACTCGCGGCAACCGTAAAGATTGTCGAACTTCGACTTCGTGGCGGTGTCGTTCACGTTGATCGCCGGGACGAGCAACTTGCCCGCGGCGAGCATTTGGTAAAGGCGATGGACGCCGGTGGTCGTCTCTTCCGAAACGCCCTTCCATGACTTCACCACTTCATGCCAGCGGTACGGGTTTTCCGTTTTAATTTCGTTGAGGAGATTCTTGATCACCTGTTCCTCGTGGCTGCCGGCCGCGGAGTTCACCCAATCGGAACCCTCCTCGAGCTCGTAGCCCTTGTGGATGAAGAGCGTTACGTCGCCGCCGTCATCGACCACGAGCTGCGGGCCCTTGCCGTCCGCGAACGAAAGCGCTCGGTTGGTGCACCACCAATATTCCTCCAGCGACTCGCCCTTCCACGCGTAGACCGGCACGCCCGCGGCCGCGATCGCCGCGGCGGCGTGATCCTGGGTCGAGAAAATGTTGCATGACGCCCAGCGCACGTTCGCGCCGAGATCCACCAGCGTTTCGATGAGCACAGCGGTCTGAATCGTCATGTGCAAGGAGCCCGTGATGCGCACCCCCGCGAGTGGTTTCGCCGCCGCGTGCTTGCGACGGATGGACATCAAGCCCGGCATTTCCGCCTCGGCGATGGTGATTTCCTTGCGGCCCCATTCGGCCAGCGTGATGTCGGCAACCTTGTAATCAAGACCGACGTTGGATTTGGTGGTGGTGCTCATAAATCAGGGTAATTGGCTGCAGGTGAGGCGATAATCTTTCGGAGAACGGTCCGTGGTTCCCCACTCTAGATATGGACGAATCTTGATACGTTGATATGTTCCAAAACGAAGTCAAGCGATTTGAGTGCGAGGGGCTCGTCACCGATCACTCGCTGTACGTCTGCTTCAGCACATTTTTTTGGATCTTGCCCATGACGTTGCGTGGCAATTCTGGCACGACGTGGATGCGTTTTGGCACCTTGAAATTTGCGATCTGCTGCTTTAGCAATTTGATTATTTCTGCCTCGACGAGGACCGACCCCGGCCGGGCCACCACGGCCGCGATGACCGCCTCGCCGAAATCCGGATGCGGGACGCCAAAGACCGCGCTCTCGGCCACGCCCGGCAGGGCATCGATGAAACCCTCGATCTCCTTGGGATAAACGTTGAAGCCGCCCGTGATGATCAAATCCTTGTTCCGCCCGACAATTGTCAGGTAGCTCGGCGGTGCCTTCACGCCCGCGGTCGTTCCGCCGAAGCGGCCGACGTCGCCGGTCTTGAACCAACCGTCCGGCGTGAAATCCTCCATCGTCTTTTCCGGCGCGCGCCAATAGCCGAGGCAAACGTTGGGACCATGCACCTCGATGCCGCCAATTTCGCCCGGCGCGCAGAGGTTGCCGCGGTCGTCGACCACGCGGATGGACACGCCCGGGAGCGCCATTCCGACCGTGCCCCCGAGCCGGCCGCCGTGATTGGGATCGTACGGATTCGAGGCGAGCATGTTAGTCTCGGTCATTCCGTAACGCTCGAGAATTGTGTGGCCGGTGCGCTCCTGGAATTCGCGGAACGTCTCGAGCAACAGCGGCGCGGAGCCGGAGACAAACAACCGCATGTTGGCGCAGACATCCTCTCCGAAAGCAGGCTCGGCGAGCAGCCGGCCGTACATTGTCGGCACGCCCATGAAGACCGTCGCGGTGGGCATCAAACCGATAACTTCCGACGCGTCGAACTTCGGCAGCCAGAGCATGCGGGCGCCGGCGAGCAGCGCGCCGTGCGCCGCGACGAAAAGCCCGTGGACGTGAAAGATCGGCAGCGCGTGGATCAGCACGTCATCGGCGGACCAGCTCCAATAGTCGTGCAGCGTCAGCGCGTTCGAGGACAGATTGCGGTGCGAAAGAATCGCCCCTTTGCTCCGCCCGGTCGTGCCCGACGTGTAAAGGATCGCCGCGAGATCGTCCGCTGCGCGCGGCACGGTCTGGAATTCCACGGGTTGCCGCTGGGCCTCGTCGATCAGGGTGCCGCTGGCGCCGTCCGCGGCCAGGGTGAGCACGATGGCGCGGCACGTCTCGCGCGCCACGCGACTCACCCATGCGAGGTTTGCGGGATCGCATACGATGAGCGACGGCCCCGCGTTGTCGAAAAAATACCCGGCCTCCGCTTCCCGGTACGCGGTATTTAGGGGCAGGAAGACGTAGCCGGCGCGGAGCGTCGCGAGATAAAGCAGGAGCGCTTCGGGCGACTTTTCCACCTGCGCGGCGACGCGGGCGCCCGGCGGCAGTTTCAGGCTTGCGAGCAGGTTCGCGATTTGCGCCGTGCCGCGTTCCAAATCGTCCCAGGTGTAATGCACGCCGTGCAGTGTCTCGATGCCGCACTGACTGCGGTCGGCGGGAAAATGCGACTCGAGGAGCGCGAAGAAATTCTCGTTCATGGCGAATGGGGCAGGGACATCGGGCGGTCACTCGCCGCGAAACCGCGGCGACCTCTTTTCGAGGAAGGCGGCGATGCCTTCACGGTGGTCGTGCGAATCCCAATAGGAAAAACTTTCATCGATCTCGGCGTCCGAGAGCGGCGCCGCGCCCGGACCCATTCGTCGGATGAGCCGCTTGCTGATCCGGTTGGCGAGCGGCGCCATCGCGGCGATGCGCGCGGCCGTGGCGTACGCCTCGTCGACGACGCGGTCATCCACGACCACCCGCGTGACGATGCCTCTTTCGCGCGCCTCGAGCGCGTCAAGAATGCGGCCTTCGAGCAGGAGTTCGAGCACGGTGGCGCGGCTGACCACCGAGAGCAGGGCGCGCAATTCGTCGGGCGCCATCGCGAAGCCCAACTTGTGGATCGGCGCGCCGAACCGGCTGCTCGCGCCGGCGATCCGCAGGTCGCAGCAGGCGGCGATTTCGAGTCCGCCGCCTACGCAGAAGCCTTCGATCAGCGCGACCGTTGGATGCGCGCACTCAGCGATCGCCCGCAGTGCGCCGGCGATGATTTCGCGGTGAAAGACGTGCAACTGGTCGAGACTTCCGCGGACCTCGGGGAATTGTGCGATGTCGGCGCCCGCGGCGAAATTCCCGTCCGCTCCGCGCACGACGATGCAACGGAGCGATTTGTCCGCGGACAGCGCGGCAAATGTTTGCCCGAGTGCCTGCCACATCTCAACCGAGATGGCGTTCAGCTTGCCGGGGTTGACGAGCGTGACGGTCGTCACGGCTACTTTTCGATCGGTGGTCAGGGTTCCCATGGCGTCGCTGGCGGGCGTTTATGTTCGTATCCCCAAAGTTCCAACCGTGCCAGCGCATTTGCGTTTCGTTGCCGCCGGCCTCGCTGAGGCCGGGGCGTGGGGAAACTCGAAACTCGAAGGAATGGCTGAAAAAGAATTGAGCGGGAAAACTTCGAAGGCGATCCTTTACGCTTTCCGAGCTTCTCCTACTTAAACTTTCTTCGAGTTTCTAATTTCGAGTTTCCCGCGCCTACGCGGGCCCAAGCGCGCGGCGCAAATCGTCGATCAAATCCTCGGCGTGCTCGAGGCCCACTGAGAGGCGCAGCAGGTTGCGAGGCGTCGCCGTGTCCGGGCCCTCGACCGAGGCGCGATGCTCGATGAGCGTCTCCACTCCGCCGAGGCTCGTGGCCCGCGTGATTAGCTTCACGTCAGCCGCGACGGCCATCGCACCGGCCTCGCCGCCGTGCACCTCAAACGAGAGCATCGCCCCGAAGCCGCTCATCTGCCGCGCGGCGACGTCGTGGTTCGGGTGCGTTGCGAGGCCGGGATAATTCACGACTGGCACGCGTGGGTGCGCCGCGAGAAATGTCGCAATCCGCCCCGCCGACTCCGATTGCAGACGCACGCGCGCCGGCATCGTCGGGATGCTTCGCAACAACAGCCAGCAGTCAAACGGCGACGGCACCCCGCCGCTCAACCGCTGAATCGCGCGCAGCCGCTCCGCGAGTGGCCCGCCGGGCGCTTCCCGCAGGATCAATGCGCCGCCGAGGACGTCGCTGTGACCGCCGAAATACTTCGTGGTGGAATGCATGACGATATCCGCGCCGAATTCCAATGGTCGCTGCAGCAGCGGGGTCGCCCACGTGTTATCCACGGCGAACAGCGCGCTGTGTTTCTGCGCCACGCCAGCGATCGCAGCGAGGTCCGCAATGCGCAATTGTGGATTCGAGGGCGTCTCCGCCCAAATCAGCCGTGTGGCCGGGCGGAGAACGGCGCGCAAGGCATCGAGATCCCGCAGGTCGACGAAATCCGCGGCCAAGCCCCAACGCGCCAGCACGTCGCGCACGAGGTACCGGGTGCCGTGATACAAGTCGGAGGGCAGGATGACGTGGTCGCCGGTGGCAAGTGACTGCAACACGGCGGCCGTCGCGGCCTGCCCGGAGCCAAACGCCAGCGCGGTCGCGCCGCCCTCCAGCGCGGCGAACGCGGCCTCGAGCGCATCTCGATTCGGATTGCCCGCCCGGGTGTACACGTGTCCGCTCGGATAGCCGCCGTCGGCGCCGCGTTCGAACGTGGTGGCGAGTGTGATCGAGGGCGTGACCGCGCCGCTGTGAGGATCCGCTGCGCGCCCGGCGTGCACGGCGAGGGTTTCAAATCGATGCTTGGTGGAATCCATGATTCGCGTGGAATAGATCAGCCTTTGCCGCCGGCCAGTCGGGCAGCATCCGCCGAACGACGCAGCGCGTCCATTGCCCAGATGCCGAGGCCGGGCCCGATCGCCAGCGACGCGAACGCCCACTCCCAACCGACCAGCCGCTCCAGCGGCGGAATCAGGCGAATTGTCACGAGCGTGAGCAGAAACCCGACACTCGTCTGCAGCGTTAGGGCCGTGCCAGTGTATTGCGGCTCGCACAGCTCGCTGATGCTGGCGGAGAACTGCGCGGAATCCGCGATGACGCTCACGCCCCACACCACGCCGAGCAGCGTCACCGCCCACGGCGGACCACCGAAAAGAAATCCCGCTCCGACCGCACACGCGCCGCTGATCGCCATCGCGCCGATGCAGAGCCGGGTCCGTCCGAGCTGGTCGGCGATGCGTCCCGCCGCGAAACTGCCGATGCCGCCCGCGGCGATTGCGACAAACGCCGCAGCCGCGGCCCAATGCGCGTCGACCCCCCGGCGCGCAAAACTCGCGACAAGAAACGCCGGCAACCACGTCCACATCGCGTACAACTCCCACATGTGTCCGAGATAACCGAGGTTCGCGAGCAGCAGCGGTCGGTCGGTTGCGAGGCGGCCCGCGTAGCGCCAGTCGAACGGCGGCGAGGCCATGCGGAACGGCCCCTCGCTGAGGAAGAATGCCGCGATCAGCGCGCCCACGGCCGCCATGCCCGCGGCGATCCACAACACCGGCCGCCACGCGCTCACGCCGCCGAGCGCATTCACGAGGTGCGGCGAGGCGGACCCGACCGTGAGCGCGCCGACCAGCAGGCCGATGGCGAGGCCGCGATCCTCGCGCGTCCAGGTGGCGGCGATCTTCATCCCAACCGGATAAACGCCGGCGAGAAAAACGCCCGTGAGAAATCGAAACGGCAGGGCGAGGGCGAGGCCCTGGGCGACGAACGGAATCGCCGCCGTGGCGCTCGCAGCGAGGAGCGCACTCGCCGTGAAGAGTCGGGGGGAGGGGATGCGGTCGGCGAGGTTCAGCAGCGCCGAGCCGAGCGCGCCCGCGACAAAGCCGATTTGGACCGACATGGTAAGCCAGGCGCGGCCGGCGTCGCCGAGCGCCCATTCACGTGCCAGCGCCGGCACCACCGCCGACGCGGAAAACCAGACGGACATCCCGAGCAATTCGGCGATGGCAAGCAGGATCAGCGTGCGCCATTTCGCGGATATCATCCGCGGAGGATACCGAAAGTCGCGCGGGGGGCGAATGCCGAAGCGCGGGAGGGTACAGGCGTGGTGGCACGCGCTGGAAGATTTTTACAAAATTGCCAAATTTTCCAAATTTACGAAATTGAATTAATTTGGAACTTGGGAGCCCGCGCCGCCTCGCTCTTTTCCAAATTCTAGATCTTTCGAACTTCCTTCGAACCGATCGAAGCGAGATAGCCCTTCAAACTTATCTCCGAGGTCAAAGGGCAATTTCGAATTTCGAGTTTCCCGGCTCAGGCATGCTTTCGCAATTCGGCGATCTTATCCGTCAGCTCCCACGTCAGGTCCTTGTCGTTCTTGCCGAAGTGACCGTAGTTCGTCGTCTTCGAATAGATCGGCCGCAGCAAATCCAGCTGCGTGATGATGTCGGCCGGCTTGAAGCTGAACGTCCTCGTCACTGCGCGCTGGATCTTCGTTTCCGACGCCGTGTTCGTGCCGAAGGTGTCGACGTGGACGCTGACCGGATGCGGGTGTCCAATGGCGTACGCGAACTGCACTTCGCACTTCGCGGCCAGGCCCGCCGCGACGATGTTCTTGGCCACATACCGGCCCATGTAGGCCGCGCTGCGATCCACCTTCGAAGGATCCTTGCCCGAAAACGCGCCGCCGCCGTGGCGCCCCATGCCGCCGTAGGTGTCGACGATGATTTTTCGGCCCGTCAGGCCCGTGTCGCCTTGCGGCCCGCCGATGACGAAGCTTCCGGTCGGATTGATGAGGTACTCGGTCCGGGCGTTGATCATCCGCTTCGGCAGGACCTTCTTGATGATCTTCTCGATGCAGAATTTCTCGATGTCGGCGTGCTCGATGTCGGCCGTGTGCTGCGTGGAAATGACCACGTTGGAAATCGCGACCGGTTTGCCGTCCTCGTAGATGACGGACACCTGCGTCTTCGCATCCGGCCGGAGCCACGGAAACTTTCCGCTCTTGCGCAGCCGAGTGAGTTCGCGGCCGAGCCGGTGGGCGAACATGATCGGCGCGGGCATGAGCTCCGGTGTTTCATTGCAGGCATATCCGAACATCAGGCCCTGGTCGCCCGCGCCCTGCTCGGCGGTCTTCTTGCCCTTCACTTTCCGGGCATCGACGCCCTGCGCGATGTGCGCCGATTGCTCCGTCAGAATGTTCGTGATGAAAACCTTGTCGGCGTGGAACACATCGTCGTCGTGCACGTAGCCGATTTTCCGGATCGCTTCGCGCACGATGCGATTAAAATCAATCCAGCCGCGTGTGGTGATCTCACCGCCGACGATGACGATGTTCGACTTGACGTAGGTCTCGCAGGCGACCCGGCTGTGTTTGTCCTGAGTGAGGCAGGCGTCGAGCACCGCGTCCGAAATGGTATCGCAAACTTTGTCGGGGTGGCCTTCACCGACGGACTCGGAGGAAAAGATGTAGCGACGGGACATGGGAGGGGCGGAGGAGGGGTTGGTAAACGAGGCGCGCAGCTTCGTACCATTCGTGCGCGGCGCAAGATTTTATGTCAGTCCTACCGACGCGGCACCGCCGGTGGGCGCGTCTGACCATCCTTGCTCAATCCCAGCGCTTTGGTAAGGGAAGAGCTTCCATGGCCGCTTCCATCGTCAAGTCCCTGCGCCTGTTGGCGGACGCCACGCGGCTCCGGCTGTTGCTCCTGCTTGAGCAGGCGGAACTGACGGTCGCGGAAATCCAGGAAATCCTCGGCATGGGCCAGAGCCGGATCTCGACGCATCTCGCGCAGCTGCGGGCCGCGGGGTTGGTGCGCGATCGGCGGGCCGGAAAGAACATTTACTATGGTCCCGCGCCGCTGGAGCCGACCGACCGCTCGCGCGCGCGGCTGCGCGAGATCGTGCAGGCCAGTGCGGGCGAAATCTCCGAGAGCGCGCAGGATCGCGCGGCGCTCAGCCTCGTGCTGCGCAAGCGGGAGGACCGCGCGCGCGACTATTTCAACCGCATCGCCGGCAAGTACGGTCGGAGTCACTGCCCGGGCCGGTCGTGGCGCGCGCTCGCGCATTTGCTGCTGCCGCTGTTGCCCCCGCTTGTGATTGCGGATCTGGGCGCCGGGGAAGGGGAGCTGGCGCAATTGCTCGCCGGCGGTGCGAAACGAGTGATCGCCGTCGACAGCTCGGAAAAGATGGTCGAGTTCGGGGCCGCTTCGGCGCGGGAACACGGCTGCAAAAACCTCGAATACCGGCTGGGTGACATTCAGAATCCTCCGATTGACCCAGGGTCGGTGGACCTCGCACTCTTCAGCCAGGCGTTGCACCACGCGGCGAACCCCGGCGGGGCGGTCGTTGCGGCCCATCGTATTCTCAAGCCGGACGGCCGCGTGATGATTCTCGACCTCCTCAGCCACGGCTTCGAGCAAGCGCGCGAACTTTACGCGGACCTCTGGCTCGGATTCAGCGAGGTCGACCTTCACCAGATGCTCGCGGCCGCCGGATTCACCGACGTGAAAATCGCGGTCGTGGCGCGCGACGAGAAGCCGCACCCGTTCCAGACCGTGCTGGCGACCGGACGCAAGGCCGTGTAAGCGCGGGTGGAATCGGGATCCGTTCCGCCCGGGGTGGGGCGGCAAAGGGACCCGCGGGGCGGGATAAACCGCGCCGCGCTCGAAACAATCGGGCAGCCTTGTGGCGGCGGGCTCAGGCCGCGGAGACGGCGTGGGCGGGCTCTGCCTCAGGTTCCGGCTTGCCGGTATCCACCGCGCCGAGCACCTCCTCGAGGGAGTCGAGGAAATCATCGAGACCGGTACTGGGAATGATGATGGTGTTGCGGCGGCCGTGGGCTTCCTCGGTGATGCGGAGGAACTGGCCTCGTTCGTTTTCGCGATACTCGATAAAGAAGTGCTTCCGTTCGACTTGGAGCTCCTTCGTAGCAATAATGTTATCCATGGTTTTTGGGGAGTGAGGCCGATTCCGTCGGCTCCATTTGCACAACCCTGTGTGCAGCTTTGATGCCAAGGACAATTGGGGGAGTCCCTGACGGAGCTGTCGGTCTCAGCGTGCCCCCGTTTACCCCGAAATCCGGCCAAACTCAAGCCGGGATATTCAGGGAGAACTTCGGGATGCGCACGACCACCGGCCGCTGAGCATCATCGAACCCGAGGTACGCGCCCTCCACCTCTGAGTCCGCCGCGACTACATGATAGCTGTTGTACGAAAAATTTCCGCCCGGCTCGATCCGCGGACGCTGGCCCACCACCCCGTCGCCCTCGACGACCAGGCATTTCCCGTCGCCTTCGCGCACGACCCATTTGCGCCCCACGATCGTCACCGCGCTGTCGGAGTCGTTGTGAATCGTGACGTAGTACACGAACGGATGCGGCCGATCCGGCGGTGCATCGAGCGCGGGCATGTAGTCCACCTCATCGACGGTGACACGCAAACCGGCGAGTTCGTTCGCCTTCGCCGACAGCTTCGAGTACTCGGGAAACGGATTCACAACCCCGCAATCTATCGCTCGGATCGCAAAATTCAAATGGCGACCGAGACCCGCCGTCGCATTAGAGTGTTTCGCATGGCGGAATGGACCGATTTCTCACCTCCCGTGGCGCTGACCATCGCCGGCTCGGACAACTCTGCTGGCGCCGGCGCCCAGGCGGATCTCAAGACGTTCAGTGCCGCGGGCGTTTACGGTCTAACCGCGATCACCTGCGTCGTGGCCGAGGTGCCAGGTCGCGTCGCCGCGATTCAAGCGGTCGATTGCGCCATCGTCCGCCACCAGATCGAATTGCTCTCGAATAATTATCCGATCCGCGCGACCAAAACAGGCCTGCTGCACTCGGCCGGGGTGATCGCGCTGGTGGCCGACATTTATGGAGCGAGGCGCTCGACCAAAAATCGTCCCCGGCTGGTCGTTGACCCGGTGATGGTGGCGAGCAGCGGCGATCTGTTGTTGGAACCCGACGCCGTCGACGCCTATCGCGAAAGGCTTTTCCCGCTCGCGACGCTGGTCACGCCGAATCTCGATGAAGTGGTCGCGCTCCTGGGCCGGCCCGTGACAAATCTTGCGGCGATGCACGAGGCCGGACTCGAGCTGGCGGACACGTTCGGCGTGCCGTTTCTCGTGAAGGGCGGTCACCTCGGAGGCGAGGTCGCGGTCGATTTGCTCGTCTTCCCGGGCGGCCGAATCGAAGAGTATTCCGCGCCCTTCACCCACGGCGTGTCCACACATGGCACCGGCTGTGCCTATTCCGCGGCGATCACGGCGCATCTCGCGCGCGGGACGGAACTGGTCGACGCCGTGCGCGAGGCGAAGGCCTACGTCAGCGCGGCCATCCGGCATCATTTCCGCTGGCAGCACCGCGACGCCCCGGAAATCGACGCTCTCAATCACTTTCCACCGGCCTAAGAAAAGGAACAGTTCTCAATGCCGAAGTGCGAATGCCGAACGTCGAAGTGAGAACGTCAGCTCTTGGCCCCGTTGGCAATTCGGCGTTCGGCATTCGCACTTCGGCATTCCGGCCGGTTCCTTGTTCCTTGCGATGTTTGACATCGCAATGCCCCGACCTTAGGCGTGCCCGCATGATAGGAGCGCGCTCGATGATGTTGCTGGTCGCGCTGGCGGTCGCGCTGGGCGGTTGCGAAACGCCCCCGCGTCAGGCGCCGGTGACCGGCACCTCCGTCCGCGTCGAGTGGATCGGGCACAATTGCTTTCTCGTGACGTCCGCGCTCGGCCTCGGCGTGTTGCTCGATCCGTACGACACGAAATATCTCGACTATCCCGTGCCGAATAATCTGCGACCCGACGTGATTCTAGTTTCCAGCGAGCAGCCGCAGGTGAGCAATGACGAGCTCGCCCGCAATTCGCCGCCGGTCTTTCGTGATCGCGCCGCCATCGGATCATTCAGTGCGCGAGGTATCGCGTTTCGCGGGGTGTCGACGTCCGACCAGGAAACGACCGGGGCCGACGTGAACGTGGCATTTGTCTGGAAGATGGACGGCATCGTGTTTTGCCATCTTGGCCTGCCCTCGGGACCGCTCACCGCCGAGGCCGCCGCGCAGATCGGTCGGGTCGATGTGCTTTTCCTACCGGTCGGAAATCCATTTCTCCTAAACGATGCGGCGCGCGCTCAAATAGTCACGCAGTTGGCCCCGCGCATCGTTGTTCCGATGAGCTACGCCAATGCGCGCACCACGCGCCTGGGCTACGCTCCGCCCGACGCGTGGCTCGCCACGCAGGGGCATCCGGTGCGGCGTCTCGATGCGCCGACGTTTGCGGTCACCAAGAAATCACTTCCGACTGCGACAACCGTTTATTTGCCGACGGTGCCGTGAGGCAAAGGAACAAGGAGGAAGGAAGAAGGAACAAGAATTTGATTTCTATCCGTTGACGATCCCGCGCGGAGATTGCCTTTGTCTTCCTCCTTGTTCCCTGTTCCTTCCTTCTTTTCATGAACCTTCTCATCCTCGGATCCGGCGGGCGCGAACACGCGCTGGCGTGGAAGCTCGCGCGATCAACGCGCGTGAAAAAAGTGTTCTGCGCGCCGGGAAATGCCGGCACCGCGGCGATCGGCGAGAATCTCCCGATTTCGATTTCTGATCACGACGCGTTGCTCGCCGCGGCGCGAGCGCATCGCATCGACCTCACCGTGGTCGGGCCGGACGACGCTCTCGCCGCTGGCATCGTGGATCGATTTGAAGCGGCGGGTCACCGGATCTTTGGGCCGTCGAAGGCCGCGGCGAAGCTGGAATGGTCCAAGGCCTTCGCCAAGGACTTCATGCGCCGACACGGCATTCCCACGGCGGCTTCGCGCGAGTTCGATGATTTCGCCGGGGCGCTCGAATACTGCCGCATGTCGCCGCGCTGGCCGCTCGTGATCAAGGCCGACGGCCTGGCCACCGGCAAGGGCGTGATCATTGCGGAGAATTCTGCCGAAGCCGAATCGGCGTTACGCGCGATGATGGAGGAGGCGCGGTTCGGTGCGGCGGGGCATCGGGTGGTCATCGAGGAATGCCTGCAGGGACCGGAATGCTCGGTCCACGCGCTCGTCGACGGCCAACGCGCATTGTTGCTGCCGATGGCGCAGGACCACAAGCGCCTGCTCAACGGTGATCTTGGTCCAAACACGGGCGGCATGGGCACCGCGAGTCCGCCGGTCCGCGCGCCGCTTGCCGGATTCGAGCCCGCGGTGCATCGGACGATTCTCGATCCATTTCTGGCAGGCCTGCGCACCGACGGACTGCCGTTTCGCGGCCTGCTCTTCCCGGGCCTGATGCTCACGGTCGATGGGCCGAAAGTGCTCGAGTTCAACGCGCGTTTCGGAGACCCGGAGACGCAGGTGTTGCTGCCGCGTTTGACGAGCGATCTTCTACCGCTGCTCGAGGCCACCATCGACGGGGAGCTCGCCGGAATCGAACCGGAATGGGATGTCCGCGCGGCGGTCTGCGTAATCCTGGCTTCGCAAGGCTATCCGGAAAAACCGATCCTGGGCCGCGAGATCGTGGGGCTCGATTCGTTGCGCGGCGCGGTCGACGTGTACGTTTTTCACGCGGGCACAAAGCGCGAAGTGGATGGGCGCGTTGTCACCTCAGGCGGGCGCGTGCTCGGCGTCACCGCCCTCGGCGCCACGCTCGCCGCCGCGCGCGATCGCGCTTACGAGGCCGCCGCGCAGATTCGCTTCGAGGGCATGCAGTTCCGGCGCGATCTCGCCGCCGGGGCGTAGCGTGGGAAAGTGATGAGTGACGAGTACCGATTGACCGGTAATCAATCTGAAAAACTCATCCCTCATCCCTCATCACTCTTCACTTCCCCACCCCCCCTTGCCCGCAGACCGACCCGCCCCTAACTTGCCGCGGATGGTGCGTCGACTACTTCCTTTCTTCTTCCTGCTTCTTCTGCCCTTCGGCGCCCTGGCTCAAACCCCGGCGCCAACGCCAGCCAGGAAGACGCCGCTTGCCCCCGCCGCGGAACGTCGCGCGCTGATCGACGGGCTGGGGGCGAACGAATTGCCCGAAGCGATGAAGCTGCTGCGGCAGAATTATGTCGATCCGTCGGCGCTGGGGGATCCGGCGCTCGCCCGGGCGCAACTCGAGGGGCTGCTCCTGCGTCTTGGTCCCGGAGCGAAGCTGGTCGCGAGTTCCGCCGTCGCGGCCCCCGCGCCATCCGAGGCGGCCAGTCCGTTCCGCAGCGAGGTGCTCGATGGACCCATCGGCTATGTGCGCGTGGGTGCGATCAACCGCGAAAACATCGCGCTGCTCGACGCGGCGTTGAAGGGGTTCGTCACGAAGAAAATTGGGTCGCTGATTCTCGACCTGCGCGCGACGCCGGCGACCAGCGATTACGATCTCGCCGCGCAACTCATCAATCGCTTTGTACCCAAAGGGCGGCCGCTCTTCACGCTGCACAAACCGGGCACGAAGGAGCAACGGCTGTTCACTTCAAATGCGGATCCGATTTACAACGGCTATCTCGTCATCGTCGTCGACCGCGAGACCGCCGGCGCATCGGAGGTTATCGCCGCGGTGATCCGCCTTTACGCGAGGTCGATGGTCGTGGGCCAGTCGAGCGCGGGCCAGGCGGTGGAATACGGCGATTTCGCGCTGGGTTCGAATTACCTGCTGCGCATTGCCGTGGCCGAGGTGTTGCCTGCCGCCAACGTAAAAATTTTCCCGGACGGCGTGAAACCTGACCTCATCGTCGAGGGTGCGCCGGCCGGGGCCGAGCGCGAGCGCGTGCTCAAGGCGGCGCTTGAGGCGGGCGGCGTGGCGGCGGTCATCTACGACACCGAGCGCATGCACATCAACGAGGCCGCGCTCGTGGCGGGGGTGAACCCGGAAATCGAGGCGATGCAGGACGCGCAGCGCCGGCGGAAGAACCCGGTGGAAATCGCGCCGCGCGACATCCTGTTGCAACGGGCGGTCGACCTGATTGTCACCCTGAACACGCTGGCGCCAAAGAATTGACCGCCAGGCGCAGGGAGGCGGCGGGCGCGCGGGGCGGGGTGGTAATTTCTTGTGGCGCAACTTGCCAGCGGGTGGAATCTCGCTATCGAATGCGTCCGGTTAGTAATCGGGCAGATACCCAAGTGGCCAACGGGGGCGGACTGTAAATCCGCTGGCTTTGCCTTCGATGGTTCGAATCCATCTCTGCCCAGTATTTTTACTCTGGAGGGGTTGTCCGGTGTCCCATGAGCGACCCATGAAGCGGGTTTTTCCGCGCGGATTGGATCGAAGCCCATATTCGGGGAGGTAGCGGATCGTTGAAGAGTTTGGATGCTGTTCTCCATGTGGTGAACAATGACCAAAAACCGCTAACAATTCACGATCTTTCCGCCCGCTGGTCGGTCTGCGCGAAGACCGCCAAGAAAATTGCCGAGCATTTGGGTATTCCGAGGATCACCATCTCGCGCAAGACCATCCTCTACCGCGCAGGCGACGTCCTGGAAGGCGAAAGACGCCACGCCGGCGCCTTCACGGGACAGATCCGAGCCCCACGATGACG
>JANXRG010000043.1 GCA_025353105.1 Verrucomicrobiota bacterium
GATCATCGTCGGCGCCCTCAGCCACTTCCCGGTGCTCTGCCTCGGCCCAATCGTCGAGCATTTCCTCATGCAAGGCAGCCGCGTTTTCTGACCAGAACCCTCTGAAAACCCTCGTGCCCTTCGCGCCTTCGTGGCTACCCGCAAATGAAACCGTCCACCTTTGATTCCGCCCTGCTCCGCCGCGCCGCCGTCGACGCATTCCGCAAGTTCGATCCGCGCGAGCAGATCAAAAACCCCGTGATGTTCGTTGTTTTTGTCGGCGCCATCGTTACCACGATCGTCACGGCCCGTTCTTGCACGCTTTTCAACGTGCAAATCACGTTGTGGTTGTGGTTCACGGCGCTGTTCGCAAATTTTGCCGAGGCGGTGGCCGAGGGTCGCGGCAAAGCCCAGGCGGATTCGCTGCGCAAGGCGCGGACGACGACCGCGGCGCGCCGTCTCGATGCTCAGGGCCTCGAAGAAAAGGTGGGCGCCGGCGAGCTCCGCAAGGGCGATCGTGTGGTCTGTGAGACCGGAGATCCCATTCCCTCCGACGGCGAGGTAATCGAGGGCATCGCGAGCGTCGATGAATCCGCCATCACGGGTGAGTCGGCGCCGGTCATTCGCGAAAGCGGCGGCGATCGCAGCGCGGTGACCGGCGGCACGCGCGTGCTGAGCGATCGCATCGTGATCCGGATCACGAGCGAACCCGGCCATGCGTTTCTCGATCGCATGATTTCGATGGTCGAGGGCGCCAAGCGCCAGCGCACGCCAAACGAAATCGCCCTCGGCATCCTGCTCGTGAGCCTGACGATCATCTTCCTGCTCGTCGTCGCGACCCTGCCGTTCTTTGCGCACTACAGCGCGAAGGCGAGCGGTGGCCACGCGATTAACACTTCGCTCCCCGTTCTCATCTCGCTCCTTGTCTGCCTGATCCCGACCACGATCGGCGGCCTGCTCAGCGCAATCGGCATCAGCGGCATCGACCGCCTGATCCGCCGCAATGTGCTGGCCACTTCCGGTCGCGCGGTTGAGGCCGCCGGCGACATCGATGTCCTGTTGCTCGACAAGACCGGCACGATCACGCTCGGCAACCGCATGGCGGCCGCGTTCGCGCCCGCGCCCGGCGTCACCGAGCAGGAACTGGCCGACGTGGCGCAACTTTCCTCGCTCGCGGACGAGACGCCCGAAGGTCGAAGCATCGTGGTGCTCGCGAAGGAACTGTTTGCGCTGCGGGGACGCGAGGTCGCTCCGCTGGGTGCCACCTTTGTTCCCTTCACCGCCCAAACGCGCATGAGCGGGCTGGACATCCCCGAGCCCGGCCGCAAGGCGCGGCAGATCCGCAAGGGGGCGGCCGACAGCGTGCGCCACTTCGTTGAAAAACACGGTGGCCTGTTTCCCGATGCGGTGAATCGTCGCGTCGATGAGATCGCGAAATCCGGCGGCACGCCGCTCGCGGTGGCCGATGGTTCCAAGGTCCTCGGCTTGATCTACCTCAAGGACGTCGTGAAGGGCGGCATTCGCGAACGCTTCGCGCAGCTCCGCCAGATGGGCATTCGCACGGTGATGATCACGGGCGACAATCCAATGACCGCCGCCGCGATCGCGGCCGAAGCGGGCGTGGACGACTTCATGGCGCAGGCCACGCCCGAGGACAAGCTCGGGCGCATTCGTCGCGAACAGGCGGCCGGCCATCTCGTCGCCATGACCGGCGACGGCACCAACGACGCGCCCGCGCTCGCCCAAGCGGATGTCGGCGTGGCGATGAACACCGGCACGCAAGCGGCGCGCGAGGCTGGCAACATGGTCGACCTCGACAGCAACCCCACGAAATTGATCGAGATCGTCGAGATTGGAAAACAGCTCCTGATGACGCGGGGCGCGCTGACGACGTTCAGCATCGCGAACGATGTCGCGAAATATTTCGCAATCCTTCCGGCGATGTTCGGCGCACTCTACGCCGTGGGCGGCACCGGCAGAGGTCCGATGGCGGCGCTGAACATCATGCGCCTGCATTCGCCGGAAAGCGCGATCCTCAGTGCGGTCATCTTCAATGCGTTGATCATCGTCGCGCTCATCCCGCTGGCGCTCCGCGGCGTGACCTATCGCCCGATGGGCGCCTCGGCGGTGCTGAAGCGCAACATGCTCGTCTACGGCCTTGGCGGCATCATCGCCCCGTTCCCGGGCATCAAGTTGATCGATCTCCTCATCGTCACGCTGCACCTCGTCTAACGCGTCTTCGCACCCGTTTCTCTACGCCAAATCCAACTGCTATGTTCACCGTCGCCCTTCGACTCCTTGTCTGGTTCACCATCCTCACCGGCGCCATTTATCCGGCCGCCGTCACCGCCATCGGCCACGGCCTCTTTGCCGAAAAGGCGCTGGGTAGCGTCGTTTCCGTCGGCGGCAAACCCGTCGGCTCCGAGCTGCTCGCGCAGAAATTCGCCGAAGTGAAATACTTCCAGCCGCGACCGTCGGCGGGAGACACGCCCTACGCCACGGTCCCGAGCGCCGCGAGCAACGCTGGCCCGACCAGCGAGGCTCTGAAAAAGGCGGTCGACGAGCGCGTCGCGGCTCTGACACAACGATTCAGCCCGCGCGCGGGGGCCAGCCTGCCCTCGGATTTGCTGACGACGTCCGGCAGCGGACTCGACCCGCACATCTCGCCTGAAGCGGCGCGGATTCAGATTGCCTCGGTCGCAGCCGCGCGCGGCTTCGGCGCCGCGAAGACCAAGCAACTCACCGATTTGGTGGAGGCGAAGATCGAGCCCCCGCAGTTCGGCTTCCTCGGGGATCCGCGCGTTAACGTGCTCAAGCTCAACCTCGCGTTGGATGCCCTGAAATGACCGCGGACTCCTGCCTCCATCCACAACCATGATCATGAAACGAACTTCGTTTTTCTTAGCGCTCGTTGCGCTAATGGTCCGGGGGCCCATTGCCTCCGCCGGCGACGAAGACGCCAGCGCCGCGCCTCCGCCGCCGCCCGCACCGGACAAGTCGCAATACACGATCTTCAACCCAACTCCGGTGAAGCTGTACCGCGCATTCAACACCGACCGCTCCAGCAAGACCGATAGTCCCTTCACGATCGACGCGGGGGCGTACCAGATCGAGACGGACGCGGTCAGCTACACGTGGGACCGGTACAATCCAGGTCGCACAGGGCGGACCGTCCAAACGCTGTTGTTCGGTCAGACCAACTTCAAGCTGGGACTGACCAACTGGATGGAGTTCCAAATCTTCCCGCAGGGATACGTTGAAAAGCGCTTCAGCCCGTCCGCGGTTGGCCCCGCGAAAACCATCCGGGGGTTCGGCGACACGACACTCCGTCTGAAAGTTAATATGGTGGGCAATGACGGCGGACCCTTTATCCTTGGCGTCATCGCGTCGGTCAAATTGCCGACGAACACCGCGAACCTTGGGAACAAGCTCTTTGATTTTGGACTCGGCGTGCCCTTCAATTACGCGCTTCCCGCCGGCTTCACGCTCTTCGGTCAGACGCGCATCGATCTTCCAACGGTCGACGGCCGTAGCGGCCGGAACGTTTTATGGAGCAATCCGATTGGGGTGTCGCGAACCATCGTGAGAAATCTGTCGGGTTACGCTGAATTCTACTCTGCGCTCAACTCCCAGCGGGCGCTTCCATGGGTGGGCACTGCGGACGTCGGCCTCATCTACCAGGTCACGCCGAATCTCTCGGTCGACGTGAATGCCTTCCTTGGCCTGACCCGATCCGCCGACAATCTCAATGTCTTTACCGGCATCGCTTATCGCTTTTGACGAGTGCGCGGGGGGGCAATCCCCTTGTAGGATGACCAGATGCACCGCCCGCTTGCTTTAACAACCGGGTCCGGGGCGGCTCCGCGCACCGTGACCTGACTCCGATGAACGAGCGCCCGAATCCCGATGAATTGCTCGCGCAGCTCAAGCGCGACGCAAGCGCGGCCGGGCGCGGCAACCTCAAGATCTTTCTCGGCATGGCGCCAGGTGTCGGCAAGACCTACGCGATGCTGCTGATCGCGCAGACCAAATTCGACAGCGGCGTGGACGTCGTGGTTGGCCTCGTCGAAACGCATGGCCGCATCGAGACCGCGGCGCTGCTTTCCGGCCTGCCCTTCCTGCCGCGGCGGGGCGTCATTCACCGCGGAACCACGCTCGAGGAGTTCGATCTCGATGCCGCGCTCGCGCGCCGGCCAAAGCTGATCCTGCTGGATGAACTCGCTCACACCAATGCCTCCGGCAGCCGGCATCCGAAGCGTTACCAGGATGTGATGGAGTTGCTCGACGCGGGCATCGACGTTTTCACCACGGTGAACATCCAGCACCTCGAGAGCCGGGCGGACGCCGTGCGCGAGATCACGGGTGTGACCGTGCAGGAAACGGTGCCGGATTCCATGCTCGATGCCGCGGACGAGGTGGAGCTCATCGATCTTTCGCCCGAGCAACTGCGGCAGCGCTTGGACGATGGCAAGGTCTACGGAGGCGAGCGGGCCAAGGCGGCGACCGAAAATTTCTTTCGAGAGGGCAATCTTACGGCGCTGCGCGAGATGGCGCTGCGCTCGACGGCGGAACGCGTGAAGCGCGATGTGCGCGAGGTAATGGCCGCGGAGAACATCTCGGCCCCGTGGCGAACGAGCGAGCACCTGCTCGTCGCCGTCGGCCCGGCGCCGTCCTCGGAGCGCTTGATTCGTTACGCGCGGCGCATGGCGTCGACCATGGATGCGCCTTGGATCGCCCTGCATGTCGAATCCAGCAAGCCGCTCTCGGAGTCGGACAAGTTGCGTCTCGCGGCGCATCTCGACCTGGCCCGGCGGCTCGGCGCGGAGGTGATTGCGACGGTCGGCGACGATTTTTCGGAGGCCATTCTGCGCACGGCGCGTCGCAACGCCGTGACGCAAATCATCGTCGGCAAACCGCTGAAATTCTCGCTCCTCCAGCGCTTGGGCGGCAACAATCTGGTTGACCGCCTTATCCGCCAGAGCGGTGAAATCGATGTCTCGGTCGTGCGCGCGGAACGCGAGGATTCGCGCGCCCCGGTCGCCGCCGACACCCATGACCGGCGACCGTTCAGCCTTCGCCCGTACGCCATCGCCGTGGCCATCGTGACGATTGTGACGGTGCTTTGCTGGCCGCTGCAGGATCTCATCGGCTTCCGCGCGATCTCGATGATTTACCTGCTCGCGGTGGCGGTGTCCGCGCTGCTGGTCGGACGCGGGCCGGTGCTCGTCGTCGCGACGCTCAGCGCCTTGTTTTGGGATTTCCTGTTTCTGCCGCCACGCTTCACGCTGTACATCAACGAAGTGGCCGACGGGATGATGCTCGGCATGTATTTCGTCATCGCCCTGGTCCTGGGCGAACTCACTTCCCGCCTCCGCTCGCGCGAACGGGCGGAGCGGCGGCGCGAGGAGCGCGCGGTGGTCTTGTACCGTCTCACGCGCGAGCTTTCCGCCTCGGCCAACCTCGAAGCGGCGTTGCGCGCCGCCGCCGAGCAGATCGGCGGACTCTTTCGCGCGGCGGTTTCGTTCTTCCCCGCCGGCAACGGACATGAGTTTCCCCTCGCCCCGCATCCCGCCGGCGATCCCGGCGTCGTCTCGGAGAAGGAACTCGGAGTCGCGCGCTGGTCGTTCGACAATGGTCGCGCCGCCGGCCGGTCAACCGACACGCTGCCGGAAAGTGCGGCGCTTTATCTCCCGTTGCGCACCGCGCGCGGAGTCGTGGGCGTGATGGGACTGCGCCTGCGCGAGGCGCGCGCGCTCCTGCTCACCGAACGTGAGCTGCTTGAAACTTGCGCCACGCTGGTCGCGGCGGTCATCGAGCGGGAATCGCTCCTGCGCACCGCGCGCCTGTCCGAAATGGCAGAGGCGTCGGAAAAATTGCAGCGGGCGCTATTCGATAGCGTGTCACACGAATTGAAAACGCCGCTCGCCGTCATCACGACCGCGACGGAACATCTGTTGTCGCCGCTGGTGGCGCGGAACGAGGAAACGAAGACGGCGCTGCTGGGCGAAGTCCGCACGGCCGCGCGGCGACTCGAGCGCACGGTTAACAATCTCCTCGACATCTCGCGCCTCGAATCGGGCCACTTGAAACCAAATCTCGAATTCTGCGACGTGCGGGAGTTGATGGAATCGACGACCGCCATCGCGCGCGAGCAGCTGAGCGGAAACCCGCTTACGCTCGACGTCGCGCGCGACATCCCGCCGTGCAAAATTGATTACGCCCTGATCGAAACCGCTTTGTTGAACCTGATCCTGAATGCAGGATCGCATGGGGCCGCGCGCGGTCCCATCGAAGTCCGGGCGGCAATCCGGGAGGGCGAGCTCATCCTGCAGGTGCGAGACTTTGGGCCCGGCTTCGCGGCGAGCGAGGAGCAGAAAGTCTTCGAGAAATTTTATCGCGGCCCGGGCGTCGCGGCGGGCGGGCTCGGGCTCGGGCTTTCGATCGTGAAGCGGCTCGCTGAAGCGCATGGCGGCAGGGTTTCCGCGCGCAACGCGGCGGAAGGCGGAGCCATTTTCGAGGTGGCATTGCCCGTGGAGTCCATGCCGCGGCCGAATCCCGAACCTGCGACCTGAGGAGCGACGGGCTTGGCGCGACGGTCCCGCACCGCTTTACTGTCAGCATGTCCGCCACCGCCGCTCCATTTGCCCTTGTCATCGATGACGAGCCGCAAATCCGCCGGCTGCTGCGCACGTTGCTCGAAGCGGATGGTTACCGCGTCGCGGAGGCACCAACTGGCGAAGCAGGGCTGGCCGCCGCAGCGCAAAAACCTCCCGGGGTCGTGCTCCTTGATCTGGGTCTGCCCGATTTGGCAGGAATCGAGGTCCTGCGTCGCCTGCGCGAATGGACGCCGGTGCCGGTGCTGATCCTTTCCGTCCGCGACGCGGAGGAAGAAAAGGTCGCGGCGCTCGACGCGGGGGCCGACGATTATGTGACCAAGCCGTTTGCGAGCTCGGAACTGCTCGCGCGGTTGCGCGTGATGTTGCGGCATGCCAGCACGCCGGCGCAGGCGGCGCCGTCTCCGATTTTTCGGTCCGGTCCGCTGGAGGTCGATCTCGCCGCGCGGGTCGTGCGCGCGGAGGCGCAGGAGGTAAAGCTGACGGCCACCGAGTACGCGCTGCTGGCGCTTTTCATCAAGCACACGGGGCGCGTCCTCACGCATCGGCAGATTCTGCGCGAGGTCTGGGGGCCGCGCGCGGAGGAGCACCGGCAGTACCTGCGCGTGTACGTCGCCCACCTGCGGCGCAAGATCGAACCCGGGGAAGGGCCGCCCAAGCTCATCGTGACCGAATCCGGCGTGGGCTACCGCCTGTGCGCACCGGAGTAAATTGGCACGGAGGCACAGGAGCACTGAGAAAAAAAATTTCCCGGAAAAAACTCTGCGCTTTCGGTGCCGTTGTGGCAGATCCCTCCCATGGAATATCGACGTTTGGGGAAATCGGGGTTGAAGGTCAGTGCCCTTTCGTTTGGGGCGTGGGTCACGTTCGCGCAGCAAATGTCCGAGGAGGAGGCCGGCGCCTGCATGACGGCCGCCTACGACGCGGGCGGAAACTTTTTCGACAATGCGGAGGCCTACGCCAGAGGCAAGGCCGAGGAGGTGATGGGGCGCGTCCTCAAGCGTACCGGCTGGAAGCGCGAAACGTACATCGTCTCAAGCAAGGTGTTCTGGGGCGGCGACACCGCAAACGAAGAAGGCCTCAGCCGCAAACACGTCATTGAAGCCTGCCACGCCGCGCTGCGCCGGCTGCAGGTCGATTATCTCGACCTCTATTTCTGCCATCGCCCGGACCCGAACACGCCGATCGAAGAGACGGTCCTCGCGATGGGCGACCTCGTCCGCCAGGGCAAGGTGCTCTACTGGGGCACGAGCGAGTGGGAGGGCAAGGACATCGCCGAGGCCGCGCGCCTCGCCCGCGAATGGCACGTTGCGCCGCCGCAAATGGAGCAGCCGCAATATAACCTGTTCGAGCGCCACAAGGTGGAAGTCGACTACGCGCCGCTTTACGATTCCATTGGCCTTGGCACGACAATCTGGTCGCCACTCGCGAGCGGCTTGCTGACCGGCAAGTACAACACCGGAGTGCCGAAGGGATCCCGCCTGGACATGCCGAGCTACGAATGGCTGCGCAAGAATTTGGAGAAAACGCTCCAGGATGGCCGCGCGCAAAAGGTGGAGAAGCTCGGCCGGCTCGCGGCCGAAGTCGGCGTTGCGTTACCCGCGTTCGCGCTCGCGTGGTGCCTCAAGAACCCGCACGTCAGCACGGTCATCACCGGCGCGTCACGCGCAGCGCAGGTGACCGAGAACTTCAAGGCGCTCGACGCCGTGGTAAAACTGACTGATGACGTGATGAAGCGAGTCGAGCAGATCCTCGCCTAGTTGGTCTTAAAAACTCGAAACCCAAAGTTCGAAACTCGAAGGAAGTTCTAAGATCGACGGGGCAGAAAGTATAATAGGCCCGCTTATGGAACTTTAGTGTTTCGGGCTTTGAAACTTTCTTCGAGTTTCGAATTTCGAGTTTCTTGTAGAGGCGGCCATCAACTGCCCAACTTCAAGATTCGCGCCGCCTCGGCGTCTGTGACAGGCAGCACCGAAAGTCTCGACTGGCGGATGAGTTCGATATTTTTCAGCGCCGGGTCCGCCTTCATGACCGCGAGCGAAACCGGCTTTCGCAGTGGTTTCAAGACCTTCAAGTCCACGGCGCTCCAGTCGCCCTCGTCGGCGGTGGGATCGGGATAGGCTTCCTTGGCGACCTCGGCGGTGCCCACGATCTCTTTCCCGACATTGCTGTGGTAGAAGAAGACCTGGTCGCCCTTCTTCATGGCGCGGAGGTGTAGACGCGCGGCGAAGCTGCGCACGCCGGTCCAGGCCGACTTCCCCTCGGCCACGAATTGCGACCAACTGTAGGATTCCGGCTCCGACTTCACGAGCCAGAATCGCGCGGGCGACGGGGATGTCTTGGCCATGGAAAGAAAAATCGAGCGTTGCAGGTTGATTGTTGATCGGCGCTGGCTAGTTGGGAACGTCCGCGTTTATCGGCCATCCTGTCGCCCCCTTCAACCACACCCATCGTGCCCGGAACTTTCATCAGCTTCGAAGGATCGGAAGGCTGCGGCAAGAGTACCCAGTTCGACCTGCTCGCCGGACGGCTGCGTGAAGCCGGCGCGACGGTCATGACCGCGCGCGAGCCCGGCGGGACAGCGATCGGCGAAGAGATTCGGCGCCTGCTGCAGTTCTCGCGCGAAGGCCATCACCTCGCCGCGGAGTCGGAACTGCTCCTCTTTGCCGCGAGCCGCGCGCAACTCGTGCGTGAGGTCATCGTCCCGGCCCTCGCCGATACGAAAATCGTGCTCTGCGATCGCTTCCTCGACTCGTCGGCGGTGTACCAGGGCGTCGCGCGGGGCTTGAACGCGGACGCCGTGCGCGCGATCAACGCGTTCGCGGTCGGCGCCACGATGCCAGACGTGACGTTGCTGTTCGACCTGCCGCCGGACGTCGCCCGCGCTCGTCTGCTGCGGCGGCCGCGGCCCGTCGGACAGCCGGTTGACCGGATGGAATGCGAGCCGCCGGAATTCTACGAACGCGTGCGCGCCGGATATCTGGCGCTGGCGGAGCGGGAGCCGGATCGTTTTGTCGTCCTGGACGCGAGTCTCACCAAGGAAGATGTCGCCCAGTCTGTCTGGAATACCGTCAGCCCCCGCCTGCATGGCCTTCTCCCCGGAAATTGCGCTTGATTTTCTGCGTCGCGCGCACGCCGCGAACCGGCTCGCCCACGCGTACCTGATCGCGGGCGGCGATGACGCCTCGCGGCGCCGACTCACGGCGAAGCTGACCCGCCTGGCGCTGGGCCTGGAGGATGGCGACGACCAAATTCCCGTCGACCCAGATGTGCGCGTCGTCGAGCCGGAGTCCAAGTCACGGCGGATCAAGATTGAGGCGATGCGCGAGCTTTCGAACGCGCTGGCACTGTGTTCGACGCGCGCAGGCGGCCGGAAGGTGGGCATCCTGCTGGACGCGGATCGCCTGCAGCCGGAGGCCGCCAATGCCTTCTTGAAAACCTTGGAGGAGCCGCCAGGAGATACGCTCTTGCTGCTCGTCAGCGGCCGGCCGGAAAATCTGCTCGAGACGATCCTCTCGCGCTGCATTCGCGTGGAGTTGAAGCCATCGTCCAAACCAGGCGGCGCCTCGCCCCGCGAACTGGCCGTCGCGCGACTGCTCGACGATCGGGCGGGCTCCCCCTCTACGGCGGCGACGCGCATCTCGGCCGCCTACCGGATCCTGCGGGAATTTCAGCTGGTGCTCGGCGCCGCGAAAGATGAAATCCGGGCGGAAGAAGAATCGGAATTTGAAATGGAGGAGGACAAATACGAACGGAGAGATTACGGCGACTGGCTCGACGAACGCGAGGCCCACCACAAGGTCCGGGGCGACGCGCGGTACCTCGCCGAACGCGAGCGCCTCGTCGCGGCGCTGGCGCGCTGGTGGCAGACGGTGCTGCATGCCTCACTCGGGGTCGCACGCGGGGCGACCGCCGCGCAGGCCTCCCTCGCGGCCCGCCTGTCCACGCCGGATATCCTGCGCCGGCTGACTCGGCTGGAGGACTTGCACGAATGGCTCGGGCGCAACATCCAGGAACCCCTCGCACTCGAAGTCGCGTTTCTCGAGGTGTTCGCCTCGGAGCCTTTTGAAGTCCAGGCACGGACCGCGCGAGTGTCGATTGGGCTGGAGGGCGGCGGCGCGAGGAGGGAGCGGGTTCCAATGATCCCGTGACCGACGAGCAACGCCGCCAACCGGCCCAATCCACGCTCGCCCGCAGGATTGCGCCACTTTTTGGTTTGGGCGGTGTCGCCGCGCCCGGGCAGGACCGCAAAGGATCCAGCGGCTTCGCGCACTCCTTGCCCAAACCAAAAATCAACCGCAACGCGGGCCATGCCTGTACCTCAACAGGCTCCGATATGATTCTGCTCGCGCCGCGCGGGCGCCTTTGCTGAACTTCTCCATCGCATGACCTTGAAAGATCAAGTCGCCGTTGTCACCGGGGCGGGCCGCGGGATCGGCCACGCTATCGCCCTCCGCCTCGCGAACGAGGGTGCGAAAGTCGCCTGCGTCAGCCGCACCGCCACCAACGCGGAACGCACCGCGGGCGAAATCAACGCCGCACATCCGGGTGCGGCGAAAGCGTATGCCGCGGACGTGGCGGACCTCGCCAGCGTGCAGGCCGCCGTCGCGCAAATCCTCAAGGATTTCGAGCGTTGCGATGTCCTCGTGAACAACGCTGGCGTCACGCGCGACGGTCTCAGCATGCGGATGACGGGCGACGATTGGGACACGGTGCTCGACACCAATCTCAAGGGCGCGTTCCACTGCATGCAGGCGTTTCAGCGGCAGATGCTCCGGCAGCGGAGCGGGCGCATCATCAATATCAGCTCCGTCATTGGATTGATCGGCAACGCCGGCCAGGCAAACTACGCCGCCAGCAAGGCCGGCCTCTTCGGCCTGACCAAATCCATGGCGCGCGAGCTGGCAAGCCGCGGCATCACCGTGAATGCCGTCGCCCCGGGATTCATCACGACCGAGATGACCTCCGTTCTGTCCGACGAAACGCAGAAATCCATTCTTAGTCAGGTGCCCCTGGCGCGCTTCGGCACGGTGGCGGAGATTGCGGGCACCGTGGCGTTCCTCGCCGGGCCGGACGCGGCCTACATCACCGGTCAGACCTTGACCGTGGACGGTGGCATGGTGATGTCCTGAATTCGCCGACCAAATCATTTTTCAAAAGGAATCCCATGAGCGACCCCGTCATCGAAACGCCGAAAGACGACACAAACACCTGGGCGATGTTCACCCATCTAAGCGCCCTGTGCGGTTTTATTGGCGTGCCATTCGGCCACGTCGTCGGGCCGCTCATTATCTGGCTGATCAAGCGCGACGGTAATCCAACGCTGGATGCGCACGGCAAGGAGGCGCTGAATTTCCAGATCTCGCTGACGATTTACGCGATCGTGTCGTGTATCCTGATGCTCGTGCTCATCGGCTTCGTGCTGATCTTCGTGGTGGTCATCGCCGGATTGATCCTGACGATCGTCGGGGCGATCAAGGCGAGCAAAGGCGAGCTCTACCACTATCCGGCGACGATTCGCTTCCTGACTTGAGGCCGGCCGCACGCGAGGCGCGCCCTGTTCAATGCCCGGCGTCCCCGCCCTCCAGCCACGCGAGCGCCTTGTCGTAGCTGCAGCGTTGCAGGTAATGCGCGAGCATCGGATCCACCGGCTGCGGCAAACGTCCCTGCAGCGAGACGATCGACTCGGAAACTTCCTGCAGCCGGGCGAGTTGGCCCGCCGAATCACGTTCCCGCCACGCGGAGTCGCGAATGACAATGAGCCGTTCGCGCAAGGCGCCGGCGAGTTCGTCGTAGATCGGGGTTGGATTCACGGTGACAAGATTGCATGTTCGTGGGCTGGACTCCAGCCGCTCGACGCATGATTCGAATCCGCGCCAAAATTTGCGGCCTCACCAACGAGGCCGATGCCCGGGCCGCCCTCGCGGCCGGAGCGGACGCTCTTGGGTTCAATTTCTGGCCCGGCTCGAAGCGATTCGTTGAACCGGCGGAGGCGCTGCCTTGGATCGCCGCGCTCCCCGCCAGGGTCACCCGCGTGGCCGTGATGGTGGATCCGGACTTTTCCACCGCGCTCCGCGGGTTGGAGACGCCCGGCATTGATGCGCTCCAATTGCACGGGGACGAGACCCCGGAATTTTGCGCGCGCCTCGCCGCTGCGGGTCACCGGTTAATCAAAGCTATTCGCGTCCACGGCGAGGCCTCGCTCGTCGATGCGCTCCGCTATCCGGTCGAACTTCCGTTGCTGCTCGATGCGTACCGGCCCGGCGAGCCGGGGGGCACGGGAACGACCATCGACTGGACGCTGGCGGCCGCTTTTGTCCGCGATCACGCCGATCGTCGGGTGCTTCTTTCGGGCGGATTGACGCCTGAAAATGTCAGTAACGCCGCGCAGAGAGTGCGACCATTCGGCGTGGACGTCGCCAGCGGCGTCGAAGTTCCCGGTCAGCCGCGACGCAAGGATCTGAGCCGAATGCGCGCGTTTCTCGACGCGATTCGAAGGTTGAATCTCGCCCCCGCCGCCCGCATTAGCGGAAATTCGCCCGGGCTCTATTGACAGCAGCACTGCGAAAAAAGGTGGCGTTCGGACGAATTGTCTGGATTAATCGGGCGCTGGTGTGTTTTCTGCTCAGTTGATCTCCCCAGTACCTTAACCTATTCGTGCGATGAAGAAGTCCTATTTGTATGCTCTCACTTCGCTCGCGGTGACCTGTGTCGCCCTGAGCGCGTTCGGCCAACAGCCGTCCGGTTCAGGGGCCTCGCCGGCCCTCTCGCCCTCTCCTGTCCTTCCACCCCCCACACTCGCGCAAAATCCTGTGCCGCCGCCCGTGGCCGATCCATCGGCTCCGGCGACCGCGCCGAACACTACCGCGCCGGCACCCATCGAGCCGCCCACGTTGTCCGGAACGCCCGGTGCGGCGACGGGCGATGCTACGCTCAACGCGTCGGGCGCGCGCGCCCGTGAATTTGAAGGCACGGAGCTCGGCACGGTGTTGCGGTTGCTCGCCCGCCAAGCCAAGATCAATCTGGTGATCAGCGACAAGGTTCTCGCGACGCCGAGCACGGTGACCATTCGGCTCGAGGATGTGACGGCGATTGACGCGATCCGGATTATCGCTACGTCGAAGGGCCTCTTCTTTAACCAGATCGAGAACATCTATTACATTAAGGATCCCTCCGAGCGGGCGGCCGAGCCGACGGATAGTGATTTTTACACGTTCAGCTACGCGAGCGCGATCAAGTCGGTGCCGCTGCTCGAGGGCCAGCTCGCCGCCCGGATCAAGCCACAGATCGACGAGCGCACGAACACGATCTACTTCTCCGAGTTCAAGTCGAACATTGACAAGATTCGTAGTTTTCTACGCCAAATCGACAAGCCCACCCGGCAGGTCATGATTGAGGCGCGCCTCGTCGAGGTGAACGCCAATCCGAAGCAGAGCTACGGCATCAATTGGGGCGGCGTGTTCGGCAGCGCGGCCACCCCACAGACCGTCAAGTATGGCGGCTCCGGCCTGGGCGGCGGCGTGACATTCAACCCGGACGGATCGATCAAGACGAACGCCTTCGCCCGCAGCGGGAGCCCGAGTAATTTGGGTTCCGTGCTCGGTGGACAGCTCGCGATCCTGAGCATCCCGCAGATGTCGATCACCCTGCGCCTCCTCAACGAGGACACCGACGCCCAGTTCCTCGCCAATCCGCGCATCGTCACCGCGAACAATCTCGAGGCGACGATCAAGATCGTGCGCAAACAGCCCGTCCCCCGCCTGAATTTCAACGAACAGACGGCAACCGCCGTGTTTAGCGGCTTCGAAGATAAGGTGTTCGGCAACACGCTGATCGTGAAGCCCACGATCAATAAGGACAACTACGTCACGATGTCCGTGAAGCCCGAAATCAGCAACAAGGTCGGCGACCAGAACTTCACCTTCGGCGGCGCGAACGTCTCGAGCCCGATCATCGACACCCGCTCGCTCGAGTCGAACGTGCTCATCAAGAGCGGTTGCACGCTCGCCGTCGGCGGACTGCTCCAGGACGAACTCGGCAAGCAGGCCGCCAAAGTCCCGATCCTCGGCGACATCCCAATTCTCGGCTACCTGTTCCAGGAGCACGTCAATGCCCGGACAAAGCGCAATTTGCTGATCTTCATCACCCCAACGATCATCGCCCAGCCCTACGGCACCGGGCTCGAAGATCAGGTGACCGGTCTGAAGAACAGCAATAACAACGAGTACGCGGATCCGATCGGCTGGCGCAACAACGCCAAGGGATCCATCCGGCTTGTGCCGACCTCCAACCGGCAAATCTTCAGCGAGTACCCTAAGCCGGGCCAGCAGTGCGACACCGGTGACGGCAAGCAGGTGGAGTTCCGCGAAACCACCGTTATCCGCACTCGCTAATCGCAGACTACCTTTCGCAGAAGCCGGGGATGCACGTCATTCCCGGCTTTTGTTTTTACCGACTCTTTGCCGCGGACTCGGTTCGCGCGAACACGGCGTCCCCACGATGAGCGAGACCTTCCGCGTTGCCGTGCTCGCGGGCGATGGCATCGGGCCCGAGGTTATGGGGGAGGCGATCGATGTCCTGCGGATCGCCGCAGACCGATTTGGGTTCACGCTAGACCTGCGTCCGGGCCGGGTGGGCGGCGCGGCGATTGATCAAGCCGGCCGCGCGCTCCCAGACGAGACGCTGCGAGAGTGCGAGGAATCCGACGCGATCCTCTTTGGTTCCGTTGGCGGTCCAAAATGGGAAAACCTTCCGCCGGAGTTGCAACCAGAGCGGGCCGCACTTCTCCCACTGCGAAAGCATTTCCGCCTTTTCGCGAACCTGCGGCCGACGCGTTGCCTCCCGGCCCTCGTCCACGCGTCGCCCCTCCGGGCCGACATCGTGGCCGGCGGTTTCGATATCCTGTGCGTGCGCGAGCTGACCGGCGGTCTTTACTTCGGCCTGCCCAAGGGCACGCGCGAGGAGGACGGCGACGTGATTGCGGTCGACACAATGGTTTATCGCCGCTCGGAAATTGAGCGAGTCGCCCGCGTGGCCTTCGCTGCCGCGCGCGAGCGGCGACGAAAGGTGACATCGGTCGACAAGGCGAATGTACTCGAAAACAGCATTCTTTGGCGAAAGACGGTGATTGCCATTGCCGCGGAGTTTCCCGACGTGACGCTCGAACATCTCTATGTCGACAACGCCGCCATGCAGGTCATCCGGCGCCCGCGCGAATTCGACGTACTGCTCGCGGAAAATCTCTTCGGTGACATTTTGAGCGACGAACTCGCGATGATCGCAGGCTCGCTCGGCATGCTGGCGAGCGCCAGTCTCGGGGTGTCCGAGGGACGCCACGGTCGATTTGGCCTGTACGAACCAAGCGGCGGCACGGCGCCGGACCTGGCCGGGCGGGGCATCGCCAATCCGATCGCACAGATTCTCTCGGTCGCTCTGATGCTGCGCCACAGTTTCACCCGACCCGACGCCGCTCACGCCATTGAAGGCGCGGTCGATTCCGTCATCACGTCGGGGCTGCGTACCACCGACCTTTACGCCGGGGAAGGCCGGGAGGTCGGCACCCGCGAAATGGGCGCGGCCATCGTCGACGCAGTGCGGACGGCGTGACGCCAGCGTTAAAATCCGAGGAAGTGCCGCAGGCCGGCCGCGCTGGTGAGAATGCGCTCGTGGTTGAGGGAACGCCGGCGCAGCAGGACGAGACCCGCGGCGAGAAGCATCAGGCTCGGCGCCCACGCCGCCCAAAACGGCGAGAGTCGGTTGCCCTGCCCTAGTGCGAGAAAGAAATTACTGAGAAACACGAGCGTGAAAAAAATCACGATCGCCCCGGCCACACCTGCGATCACGCGGCGGCGGGCGTAGCCCATGCTGAGCGGCGCGGCGACCAACACGAGAAGAAAGGCCGCGCACGGTAGCGCAAAGCGGTAGAAGAGATGGGTCCGGAAAGGCGCGAGTTGCGCCGCCGTGCCGTCGGCATTGTCCGCCAGGTAGGCGCGCAGTTCGGCCACGGAGAGATACTGCGCCTGCAGTGTGGCGGCGGCAATCCGTGCCGGGGTCTCCGTCCAGCCCGTGATCCATTCCTCCGGCGGAAAACGCTCGCCAATCAGGTCGCCCGCCGCGTCGAATTGGACGATCCGCGGTGTCACGAGTCGCCAGGTCTTCGACTTTGCATCGTAGCTCGCCTCGGGGGCCGCGTATTTCGCCACGATGTTGCCGTTGGGATCCTGCTGGGTCACCTGGACGCCGAGGAACGGCGCCCCGCCGCGCCGCAACAATCGCTGCACGTACCACAACCGGCCGTCGCGGGTGTTCGCGTAAAGATGCCCCAGCGCGTACTCGTAACGCTCCAGCTTCAGCCGGCCGTCTCCGTCGCGCGAATTCGTCAGTTCCGCGACAATCCGGCCCTTTGCGCCCTCGGCCTGCGGCGCGAGCTCGTAATTCAACGCGATGCCCACCAGCGTGAGGACGAGTCCGCTGAGGAGGAACGGCGAGACGATGCGCGCAAAGCTCACGCCCGCGCCCGAGACTGCCAGCAGTTCGTTGGCCTGCGAGAGCCGAATCAGCGAGTAGAGCAGCGCGAGCAACGCGCAAATCGGCAACATCTGCACGACCACGGACGGAAGCTGGCCCCAGTACAGGCGCGCCAGCTGCGCCGGGGAAACGCGCGCCTCGAGGAAGTCGTTGAGATAATTTGCCAGGTCTGCGACCAGCCAAATCGCCAGCATCGCCAGCAGCAGGTAGCTGAATGGCAGCAGAAAACTCTTGAGCAAGTATCGGTCGAGAAGTCGCAAAGTCGCGCAGGAAGGAACCATCCGCCGGGGGAATGACCCGCAATGAACGCGAAAATCCCGCGCGCTGAAATCACAATCTTTCGCGCCCGCCCCCGATTTCCAACGCCGCGCCTTTCGGAGGTCCCGCGAACGTGCTTGTTTGCCTGCCCCGCCGCCCCCCGCCGATGATCGCCCTTCGCCGCCAGATGAACGACCAGTTCACCGACCAGGTGCGCGCGTTTTTTGCCGAGGACGGGACCATGTCTCGAGCGCGAAACTTCGAGTTTCGCGAGGGGCAGCAACAAATGGCGGTCGGGGTCGCGCAAGCGCTCGCCGGCGGACGGCATCTCGTCTGCGAGGCCGCCACCGGCGTCGGTAAATCGCTCGCGTACCTGGCGCCCGCGATCCTGCACGCGCTCGCCACCGGCGGCAAAGCCATCGTCTCGACGCACACGATCAACCTGCAGGAGCAATTGCTGGACAAGGACATCCCGATCCTGACGAAGCTGCTGCCGGTGGAATTCGAGGCCGCGCTCGCCAAGGGCCGGCACAATTACGTTTGTCCCCGCCGGCTGGCGCGCGCCACGCATGCCGGCGACGATCTCTTCACCAGCTCCGCCCAGGCGGAACTGGCCCGCATCCGCACATGGGCGGCGAGTTCACGCGACGGCACCTTGAGCGATCTCCCGTTTGCGCCCGAACCCACTGTTTGGGGAGAGGTGTGCAGCGAAAGGCATCTCTGCACCCCGAAGACTTGCCCGCCGGACTCCGGCTGCTTCTATCAGGCGGCACGCCGGAAACTGCAAAACGCCCACGTCATCGTGATGAATCACCCGCTCTTCTTTCTGCTGCTCGGCGGCATGGAGGAAATCGAGGGACGGGAATCGGGCTACATTTTTCCGAATGATTTCGTGATTTTCGACGAAGCGCACACCGTCGAGGAGGTCGCGGCCCGGCACATCGGCCTGACCGTTTCGCAGGCTGCGCTGCGCTCGCAACTGCAGCGCCTGTACCACCCCCGGACGCGGAAGGGCCTGCTTACCATGCTGCGCCAGGGCGAGGCGGTGAAGCTGGTCGCCGAAACGGTCGGGGAAGTCGACACTTTCTTTCAAACGGTCGCCGCAAAGGCCGACTTCGACCGCGGCCGCGAATTGCGCGTGCGACGGCCCGTGCTGGCCGGCGACTCACTTTCCCGACCGCTCCTCGCGCTCGAGGAGTCGCTCGGTCTCATCGCACGCCGCCTCGAGGAAGACGACCATTCGCGGTCGGAGTTGCTCGACCACGCCCGGCGGCTGGCTGCCGCCCGCGCCGGCGTGCGCACGTTTCTCGATCAGTCGGAAAACGACAGCGTCTACTGGCTGGAGAAGACCGGTTATCGGAGCGAATCGATCAGCCTCAATGCCGCGCCCATCGATCTGGCCGGGCGACTGCGCACGCTGCTCTTTCGGCCGGAACATTCCGTCGTCATGACCAGCGCCACGCTCTCGATCGGGGGCGAGAACCTCGCCTATTTCCGGCGGCGCATCGGCGCCGATGCGGAGGAGATCGAGGCGCTGCAGGTCGGAAGCCCGTTTGATTTTACGCGCCAGATGAAGCTGTATCTGACGCGCCGCCTGCCGGATCCGCGCGAGCCCGGCTATGACGATGCCCTCGAGGAAATGATCGCCCACTTCCTCGACCTTTCCGGCGGGCGCGCCTTTGTGCTGTTCACGAGTCACAAGACCCTGCAGGCGCTCGCCAGCCGGCTGGAAAAATTCATCGCGAAACGCCACTGGCGCCTGCTCGTGCAGGGCGTCGGGATGTCGAGGAAGCAGCTTCTCGAGGAGTTTCGCAAACCCGACGACGCGCCCGCCGTGCTGTTCGGTGCGGATAGTTTCTGGGGCGGGGTCGACGTGGCGGGCGACGCGCTGAGCAATGTCATCATTACGCGGCTGCCGTTCGCGCCACCCGATCACCCGCTCACCGAGGCCCGACTCGAGGCCATCACCGCGCGCGGCGGCGATGCCTTCCGTGAATATTCCCTGCCCGAAGCCATTCTCCGGCTCCGCCAAGGCGTCGGCCGCCTCATTCGCACCAAACAGGACAAAGGCATGGTCGCGATCCTCGATCCTCGGATTCTCTCCAAATCCTACGGACGCGCCTTCCTCGCCGCGCTCCCCAAGTGCCCAGTGGAAATCATCTGACGCCTACGTCGAGTCCGCGTCCTCACCGCTCGTGCGGCGCCGGCGTGACAGCACCGCCTCGACCTGCTGCAGCAGCTTGTCCTGCTTGTACGGTTTGGGAATAAATCCGTTCAGGCCCTTCATCAACATCTCGCTCACCTTGGCCGGCTCGGAGAATCCACCGCACACCACCACCGCGGCATCCGGCCGCATGCAGCGGATTTCGTCGAAAATTTCCTCGCCGCCGATCTGCGGCATCAGCACCTCGATGATCACGAGATCGATCGCCCCGCCCGCCTGCCGATAAATGTCGAGCGCGCGAAATCCGTTGCCGCACTGGATCACGCGATAGTCATCCATCGTCAGTAACACCTCCGCGAGCGTGCGTGAGCGTTCGTCGTGGTCGATCACCAGGATCAATTCCTTTTGGCCCTCCGGGTTCGACACCGTGATCTCGCCGAAATCAAACACGGTCTCCGACGTGGATTGCGGGTCCCGTTGGTGGGCGGCGAACGTGGGGTCGTTCGAGTCTCCGCCATCCATGGCCTGGGGGCTTTCGTGGCTCAGCGCCCCGGCATATTCAGCCGGCATGGTCGCCAGGACTCGCTGGAGCTGCGCGATCCGCTGGTTGAGGTGAAGTCCGAGCTGCTGCGCATGCTCGGCGCTCTTCATGATGTAACCCGTGAAATCGCGCAGCATGTCGCCTTCCGGCGTGCAGCCGACGACAATCGAGCCGTACCCCACGATTTCCTGCAAGCGGGTGTGCAGGTCGTCGAGCGCGGTCTGAACGTCTTGAAATTCAGCCGGAAGGGCCATGGCGCGGCGCGCAAAATGGCGCCAAAGCCCACTATGAAGCAATTTCCATCCCAAAAAAATCACGAAGTACCTGCCGGTACACGTCCCGCTTCACCGGCGGCACCCACGGGAGCCGGACTTGCGAGGGCATCACCCACCGGACCGCGCGGAATTCGGGCTCACTGGTCGCCACATCGACCTTCTCGGGCGGTGCCACCAAATCGAGCAAAAAATAAATCTGCTCCTGCCCGCGGTAACCCTGCTTTCGGCTTCCCCCCGTGAACAAATACCGGTAGGGCCCGCGACTCGTCACGATGTGGTAGTCCCCCGGTTCCAGCGAGATCTCCTCGCGCAGTTCGCGCGGGAGGGCGTCCTCGGCCGATTCCCCGGGGTTTCGACCGCCCTGCGGGAATTGCCACGAGTCCGGGAAGTCTGTCCGCTCGCCGAGCAGGATGCGGCCCGTCGCGTCGCGCACGATCGCCGCCACATTCGGACGATAGATGCGGAACTCGCTCGGATCGGAAATGGACACGTGAGACTGAAAATGTCTGGCCGGCGGATTTTTTGCAACACATCCGATCCGCGGTGGACCATTCCACGTGGCAACCCGTATGCTGTTCTGAAGCAACACTCCGATGTCCGCGAAATTGCGCGTCCCGAATTCCCCGCTCGCGACCTGGCCCCCCAGCGCGACGCGGGTCTTGATTTCGCTCAGCGTCGGATTATTTCTGTGGCAATGGTCGCTGCTCTTTCTGTCGCCCGCGTTCTGGCGCGAAAACGGCGTTTTATCTCTCGAAGCGCTGCGCGCCGGGCTGTTTGACCTGGACCGGCCGGGTCCGGTGGAAACCTTCGGTGCAATCTCGCTGGCCGGCCTCCAGGCCGGACGGTGGTGGCAGCCGATCACGCACCTTTTCCTGCACGGCGGACTCATCCAGCTCGCACCCGGCATGATCGTGCTTGCGGCAGCCGGACCCGCGCTGGAACGAATCATCGGCCGCCGCCATCTCCTGGGCGTTTACCTGCTCGGCGGGGGCGCCGGCGCCACGCTTCAGCTCGCCGTCGAGAAAGACATTCACGTGCTCGGCTCGGCCTCCGCCGTGTGCGCCGTCGCGATCGCGGCAACCACCATCCTGGCGGAACAGGACCTTCGCGTGTTCCGCCTCTTCCGCCGCCTGCCGCTGGTGCTGTCGGCAAAATATTTCGCGGCCGGCCTCGTCTTCGCGCTCGTACTGCTCTTCTTCGTCGATAACGGGCCCGCCGTTTCCGCACGCCGGCTGCAGACCGCGCACCTCGCCCCCCTCGCCGGTTGCTTCGTCGGCTGGCTCTACGCGCGTTTGCTTGGCTTTGGCCGGCGGGTGCCCGTCTACGCGCACTCGCGTCCCGTCCCCGCCCCCGTCGCGCCGTATCGGCCGCCGGATTCCGAGCCGGTGGACGCAACGAGCGATGGCGCGGACGCGCACGACTTCATCCGCGATGCGATCGACCCGATTCTGGAAAAGATCAGCCGGGAGGGCCTCGATCGCCTGACTCCGGACGAACGACGGCTCCTCGAACAAGCCAGCGAGCGCCTGCCCGACTCGCGCGCGTCGAAGCAATGACGCGCCTGCTCCAAGCGCAGGTGGAGGCCTCACCCGATCCCACCCAAGCCGCCGCGGCGCTCGATTCGCTCGCCAGCGCCTGGTCGGCTGCCGGCCGCACGCACGACGATTTCGTCCGCGTCCTCCAGACCTTTCGCCTCGGACCCGACGCACTGGTGCATTTACTCTCGATCTCGCCGATCTCGGTCGAGAAGATCCGGCGCGAGCCGGAGCTGCTCGAGTGGCTAGCGCGGATCGAGATTTGTATTTCGGATCGCGGGCCCCGACGGATGCGCGCGGAGTTGCAGGCGTTGCGCGGCGGCGATGGCTCTTTCGATCCACGCTTCGTCGCGTTGCGGCGCCTCCACCGGCGCGAACTGCTCCGGCTCGCGTTGCGCGAAGTCGCGGGGGTCGTCTCGCCGGCGGACACCACGCGGGAGCTCAGCGCGCTCGCCGACGTGTGCCTGCAGGACGTGCTGCAGGGCTGGCAGGAGGATTGCGCTCGGCGCTGGGGCGGCGCCCCGGAGACGGGCTTCGCCGTCCTCGGTCTCGGCAAGCTCGGCGGCCGCGACCTGAATTTCTCGTCGGACGTCGACCTGATGTTTCTCTACGGCGAAGACGGCGCGTTCCGCGGAAATTTTTTGAATCACGAATACTTCACCCGGCTCGGCGAGAAATTTATCGGCACGTTTGCCGCCAACGACCCCGCGGGGCCGCTCTTTCGCGTCGACTTCCGCCTGCGCCCCGAGGGACGCGATGGTCCGCTCGTAACGTCGCTCAACCACGCCGAAAATTATTACGCGGGCCACGGCGAGACTTGGGAGCGGCTTGCACTCATCAAGGCGCGGGGCGTCGCGGGCGACATGGAGGTCGCGTACGAATTCTGCCAGCGGCTGCAGCCTTTCGTTTTCCCGCGCTCGCTCGCGCCGGATACGCTGGTCGAGATTGGCGACCTCAAGGCGCGCATCGAGCAGGAGATTCACTGCGACGACATTGCGGCCCCCGGGGGAAACGTGAAGCTCGGACCGGGCGGCATTCGCGAGATCGAGTTCATCGCCGGATCGCTGCAACTCCTGCACGGCGCGAAGCACGCCTTCCTCCAGGAATCGAATACCACGAAGATCCTCGCCGAGCTCGCCCGGCTGGAATTTCTGCCCCGCGCCGAATTCGAGGCGCTGGCCGAAGCCTACGCATTTTTCCGACTCGTCGAGCACCGCCTGCAGATCGAGAACGAGGCCCAGACCCACTCGCTACCCACGACGCCCGACGCGCTCCACCGCCTGGCGCGCAGCCTGCGCTTTGCCGGGGCCGACGCGCTCTTCGCCGCGCTGCGGACGCGCGCGGCGCTGGTGCGCACGGTGTTTCAGCGGATTCTTGGTTCCGGCAACCGGGAGGAGCGCGGCCCGCGCGATTTAGCGATTTTCGCGGACGCGCCCGCCGCGCAACGCAACCTGCGCGACCTGGCCGATGGGCCCTCCGGTGTCCACGCGGCACCGCGCACCCGCCGGTTGTTCGCCCGGCTCGAACCTTCGCTGATGCAGCATCTCGCCGCGGCTGCCGACCCGGATGGTGCCCTCCGCCGCTTCGTCCGCTTCGTCGAGGGCTACGGGATTCGCGGACTCCTCCTCGAGACCCTCGTCACCCATCCACGCCTGCTGGATTTGCTGCTCCGCGTGTTCGACTCGAGTGAATATTATTCGTCGCTCATCATCCGCCGGCCGGCCTGGATTGAGGAACTGGTGCGCGGCGCGGCGCTCGACGACGCGCTCGACGTGGAGGGTCACCTCGAGCATCTTCGATCCGGCAGCCCGGACATCGCGGCGCTCCGGCTGCATCAGCAGGGCGCGCTGCTCCGCATCCTGATGCGAGACGTGCTTGGCCTGAACGGCTCCGCCGGCCCGTGGCCCGAGATTTCCGCGGTGGCCGAGGCCTCGCTCATCCACGCGCACGCGCTGCTCGAACTCGGGCCGCATCTGACCATCGTCGGTTACGGAAAATTTGGTGGACGTGAACTGGGGTTCGGCGCCGACGTCGATGCGATCCTGATCGGCGAGGACCCAGCGCCGGCCGAAGCGCTCACCCGGGCGCTGGCGAAATCGGTCGCCGAGGGCGGCGTCTTTCCGCTCGACACCCGGTTGCGACCGGAGGGCGTGAACGGATCGCTCGTTTCCTCGCTCGCCAATTTCGAGCAGTATTTTTCGTCGGGCCGAGCCCAGGTTTGGGAGGCGCAGGCGTTGACGAAATCGCGCGCGATCTGCGGACCGCTGGCGGACGCGTTCACATCCACTGCGCGACGCCTGTGGCGGACGGCGGGCCAGCGTCCCGATCTGTTTGAGCAAATCGCCGCGATGCTCGACCGCGTCCGGCGCGAACGCGGCGCGAGCGAGACCGACGGCCCCCATTTCAAGACCGGGCCCGGCGGATTGATGGCCGCAGAATTTGCAACGCAGGCGCTGCAGCTCCGCCACCGCGTCTGGGAGCCGAACACCCTGCGGGCGCTCGATCTCCTCCGCGCCGGCGGCCTCATCGCTCCCGGTAGCCACGAGCGTCTTTCGACCTCCTATCGATTTCTCCGTCGCATGGAATCCTGCCTGCGCCGCGACAACAACACCGCGGTCTCGGCCCTGCCGATCGCGGAGCCGGAACTACTCCGCCTGGCGCGGCGGATGACGTGCGCGACCACCGCGGAATTTCAGCAGTCTCATCGCGCGGCGCGCGAATCCATCGCGGAGATCGCTCGGGAAATACTCGGCTAGTCCATGCGCACCGTCGCCTTCACGATTTCTCCCGGATGAAAGCGTCCATTTCAGTCCTGGTGCTCGCGCTCGCGCTGACGCTTGCAGCAGCGGAGGGCCGGGCCCAGCGCCCGGATCTTCGTGCCGATCGACCCGCGAAGGAGACCGCCGAACCGATTCGCGATCGGACCGGTGCGGTCCTCGACAATCCGCACATCACCGATTTCGACGGCGCCGATTTCACGGTCGAACACCATGGGGGCATCGCGCGGATTCCCTACGACCAGATGCCGCTCGCCTATCGTAAATTTTTTCTGCCCGACCCTGAGCACGGAAAGGAAGAGGCGGAGCGCAGGAAGAAAATGGTCGAGGACGCTCAGCGCCAGGCGATTCTGGAAGTGCAGCGCGGGGTCCTCGAACGCCAGATGCGGGCCAGCCTGGAAGCAAAACGGGCCCAGCAGACCAACGCCGTCCGGCCGGGACCGACCTATGATCTCCCCACCGCCTACACCTCCCGCGAGACCAACGATCCAACGAAGCCAATGCGGTTCGAAGTATCACTGCACCAAGGAGTGGTGACAGACCTATTCCCGCTCGGCGGCCCGCTCATGTCGCTTGAGTTGGTCGCCGTCGACGACGACGTGATCGCCGTGCGTCGCTCGCGCCACGAGCGCAGCCTGGTGGCGAAAATTCAGCATGGCCGGGAGGAAAGCGGTCAGAATCTGACCTGGTTGTATTCCGACAAGAACGGGTGCTCTGTGTACTGGCTCGATACGCTGCGCAAGCCCGCCGACAGCGGCATCTTTATCATCGAATACGCGCCGCAGTCCCCGCTTCGACCGGGAAGCCCACTGCGCCAACAGCTCCCGCAGATTCCGAAGCAGCCATAATTCCGCTCGTCACCCACGGTCCGGATCCGACAGGAATTCCGCCAGCCGTCGCGCATTCTCCGTCCGCGTGTGATTCGCGACGAAGCGCGCACGGGCGGCGCCGCCGAGGCGTTCGCGTTCCGCGACGGAGTCGAGCAACGCGTGCAAGTGCGTCGACCAGTCGGCCGGCTTGCGCACGAGCCGCGCACCGCCTCCGGCAAAAATTTCCTCCACGCCCGCGCCCGCACCGGCGATCGTCGGCACTCCCGATGCCATGTACTGCAGCGCTTTGATGGGCGACTTGCCCGCCGCAAACGGATCCCGCGGCAACGGCAGCAGACCGATGTCGAAGCTCCGGACCACCTCGGCTTCGCGACCTGCTTCGTACGGCAGATAATCGAAATCGATCCGCCGGAAATTCGGACGCGCGCCGGAAAACACCGCCAGACGCGTATCGGGAAATTCCTCGAGCACCCGCTCCAACTCAGGCTCGAGGGTCTCGAGGTAAGGCAGGTTGCCCGGGGCTCCGGCCCAACCGAGCCGAATTGCGCCGCCCGGGTGCACGACGCGCGGAATCCAGATCGATTCGTCCAGCGCCATTGGCAGAATCCGCACCTTGGCGGTGAACCGGCGCACGCCGGCCGCGAGATACTCATTGGCAGCGAGACAAAGGTTCGCGCCGCGGGCGATGGCCGCCAGGCGTCGGTTGGTCCGCCAGCGCGTAAGCCACGCGTGTTCGCGCCGATGCGGTTGCCAGATCGCGTCGTCGATGTCGTAAATGACCGGCCGGCCCGCGCCCAGAACCGCGCGGCGCTCGCCCCCGCGCAGCAGCTTCTTTTGCACGAGAACCCGATCGAAACTCCGCGGATCCGGCGCGTTCGCGAAATCATCCGCGCGATGCATCGCCAGCTCGATGCCGTGAGCCTTCCGCAAAGTGTCCACGTACTGCGCGACCCGGTAGTAGGTGCTCGCCGTTTCCGGCCCGCCAAACGTCAGGGCCAGCACGCGGAGACTCATGAAAGCAACTCCTCGCAGGCGCGAATGACCGTGTCCGTCGCGACCACGCCGATGTCGCGCTGCTCGGCGAGTTGCATGCGGCGCACGGGCTCTAGATCTGCCGGCGGCGCGGGCGGCGCGCACACGCGATGCGAACATTTCCACGGAGACCACTGCCAGTCGATCGAAGGTCCAAAGATTCCAACGGTCGGGGTCTGGCAGGCCGCGGCGAGATGCATCGCCGCCGTGTCGACGCCGGCAAACAATTTCGCGCAGCCAATCAAGCCGGCCATCTGCGTCCACGTCAGGCGCCCGCCTGTGGGTTGCACCTCGCCGCCGATGGCGCGGGCGATTTGCTCCGCGGTCGCCACCTCCGCGGGATCGGGCCCGCTGCTCACGACCAAGTGCATTCCGCGCCCGACGAGATGCCGGCCGACCTCCACCCAACGATCCGCGGGCCATTCCTTTTGTCGCCAACGCGTGGCTGGATGCAGAACCGCAAACGGTTTCGCCGGCAAGTGCGGCGGAGATTCCCAACGCGACCGGTCAAAAATCAGCGGACCCGGTTCGCCGCCGATGGGCAGGACGGCGGCCACGGTGTGAAAGTCCTTTTCCACGCGATGCGCAATCCACCAATTGTAATCAGGCAGGTGATGAAACGTCGCGCGCCAAATCGGACCGAGTCGCGGATTCCAACCGACGGTCGTGCGCTCCCGCGCCCCGCTTAGCAGCGAGAGCCAGCGCCCGCGGTCGTTGTCGCCAAGCTCAAAAACGTGATCAAACTGCGCCCCGCGCAATTCGCGCAGCAGCTGAATCGACTGCCGCAATTGCCCGGGACCGCGTCGGTCCGTCTCCGGCGCAGGGCCGGTGCGGAGATGATCGATGTGCGGACAGCCCGCGAGGATGGGCTCGGTCCCGCGGCGGGCGAGCACTGTGATTTCCGCGTCCGGGTGGGCGGCCTTCACCGCGGCCAGGGTCGGCGTCAGCAGCAGGAGGTCGCCAATGTGCTTGAGCTTGATGAAGAGCAGGCGCATCCGCGCTCCGGTTCCCCCCAATCAAAACTCGTACGAGAACACCTTGATCGCGATGGGCCTCTCGCCCGGCAGGGAGGAACCAGGCTCGCCGGCGCTCATCGTCATGTTCGTGCCGTTGCCGTATTTCGCCGGGGCAAAGGGATTGATGAGTTGCAGCGGGTTGCCCGAGCGCAGCGCCCGCGGCACCACTCCGCCCGTGCGGCTGCCCTCGTCGATCTTGGGCTCCTCCGGCTTCACCACCTTCTTTGTCTTGGGATCCACCAACGGTTTTACGAAGACGATGTCCTCCGCGAACGCCGCCGTGGAAAACGCCAGAAGGCCGAGTATTGCGAGGATGCGAATCGATTTCATAAGCCGGTTTGTTGTCTCTTCCAATCTACTATACGTTTCGGACCCCGCTCAATAGCGTATTTTCCTGCCGGCCCCCTCCCGTCCGACGCGCCGCACCCCAACCCATGGACTATCTCGACCAAGGCCGCCGCGTGCTGGATCTCGAAATCGGCGAGCTCAAACGCCTGCGCGACCGTCTCGACGAGAACTTCAGCCGCGCCGTCGAAGCCTTAAAGCGCGTGGTCGATGGTCGCGGCAAGATCGTGGTGGTCGGGGTCGGGAAATCGGGCCACATCGGCGACAAGATCGCCGCCACGCTGACCAGCACAGGCTCGCCGGCGGTGGTGCTCGACTCGATGAACGCCCTCCACGGCGATCTCGGCATCGTGTCGGACGGCGACGCCGTGCTGGCCCTGAGCGCCAGCGGCGAGACCGATGAACTGGTCAACCTTCTGCCCGCGCTCCTGCGCTTCAACATTACCCTCATCGCAATCACCGGCCAGATGGACTCGACGCTGGCGCGCGCCGCGCACGTCACGCTCGACGCCAGCGTGACGCAGGAGGCGTGTCCGTTGAATCTCGCGCCGACCTCGAGCACGACCGTGACGCTCGCGCTGGGCGACGCGGTGGCGATGGTGCTGCTCGAGGCGCGGGGCTTCAGCAAGGCGGATTTCGCAAAGTTCCATCCCGGCGGTTCCCTCGGGCGCGCGCTTCTGCTCACGGTCGAGCTCGTCATGCGTCCGCGCGACCAAATCGCGCTGGTCACCCCGGAAACGAACGTCGCCGACGTGCTCCAGGCAATGAGCCGCGCGCGGGCCGGCGCGGCGGTCATCGTCAATTCCGACGGGACGCTATACGGCATTTTCACGCACGGGGATTTTGCGCGTCATTTCCAGGCCGACCCCCGGCTCGGACCCAAACCGGTGGGAGACTTTGCCACGAGGAAGCCACTCACGATTCGCGGCAACGCGCTGGCGGTCGAAGTGTTGCAGGCCTTTGAGCGCTCGCGGGTTGACGACCTGATCGTCGTGGATGACTCTTCCCGCCCCATCGGTCTGGTGGACACGCAAGACCTGACGCGCTTGAAGCTCATCTGAGGCTCGCCCGTCGCGCTTCCTCCGGCCGGTCGAATCAAACCCGAATTCCGCCCGCCATGCCCGCCGCCAACGATCTCCGCAAAGGACAAGCCATCCGCTACAACGGCGATATCGCCATCGTCCTCGAAGTCATGCACCGCACGCCCGGCAACCTCCGCGCGTTCGTCCAGGCCATCATCCGCAGCATTAAGACCGGGAAGTCCGCCGACGTCCGCTTTACCTCAACCGAAAAGGTCGAACTCGTCGACGTCGAACGCCGCGAGGTGGAGTTCAGCTACCAGGATCGCGATGGTTATTACTTCATGGATCCGACGACGTACGACACCGTTCAACTCGACGAAAAGTTGCTGGGCGGCGCGAAGGATTACCTTGTTGAAAACATGAAGGTGCAGGTGCTCTACGCCGAGGATCGGGCCGTGGAAGTGGAACTCCCTTCGACCGTGACGATGAAGGTTGTCGAATCCGCCGAGGGCGTCCGCGGCGACAGCGCGAACAACGTGCAGAAGCCGGCCAAGCTCGAAACCGGCAAGATCATCAACGTCCCCTTGTTCATCAAGGAAGGCGAGCTGATCAAGGTCGACACCCGGACTGGCTCGTACCTCGGGCGAGCCTAGGTAAGCCGAAGGTTGACGGTCGTCGACCAGAGATTTTTCCACCGATTAACGCAGATTTTCGCAGATTATTTTGCCGGAGATTTGTCTGAAATAATCTGCGAAATCTGTGGTTCCATCAGTCGCCTTTTAAGTCGATCCAGTTTTCTCTGTGCCCTCTGCGACTCTGTGGCTAAATTAGTGCGCGAATGAGCAAGCGCGAGCGACCGAAACGTCGTGAGAAACTCCGGGCGCAAGCCGCCGCCCTGCCCGGCATCGGTGCCGCGCCGAAGACGCGTCGCGTCGGCTCCCGGGCCGCCACCCCTCCCGAGCGCCGGTCCATCGTCGTGCCGACCCGTTGGGTGAAGCTCATTGTCGGGATCTTTCTTCTTCCTCCTTGCTGGCTGTTGAGCTCGGCGTTCTTCAAGGAGTTTGCGCGCGTCACGATCAGTGGCGCGTTCTGGGCCACCGAGGAGTTCTATTTCTTCGGCCTCGGCGCGGTGCTGTGGGGCATCGCGTTCTTTGGCTTGCCACGCCCGCTCTGGCTCTACGTCTTCGGCCATGAGTTGACCCACGCGCTGTGGGTGTGGTTGCACGGGGGTCGGGTGCGCGAATTCAAGGTCGCGCGAGCCGGCGGTTACATCGTCACCGACAAGACCAATTTCTGGATCGCGCTCGCGCCCTATTTCTTCCCGCTCTACAGCATCGCGCTCGTGCTCGCGTGGGCGATCGTGGGGGCGTTCCTCGAGATCTGGCCGTACCACCGCTGGCTGTACGCGGGCGTCGGCGCGACTTGGGGCTTCCACGTCACCTTCATGGTCTCAATGATAAAACGTGGTCAAAGCGACCTGACCTCGCACGGCACATTTTTTTCCCTCGTGTTCATCTACCTTGTGAACCTGGCGATCCTTTCGTCCCTGCTCGTCCTCGCCTGCCCCGATGTCACCGGCATGGAATTCCTCCAGCGCCTCCTCCACGACGCGGTGCGCGCCTCGTCGAGGATTCGCGCGCTGACGGGATGGTGGTGAGGGGGCGCGGCGTAAATGGTGTCACGCACAGCACTGGACCCCGAGTTGGATGGGCGGGCAGGACACGGAGCCGTAACTGCAAAACACGCAACAGTCGCCTTGCTTTGGTCTGAGATGCGCGTGGCAGCCGCGACATTCATAAAAGAACCAGCAGGCGTCGGTGGGCATCGTTTCCTCGGACTGCAATCCACATTCCGGGCAGGTAATAATGGAATGCAACATCGATTCCTGACTCCCCGGCACGCCGCAAGACCTGGCCCGCGCAGCCCAACGATTCCACAAGGTCGCAAGGAGCAAGCCGCCGAGTCCCCCGTAAAGAGCCGCCGTCGAAGAATCGCGGTAGAACACGTATGCGAGTGCCGCCGCACTGAGAACCCCGAGAAGCAATGGACCAATGGAACGGTGCCGGCGAAAGCCCACGGCCAAGCCGACCACAGTGAGAGCGACAAAGCCCTGAAATATATAGAGCACGATCCCCTCGAACTGACCCAGAGCGCCAAGTCCCACCGCGGCGCTCAAACCTGCAAAAAGCGGGAAGCAACACGGTGCCGCGATGGCGGCGAGGAGCGAGCCCACGGTTCCGACCCGGTCAAGCGTCGAGAGAAGACGATTCATCGAAATTAAGCTTGGGAGATCGTACCTGAACCTAGCGGCTGTTTGTCATTCTTTCAAAGATCAATACATCACCCGCCGCAGGTAAAGCCCGTCGGCGGGCGCCTGGTAATGGTTCTTTGCCACACGCGGATGGACGAGCAATCGCTGCATCCACTCGAGGGTCGCCTTTCCTTCCGCCACGCGGACGACGGCACCGGTCATGAGGCGCACCATCTTGTAGAGAAATCCGTCACCTTCGAACTCGAGCGTGAGCAGCGCACCGCGACAGGCGAACGTCGCGCGGCGGATCGTGCGCACGGTCGTCGACGGCGCGCCGCCGGGACCGCGGTTCGCGGCGAACGCGGCGAAATCGTGCTTCCCGACAAAGCAACGGAGGGCGGACTGCAGGGCGTCCCGATCGAGTGGCGCGTGGACGTGCCAGGCGCGGTGCAATTCAAACGGGTTCATCGCGGGCGCGTTCCAGATCCGGTAGCGATAGACCTTTCCCCGCGCGTCGAAGCGCGCGTGAAACGCGCCCATGACAAATCGCGCCGCCTTCACCCGGATTTCCGGCGGGAGGTGCGCATTGAGCGGCTTTGGCCAGTCGCTTGCCTTCGCCAGCGCCCCGCTCGTCCCATCGACATCCGCGTGCGCGATCTGCGCGAGCGCGTGCACCCCCGCGTCCGTGCGACCGGAGCCCTGCACCATCACGCGCCGTCCACCGCACAGTTTCGAGAAGGCGGCTTCCAAATGGCCCTGCACCGTTCCCTTCTTGCTCGCCTGAATCTGCCAGCCCGCGAACGGCGTGCCATCGTACGCGACCTCGATCCGCAATCTGCGCGTGCCGGCCGCCATCGGGATCAATTCGCGGCCTTGTAGGCCTCGCGGTCGAGGTAGGTCTGCAGGATCATCTGGGCGGCGACCTGGTCGATCATGCTCCGGCCCTGCTTCACGTTACGACCGCTCGCGTGCAGTGCCTTTTGTGCCGCGACGGTCGAGAGCCGTTCGTCGACGAAGCTCACCGCGCAGGGTGCAATCCGGGATTTCAGCTCCTCCGCAAACGCCCGCACCTTGATGGAAGCTGGTCCATACGTCCCATCCATGTTGCGCGGCAGGCCGACCACGACCATGCGCACGCTCTTCGCGGCAACGACCGTGGCGATCCGATCCAACGCGATCTTCGTGTCGCGCGCCGGCACCGTTTCGAGTGGATGCGCGAACATCCCGAGTTCATCGGAAATCGCGAGGCCGATGCGGGCTTCGCCGTGGTCAATGCCGAGTGCGATGGGCAGGCTCATGGGTCAATGCAGCTCCGGCGGCAGATGGGGAATCAACTGCTTGATGTGCTCCGCTCGATCCCGCGGACAAATCAGGAGGGCGTCATCGGTTTGGACAATGAGCAAGTCACTCACCCCCAGCAAAGTGATGTTTTTGGCGGAATCGGAGTACACAAGATTGTGACTGGCCTCGAGGGCCACGATGGGTCGGTTCGAGGCGTTGTCGTGCGCGTCGACCGGCAGGTACCCGGAGATGGCCGGCCAGCCGCCGACGTCGTCCCAATCAAAGCTCGCCTCGACCATCAGCGTCGTCGTCGCCTTTTCCATCACGGCATAGTCAATCGAGATTTTGGGCAGCTTGGAAAACTTGGACGCGAGCACCGCGGCCGGGTCGGCGGACCGGGCATAAGCGGTCGCGAAATCCGCGAGCTCGGGCGCCTGCCGGTGCAGCTCGCGGAGAATCGCCGGGATGCTCCAGACGAACATGCCCGCGTTCCAGCGGAAGCAGCCTTCCTCGAGGAATTGCTGCGCGAGATCGGGTGCGGGCTTTTCGCGGAATCGGCGCACGCGAAAGATGCGTTCGCGCACCGCCTCGCCAAACTCGATGTAACCAAAGCCGGGACACGCCCACGTCGGCTTCACCCCCACCGTCACGAGCGCCGAAGAATCGAGTCGCACCGCCTCGCATGCCGCCCGCAAATCCGCCTGGAACGCGGCCGCGTCGCGGATGATGTGATCCGCCGGGAGGACAATCATCGTCGCGGCGGGATCGCGCCGCGCGACCCACGCAACTCCAAGCGCGATGGCGGGCGCGGTGTCGCGCTTGGCGGGTTCCGCGACGATATTTTCCGCCGGCAACCGTTCACCGAGAAGCGTGCGCACGGCGTCTTCCTGTTCCGTGTTCGTGAGAATGAGCACGCGGTCGAGTGAGGTCAGATCACCGAGTCGGCGCATGGTTTCCTCGAGTAACGTCTGGTCCGAGAAGAGACGCAGCAACTGCTTCGGTCGATTCCGGCGGCTCAGCGGCCAGAAGCGCTCGCCGGTGCCGCCGGCAAGGATCAGGACAAAGGGCTGGGACATGGGTTGGAAGCAGTATCGCCACCCCTCGTCCGAAGGCAACGGTCGGGAGGGGGTCGCGGCCCTTCGCCTCGCGCCGCGCTGATTCACCAAATTCAGGCACGTCCCTAGCTATCTCGATGGGTACGGGTTCCCCGGATAGTTTCCTCATTTTTCCCGGTTTCCATTTGCAACTCGCGACGTAAATTAAAAAAACCTTGTCCATGTCGTTCGTCACTTCCAAGTCTCTCGAAAGCGTACCGGCCCACGGCATCCTGGCCGTTGGCCGAGCCGCCATCGGCTGCGCCCTCGGTCTGCTCATCGCTGGCCGGCTTCGCCATTCCGTGCGCAGCACCACCGCGCTCGTATTGCTCGTCGCCGGACTCGCGGTAAACCTGCCATCCATCGCGGTCCATCTGAACACGCTGCTCAACGGACCGCAGTCGAATCGCGGCATTCAGAAGCGCCTGCGCTCGATCCGCCGCGATGTCGACCTCCCGGTCGAGGATGGGGACGAACGACTTTACTAGGCCCCGGCGGCGCGCGATGTCGTGACCTACCTCACGTTTCACCTCGCGTTTAATCTTCCCGCGCTGGTCCTGCTGCTGTGGTTTACCCGGCGGCGCCTGCGACCCACCCACTGGAAGTGGATCGCGATCGTTTGCGGCATCGTGTTTGTCGCCACGGCGCCGTGGGATAATTGGGCCGTCCACCGGCGGATCTGGGACTTTGATTGGAACCGCGTCACGCCCGTCGAAGTCCCGCTGGGTGGCGTCCGCTGGCGCCTGCCGGCGGAAGAATACGCCTTCTTCTTGATCGAAACCGTCATGGTTTCCCTGGTCACGATCCTGTTTCTGCCGGTCGCACCCAAAGCGGATTCCCCGCGCGCCTGATGGAACGCTGGAACTATTTGATCCATCTCGTCGGCTGGTCCGCGCCGATTTTCGCGGGGCAATGGATCATCGCACACCGGTCGTTCCGGCGGAATCTTCCGGCGGTTTTCCTA
>JANXRG010000065.1 GCA_025353105.1 Verrucomicrobiota bacterium
CACTCAGATTGGCATCATCGCCAGCTCCCGTTGCCAGCTGATTGGAAACACTTCTGATTCAAACCATTTCGGACTTGAGGTGACGGGCGACAATAACCAGGTCGACGGGAACAGTTGCACGATGGACCCCGCCCTAAACGCGACCGACGGTTATCGCGGATTCTACATCCGGGGCACCAATAACTGGGTCGTCCGCAACACGGCCCGCGGTTCATTTGCGGGGACCTTGATCGATCAGGGCTTCGTCTTTGATGATTCGTCCGTGAATGCCGTCGGCCCGATCGTGCGGACGAGTGGCGGCACCATCAGCACGACGTCCCCGTGGGCAAATTTCAGGCATTGATCGGGATCGCATCCCTGTCGCCGTACCCCACCCTGGAACGGCGCAGAGCGATTGATTCCACCGACAAATCCGGTTGCGCGGCGGGGTTGAGTCGCTACATCACCCAAATGCAATTCCGTCCTCTCTTCCTGGCGTTGGGCGCGGTTCTGGCGGTCACCGCCACCGCCCAGGCCCGCACCTTGATTCACGCCGGCACGTTGATTGATGGCGTTCGCGCGGAGTCCCAAAAGAACGTGACGATCGTCGTCGACGGCGAGCGCGTCGTCGAAGTCGTGTCCGGATTCCAGGCGGCGGGCGCGGGGGACACGCTCATCGATTTGAAGACGTCCACGGTGATGCCCGGCTTGATGGACATGCATACGCATCTGTCGAGTGAGTTTTCCCCCCAGTCCTATTCCGAGCGATTTTACGTCAACACGCCCGAAGCGACGCTGCGCGCCGCGATGTTCGCGAAAAAGACCTTGATGGCCGGGTTTACGACGGTGCGAGACCTCGGCGATTCGGGCGGCATCACGGTGGGGCTGCGCGAAGCGATCAAGAAGGGTTGGGTTCAAGGGCCGCGGATTTACACGGCGGGCAAATCGATCGCCACAACCGGTGGCCACGCGGATCCGACCAATGGATTGGTTCCCAAGTATCAGGGTGACCCCGGGCCCTCAGAGGGCGTCGTCAATGGCCCCGACGAGGCGCGCAAGGCGGTGAGGCAGCGTTACAAGGACGGCAGCGACCTCATCAAGATCACCGCCACCGGTGGCGTGCTAAGTCTGGCCAGCAGCGCGGAGAATCCCCAGTTCACCGATGCGGAATTGAAGGCGATCGTCGAAACGGCGCGGGATTACGGTTTCAGGGTCGCGGCGCATGCGCACGGGGCCGAGGGCATGAAACGCGCGATTCGTGCGGGCGTGAATTCCATCGAGCACGGCACGTTCATGGACGACGAGGCGATGGATTTGATGATCAAGAATGGCACGTGGTACGTGCCGACGATCATCGCCGGAAAATGGGTTACGGAAAAAGCGAAGATCGACGGATTCTTCCCCACCATCGTCCGACCGAAGGCGGCGGCGGTGGGGCCGAAGATCCAGGCGACGTTTGCGAAGGCTTACAAGGCGGGCGTGAAAGTCGCCTTTGGCACGGACACCGGCGTGTCGGCGCACGGGGACAACGCCAAGGAATTCGCTTACATGGTCGAGGCCGGCATGCCACCGATGGCTGCCATCCAGTCGGCGACGATATCGGCGGCGACCCTGCTTGGGGTCGAAAAGGATTTTGGCAGCGTGGAGAAGGGGAAGTTCGCCGACCTCGTCGCGGTCGATGGCGATCCGCTCAAGGACATCACGTTGCTGCAGAAGATCGCCTTCGTGATGAAGGGTGGCGCGGTGCAGAAATAGCGCGGAGAATCCGGCGGAATGCTGATCGACACGCACGCGCATCTGGATTTCCCGGAGTTTGCGGAGGACCTCGACGAGGTCGTCGCGCGGGCGCGCGACGCGGGGGTCACGCGGATAATTTCCATCGGGACGGGTCTCGAGACGAGCGCGCGGGCCATCGCGCTGGCGGAGCGTTTTCCGGGCGTGGTGTACGCGGCGGTGGGCGTGCATCCAAATCATGTCCACGAGGAACGGCCGGATTTTACCGGACCGTTGCGCGAACTGGCGAGCCATCCTGGCGTCGTTGCCATTGGCGAGATCGGCGTCGACCAGTACCGCTTGCCGGAGGAAGGTTCCGCGCGGCAAATCATGATGGCGCGGCAGACCGAAGCGTTTCGCTTGCAACTCGAGCTCGCGGTGGAGCTCGGACTGAACGTCGTGATTCACCAGCGCGACGCCTGGGAGGCGACCCTTAGAGGGATCCGACCATTCACCGGAAGGGTGCGGGGAGTGTGGCATTGTTTCGGCGGCTCACCGGCGCAGATGCAGGAGGTAATCGGACTTGGGCATCTCGTTTCGTTTACCGGAATCGTGACCTTTAAGAATGCGCCGGTGGTGCGCGAATCGGCCCACGAGGTGCCGGCGGATCGCTACATGGTCGAGACGGACTGCCCGTATTTGGCACCGGTGCCGTATCGCGGAAAGCGGTGCGAGCCGGCGTATACCCGGCTCGTGGCCGAATGCATCGCGGCCGAGCGCGCGGTGAGCCTTGAGCACCTCGCTGCGGAAACGACGCGCACGGCGGAAGCGTTTTTCCGCTTCTCGTAGCGCGGGCATCTTGCCCGTGGAGCTTCTGCATGAAGCCTGCTCGGGGCAAATGTTCATCCGGCGTTGAATTGGATTCGCCCGTGGCAAATGCGGTTGCCGGTTCCAGTTTGGAATTGACTCGCTGGGCTTCAACCGTCGCAACACCACGGACAAGTTGCCCGGGTCGAAAATTCAGCCGCGCACACGCTCGATCAAATCGCGCAGGGCCTGATTCTGGCGTGTGCGTTCCTCGTCGCGCCGGAGAATGCGGGGCTCGGCCGCGCGCACTTCGCAATCGGTGATCGCGCAGCGTTCACACGTGTCGCCGACCAACTTGTCGGGAATCGACGGGTCGGCCCAGAAGCGCACTTTTCCCTTGAAGGCGTCAGTCATCGCGAAGCCCAGCGTGACGCACACGTTCACCCCCCCGCGCAATCCGCTCGAGGTTGCCATCGACAGGCTGAAATATTCGTTATCGGTGCCCGGAAACTTGGAGCGCTGCGCGCCGGCGAGGACCGGGACTTCACCCTTCGTGGTCTTTGGCCTCCGGGCGAGTTCTTCGAGCAGGCGCATCGTCACCCAGCGCCGGCAATAGTGCTCGTTCACGCCGATGCTGTGCGTGCTGTGCATGCGGGTGAAGTGCAGCTCCTTCGCCGGACGGAAGCGTCCCGTGTCCGCGTAGTGCTCGAACCGCAAAAAATACATCTGCCCAAGGCCGAAGAAGCGCGGGAGCAACTGCGAGAGACGATGGAAAAACATTTCCGGCGTCGCGCCGAAACGCACCGGCAGCTCGCGCAGGGCCTCCGGCTCCCATTTCCTTTTCGCGAGAAAGGGTCCGAGCGCGTCGCAGATGAGAGACTGATCCAGCAGCAGCGCCCCGGCGAAATACGATGCGCGCTGGTGATTGAGGTGTTGGTCGAAGGTCGCCGTCTCGTCGGGCGAGGCGGTGGCCATGCGTGCCTCGAGTGCCAGGTAGCGGTAGCCAATCTCGCGGGCGAATACGAACGCCTTCTGCATCGGCTCGAGTGCGGGATTGAGCAGCAGGCGGTTTTTGGTGCCGGCCACGAAGATTGATCGCTGGCTCCGCAGATCGGCCTCCCGGCCGAGGGTGACTTCGTCGATTTCGTAGCCGTGCTCGCGCACGAGGAACTGCTCCAGCTTCGCGACGAAATCCGCCCGATGCGCGCCGGCGTTGCGCAGCCACTTGTGATCCTTGCGAAACGTCTCCGCCGCCTTCTCGAGGTCGGGGAAATAATTATTGTTCATCTCGAGGTACGAGCGCATCGCGGTGAGCAGCAAGTGCTCCACGCGCATGTCGTAGCGGCGAATGATTTTTTGAATCGTGTCAATCAGCGCGCTGAATCGATCGGGCGCGCCCGACATCATTTCCATCAGCCCGGAGGAGCTGACGCCGAAAATCTCAAACGGGAAATTCTGCAGCGCGCCGGTCTTCAGCATCTTCTCGAGAGACGTCATGTTCGCGCCGAGGTGCAGCGAGACGAGGTCCTCGTAGGTCACACCGAGTGCCTCGGCGAGGGCGAAGATCTTCTCGGGCTTGGGGTACTTCTTGCCCTTCTCGATCTCGTTGAGGTAGGAAACGGACAGGCCGGAGAGCGCCGCGAGTTTCTTCAGGGGAAATTTGTTCTCGCGGCGGAGCTGGCTCAGCTTCAACCCGAGGATAAATTTCAGGTTCTGGCCCTTGCCGCCAGGGGCAGGGGGCGGTGCAGCCAAGGGAATCTCGGGTTCGGCGGTGGGCGCGAGGGACGGCATGATTACGCCAAATCTAGGGTCGACGTTCTCTGGCCTCCAGTGGAATTTTCGCTCCCCGCGAATGCTCGTACCCACTCAAAAAGCAGAAAAACAGCGAAAAAGAAAGAAACAGCGAAAATTCGCTATACATCGGAAATCCGCTGGCTATTCTCGGCACGAAAGCGGGGCCGTCGGACGCAAAATGATGACCATCCTTTTGCGTTCCACGCACCGCCCGAATCAAATCCCGAATCCAAATCCGAAATCCGCAATGCCATGAACGCCACCGAAAAAATTCAAGCCACTTGGGACACCGACCCGCGCTGGTCGGGCATCCGCCGCAACTATTCGCCCGCCGACGTCGAGAAGCTCCGCGGGTCGGTCCAAATCGACCACACGCTGGCGCGCTTGGGCGCGGAGCGGCTGTGGGAACTCCTCAACACCGAGGACTACGTGCACGCCCTCGGCGCGCTGACCGGCAATCAGGCCGTGCAGCAGGTGAAGGCCGGGCTCAAGGCAATCTATCTCTCGGGCTGGCAGGTCGCGGCCGATGCGAATCTCGCCGGTGAAATGTATCCCGACCAAAGCCTCTACCCCGCGAACAGCGTGCCGAGCGTCGTGAAGCGCATCAACAACGCGCTCACCCGGGCCGACCAGATTTCCCACAGCGAGGGCGACGACTCCATTCATTGGTTCGCGCCCATCGTGGCGGACGCGGAAGCCGGCTTCGGTGGTCCGCTGAATGCCTTCGAAATGATGAAGGCGATGATCGAGGCGGGCGCCGCCGGCGTGCACTTCGAGGATCAGCTCTCCAGCGAAAAGAAGTGCGGGCACATGGGCGGCAAGGTGCTCGTGCCCACGTCGCAGTTCCTCCGCACCCTCGCGGGCGCGCGCCTCGCGGCCGATGTCCTCGATGTGCCGACGCTTGTCGTGGCCCGCACCGACGCGCTCGGCGCGAAGCTGCTGACGAGCGACGTCGACGAAGTGGATCGTCCGTTTTGCACGGGCGAGCGCACGCCGGAAGGATTCTTCCGACTGGTGGAAGGCGAAGGTCTCGCGATGGCGCGCGGTCTGGCCTACGCGCCGTACGCGGATCTCATTTGGTGCGAAACCGGCAAGCCGGATCTCGCATTCGCCCAGCGTTTCGCCGACGCGATTCACGCGAAGTTCCCGGGCAAGCCACTCGCCTACAACTGCTCGCCTTCCTACAACTGGAAGAAGCACCTCGACGATGCGACCATCGCGAAGTTCCAGCAGGAGCTCGGCAAGATGGGCTACAAATATCAGTTCATCACGCTCGCGGGTTTCCACTCGCTGAACTACAGCATGTTCCAGCTTGCGAACGGTTATCGCGATCGCGGCATGGCGGCGTACTCGGAATTGCAGGAAGCCGAGTTCCGCGCGGAAAAGCACGGTTACACCGCCACCAAGCACCAGCGCGAAGTGGGCACCGGCTACTTCGATCTGGTGAGCACCGTCATCAGCGCCGGGGAAGCCTCGACCCTTGCCCTCGTCGGCTCGACCGAGGAAGAACAATTCCACGGTTGATCCGCGACTTCGCCATCAGAATTCAATCCACGAACGCCGTCAGCCGCAAGCTGGCGGCGTTTGTTTTTTAACCACAGATTAACGCAGATTAGAAATCATCGGAAGGAACCACGAATCGGAGAACACGAATTTACAAGAATGAAATGAGGCCAGGACTTTCGACCGCTCTTCAAATTCGTGTTCCTTCGTGTCAATTCGTGGTTCCCGCCGTTTGTTCCAAGATAATCTGCGAAAATCTGCGTTAATTTGCGGCATCGTGCTCCCGCGCGATACACCGCGACCCATCGCGGCCTGACCGGCTGTTTCGCGCCGCCACCGCGTCGCTCGGCTGTAGTTAGAAAAATCGTGTTGGTGTGAAGAGCGAGAGGTCGTGGCGGGTGGCGCCGGCCGTGGCCAGGTCGGCGAGGATTTCACCGACGACGCTGCAGAACTTGAACCCGTGGCCGCTGAAGCCGCACGCGACCTGCACCTGCGCATGGCGCGGATGCGTGCTGATCACGAAATGCGCGTCCGGCGTCATTGTGTAAAGGCACGTCGTCGCCTTGACGAGGGGACCGTCCAGCGCCGGTAGAAAATCGCGCAAGACGGCGCGAAGATTGGTTTCGTCCGCGTCGCGGATGGAACGATCGATCGTTTCCGCCGTGCAGACTTCCTGATTCGATTGGTCGTGAAAGGCGATCTTCACGCCGCCTTCACTGCCGTCGACCGCGGGAAACCCGTAGATGGATGTCCGGGCGTCGATCTGACGGATCCAAATCGGAAAGCGGTCGGGTTGGAATGATTCGATGCCCGCCGGCGACTTGAACCAGCAGAGAACCTGTCGGGTGATCTTCAGGGGAATCCCGAGATCGGCGAGGACGTCCGGCGCCCAGGGGCCGGGCGTGATCACGAGCTGGTCGGCGTGATACGCGGCGCGAGAGGTCGTCACGGTGACTCCGCCGCCTTCATTAGCGCTCCAGGACGTGACGGCCTCTTCAAAATGCAATTCCGCTCCGGCTCGGGTGGCGACGGCGAGATGTGCGGCGACACTGGGTTCGCACAACACGTAGCCCCCGGCGCTTTCGAAAACTCCCACGGTGTCGTCCGAAACTTGGAAGGGCGGGAAGCGCCGGCGAATCTCTCTGGCGTTGAGCGTTTCATGCGGCAGACGGTGCTCGCGCGCGCTGCGAAGAGTACCGGTGATGACCTCGGATTCGGCCGTTCCGAGCATGAGGCCGCCATTCAGATGCAGCAGCGTTTGGCCGGACCGCGTTTCGAGATCGCGCCAGAGCGCATAGGCGCGGAGAAGCAGGGGAACGTAGGACGGATGCTCGAAGTAGGATTGCCGGATGACGCGGGTGGCGCCGTGGCTGGCACCGTGATGGTGCGGGGACGTGAATCGCTCGAGCCCCAGAACGCGCCGACCCCGACTGGCGAGATGCGCCGCCGCGGCGCTGCCCATCCCGCCAAGGCCGAGGATGATTACGTCGTGGGATTTCATGGTGGTCTCGACGCGACGTTGGAGTCCGGGGCAACGTGCGTGTGTCCGGTAACGAAATGACCAAATTTTCCAAATTACCAGATTTTCCTGAATGGATAAATGGGGGGAGTCAAAGTGTGGCCCGATGCTCGTTCCGTCAGTCCAAAAATTCGTCAATTTGGAAAATTTGGTAATTTTGTGAAGAAACCCGCGGACGTCGCATTCGCGATCGGCGCGCTTTCCGGCTTACATTGCCTCATGTCCATCGCGCTTGATTCCGGCCTCGCCGACACGTTCGCGCGCATCGCGCTCGGACATCTCACCCGCGAATACCCGAACAAGCTCGATCACGTCCTGAACGACGTTGGTGACGTGCAGGCGCCACACCAACTGCACCCCATTTTCTACGGGAGTTTCGACTGGCATTCGTGTGTGCATGGCTACTGGCTGCTGGTGCGCGTGGCGAAGCGCTTTCCCGAACTGCCGGTCGTGGACGAGATTCGCCTGACGATGGATCGGCATTTCACGGAGTCGGCGGTCGCGGGCGAGATCGCATACCTGCTGGAGCCCTCGCGCCAGACCTTCGAGCGTCCGTACGGCTGGGCCTGGCTGTTGAAGCTCGCGGCCGAGCTGGCCGATTGGGATCATCCGGACGGCCGGCGCTGGAGCGCAGTGCTGGCGCCACTGGCGGATGTCTTTGCCGAGTGGTTTCTCGAATTCCTGCCGAAGGCGACGTATCCGGTCCGCGCCGGCACGCACGCGAACAGCGCGTTCTCGCTGGCCCTCGCGCTCGACTACGCCCGCGCCGTGCCCGATGGCGCCCTCGATGGGCTCATCCGGGAGAAGGCGCAAGCGTGGTTTGGCGGGGACGCCGATTGTCCGGCGTGGGAACCGGGCGGGGAGGACTTCCTGTCGCCCGCATTGATGGAGGCCGAGTTGATGCGGCGGGTTCTGCCGGCAGATGAATTTGTTGCGTGGCTCGATCGCTTTTTGCCGCAGCTCGTGGAGCGTCGACCGGCGACGCTGTTTTCGCCGGCGCAGGTGAGCGATCGCACGGACGGGAAAATTGCGCATCTCGATGGTTTAAACTTCAGCCGCGCATGGTGCTGGCGTTCGATCGTCCGGGCGTTGCCCGCAGGTGATCCGCGCGGGCCGCTCGCGGAGGCGGCCGCCGAGGCGCACGTGAAAACCACGATTCGCGAGATCAGCAGCGACTACATGGGGGAGCACTGGCTCGCGACGTTTGCAATGCTGGCGCTGGAGGCGTGACGGCGGCGTGACGATGGTGGAACTCGATCTCCGAGCGCGTTGGCAAAATTGAGTGCAGCCCGCGCCCGCGGGCTGACAATCCCTTTGGCATCGCGCCCGGAGGGTCCGATCCACCTTTCCCGGTGGCGAGTGTGGGTGCGCTGGGCTAGAATCGCGTATGTTTCAACCCCGTAGTAACCCCCGCTGCGTGGTGAGCGAACTGGAGAAGCACATCCTCGTGGATGGCTTCCAGATCGTCATCGACCTCGAGAAGAGCCGCGGCTGCCGGATCCATGATTCGGTGACCGGTCGCGACCTTGTCGATCTCTATGGCTTTTTCGGCTCACTGCCGGTGGGATTCAATCATCCCCACTTCGACGATCCGGACGTCCAGCGTGACTTGCTGCTTTCCGCGCGGGTCAAGGTCGCGAACTCGGATGTCTACACCGCTCTCTACGCCGAGTTCGTGCACACGCTCGCGCGCGTCGCGAGCCTGCCGCCGATGGAGCGGTGGTTCTTCATCGACGGTGGCGCGCTCGCCGTCGAGAACGCGCTCAAGGCGGCGATGGACTGGAAAGTACGCAAGAATCTCGCGGCTGGGCGCGGCGAACGCGGCACGCACATTCTCCACTTCGAACACGCGTTCCACGGGCGCACGGGCTACACGATGAGCCTGACGAACACGGACCCGAAGAAGACGATGTACTTCGCGAAGTTTCCGTGGCCGCGGGTGAGCACACCGTTCATTGATTTCTCGCTGCCCGAGGACGAGCGCGAGACCGACGTCATCCGCCGCGAGAAAATCAGCGAGGCGCAAATCATGAAAGTCGTGGCCGAGCAGGGGCACGACCTCGCCGCGATCCTCATCGAGCCGATCCAGGGCGAGGGTGGGGACAATCATTTCCGCGCCGAGTGGCTGCAGAACCTGCGGCGGATTTGCGACGAGAACGAGATGCTCCTCATCTTTGACGAGGTGCAGACCGGGCTCTGCGCCACGGGCAAGAACTGGGCGTGCGAACACTTCGGCGTGCGGCCCGACCTGCTGGCGTTCGGCAAGAAGGTGCAGACGTGCGGCGTGATGGCGGGTCCGCGCCTCGACGAGGTGAAGGACAACTGCTTCCGCATGTCGAGCCGCATCAATTCGACTTGGGGCGGCAACCTCACCGACATGGTCCGCTCGACGCATTACCTGCAGATCATCGAGCAGGAGCGCCTGGTGGAGAACGCGGCGCGCATCGGCACGCTCTTCCTGGACGAGCTGGGTCGCGTCGCGGCCGACGAACCGGCGATTACCGCCGTGCGCGGCCGCGGCACGTGGATCGCGTTCGACCTGCCGAGCCACGCGGCGCGCGAGGAATTCTATCGAGGTCTCTACGATCACGGCGTGCTCGGGATCCGGAGCGGCGATCGCTCCATCCGCTTCCGCCCGGTGCTCAACATCACCGACGACATTGTCCACGAAGCCGTTGATCGCATCGCAAAAACCTGCCGCGATCTGCGGCGTGATCACGCGGCCACCCTGATCCCCGTATGAACGCCGTCCTTTCCAAGCTGGGCCTCAAAGCGGCCAATCCGGGTGTGTTCGACGGGACGTGGCGCGGACGCGGTGAAGTCATCGAGTCCGTCTCGCCGATCGACGGCAAGCGTCTCGCGACCGTGCGCGGCGGCTCGACGGAGGATTACAATTCCGCGGTCTCACACGCGCAGGACGCCTTCAAGAAGTGGCGCTCCGTGCCCGCACCCGTGCGTGGCGAGACGATTCGCCGGCTCGGCAGTGCGCTGCGTGCCGCGAAGTCGCAGCTCTCGATGCTCGTCTCGCTGGAAAACGGAAAGATCATCGCCGAGGGCGAGGGGGAAGTGCAGGAGATGATCGACATCTGCGATTTCGCGGTCGGTCTTTCACGCCAGCTCTACGGTCTCACGATTCAATCGGAGCGCGCCCAGCACCGCCTGATGGAGCAATGGCATCCGCTCGGCGTCATCGGCGTGATCAGCGCTTTTAATTTTCCCGTGGCCGTTTGGGCCTGGAATGCCGCTCTCGCCGCGGTGTGTGGCGACTCGACGGTTTGGAAGCCGTCGGAGAAGACGCCGCTGACCTCGCTCGCGGTCACGCGCATCGCCGAACGAGTGTGCCGCGAAACCGGTGTCGATCCGGCCATTTTCACGCTCGTCAATGGCGGCGGCGTGGCGGTCGGCCAGCCGCTTGCGGCCGATCGACGGGTGCCCCTCCTCTCCGCGACCGGTTCATGTGCGATGGGTCGCAAGGTGTCGCAGACCGTGGCGGCGCGCCTCGGGCGCAGCCTGCTCGAACTGGGCGGCAACAACGCGCTGATCGTGACTCCTTCTGCCAATCTGGACATGGCGTTGCCGGCCATTGTGTTTGGCGCGGTGGGTACGGCCGGCCAACGATGCACCAGCACGCGGCGCGTGATTGTGCATGAGTCGATCGCCAAGAAACTGTTCGCGCGGCTTCTCAAGGCCTATGCATCCGTCCGCATCGGCAATCCGCTCGACCGCGCGACGCTGATGGGTCCGCTGATCGACGTGGGCGCGGTCGAGCGCGTGCTTGAGTCGAAGGAGCGCGTGGTGAAGGAGGGCGGCCGGATTCTCTATGGCGGTGACCGGCTCCGGCGTCCGGGCGGCTGCTACATGACTCCGTGCCTGGCGGAGGCGGGCAATGATTTCGACGTCGTGCGCCATGAAACCTTTGGCCCGCTGCTCTACGTCATGACGTACCGGAAGTTCCCACAGGCGGTCGCGATGCAGAACGCGGTTCCGCAGGGATTGAGCTCCGCGATCTTCACGAATGACTTCCGCGAGGCAGAGGAATTTGTGAGCGGTACCGGCAGCGATTGCGGGCTGGCGAACATCAACGCGGGCACGAGCGGCGCCGAAATCGGCGGCGCGTTCGGCGGCGAGAAGGAGACGGGCGGCGGCCGCGAGAGCGGGTCCGACGCGTGGAAGAATTACATGCGCCGACAGACGAATACGGTGAATTTCTCCAAGGAAATGCCACTGGCTCAGGGAATCTCCTTCGGCTGAGCGGACGCTCAGCCAAAGGAAACTCGAAGTTCGAAACTCGAAACTCGAAGGAAGTTCAAAAGTTAAAGACTGAAAGTGTAAGGCTGCGACGGAGCTTCGGCGTTCTAGTTGGAACTTCAGCCTTTGAGTTTTCTTCGAGTTTCGAAATTCGAGTTTCGAGTTTCCCGTTAGCGGCTGGCGGCCGCTAGCGGGCCAGCTTCTGGTGCGAATCAAAATTCTCGTCCTCGGCGACGGAAATTTCCCAGAGGCGCTCGAGCAGCGCGCCGTAGCGTGATCCATCCCGGGCGGTGCGCTGGCGTTCGATAATCGAAGAGAGCAGGCTTTCGATCGACTGTTTCCGGGCTTCATACGCCGCGGCGGAGAAAGGGACCTTGCTCACTGCGACGACCTGATCCTCCAGCGGCTGATAGGCGCAGTTGTCCTGTTCGCGGAGAAATCGCTCGATCCATTCCTCCGAGTGGACCTTCGTGGAGACGAACGCGCGCTTTTCGAGCTCGGCGAGACGCCGGCAATGACCGAGGACTTGGTCCGCGAGCAACTTGCGCGCGCTCCAGGCCTTTTCACGGATAAACAACTTTTCGAGTCGCGCGATCTCATTCTCCAACGTCTTGACCTCTTGGGCACTCATCGGGCGCATCGTAGCGGGCGCGCGCATTCTGACAAGGGTCTCACCTGCCGATTGTGGCGAAGATTTTCGCGGCTGGCACTTGCCCGATCCGAAAACCAAGCAACAATGCGGTCCCCCATGGGTCGCCAATGGCTCCAGGCAAAACGTGACGTCGCCAACCTGAAGAAGGGCCAGGCGGTCAACAAGCTTGTGAAGGAGGTGATGGTCGCCGCCAAGCTGGGCGGTGCCGATGTCGCCTCCAACGCCCGGCTCGCCGCCGCCGTGGAAAAGGCGCGCCGGCAGAGCGTCACCCGCGACGTCATCGAACGCGCGATCAAGAAAGGCGCTGGATTGACCGACGACAAGATGACCCTCGAGCTGGTCACGTTCGAGGGTTATACGCCGCATAAGATTCCCGTGATCGTCGAGGTGCTGACCGACAACAACAACCGCAGCGCCCCGGAGATTCGCGTGCTATTCAAGAGAGGCCACCTGGGCGCAGCTGGTTCGAATCGCTTCCTCTTTGATCACTTCGGGCTCGTCGAGGCACATCACGCCGACGTGAATGCCGACCTCGAGGTCGCTGCGATCGAGGCGGGTGCGCAGGATGTGTCACCGCTCACGCACGCGGAAAACGACGACATCCCGGCCGATCGCGCGGGGGCACGCTTCGTCACCGCCCGACCCGATTTGCACGCGGTTTCGCAGTGGTTGTCGCAGCACGGCTGGACCGTAACGACGAGTGAGCTCGGCTTCGTGGCCAAAATGTTTCCCGAACTCAGCGATGAGCAGCGCGCCGAGGTGGGCGAGTTCCTGCACGGGATTGACGAGCACGACGATGTGCACCGCGTCTGGGCGGCGATGAAGTGACCTGAAAAGAAACAAGGAGGAGGGAGGAAGGAAGAAGATGGCGCCGCGCTGGGCACGGCGTCCGCATCGTCGCGGACAGGGCTGGGATCGCGCTCGCATTCGGTGTGGCGGCCGAAAGTTTGGGGCGACCGGGGACGGTCTGCCCTACCTTTGCCATCGCGTCGGGACGACGCGAACTACCGGATCGCCCACCCCTCGATCGGGTCGGAACAAACGTGGTTCGGTTCCGTGTGCGCCCGACGCCAGCGGCGTCGGGTCTGCCAGCCCAAGGGTTGCCGCAACGCTGGGTCTCCAGTCCGAAATCGAATCGAACCGCAACGCGGTTCTTTCCTGCCGGTCGGTCTCGCGCGCGACGTGCGCGGACAAGGCGATAACCGCGTTGCGGTTGGAACAATGGACGCCCAATAACCCGGGGTTGCGCCAACCCCGGGCTGGCAGTCGCAGCCCACTTAGGGGTTGGGAGAAATAGCGCAGCCCTTGGTGGAACGCGATCTCCGAGCGCGTTGGCAATGGATTTGGCAGCCCGCGGGCGCGGGCTGCATCGGTTTCTGCCAACGCGCAACGGTGCGTTCCACCAAAACTTCATCTATCGCAGCGCTATCGGCGCCGCGAGGCACTCGTCGGGAATGCCGAAAGAGTTGACGAGCGCGACGGCCATGGGCCGCAGATCGGCGCAGAGTTGGTCGACCTCGCGGCCGATCGCCTTGCTCTTGCGCGGCTGCAGATAGCTGTATTCCAAATACCAGCCGCGGTGCCTCTCGATCTGCACGAGTGCAAACAGATCCATCAAGTCCTTGAGCACCGCCCGCACTTGCTTGTCGCTGCAATTCGTCACCGCGGCGGCGAACTGTTCGAGGATCACGCGTTCGACGCTCGCCTGCGCCAGCACGCCAAGCCGGATTTGGCAGCTCAGAAACGTGGCGTAGGCGTCCGCCCCCTCGCTTGCGAGGCGACGCATGCGCTTGGCGGTGCCCAGGAGGATGCGCTGTTCGCGATATCGGAAAGCCGCCAGATGGAAGTCCGTGTCGCGCAGATGCGCCTTGTCGATCTTTAACGTCGAAATCGGGTTGAGCTCGACGAATTTGGTCGAGGTCTGCTCGCCGAAAAACTGCAGCAAATCGAGTTTGCTCATGCCCTTGAACTTGGCGCGCAGATCGGTCAGCAGATTCTTCGCGAGCAGTTGCAGCAGCACGGTGTTGTCGCCTTCGAAGGTCGTGAAGATGTCGGTATCTGCCTTGAGCGCGGCGAAGCGATTGACCGCGAGATAGCCCTCGCCGCCGCAGGCCTCGCGGCAGGTCTGGATCGTGTTCGTGGTGTTCCATGTGCTCCAGGCCTTGAGCCCGGCGGCGAGCGATTCCAGCGCGCGCGTGTCCGCTTCCTTCCTCTTCGGCGCGGCGTAGACGCGCACGAGATGCTGCAGCGCGAAATGCAATCCGTACGCATTGGCGAGCAACGGCATCAGCCGCCGCTGGTGGCTCGGGTAATCAAAGAGCAGCGTCTCCGCCTCCTGCTTCGGGCCGGAGAACTGGCGGCGACGGCCGGCGTAGCGCACCGCGATCGCGAGGGCGGATTTCGCGGCATTGTTGCCGCTTGAAGCGATGCTGATGCGACCCCCGACCAGCGTTCCGAGCATCGTGAAGAAGCGCGCGCCGGGATTCTTGATTGGGGATGAGTACTCGCCCTCGGGACTGACCGAGGCAAAGCGATCCAGCATGTCCTCGCGGGGGATGCGCACCTGGTCGAACCAGATCTTGCCGTTGTCGACGCCGTTGAGGCCCAGCTTCTGTCCGTTGTCCTCGATCCGGACGCCGGGCAGCAGAAAACCCTCCGCTGAACGCAACGGAACGACGAAGGCGTGGACGCCGTGGCGATCTTCGCCAACGATCAACTGCGCGAAAACGGTCGCCGCTCGCCCGTGCACCGCGGCGTTTCCGATGTAGCTCTTCCCGGCGGCAGGCGAGGGGGAATGGATGATGAATTCGCGCGGGGATACGTCGTAGGTCGCGGTGGTCTCGATGTCCTTCACGTTCGAGCCGTGCCCGATTTCCGTCATGGCAAAGCACCCGGGTAGGGCCAAGGTGCCGCAGGGCAGGAGATACTTTCGGTGGTGATGCTCGGTGCCGAGCTGTTGCAGGCTCCCGCCGAAGAGTCCGAATTGCACGCCGAACTTGATGACCAGGCTCAGGTCGTGAAATGCCAGCGTCTCGAACGCCGCGAGAAACTTTTCCGTGTCTCCCTCGCCGCCCGCGGCGGCCGGATAGCCGATCCTGGCGATGCCTTCGCGCGCCAGCTCAAGGCACCAATGAAAGACCTTCTCGCGATATTCCGCGGTGTCGGTGCCCGTGTAGTAACGAAAGTGCGGCTGCCGCAGGATCTGCTTTACGCGATCGCGCATCGGCTTTTGTTCGCCGTCGAGCAGGGCCTGGAGGGTCTCGATCGAGAACGGTGGCGGCTCGGTGATGATTTTCGGGTACGCCACGGGGCGCGAGTCAGCGATGGATTTGAGCGAGCTGGCGGGCGGGGTCGAAACAGGGGCGGTGCTCATGGATTGAAGGGTAGGTGCGGCGGGTCGAAAGTTGCGGGGTCAGCGGGTCAGGGGTAGAAGCGTCGGCCCCCGGCGGCCATGGATTGGAGTCGGGCGCTCGGCCGGAATGATTCGCCGAAGCGTCCGGCCAGCGACTCGAGATCCGCGACGATCTTCGCGGCGCCGAGCGAATCGGCGTAGCGCAGCGGACCGCCGCGAAAGGGCGCCCAGCCGGAGCCCATGATCATGCCGAAGTCCACGTCCTCGGGCGCCTCGACGACGTTTTCCTCCAACACGCGCGCGGCCTCGTTGATCATCGGCAGAATGAGCCGGTCGAGAAACAGCTTCGCGTCCGCCGGCCGGCGCGCCGCGACGCCGGGGAGACGTTCGACGTCGGCATTGAGCGTCGGCTTGCCTTTGCCGGCATGAACGTAGAAACCCTGGCCGGATTTCTTCCCGAACCATTTCCGCGCGATCATCTCGTCCATCGCGGGCACCGGCCTGCCCTGCGGAGTGGTCAGGCGCGCGGCCAGATCCGTCGCAACGTGCCGGCCGACATCGAGGCCGACCTCGTCGATGAGACGCAACGGACCCATCGGCATGCCGAACCGCTCGAGTGCGTTGTCGATGTCGGCGACCGCATAGCCCTCTTGAAACAGTCGACCGGCTTCGCTGAGATAGGGCGTGAGGATGCGATTTACGAGGAAGCCCGGACGATCGCGCACGATGACGGGCAGCTTGCCGATGCCCTTGACGAAGCGCAGCGCGGTCTCCAGCGCGAGCGCGCTGGTGCGGTCACCTCGCACGATCTCGACGAGTTGCATGCGATGCACCGGGTTGAAGAAATGGATACCCACTACGCGGCTGGGATCGGGCAGCGCGCCGGCGATGGCATCGATCGAAAGCGCCGAGGTGTTCGTGGCGAGGGCGACGTCCGCGGCGGTCGCCGCCTCGAGCCCGCGAAAGATCTGCTGCTTCAAGTCAAGCCGCTCGACGGCAGCCTCGATGACAAGGTCCACGCGTCTGAGCGGCACGTCCCCGGCCACGGGCACAATGCGGTCCAGCGCGGCGCGCGCCTCGGTCCCGGTGAAGCGCCGGCGCTGCACGCCGTCGCGGAACAATTTCCGAATCGACTGCATCCCGATCGCGAGCGGCTCGGCGGCGATATCCTTGAGCAACACCGACGTGCCGCGCGCGGCGAGCCATTGGGCGATGCCCGCGCCCATCACGCCGGCCCCGACAACGGCCACGCGCTCGATTTTACGCGGCGCCTCCGCGGGCGCGATGAGGTCGGCGGGCAGGCGGGTTTTCTTGGAGCGCTCCTGCAGCAGGAAGATGCCGATGAGATGACGCGCCACGTCGCCCGTGGCGAGTTCGGCGAACGCTTTCTTCTCAAGCGCGAAGCCCTGTTCCACGGTGCCGCGCAGCGCCGCGATGACGACTTCGAGGGCCTTGAGCGGGGCGGGATAATGGCCGCCCGTTTTAGCGAGGACATTGGCGCGCGCCTGCCGGGCGATGAACGCGGCAGCGGGCGGCAGATTCATGAGTTGGGGCGGCAGGGATCCGCGCTTGCCGCGAATGACCTGTTTTTCGGCGAGCTCCCGGAGCGATTCCCTCGGGCCGACCGCATCGACGAGTCCGGCCTTGAGCGCGGGGACCGCGGCGAGCTGCTTGTTGCCGAGGATGACCTCGAGCGCCCTGGGCAGTCCGATCAACCGTGGCAGGATCGTGCTGCCGCCCCAACCCGGGAGAATGCCGATCTGCACTTCGGGCAGGCCAATCTTCGTCTCGCGCGAGGTGGACGCGACCCGGTAGTCGCATGCGAGCGTGATCTCACATCCACCGCCGAGCGCGAGGCCGTGGATGGCCGCGACCGACGGAACGGGCAGCATCGTGATGCGGCGGAAGGTCTGCTGGCCCGTCTCGATCAGCCGTTCGAGTTTTTCCATCGATGGATCCTTCGTGAATCCGATCAGGTCCGCGCCCGCGAGGAAGATTTTCGGTTTCGCGCTGCAGAAGATCACGCCCTTGATCTCGCGCGCCTCAGGCGAGGCAAGAAAATCGAGATGGGCGTTGAGTTCCGCGAAGGTCGCCTCGTCGAATATGTTCGCCACGGAATCGGGGCGATCGAACGTCAGGACGCAGACGTGGGACGCCGTGACTTCGCGATGCAGATTGGCCATGGGGAGTCGGACAGGCGGTTGGGGGACGACGTTGGAAGATCTCGATGCCGCGCGCGTGGGCCGGTGGCGGGGGAGAAAACTACGCCGTCTCAACCCAGAGCGCGCCGCCCTGGCCGCCGCCCACGCACAACGAGACCAACGCGCGTTTCGCCTTCCGGCGATGCAATTCTTTGAGCGCGGTGAGCACGAGGCGCGCACCGGTGGAGCCGACCGGGTGGCCGAGCGCGACCGCGCCTCCGTTCACATTCAGGATCTCGTCGGGGATGTCACCGAGCGCGGATTCGCGGCCGAGGTGCTGTCGGCAAAAATCATCGGAACGCGCCGCGCGCTGGCAGCCGATCACCTGCGCCGCGAAGGCTTCGTTGATCTCGATGAGGTCGGCATCCTTGATCCCGAGTCCGAATTTTTTCTGCGCGGCCTGGATCGCAAACACCGGTCCGAGACCCATGCGTGACGGATCGCAGCCGGCGTACGCGTACGCGACCAATTTCCCCAGCGGTTGCAGGCCGGATTCCTTCAGACCCTTTTCGTTCATCACGAGCAGCGCGACCGCGCCATCGGTGATTTGCGAGGCGTTGCCGGCGGTGACCGTGCCCGTGTCCCTTTCGAAAACGGGTTTCAGCTTGGCGAGCGCGGCCATCGTCTGGTTTTCGCGCGGGCCGTTGTCATCCTGCATCACGGCCGGCGCGCCGGGCTTGCCGGCGGGCAGCAGGACCGGGACGATTTCCTCGCGCAACCGCTCGCGGGCGGCGATGGCGCGCTGGTGCGAACGAAGCGAAAATTGATCCTGCTCTTCGCGGGTGATGCCGAAATCGCGCGCCACGTTTTCGGCCGTCTCGCCCATGTTCAACCCGCAGACCGGATCCGTGAGTCCGAGTTGGAGCCCGATGATCGGGGAAAAATCGGCGGGTCGAAAATTCAGCATCGCGGAGACGCGGTTCCCGAGACCCTTGGCGCGCGCGAGCGTGCCGAATTTCTTCGCGGCGGAGTCGCGATAAAGCAGGGGCACTTGCGACATGCTTTCCGCGCCGCCCGCGAGAAACACGTCGCCCCGGCCGGCGATGATTTTCTCGGCCGCCTGCGTGACGGCTTCAAATCCGCTCGCGCAATTCCGGTGCACGGTAACGGCGGGCACGTGCTGCGGGATGCCCGAACGAAGGGCAATCACGCGCGCGACGTTTGCGGATTCCGCCGGTTGGGCGACGCAACCGAAGATGACTTCCTCAATGCGCGCGGGGTCGAATCCGGTTCGCGCCAGCAACTCGACGGTGGCCAGTCGGCCGAGTTCGTCCGCCGCCATTCCGGCGAACAGCGTTCCCATCTTGGAGTACGGCGTGCGGACGCCGGCGACGATGTAGAGCGGCTCTCGGAGCATGAGGGAAGAGGGGAAGCGGGATTGTTAAGGACGTTAATCATTTCTTAGCACAGGACCAATCTGTCGCCCAGTGCAAATCGGTTTGCGAAGCGACGCGACGGCGGCGACCGCGTGGAAGAAATGGCGAAAAAGCCGTGACGCAGACTTGACTTGACGGGTTGCATCCCTCATTACGGGCCATCCCACCTCGGTTGGCCCCCAAGTCTCCCCGGACGACGGCCACCCGGAACCTTTAACCTTTGCGGTTCGTGCTCGCCCTGCTCGGGCGCACCCGATCCGTATCCCACAGCAAACACGCCCCAATGAAAAACCGTTCTCTCCAATGCCTCAGCGCTTTTGGCGTCGCGAGTCTTCTCGTCGCGGCTGCGCCCTCGGCGCGCGCTTCCTCCTTCAGTCTGTTCGGCGACCAAAGCGTCACAAACTCGGGGATCGCGGGCGCAGGCGGCGCGGCGGTCGCGTACGACGCGTCGACCATCTTCTACAATCCGGCTGGCATGAGCTTTCTGGACAGCAAGCTTACGATTACCAACGGAGTCAGCTATATCGTGCCGAGTATTCAGTTTAGCAATAACGGTTCCGTGACCGCTCCGGGCTCGCCCTTGCAACAGCCCACGACCGGGGGAAGTACGGGGCCCGTCTCCTCGAACAACGCGGGTTTCTTCAATTCGAGCGTCCCGCAGTTCTATGTCGCCTACAAGGTCAACGATCGTCTGTCCTTCGGCGTCGGCGTCAATGCCCCGTTTGGTCTTGAGACCGATTACAACGAGACTTCCGTCCTGCGCTACAATGCGACGAATTCACGCATCACGAACGTGAATATCAACCCGTCCGTTTCATTCAAGATTCTCGACAACCTCTCGATTGGCGCCGGGTTCAACGCCGGGTACACACAAGCCGGACTGAGCAGCGCGATCGATTTCGGTCTCATTAACGCCCAGTTCGCAAGTGGCGTGCAGGCCGGCATTTTGAATAACGCGGCACTTCCCGCCGGCCTCCGTCCCACGATCGCCAGAGCGGCGGTGGGCGCGACGGCCGTTACGATCGGTGGCGTCACACCTCAAGTGCGGGATGGCTTTGTCCGCTTTGGCGGCGAGGGATGGGGTTACGGCTGGAACGTCGGACTCCTCTACGAGCCGATTAAGGGCACACGGCTTGGCCTGGCGTTCCGCTCGAATCTGAACACCACGATCGACGGTCACTCGCGCTTCACCAACGTCCCGGCCTACTCGGGCCTGACCACGCCGGTGACCAACGCGGTCGTCGCTGCGCTGACCCCGATCGTCGGCGTACCCACCGCGACGGTGATTGGCACCTCCGTAGGCACCTCAGTCGGCGCGAGCGGGACCGGGCTGAACCAACGCTTCATCACCAATCGCCCAATCAGCGCCGGGGTCGATCTACCGATGTCGGCCTCGGGCTCCTTCGTGCAAAAGGTCACGCCGGCCTTCAGCGTTTTGGGTGACGTGACGTGGATCCGTTGGAGCAGCATCCAACAGATCGCGATCATTTACAACGACCTCCCGGCTCTTAGCCCGACGCCGCTGGCCCTCAACTACAAGAACGCCTTCCGCTATTCGCTGGGTGCGACATACGAGACGGGTCCGGCGCTTTTCCGGCTCGGTTTGGCCTACGACAACACTCCCGTCGAGAGCCGCGTCACCCGCACCCCGAGGCTGCCAGACAGTGACCGCATCACGATCGGCGCCGGCCTCAGTTTCAAGGTCGGCCCTTCGATGAACATTGATCTCGCCTACGACCATCTGTTCTTCCAGGCGTCAAACATCAGCAACTCAGACAACGCGGGCCACGTGGCGATCGGCAAGTACAACACGCACGCCGATATTTTCAGCGCCGGTGGCACGATCCGGTACGGCCGCACGATGGCGGTTAAACGTCCGGAGCCGAAGACGGTCTACACGAAGTAGTTCGCAAATCCCCCCCACCGCCCGCTGAACCTGCGTTGCTAAACGCGGGCCGGCGGGCGGTTTTTTTCGGGAGGCACGGGAGGGGGGACGGTTTACCGCCACGTTGCTGCCAATCCATCGGCCCCCTCGATTCGCACTAGGCGGACGGTCGACTGTGGCTATGTTTTGAGAGTCGCCCCCCTGGTCATGTCGGCCATTACCAACCCCGCCCCCCAAACGGAACGCAATCCGGCGTCGACCGAGCGATCGGTTCCGCCGGTGATCGGCTGGCGTGAACTCTTTGATCGTCAGCGCGCCCATCATCCCACGGTGCGGGTGACGACCGCGGCTCAGCGAATCGAAAAACTGCGGCACTTTCACGACGCCCTGCTCGCGCGCCGCGCCGAAGTCATCGAGGCGGTGCGCGCGGATTTCCTCCGCCCCATCGCGGAAGTGGATCTCGCGGAATCAGCGATCGTCCTCCTCGAACTGCGACACACGATGCGCCATCTCCGGCGCTGGATGCGACCGCGGCGCGTTTCCACGCCGCTGAGCATTATGGGGACGAGCAGCGAGGTCAGGGCGGAACCGCGGGGCGTCACGCTGATCCTTTCGCCGTGGAATTATCCCGTGCAACTGGCTTTCCTGCCGCTGGTCTCCGCGATCGCGGCCGGAAATTGCGCCGTGTTGAAGCCCTCGGAATTCACGCCGAATTCCTCGGCGTGGATGCGCCGCTTTCTCGCGGACCTTTTTCCACCGGACGAGATCGCCGTGGCCGAGGGCGATGCCACGGTGGCCACGGAACTCTTGAAGCTTCCGTTCGACCACATCTTTTTCACCGGCAGTCCGGCAGTCGGAAAAGTCATCATGCGGGCGGCCGCGGAACACCTCGCCTCGGTCACGCTTGAGCTGGGTGGAAAGTCGCCCACGATCGTGGACGAAACCGCCAACCTGGACGAGGCCGCGACTAAAATCGTCTGGGGCAAATTCACGAACGCGGGCCAGACCTGCATCGCGCCGGACTATGTGTTGGTCGACGAGCGCGTGCGGGAGCCGCTCACGGCCGCTTTGCGGAAACGCATCGCGGAATCATTCGGCGACGACCCGGCCCGGCTGGCGGCCTCGCCCGATTTCGGACGGGTCGTAAATGCGCGGCACCATCAGCGCCTACGCAAGCTCGTGGACGACGCGGTCGGCGGCGGCGCGATCCTACTCGCCGGTGGCGAGGGGGAGGGTTCCTCGAATTACCTGGCGCCGACACTCGTCGGGAACATCGGCCGGGAATCCCTCCTGCTGCGCGACGAAATTTTCGGTCCCGTTCTACCCATCGTTTCGTATCACACGATTGAGGAAGCGCTCGCGTTTATCAACGCGCGGGAAAAACCGCTGGTGCTTTATATCTTCAGCCGCAGCGCGTCGAACGTCGAAACGATTCTCCACCAGACCAGCGCCGGCGGCACGTGCATTAACGAGACGCTGCTGCATTATTTCAACGCGAATCTCCCTTTTGGCGGGGCGGGGAACAGCGGCGTTGGCCGGGCGCACGGACACGCCGGATTCCTTTCGTTTTCCAACGAACGCTCGGTGTTGCGTCGGGCCTTCCCCAATCCGCTGGTCCGCTTCCTTTATCCACCGTTTGGACGGGGCATGCAGTGGCTGGTGAATCTGCTCGCGAAATACCTCTAGGCGGGCAGCGCGCGCGACGGGTGGCACGGCGGGGGACTTCGCAATTGTGACATTCGACTACATCATCATCGGCGCCGGCTCAGCGGGCTGCGTGCTCGCCAACCGCTTGAGCGCGGGCGCGGATGTCCGCGTGCTCCTGCTCGAGGCGGGTGGCCGGGACTGGCGGCCGGAGATCAAGATCCCGGCGGCATTTTCGCACTTGTTCAAGACGGCCGTCGATTGGAATTACGAGACTGAACCGCAGCCGGGCTGCAGCGATCGCCGCATGTATTGGCCGCGCGGCCGCGTGCTCGGCGGCAGTTCGTCGATCAATGCGATGATTTACATGCGCGGGCATCGCGCGGATTACGACGGCTGGGCGGCGCGGGGCAACCCGGGCTGGTCGTACGCGGATCTCCTGCCGTATTTCAAACGCAGCGAGGACAACCAGCGCGGCGCCTGCAACGAATTTCACGCCACGGGTGGACCGCAGCATGTCATCGATCTGCCGGACCCGAATGCGATGAGTGCCGCCTTCATCGGCGGATTCGAGAGCATCGGGGTGTCCCTCACGACGGATTTCAACGGCGCGGAACAGGATGGCGTGGGGATCAATCAGGCGACGATGCGCGGGGCACGCCGCTGGAGTGCGGCCGACGCCTACCTACGGCCGGCTATGCGGCGGGCCAATTTGGTGATCAGAACCCACGCACAGAGCACGCGTATCCTGTTCGAGTCCGGACGCGCGCGCGGCGTCCAGTTCCGCGCGCGGGGAAAGCTGGAAACCGCGCGGGCCGGGCGTGAGGTGATCCTGTGCGGCGGTGCGATCAACTCGCCCCAGTTGCTCATGCTTTCCGGTATCGGTCCGGCCGCGGAGCTGCGCGGACACGGCATCGACGTGGTGCAGGATCTCCCCGGGGTGGGTGGAAACCTCCAGGACCACCTCGTCTGCGGTGTGATCGTGGGCGTGAATCATCGCGACACCCTTGGGAGCGCGGAGTCGTTCGGGAGCGTGGCGAAATATTTTCTTCGGGGCAAAGGCCCGCTCGCCTCCAACGTCGCGGAGATGTGCGCCTTCGTGCGCACGCGGCCGGATTTAGGGGCGGCGGATTTGCAGTTCCACATGGCGCCTGGCTATTTCAACAATCACGGGCTCGGTCGGGAGAAAATTCACGCGGCCAGCCTTGGTGGGACGTTACTTCAGCCCTTCAGCCACGGCCGGGTTTCCCTTCGATCGGCCAATCCTCTCGATCCGCCCCGAATCGACCCACGCTATTTGACGGACAAACGCGATCTGGTACTCCTGGTGGAGGGCTTGAAGATCGCCCGCCAAGTGTTCGCTTCTTCCGCTTGGTCGGGTATTCGTACCGCTGAAATGCTGCCCGGTCCGGGAATCACGACGGACGGGGACCTCGCCGCCTTTGTGCGCCAGTCGTGCGAGACGCTTTATCATCCGGTGGGCACGTGCGCGATGGGACCGGCTTCGGATTCGGCGGCGGTTGTCGACGCCGAACTACGGGTGCATGGCGTGGAGGGCCTGCGGGTGATTGATGCGTCGGTGATGCCGACCGTACCACGCGGCAATACCAACGCGCCGACGATGGCCATCGCCGAGAAGGCGGCGGCCGAGTTTTTCGGATCGCCGAAGGCTTTGGTGACGGATCGCCGCGAGGTCTGATTTTGTCTCGCTCTGAATCGGCACGATGCCCATATTCGCGCGACCCGCGCATGGCAATGGCCACCACCACGACCACCTCGGGCGTTTCGCGTCCGCCTTCCGGCGACCAGCCGGTGCCGGAGGTTGATCGCCGGAAGGGCGGCTATTCGCGACGGCTGTATCTCCGGCTGATCTGGATTTACATGCAGGGATCGCTGGTGGCGGTCGCGGTTTGCTTCCTCCTGTTTTATCTCGGACTTGAGTTCACCGGCCGGCAGTGGTTCTTCTTTGCGGTTTCGATCCCGTGGGGCATGACGATCTACGTCGTGCCGGACATCTTTTTCATTCACCGTAATTACCAGCGGATTGGGAAAGCACTGTCCGCGATCGACCGCGGCGAGGTCCCGCCGCCGGAGGACGTGTCACGCGCGATTGTCCGTGCGCTCAACCTGCCGATGTACGCCTTTACGCGCGTGACGTTTTTTCATGGTCCCGGCGCTGCCATCGCGGGAATGATCATGACGCTGGGCGGAAATTACTTCTTCGATGGGCAGTTTCAGCCGTGGCAAATCTGGACCCTTTTCACGATCATCCTTTTCTTCGCGTCGCCGACGCACGGCATTTTTGAATTTTTCGCCGTTTCCGGCGCGGTCGCGCCCGCGCTCGAGCGTCTCTCGGCCCTGCCGGGCGGCGACATCAGCACCGACGAGCAGAAGGCCCGCCTCCGCTCGACCAGTCTTCGTCGAAAGCTCCTTTATCTGGCGGTATTCGTCACGGCCCTTCCGCTCGCTTTCTTCGCTTTGTCGATCGCCTTCAAGGTGACGCAACTCATCGGCCGGATGGGCGTGCAGCCAGCGCCCGGCCTGCTGCCAAATCTGTGGTGGTGGGTGGGGGGCGTCGTCTTCGTCTGCATGGTTGGCACGGTCATCATGGCCATCCTCACCGCGGGCGAAGTTTCGCGTTCCGCGGCGAAATTGCTCGAGGGCATGAAATGCATCGAACGGGGCGACCACAACGTTCATCTGCGCATCACGTCCACGGATGAATACGCGGACCTCTTCCGGGGTTTCAACCTGATGACCGAGGGTCTGCGCGAGGAGGCAAAGATTCTGGGGCTCAGCCAGGATTTGATGGGGGAACTGCAGCTCGATCCCCTGCTCGAGCGCATCATGCGCGCCAGCACGGATCTGCTGAACGCGGAGCGCAGCACGCTGTTCATCTACGATCGAAAGACGAAGGAACTCTGGAGCCGCTTCGCCGAGGGCCTCGGCCGGAAGGAAATCCGCTTTCCCTGCAACCAGGGCATCGCCGGCTCCGTCTTCACCTCCGGAAAAGCGGAAAACATCCCCGACCCCTACGCGGATTCTCGCTTCAACCAGGCCGTGGACCGGGCGACGGGTTTTCGCACGCGCTGCATTCTTGCGCTACCCGTGCTCAACAAGGCGGGCCAGCCCATCGGCGTGGTGGAGGTGCTCAACAAGCGCGGTGGGCAGTTCTCGCATCAGGACGAAAACCGGTTGCGCGCCTTTTCCGCGCAGGCCGCGATCTGTCTCGAGAACGCGCGGCTCTTCGACGAGGTGATCCAGATTCGAGACTACAACGAGAGCATTTTGCGCTCAACGAGCAACGGCATGCTCGCGCTCGACGCGAAGGGCGTGATCACTTCGGCAAATCCGTCGGCCGTGGAAATGTTCGGCGGCGGGACGATCGACGTCGCCATGCTGCTGGGCCAAAACGCGGCGGACGTCTTCCGCGAAAAGAACGCCTGGGTGGTGGCCAGCATCGAGAAGTTGGGGACCTCCGGCGATACCGATCTGAGCCCGGACGCGGATCTGCACCGGCCAAACGGCGAGGTGGCCTCCGTGAACATGACGGCGGTGCCGTTGCGCGAGGCCAATCAGAACATTGTCGGCACGCTGCTCATCTTCGAGGACCTCAGTGCCGAAAAGCGCGCGCGGACCACGATGGCGCGGTACATGAGCAAGGAAGTCGCGGATGAGCTGCTCGCCTCGGGCGGGCAGGCCCTGGAGGGTCGCGAACAGGAGATCAGCATCCTTTTTTCCGACATCTGCGGATTTACGAGCATCGCCGAGACGATCGGCCCGCGCGAGACCGTCTCAATGCTCAACGCCTATTTTGCCGAGATGGTGGAGGTAATCTTTCACCACGGCGGCATCCTGGACAAATACATCGGCGACGCCATCATGGCGCTCTTTGGTGCGCCCTTCGTCCGCCCGGGCGACGCCGATCGAGCCCTGCTGTCCGCATGCGGCATGGCGTCGGCGTTGAAAGCCTTCAACGCGGCCCGCGCCAAGGCGGGGAGCCGGTTGATCAACATCGGCATCGGGCTCAACACCGGCCCCGCGATCCTGGGCAGCATTGGTTCGCCCAAGCGCATGGAGTACACGGCGATCGGCGACAGCGTGAATCTCGCCTCGCGACTCGAGGCGGCCACGCGGCTCTATGACGTCCAGATTCTCGTGGCCGAACCGACGATGAAATTGCTGGTCGAGAAACATCCCGTGCGCGAGATCGACCTGTTGCGCGTGAAGGGAAAGCAGCAGCCGGTGGCAGTGTTTGAAGCCCTGGGCCATCTCGCTCCGGAGGAATTAGCGGCGGCCACATCGGCGCATGCGGTGTTCGCCCAGGGCTTGGTGGGTTATCGGTCGGGTGATTTCAAGAGTGCGCTCGAGACCTTTGGCGAGTCGCTGCGGCTGAAGGCGGATGACGGTCCGAGCCGCCTCTACGTCACGCGCTGCCAGCACCACCTGGCCAATCCTCCGCCGGAATGGGATGGGGTGACCACGCTGAAAGAAAAGTAAGTCCGTCGGTTGGCTGAAGGTCCAGATGTCCATGTCCACTTCCATTGCCGGGCTTCACGCCTTTCTCTTCACGGACATCGAGGGCTCGAGCGTTCGCTGGTTGAACCATCGTGCCGCGATGGACAAGGCCGTGGCGCGGCACGATGCGCTCATCCGCCGGGTTGTGGGCGAGTATGGCGGCAAGATTTTCAAGGCGGCCGGCGACGCGTTTTATGTTTCGTTTGCCCGGCCGGCTGACGCCGCCAATGCCGCCATCGCCCTGCAACGCGCGCTCATCGCGGAAGATTTCTCCGCCGTCGATGGAATAAAAGTCCGCATGGCGGTGCATTTCGGCAGCGCGGAAAAGCGGGGCAAGGATTTTTTCGGTCCGGCCCTGAACCGCACGGCGCGCTTGCTGGACCTCGCCCACGGCGGGCAGATTCTCGTGACCGCCTCGGCCGCGGAGGTGATTCAGGCGGAGCGTGACGTCGGTGCGACATTCGTCAAAGTGGGTGCCAACCCGCTCGATGATCCGGCGCAGGTGGTGGACGTTCATTAATTGGTTGCCAGCGATCTGCCCCGCGATTTTCCGCCGCTGCGCCGGCCGAAAAGTCATACCATCGACGGCGCGCGGGCCGGCTCCGGCGGATGGCGTCGCTGGATCCTGGCCGTGCTTGCCGCAGGTGTCGCGCTCGCCGCATTCGCGGCGATGCGGTGGGCCCGGCGCGGGCCCGGCCCCGCGCCTGCTGCCTCCAGTCCGGTGGCGGTTGCACCGGTGGCGCAGGAAAAAAGCGTGGCGGTGCTCCCGTTCGAAAATCTCAGCAAGGAGGAGGAGAACGCGTTTTTCACCAACGGCATCCAGGACGAGATCCTGACCAATCTCTCGCGCATCGCCGAGTTGAAGGTGATCAGCCGATCGTCCGTGACGCAGTACAAGGCCGGGGCGCCGCGGAATTTGCGGGAAATCGCGCCGGCCCTGGGTGTCGCCTACATTCTGGAGGGCAGCGTGCAGCGAATCGGCGGCAAGGTGCGCGTGACGGCCCAGCTCATCGACGGACGGACGGACGGCCACGTTTGGGCCGAACGCTACGACCGTGATTTGGTGGATGTATTCGGGATCCAGACCGACATCGCGGAACAAATCGCGGCCCAACTCAAGGCGCGACTTTCCCCTGCGGAAAAGGCTGCGCTTACGGAACGACCGACGCGTGATCTCGCCGCCTACGAACTTTATCTACGGGCGCAGAATTCGGCGGGGTCGATTCTTACCTTGGGTCGAAGCCGCGAAGAAAATGCGCAGAGTATCGCCTGGTTGAATGAGGCGGTCGCGCGCGATCCGAATTTTGTCGCAGCCTGGTGTGCGCTCGCCGCGCGGCACGATATGGCCTACTTTTCGGACGATGATCGCACGCCCGCGCGGCTGGGCCTGGCCCAGGCGGCGGTGGATGCCGCCGTGCGCGCGAAGCCCGAGGCGGGCGAAACGCAACTGGCGCTCGCCCTGCATGATTATTGGGGATTCCGCGACTACTCGAGCGCTCGGCGAAGACTTGACCTGGCGCGGCGCTCGCTACCGAACAACGCCCAGATATCATTCTTCACCGGACTGATCGATCGCCGGGAGGGTCGCTGGGAGGAGTCCAACCGAAATCTGGAGCGCGCCTTGGAGCTGGATCCGCGCAGCCAGGAAATGATGATGGAGCTGGGCGTGAACAGTTACGTGCGCCAGCGGCGTTTCAACGATGCCCGCCGCGTCGTGGAGCGCCTCGAGGCTCTCGGAGTCAATGCGCCGGCGCCGCAGGTCATGCTGATTTCGCTGGAGATTGCGCGCGCGGCGGACATGAGCGCCATGCGGCAATTCCTCGATGCCCAGTTTGCTTTGGCGGGGAGTCCGGCGTATGCCGTGTCGTACGAAGCCCTCGAACTCGCGATGTACCAACGCGATCCAAATGCGGCCGAGCGCGCGCTTCGGTCCCGACAAGAGGGCGCGACCAAACCCGTCTACCTCTGGGGAACGCTGTATCCCTACGAATATTTTGCCGGCGTCATTGCCCGCTTCAGAAATGACGATGTGGCCGCTCAAGCCGGTTTCGAGGCAGCCCGGACCGAAACGGCGGCACTCGTGGCGCAACAACCGGACAATTCGTCGGCGGTGTCCCTGCTGGCGGTGATCGACTCCCAGCTTGGTCGCCATGATGACGCCTTGCGCGGCGCGCGGCGGGCCTGCGAGATCGTGCCGCTCGCGAGAGATGCCCTGGTCGGAGCGGACCTTGAAACCGCTTTGGCGGAAGTCGAGGGCCGCGCCGGTCACATGGACCACGCGGTTGAGAGGTTGAAAAGGCTGAGCGAGATTCCCAGCGAGATCAATTATGGAGATTTGAAACTGAACCCGGCGTGGGATCCGCTCCGGCAAGACCCGCGATTTCAAACTCTGGTTGACAGGCTCGCTCCCGAGAAACCGAAACGCTGATTGTCTGACACCTGCTCCCAGGAATGGATTCGACCTCGAGATCATCCGCTGCGCTGTCCGCTTTTCTGTTCACGGACATCGAGGGCTCCAGCGTGCGCTGGCTGAACCATCGCGCCGCCATGGAGAAGGCGTCGGTTCACGCGATTTTTGGTGAGCAGGATGCCGCCCTGGAGATTGTCGCGGTCGTCACCGCGATCCCCGGGGGTCCGTCGTATGCCGATCTGGAGCTGGGCTACGCGGGGGATTCCCGGCCTGGTGATCCGCGCTTTGATGCGATGGTGGAGATGCGTGCGCCGAAGGAACCGCAGAAGTGTGTCGAAGGTCGAGTGACGAGGGTCGAGGGCCGGAAGTCGGAGGCACAGATTTGCCCTGCTCGACGGGGGATTAGGCGGAATTAACGGAATTGGATTTGGCGGAAGCGGAGGGCAAGGTGGATCGTGACCTCCGGGCACAATGTCGAAAACAAATGCAGCCCGCGCCCGCGGGCGGCCAAACCCATTTGCCAAAGCGCCCGGAGGTCGCGTTCCACCAGTTGTCGACTCCGCCCCGTCCTATTTCCAATTCCGTAAATTCCGTTAATTCTGTCCAAAGACTTCTTGTGTCTGCGCTACAGCCGCGCCGCCGCATGGGAATCGAGCGAGCCATCACCTCTTGCGATGCCCGCGTCTAGCAGGGCCGCCACGCCGGGCATGACAAAGAGCTCAACGCCCGCGCGCTTGGCCTGCTCCAGAATGAGCCGCACATCCTTGCGCGCCATCGTCATCTCGAAACTCGCGGGCGAGAACTGACCGAGTGAAACCGAGGTTCCTCGCGCGGGAATCGACGCACCTGGATTGAACTGCTGGAAAAACGCCATCGCGTCATCTGTCGAAACATTCGACGCCTTCGCCAGCCGGTTCACGTCCGCAAGAATTCCGGTGATCGCAATCAGCGACAAATTGCCGATGAGCTTGAAAGTGGCCGCGCGATGCGGTTCGGTGCCGACATAGCTCACGGTGCCGGTCATGGCCTGAAGATCGGACAGCAACGCGTCGTGCCGGGACTTCTCGCCGCAGATGAGCATCAACCCGGTGCCCTCCAGCGCATTGCTCGGGCCCATGAACACCGGTGCGTGCACATACGTCCGGCCTCTCGCATCCCAACGCGCGGTCCGCTCGGCAGTCGGTGTGGGCGCGGTCGTCGTGTGATCCACCATCCAGGTGGCGACCGGAATTTGATCAGCGATCGGCTCCAGCACGGCATCGACCGACGCGTCGTCGGAAAGAATGAGATGGATTCGGTCCACGTCGCGCACCGCCTCGGCGGGGGTAGTGAATGCTTTTGCGCCGTCGCTTTCGAGGGCCTGCGCTTTGTCCGCGCTCCGGTTCCAGACGCGCACCTCGTGACCATGTTTGCGCAAATTGCGCACGAAGCCGCTGCCCATCATTCCGGTCCCCAGCCAGGCGATTTTCATGCACACCAAATAACACGATTTGGACGGGCGGCGAATCGGGGCGGTGCGGAACGGAGGCGCCGGCCGGGACGGGGATGGTATTTTTCATTGGCCTAAGTCGGCTGCCCCCATCACAAAGGACAGGGCCTGAGTGCCATCGAGCAAACTAGGCTCGCCGCCCGACCGATTTCCCCGTAAGAGGTTAGTGCGTCCATGCCCGACGATTTCGCCTACGCTCCCTTTTCGATTGCGCGCCGCGAAGACGGCTCACGCGTTGAGCTGGGCCGCGGCGCAATGGGGATCACCTACAAGGCCACCGACACCCAACTTGGTCGAACCGTGGCGCTGAAGGTGATCAACGCGACGTACCTCGGCGATCCGATCGCGCGGCAGCGCTTCCTCGCGGAGGCGCGGGCGGCGGCTCAGTTGCAGCACGCGAATGTCGCGAGCGTCTACCACCTGCGCGCCGAAGGGGAGGACATCTTTTACGCCATGGAATTCGTGGATGGCGAAACCGTGGATGCCTACGTGAGACGTCGCGAGCCGCTGCCGTCGCGGCTCGCGCTCCGCATCATCCTGCAGGCCGCGCAGGGACTCGCCGCCGCCAACGAACGCGGCCTGATCCATCGCGACATCAAGCCGGCGAATCTGATGCTCGCGCGGGCACCCGCGCCGGCGGGCGAGGGGATCGAGCACGAGGAGGAGGATGGCCTGCTCGTGAAGGTGATCGACTTTGGCCTCGCGAAAACGGTCGTGGCGAACGAAACCGGAGGCGGGCTGACGGGCGGTAGTGTCGTGGGCACGCCGTACTTCATGAGTCCCGAGCAAATCTCGCTCGAGAGCGGGAGCACGCTGGATTGTCGCAGCGATATCTACAGTCTCGGCGTGACGCTCTGGTATATGCTGACGGGCCGCGCGCCATTTGAGGGCACGCAATTCCAGATCCTTAGTCAGCATCTGCAAAAGCGACCACCCTTGGAGACCTTGAGCGAGGCCGGTGTTTCCGCGGAGGTCGTGGCGCTGATCGGCTCGATGCTGGCGAAGGACCGCGAAGAACGCCCCGCGAATCATCCGGCGCTGATCGCGGCGTTGAAGAAATTGCTGCGCTTGGGCGGCACCACCACCACGAGCGCGGTAACGCGACCGGGAACCGAAGCGCTGGAGGACGGAACCACGGTGATGCCCGTGACTTTGACGCCCGTGCGGACGCCGGCGATCCCGCCGCGCGCGTCACGCCCGTGGTGGAAGACCGCGCTGCCCGTCGGTGTCATCGCGGTCGCCGCCGCTCTTGCGCTCTGGCGCCCATGGCACGCGAAACCGGAAGCGGCGGTGGCGGGCAACAGTAAATCCGTCGCCGTCCTGCCGTTTGTAAACATGAGCGCGGATAAGAACGACGAATATCTGAGCGATGGCATGACCGAGGAACTGCTCAACCTGCTGGCCAAGGTGAAAGGCCTGCGCGTGCCCGGACGGACGTCCTCCTTCGCCTTCAAGGGCCGCACGGAGGACGGCATCTTCCGCAAGGTCGGTGAGGAACTCCAGGTGAAGACGGTATTGGAAGGCAGCGTACGAAAGGTCGGCGACAAGCTGCGCATCACCGCCCAGCTCATCAACGTGGCGGACGGATATCATCTTTGGTCCGAAACCTACGATGGGGACATGAAGGACATCCTCGCGATGCAAAGCGACGTGGCCCAACGCGTGGTGCGCGCTCTGCAGGTCCAACTTGGCGTCGACGAGGTGCGGGCGCTGGCCAAGACCCCGACCCAGAATCCGGAAGCCTACCGACTCTACCTGCTGGGCCGCCACCATTTTGCCAAGTTCACGCAGGCCGGCTGGACCAACGCGATCCGCTACTTCGAACAGGCGCTCCAGGTGGATCCCAACTACGCCCTGGCCTATTGCGGACTGGCCGACACATACGGCTGGTGCGGCGGGCAGATCTTTTCGGGGCGCGAGGCCTGGGCGAAAGAAAAGGAGCTGGCGCTCAAGGCGCTGGCGATCGACCCGAATCTTGCCGACGCGCACCTGTCGCTGGGCGTGGCCCTTTTCAGCGCGCTGGAGGATTTGCCCGCCTCGGACCGGGAGCTCGACCGCGCGCTGGAATTGAATCCCAAGCTGGCCCTGGCGTACGACCAATACGGTTGGAACCTGATGGCATACGGACGCTACGACCAGGCGCTCGCGATGGAGCGAAAGGCGTTGGAACTGGATCCCCTGAATCCATTGTACAATGGCGACCTCGGGTATTTTCTGCAATGGGCGCGACGGTACGACGAAGCCATCGTGCAACTGCGCAAGACCCTCGAGTTGGACGGGTATTCTGCCTTTGCCCACAACGCGTTAGGCTGGTGCTTCGTCTGGAAATCGAATTTGGCCGGCGCCGTGGTGGAGTTTCAAGAAGCCACCAAGCTGGATTATCTGCCTTTGTATCTCGGTGGGCTTGGCTACGCCTACGCCGCGATGGATGATCGGGCCAAGGCCGAGCAGGTCCTGCGCGATTTGGACGAACTGGCGAGGAAGCAATACGTCTCACCCTCTCCGCGGGTGTCGATTTACCTGGGACTCGGCGAAAAGGCGAAGGCGCTCGATTGGCTGGAGAAGTGCTTTGCAGAGCAGGATCCCACGCTCTTCTGGATCAATGGAGATCAGTTGTTCGACAGCCTCCGCACCGAACCGCGTTTTCAGGCGATGTTGAAGAAATCGGGCCTCAATCGATGAGCGACGCGACCGACCAACGCAAGCTGGCCGCCATTATGTTCACCGACATGGTGGGCTACAGCGCGCTCTCGCAGCGCGACGAGGCGCTCGCGCTCGAGCTCCTCGCGGAACATCGCGGCTTATTGCGCGAGATCGTGCCGCGGCATGGCGGACGCGAGGTGAAGACGATGGGCGACGGTTTTCTCTTTGAGTTCCCGAGCGCGCTGGCCGCGGTGCAGAGCGCCCTGGAAATGCAGCGCTGCCTGCACGACCGAAACCAATCGCTGCCGGCCCGGCGACACGTGCAAATCCGGATTGGCATTCATGTCGGCGACGTGGTGGCGAGCGACGGGGACATCCACGGCGACGGCGTGAATCTCGCCGCCCGCGTTGAACCACTGGCGGCTCCGGGAGGGGTGTGCGTGAGCCACGCCGTCTTCGAGCAGGTGCGCAACAAGGTCGACGCACGTTTCACAAGTTTGGGTGAAACCGGCCTCAAGAATATCGAACTGCCGATGCAAGTGCATCGCATGGTGATGCCATGGGAATTCGGCGGACCCGCGACCGCCAGACGGAGCAGGCCGGCATTGATGAAGGGGGCGGCCGCGGGCGCGCTGGTGCTCTCGGGCCTGCTGCTCGCGTACTGGGGGCCGTGGCGGAAATCATCCGTCCCGCCGGCGGCCGCCGTGCCCGGCGCGGCTCCGGGTGTTGTGACCACGACGCCCGTCGATGCCAAGTCGGTCGCCGTGCTCGCCTTCACGAATCTCAGCGACGACAAACGGAACGAGTACTTCTCCGACGGCGTCAGCGAGGAATTACTCAACGTGCTGGCGAAGGTGCCAGGTTTAAAAGTCTCGGCGCGAACCTCGGCCTTTCATTTCAAAGGGAAGGACACACCCATTCCGGAGATCGCGCGGCAGCTGGGTGTGGCCTACGTGGTGGAGGGCAGCGTGCGCACAGCCGGTTCGCGCGTGCGCATCACCGCGCAGCTCATCAAGGCGTCGGACGGTTTTCACGTGTGGTCGGACAATTTCGATCGTGAGATGAAGGATGTCCTCGCCATCCAGGACGAGATCGCCGGCCTGATCGCGAAGAATCTTCAGCTCAAGCTTGGCGCCGGCAACGTCGCGGGAACGGGCACGACCAACGTCGAGGCGCTGCAGCTTTATCTGGAGGCCCGGCGGGAATGGAATTACCGCACGCGGGAGGGATTCATCCGCGCGGAGGAACTGCTGAACCGCGCGTTGCAACTGGAGCCGAACTTCGCCCGGGCGCATGCCGCGCTGGCCGACGTGTGGATCACGGGCGCCGGCACCTTCGAATCCGATGCGGAAACTTACGGTTGGCGCAATTCCGCGACGGTGCAAAAGGCGATTGCCCGCGCCGAACTCGCCATTTCCTTGGATCCGCAGTCCGCGGAGGCGTATGCCGCGCTGGGCGGAGCGGTCGGTTACCGCAGCATCGCGGCGGGCATCCGGGCTCTCCGCCGCGCGGTGGAACTCAATCCCAACTACGCCTCCGCCCGCCAATGGCTGGGCTTGCTTCTCGCGTGCGACGGCTGGCTGGATGAGGGCCTCGCCCAGTTGCAGAAGGCCACGGAACTGGATCCACTTTCGCACCGAATCTTGGACTCCTACGCCACGGTGCTGGTGGATGCCGGGCGCGCCGGCGAGGCCTTGGTCGCCTGCGAACGGGCGCTGGCCATCCAGCCGGGGGCGATCCAGGCGACGATGGTGAAGGCGAGCGCGCTGGCGCGACTGGGGCGCACCGAGGAAGCGATTCCCTTCGCGCTCGACGCCGCCGCGAAAAAGCCGAGCTATTCGTCAGCCGCGATGCGAGTTCTGCTGGCGGCCAATCATCCGGAGCGACTGCGCAAGTTTGTGGACGGCGCGGGCGGGGGGGTCGACCCGCAGTTCCGGTTTAACAGCCGGTTGGCTTTTGGCCGTTTCGAGGAGGCGTTGACTTCGGCCAAGCTCGATGACTTCGACGTTGGACTGTCGGACGACCTGTTGTTTAACCCGTTCTACGACCCCGTGCGAAACGATCCGCGCTTCCAGAAAATCCTGGCCGACCTCGGACTCGCGGAAGCCAATGTCCGCGCCCAGGCCTGGCGCAAGGCAAACCCACCGGTGATCTCCGAGCGAAAGTGAGCGCCACGTCCGAACAACGCAAACTCGCCGCCATCATGTTTACCGACATGGTGGGCTATAGCGCGCTCACGCAGCGCGACGAGGCCCTGGCGTTGGAATTGCTGGAAGAGCACCGCGTGGTTATTCGCGAGACCGTGTTGAGGTATGGGGGCCGAGAGGTGAAGACGATTGGCGACGGATTCCTGCTCGAATTTCCCAGCACGTTGTCGGCCATGGAGGCGGCCGTGCAAATTCAGCAAGCTCTGCACACCCGCAACGAGAATTCGCCTCACAACCGGCAGGTTCGCGTTCGTATCGGGATCCATGTCGGCGATGTCGTCGCTCGGGATGGGGACATCCACGGCGATGGGGTGAACATCGCGGCGCGACTCGAACCGCTCGCAATGGGCGGCGGGATTTGTGTGTCGGAGGACGTCGAGCGGGCCGTTCGCAACAAACTGGCGTGTCCGCTGGCGCCGCTGGGATCCGCCGAATTGAAGAATATTGATCTGCCCGTTTCCGTCTTTCGCGTCGTTCTGCCTTGGGATTCCTCCGCGCCCTCTACCCCGCCGGTGATTGCAGCGGCCGACCCCGCTGCGCCGGCCAAGAGCGTGGCGGTGCTGGCCTTCGCGAACCTGAGCACCGACCGCGACAACGAGTATTTCTCGGACGGCATCAGCGAGGAACTCTTGAATGTGCTGGCGAAGATTCCGGAGCTGAAGGTTTCCGCCCGTACCTCGGCTTTCTTCTTCAAGGGCAAGCAGGTTCCAATTTCCGAAATCGCGAAGCAACTCGGCGTTGCCTACGTCGTCGAGGGCAGCGTCAGGAAGGCTGGCGATCGCCTGCGCATCACGGCGCAGCTGATCAATGCGGCGGACGGATTTCACCTTTGGTCCGACACCTTTGATCGCGATGCCAAGGACGTCTTCGCCGTGCAGGACGAGATCGCCGGACTCATCGCCCGGAATCTTTCGATCAAGCTGGCCGCTTCCCCAGTCGCGGCGCGGTCGGTGAATCCCGAGGCGCACCGGTTATTGCTGGAGGGCCGGTATCACCTGGCGCAACGCACCGAAGACGGGTTTACGCGGGCGGAGAAGGCGCTCGCGCGCGCCGTGGAAATCGATCCCACCTTTGCGCCGCCGCTGGCAGCCCTCGGTGAGCTGTACGCCGTGCGTTCGCAGTTTCAGGCTTTCAGCGGCCGCGGGGCCGATCCCGTCGATCGCGCCCGCGCCGTGGATCGGGTGAATCAGGCGATGCGGTTGGACCCGCTGCTGGCTGAGCCGTACGCGGTGATGGCGCTGTTGCTGGTCAACGACCGGCGGCTGCCGGAAGCGGAGGTATTCTTCGAAAAGACGTTCCGCCTGAACCCCAACAACGCCATCGCGCACCACTGGCGCGCGAATTTGCGTATGTTACAAGGACGGCTCGAGGAAGGCCTGGCCGGGCTGGAAGAGGCGCTCCGACTGAATCCGCTTTCATTCATCACGGTGCATGCCTACGGCGCGTACCTCAACTATGCGGGCAAGTTTGACGAAGCGCTGTCCGTCATCGATCACTCCCTGGCTTTGCGGAGCGAGGGGCACTACGGCGCGGGCCACAGCGAGCGCGCTCTCGTCCTTTTGCGCCTCGGGCGGACCGACGAGGCCGTCGTCACCGCGCGCGGGGTGTTGCAGTCGATCGCCACGGCGATCCTGACATGGAGCGGGGGCGACGCCGTTTATGTCCTGCGCGCGGCGGGTGTGGTAGACGAGGCCGAGCGCTTCGCGAGCGACTTGCTCGGCGCCGTGCCTCCTGCGAGCTATCTGCGGGGGTACATCCTGTGCGCGCTTGGCCGGTTCGACGAGGGGTTACCCCTGCTGGAATCCGCACCGCCGATTGCGCTGGCTCGTCTTTACCTGTTGCCGATGCTGGATCCCGCGCGCGACACGCCGCGCTTCCAGGAATGGATCGCCAAGCTGGGGGTGGCGGAGGATTACCGGCGCGCGCGCGAATCCATCGCGCGCCTGGAAGCGGAGCGGAAGGCGGCCGATTCGAGGTGAAGGGTCGACTTCCGGCGCATTTTATCGTAAGGAATTTGTGCGTCCATGCTTGACGATTCCGTTTATGCCCCCTTCTCAATCGCGCGCAGCGCGGACGGCACGCGCGTCGAGCTGGGGCGCGGGGCGATGGGCATCACGTACCGGGCCACCGACACGCAGCTTGGCCGGACGGTGGCTCTTAAGGTGATCAACGCGACGTATCTCGGCGATCCGATCGCGCGCCAGCGATTTCTCACCGAAGCGCGCGCTGCGGCGCAGTTGCATCATTCGAACGTGGCGGGCGTGTACCAACTACGCGCCGACGGCGAGGACATTTTCTATGCGATGGAATTCGTGGAAGGCGAAACAGTGGACGCGCACGTCCGGCGACGTGGCCCGCTGCCGTCGCGGCTCGCTCTGCGCATCATTCTGCAGGCCGCGCAGGGACTTGCTGCGGCCGATGCGCGCGGTCTGATTCATCGCGACATCAAACCGGCCAATTTGATGCTCGCGCAGGCGCCCGCGCCGGTGGGCGAGGGGATCGAGCATGAGGAGGAGGACGGCCTGCTGGTGAAGGTGATCGACTTCGGCCTGGCGAGGAGCGTGGGCGGAAATGAAACAGGCGGGGGATTGACAGGCGGCAACGTGGTGGGCACGCCATACTACATGAGTCCGGAGCAAATCTCTCCGGAGATGGGATCCACGCTGGATTGCCGCAGCGACATCTACAGCCTCGGCGTCACACTCTGGTATTTGCTGGCGGGTCGCGCGCCGTTTGAAGGATCGCAATTCCAGATTCTCAGCCAGCACCTGCAGAAGCGTCCACCGCTTGAGCAACTAACCGACGTCGGCGTGCCAGCAGAGGTCGTCACGTTGATCGGCTCGATGCTCGCCAAGGACCGCGATGAACGGCCGGCGAACTATGCCGCCCTGATTGCCGCGCTGAAGAAGATTCTGCGAGGGGGCGGTTCCACCACGTTTGCCGCGGTGCCGCGGCGGGAGGGCGGGGACGCCACCATGGTGATGCCGTCGTCAGTAAGACCTTCCAGCAGCCAAATCGAGCCGCGGCAGATTCCGGAAAAGGTCGGCGGCAGCGGGCGTCCGACATGGCTGATCCCGGCTGCGTTGGGCGCCGCGGCGCTCGTGACGATGGCGATTTGGCAGCCGTGGCGAAGAGCGGTCCCGACGGGGGGCGACAGGCCGGCGGAATCTGCAGTGTTGAATCCGCAGGTTTCGGAGGCGCGGCGCCTGTCGGACCAGGCGCGTGCGCTGTTGATCAAGCCCGGCGGCGGGGCCACGAAATACGACACCGCAGCGTTGTTGTGCGATCGCGCGCTCGCCTTGGATCCGACGGATGCGGACGCTTGGGCGATCGCGAGCCAGGTCGACACGAAGATGGCGTATCATTCATTTGATCGATCGGAGAAGCGCCTCGAGAGCGCGCGCAGCAAAGCGGCCAGGGCGCTGAACCTGGCTCCGAACTCCTTCGAGGTCCGCCTCTCGCAAGCTGCCTACCTGTCCTATTTGACGGAACCGCCCATCTCCAACCAGGCCGAGCCCGTCTTGCGAGCGCTGCGCGACGAGAATCCGCGGGATTTCCGCGTCCATGATGCGCTGGGGGTGCTCCTCCGAACCCAAGGCCGTTTGGTGGAGGCGGTGGCGAGCTTTGACGATGCCGCGCAATTGCCGGGTGGAGCGGCGGGAGGATTGATTCAAAAGGCTTGGGCCCTTTACCGGCTTCGTCGCTACGCGGAATGCGAGGTGGCCCTCGACCAGTCGATCGCGATCGAGCCGCTGGCGGGCAGCATCTCACTCAAGATCTTCCTTGAACTAAGCTGGTACGGCGACCCCGACCGGGCGCTATCCACGCTGCGGAAGCTCCCGGCCTCCGAGTCGATGGAGGACGTTGGGGTCGCCGCGGCGATCCGGCTTTACACCTGGCGGCGGGAGCCGGCCGAGTTATTGAAATTGATGGCAACCGTGCCGCGGGAGTGGATCACCTGGTCGGTCTGGGGGCCGAAAGCCGCGCTCACGGGCGACGCCAACGCCGAGTTGAAGAGGCCGGCGGCGGCCCAGGCCGACTGGCAGAGCGCACTGGCGTTGATCGACCAGCGGCTGGTCGCCACGCCGAACGACCGCAACCTGCTGGAATGGAAAGCGTATGTGCTCGCCTCGCTCGGCGAAACCGGGAAGGCCGCCGAAATGTGGGAACGTGCCCGACAAATTCCGAAAGCCAATATCGCCGTGTTCGCGATCGAACGGATTCAGCGACTGGCCTCACCGGACGCGGTCATCGACGAACTCGAGCGACGTGCGAAAGTTGCCAGTGAATCCCTGGATCGCGGCGAGCCGGTGATCGATGGCATCATCAGCGCCGCAGACCTGCGGCTGAATCCAGCGTGGGATCAAGCGCGAGGGTTGCAGCGCTTCCAGGCCCTGCAAGCCAGGCTTGAGGCTGATCCGCGCTTCTCGCCAAAGTCAAAAGCGCCGGACGCCCGGAACGCGTCCGCCGTCGATCCGAAATCCGTCGCGGTGATGGCGTTTGAGAATTTGAGCGACGACAAGTCGAATGAATATTTCTCCGACGGGATCAGCGAGGAACTGCTGACCGTGCTGCAAAAAATCCCGGGCTTGCGCGTCGCCGCCCGGACCTCGGCGTTTTCGTTCAAGGGCAAGAACGCCACGGCGCGAGAGATTGGGCAGCAACTGGGCGTGGCGCAGTTGGTCGAGGGCAGTGTGCGCAAATCCGGGAGCAGCGTACGCATCGCCGCGCGACTCAGCCGCGCCGACACGGGCGAGCAGATTTGGTCGGAGAATTACACGCGAGACTTGAAGGATGTCTTCGCGGTGCAGACGGAGATTGCGCAGACCATCCTGGAGCAGTTGCGTGGAAGGTTCGATGGCGCGCCCGGTGGCGCCGCGGTGAAGGCGCAGATTCAGTCGCAGGTGAAGGCGGCGGAGAAGGGCGGCACGAAAAGCGTGGAGGCCTACCAGCATTACCTGCGCGGTCGCTTTCAGGAGAACCAGTTCTCCAGCGAGGGCCTGGCCAACGCGCTCGTCTCGTACCGCAAGGCCGTGGAACTGGATCCGGGTTTTGCGCTCGGCTGGGCGGCGCTTTCGGAAACGTATTCGCTGCAGACCGGGTGGGACTCGGGCGATCAACCTTTGGAGGAGGGTTTCAAACGGGCGCGCGAGGCGGTGGACCGCGCGGTGGCGTTGGAGCCGAATTTGGCGGAGGCGTTACTGGCGCTGGGACGCCTGCAGATCTGGCACGACTTCGATTGGCGGGGCGGAAAGGCGTCGGCGCGCCGGGCGTTGGAACTCGCCCCATCCAGCGCGCAGGGGCTGGGCTTCCTGGCTGAGTGCGAGGCCGCCGTGGGAAACGTCGAGCGGGCGCTTGAACTCGGGCGCCAGGCGATCACGCTCGATCCGTTGAATCCGGAAATTCGCCTGAATCATGGGATTTATCTCAGCCAACGCGGCCCGTATGCCGAGGCGGCGGACGAGTTCCGCCGAACCCTCGAGATCACGCCGAACGCCATCGGCGCGCGGGCCAACTGGAGCACCGCGGCCCTCTTGGATGGCCAAGTGGATGAGGCGGTCGCCATCGCGGAGAAGGATACCCCTGGGTGGGGCCGGGCTTATGCCTTGAGCCTCGCGTACTGGCAGCAGGGCCGCAGAGCCGAGGCGGACGCGCAATTACGAGCACTCGAAGATTCGTTTGCGCAGGCCGCAGCCTACCAGGTCGGCGAGGTTTATGCGTATCGCGGCGAGTCAGACAAGGCCTTTGCCTGGCTTGACCGCGCGTACCAACAGCGAGACCCCGGAATCGTTTACCTGAAGCTGGATCGGCTGCTCTTGAGTTTGCACGCGGACCCGCGCTGGGCCGCGCTGATGCATCGGGCGGGTCTCGCCGACGATCGGTCGAAATGAGACCGCGCGTTGCTACCCTCCGAATCACGAATTACTAATGACCAACGATCCCAAACCACATCTCTTCACGAAAGGCAGTCGCGTCGGTCCCTACGAGATCACGTCGCCCATCGGTGCGGGCGGCATGGGCGAGGTGTTCCGCGCGCGGGACACGCGGCTGAATCGCGACGTGGCGGTGAAAGTGTTGCCCAGGGATTTTGGGGCGGACGGGGACCGGCTGCGGCGCTTCGAGCAGGAGGCGAAGACGCTCGCGGCCCTGAATCATTCGAACGTGCTGACCATTCACGATACCGGGGTTCATGAAGGCGCGCCGTATCTCGTCAGTGAATTGCTCGAGGGCAAATCGCTGCGCGAGGAGATGAGCGGCGGGGCGTTGCCGGTGCGCAAGGCCACCGAGTACGCGCTGCAAATCGCGCATGGCTTGGCGGCGGCGAATGGCAAGGGAGTGATTCATCGCGACCTGAAGCCGGAAAACATTTTCGTCACCAAGGACGGACGGGTGAAGATTCTGGATTTCGGGCTGGCGAAGCAGCGCGCGCCCTTGCCCATCGGGGACGAGCGGGGCAGGCAGGAGGCAGCCACCATCCCCATCGACCCGGACGCTATCGTGAACACCACGCAGCCGGGGATGGTGCTGGGCACACCTTCCTACATGTCGCCGGAGCAGGTGCGCGGCGAACCGGCGGATCATCGCGCGGACATTTTCGCCTTCGGCTGTGTGCTTTACGAAATGCTCAGCGGCACGCGCGCGTTTCGGCGCAGGACGCCGGTCGAGAGCATGAACGCGGTGTTGAACAGCACGCCAGCGGACCTCAGCACGACGCATCCCAACATCCCGCTGGCGCTGGCGCGCATCGTCGAGCGCTGCCTGGAAAAGCAGCCGGACAACCGCTTCCAGTCGGCCAAGGACCTGGCTTTCGCGTTGGAGAATCTCTCCGACCCCACCTCGGTCTCGGCGCGCGTGCTCCAAGGGAAGGCGGCCCCGCGCTGGCTCTCGCGCGAGGGCCTGGCATGGGCGACGGCGGCGCTCCTGCTCACGCTGCTGGCTTTGGCCGGGATCAGCCTTCGCCGCCAGCCGGCGGCTGCCCAGCCGACGCTTCGCCTGTCGATCGCGCCACCGGCGGATTGCCAAGATAGTGATTTTGCACTCTCGCCAGATGGCCGGTACCTCGCGTTTACCGCGGCGTTGGCGGACAAAGTGGTGCTGATGATCCGAACACTCGCTTCGGACGAGATCCGGACCGTTCCTGATGTGAGCCGTGCGAGTGCCCTGTTTTGGTCGCCCGATAGCCGGTTCATCGGATATTACGAGAGTGCGGCGAAACTGAAGGCCGCGCCGGTGAACGGAGGTCGCCCGCGGGAGATTTGCAGCGCCCGGGGAGGCGGAGCCACCTGGAACCAGGATGGAGTGATTGTCTTCACGGAGTTCTGGGGAGGCGGGCTGTTCCGGGTGTCCGCCGGGGGCGGGGACGTGACGCCGCTGACGACCTTGAACACGGCGGAACAGGAAGGCGTGCACCTCTGGCCACGCTTTCTCCCGGACGGCCGTCACTTCTTGTTCCTGGTCCGGCGCACGTAGCCGGAATCCACCTTCATTTGGCTGGGGTCGACGAACACCGCCGAGCCTCGCCGGCGGTTAATCCAGGCCGACGCGCTCGTGGGCTGGGTGGATCCCGATCAAGTCTTGTTCGTTCGTGGCGGCGCGCTGCACGCCCAGACGTTCGACGCCAAGCTGCTCACCTTTGTCGGGTCGCCACGGGTGGTAGCTGATCTGGTGGCTTTCCAATCAGAAGACTCCGTTGCGCAAGCGACCTGTTCCCGAAACGGAATCCTGGCCTACAAGGAGAAGCATTTTCCGACGGGCCATTTGACCTGGCTCGATCGCACGGGCCAGCCAGTCGGGACGGTCGGTCAACCGATGACCATCCACTCTTTCCGGCTCGCCCCGGATGAACGAACCGTTGCCGTCTCGAAATTCGATCGCCGGGCGGGCGCATGGAATTTGTGGCAAGTCGATGCTGCGAACGGGACGGAAGATCGCCTGACCTTCCTGCGCAATGCGCAGAGGCCGGTCTGGTCGCCGGATGGCTCTGAGATCATCTACGATTCCGACGAGTTCACGATGTTCAATGTGTACCGTCGGCGGGTGGACAGAACGACGCCGGAACAACCCATCTACCGAACTGCGATGGACGACAAGCTTCCGACCGACTGGTCGAGCGACGGCCGACATCTGCTCTTCTCGCAACGCACCGAGAAGAACGCCACCGACATCTGGTTCCTTTCGCTCGAAGACCCTTCCCATCCCCAACCGTTGCTGCGGACGGAAGCAGATGAGATGAACGCCCGATTTTCCCCCGATGGCCGCTGGATCGCGTACAGCTCAAATGAGTCCGGTCGTCCCCAGGTGTATTTACAGACGTTTCCCAAAGGTGGTTCGCGCATCATCGTGTCGCGCGACGGCGGCGCTCTGCCGGTCTGGAATCCGAATGGCAAGGAACTCTTCTTCCTCGATCCGGAGCGCACGCTCCTTTCCGTGGAGATCAAGTCCGACGACTCGGGGGCGATGAAACCCGGCGCGCCCAAGCCGCTCTTTCGCCGACCCGCCAACGCCACGTCACGGATCGATAGCTACGACGTTTCGCGCGATGGCCAGCGCTTCCTCTTCGCGCTCGATGCGCCTTCGCCCGGCTCCGAAAATATCGCAGTCCTCTTGAACTGGGTGGGAGAGTCGAATCGATGAATCCCGGATCACTTCGGCTGCTTGGTCCCTCCGAATTACTCCCCTCGATCGGGACGGGCGGGACCGGTAAAGTCTGCCGCGTTCGGAACACGCCGCTGAGCACGCTGGCGGACAAATCAATCGCGCGGACCCGCGCCGGGCGGTGCTCCTGCAGGGCGGGACTCGCCGAAGACCCATCGAAACGAGGCGCCGCTGCACTCCGAATGACGACAGACGAATGAAGTTCGCATGAGCAACGGCCTCGAACAGCGCAAGCTCGCCGCCATCATGTTCACGGACATGGTGGGCTACAGTGCGCTGTCGCAACGTAACGAGGCGCTCGCGCTGGAACTGCTCGAGGAGCACCGGGGATTATTGCGCCAGATTGTGCCGCGGCACGGCGGGCGGGAGGTGAAGACGATGGGCGACGGATTTCTCTTTGAGTTCCCGAGTGCGCTTTCCGCGGTGCAAGGAGCGGTGGAAATCCAACAGTCGCTGCACGACCGAAATCAGGCGGGCCCGCCGGAACGCCAGATCCGCGTCCGGATCGGGATTCATGTGGGCGATGTCGTCCAGCGGGAGGGCGACATCCACGGCGACGGGGTAAACATCGCGGCGCGGCTGGAACCGCTCGCGGCGCCGGGCGGCATCTGCGTGTCCGAGGACGTGGCCCGGCCGGTTCGAAACAAATTGTCGCTTCCGCTGGCGGTGCTTCGCCACACGGAGTTGAAGCATATTGATCTTCCGGTCACGGTCTTTCGGGTGGTGATGCCATGGGAGCAGGGAGCGGCTCACGCACCCGCGCCTCCGCGCCGGGCTTCCGCGCCGTCGGCGTGGCTCGCGGTGGGTACGCTTCTGCTGGCGGTTCTGGTAGTCGCGTTCTGGCAGCCGTGGCGAAAATCCGGCACGCCAACGGTTCCCGCGACCGACGCGGCTCCCGCGCCGCCGTCCGCGGCCGCGCCCCTGCCGGCCCCCGAACACGCCGCGCCGGAGAAGAGCGTCGCGGTGCTCGCATTCGCGAATCTGAGCGACGACAAGCAAAACGAATATTTCAGCGACGGCATCAGCGAGGAGTTGCTGAACGTCCTCGCAAAAATTCCCGGCCTCAAGGTGTCGGCGCGAACGTCGGCGTTCTTCTTCAAGGGCAAGCAGGTGCCGATTTCCGAAATCGCGAAGCAACTCGGCGTCGCGTACGTCGTCGAGGGAAGCGTCAGGAAGGCTGGCGATCGCCTGCGCATCACGGCGCAGCTGATCAATGCGGCGGACGGATTTCACCTTTGGTCCG
>JANXRG010000070.1 GCA_025353105.1 Verrucomicrobiota bacterium
GCGCCGGGCCGCCGAACAGCCTGCTCTCCGCTCCCGAGAAGGGCAGTGCATGCAAGCGGCTGCATCTATACCTGCGCTGGATGGTCCGCCGCGACGACGTTGATCCGGGGTGTTGGACGGAACTCTCGCCGCCGGCGCTGCTGATTCCGCTGGTTGTCGTGCTCGGTTCCATCCTCTTCCGCTACTTCGAGGTTGGAAATTTCCGGCTGGCCTCGGCGGGCGACGCTACCCTCGTGGCGCTCGGCACCGCGGGCCTGGTCGCGCTGGCCGCCGCGATGTTCGTCACGCGCGCCCCCGCCCACGCCGCGGTGAAGGAGGGCAGCCGCCTCTTGCAGACGATTGGCTGGCCGCTGGTTCTCCCGCAGATGCTTGCCGCACTCGGGGGCATTTTTGCCAAGGCCGGCGTCGGGGAGGTCGTCGCCAGGATTGTCGGTAACGCGCTGCCGACTCAGATTCCTTTTGTCGCGGTGGCCGCCTATTGTGCGGGTATGGCGATCTTTACGATCATCATGGGTAACGCCTTCGCCGCGTTCGCGGTCATCACCGGCGGCATCGGCCTGCCGCTCATCGTGCAGCTCCACGGCGGCAATCCGGCCATCATGGCGGCGCTCGGAATGCTCGCCGGTTATTGCGGCACCCTCTGCACGCCCATGGCCGCCAACTTCAATCTCGTACCCGCCATGCTGCTCGAGCTCGACGACCACCACGCCGTCATCAAGGCGCAGCTTCCGTTCGCGGGGGTCGTTTTTCTCTTCAATGTCATCATGATGTGGCTGCTCGTGTTTCGCTTTTGACCATGCCTCGCACCGTCCTCCTCACCGGCTTCGAACCCTTCGGCGGCGAATCGATTAATCCCTCCTGGGAGGCGGTTTCCGCGCTCGATCGCGCCCGCATCGCGGGCGGTCTCGTGCACGCGCTGCGCCGGCCGTGTCTCTTCGACGATTCCCTCCGCGTGCTGCGGGCGGAGATGCGCGGTCTGCAGCCCGACCTGATCGTCTGCGTCCTCCAGGCGGGCGGTCGTGCGGGCGTCACGGCGGAGCGGATTGCCATCAATGTCGACGACGCGCGCATCGCCGACAACGCCGGCCGGAAGCTGGTCGATGCACCCATCGTCCGGGGCGGGCCCGCCGCGTATTGGTCCACGTTGCCGATCAAGGCGATCGTCGCCGCGATCGGCGAGCACGGCATTCCGGCGGAGATTTCGCAGACGGCCGGGACGTTTGTCTGTAATCATGTCTTTTACGGCTTGATGCACACGCTCGCTCGCGCGCGCCGCGGAACGCGGGCGCGGGGAGGATTCGTTCATCTTCCTTTCCTGCCCGAGCAGACCCGGGACAAGGGGGCAAACCCAGCTTGTCGCTCGAGCGAATGATTGAGGCGCTGCGGCTTGCGGTTACGGTCTCACTCAAGCGACGGCGGGATCTCAAGGTGGCTGGGGGCGGCGGGTCTTGAGTCGGACTTGCCCGGCCCGATTTTCCCCTCGCCAGCGACGCCGAAGTGGCCTTCATTTCCCGTAGCAGCGCCGCTCCTCCCCTCCCTGTGGGCGGCTTCATTTCCCACGCCACCCCGCTTGTCCGCATGAACGAAAAGCCCCCTGTCCTCGACCCCAAACTCCAGACCAGCGACGACCCGCGTTGCATCCCGATCACGCTCGATGCACCGATCGAGGAAGGCGACGCGATCGCATACCCAACCTACACCGCCGAAGAACACGAAACCTGGCGCATCATGTACGCCCGGCAGCGCGCGCTGCTGCCGACGCACGCGTGCCAGGAGTTCCTCGATGGCATGGCGCAACTCAAGTTCCCGGACGATCGCATTCCTGCCCTCCGGGACGTCAGCCGCGAACTCGACAAGGCCACGGGGTGGACACTCGCGCGTTCCCCCGGTTTGCTGCACGAGAAGGATTTTTTCGAGCTGCTCGCGCGCCGCGTGTTTCCGAGCACGGATTACATCCGCCCGCGTACGGAGCTGGATTACACGCCCGCGCCGGATTTGTTCCACGACATCTTCGGCCACTGCCCGATGATCACCCTGCCGGCGTTCGCAAACTTTTACCAGCGCATCGGCCAGGCCGCCGCCAAAGCCGAGGGTGACGTGCGCGTCGGGCTCGTGCGCATTTACTGGTTCACCGTGGAATTCGGACTCGTCCACCAGAACGGCAAGGACCTCATCTACGGCAACGGCATCGCCTCGTCCTTTGCCGAGGCAAAGAACAGCCTGACGGATGCGGTCGAAAAGCGGCCGTTCATTCCCGACAAGGTGGCGCAGCAGCCCTACGACATCTGGCACATGCAGCCGATCCTGTTCGTCATCGATTCGTTCGAGCATCTCGAACAAAGCTTCGACGACTGGGCCAGGCGAAACGGCTTGGTGAAATAGCACCGGCGCTATTCGACGTCGCCCAATTGTGGTCGCAGGATAATTTCCTCGACCACCGTCCGGCGGTTCATCCGGTAGGCGTCGTAAAATGCCTGCGCCACGTCCGCGCCTGGCATCATGCGCTCGGGCGGAACCCCACTGCCCTCCCACGAGGGCGACCACGCGGCCCCGGGCAAAACGGTGATGACGCGGACGCCGCGTGACTTCAATTCCTCGCGGAATGCCCGCGCGAGCCCCCGCACGCCGTGCTTGGCCGCGACGTACGCGCCGCCGCGCGGAAACCCCCGGAGGCCGGCGATCGATGCCATGAAAAAAATGTCTCCGCGCCGCCGCGCCGCCATCGCTTTCGTGAACTCGCGCGTGACTAAAAATCCGCTGCGGAGATTCGCCGCGATGACCGTGTCGAAATCCGCCACGCTCATCGAGGTCAGCGGATCGGGGCGAAATGTGCCCGCGTTGTTGATCAGGACGTCGACGTCGCCAAAGCGCTCGCGAACCCGCCGCGCCATCTCGCGAACCGCGGCGGCATCCGCGACGTCACAACGGAATGTCTCCACGTCCGACGCACCGGCCGCGCGACATTTCTTCGCGACGCCGCGCAATTTGCCGGCCTGGCGCGCAACCAGCGACAGCCGCCCCTGGGTTTCACGCGCGAAGACCTGAGCAATGCACGCGCCGAGTCCCTGTGACGCACCGGTCACGAGGATATGCGGCGGGCGGCGGGCCATGGGATGCGTCGATCAATCCGGCAACGCATCACCGCGAAACTTCGGTCCGTAGTATTCGGCAAAGTTGCGTTCCGATTCGTACAAGCGGACGCGATGCAATCGGCCCGACTTCAACTTGGGTGCGATCTGGTTCCAAAAGGCGATCACGAGATTTTCCGTGGTGGGAATTACCCCCTCGAGAAAACCGACCTCGACGTTGAGGTTCCGGTGATCACACGGCGTTAAGATCGCTTCGCCCAGAATCTGCTTGAGGTCCGAGAGATTGCAGACATAGCCAGTGCGCGGGTCCGGCTCGCCGATGACGGAGACCTCGAGTTCGTAATTGTGCCCGTGCCAGTTGGGATTGTTACAGGGCCCATAGGTGCCCTCGTTCCATGAGTCGCTGAATTCCGGATTGTGCAGGCGGTGAGCCGCATTGAAATGCACGCGGCGCGTCACAATCGTCGTGCCTTTCAGTGGGCGCACGCGCGGCTTCGAGGGTGACGCCTGACCGCGAGAGTGCGGAAGGGAAACAGGCATAGCCGTTAGTTTACGGCATTCGCGGTTCCGTTCAAGCCGGTTGCGGCGCCAGGCGCCGAATCGAAAAAGTGGCCCGCGGCGTCTCCGTCGGGGCCCCAGAAAATGAAACTTCAGCTTAAATTACGGACGAATGAAGAGGCGGTTGCAGCTCGGGTCGCGTACCAGGGCGCCGTGCGGAACGCCGCGCACATCAATCTCGTAATACGGGGAATAGGGACTGATGACGAAGCCCCTCCGACCGGTCGACGTCGCAACCGGGTAGCTGCCCCAGGGCTCGCTATAACCAGTGTTGTAATAGCTGTTTTGATTCTCAGCGACCATCGCGCCAATGAGGCCGCCCGCGACCGCGCCCGCCGCGGCGCCGATCGCAGCGTTTTGTCCGCTACCCGTGAGGCCGCCGATGATGGCGCCCGTGCCGGCGCCGTACGCCAGGCCCGCGCCCACGGGGGTTTCACAGGAGCTGAGGGAAAAGGTCGAGATTGCCAAGGCAGCGGCGGTCAGCGTCGGAAGGAGTTTTTTCATCAAGATTGGGTTTAGCAGGGTTTGACGAATACCGGAGCATTTTATTTACCAGATTCGCTAACGGTCATACGAAATTAGCCAACGGATTGGATGCCTTTTTTCGCATCCCCGGGCGCTTCATCCGAAATGGATGCGCAGGGCGGCGACCGCCACGGTCCACAGCTTCCTCATCCGCCCCAACCGGTACGACTTTGTCAGGACGTGAAAACCGTCGTCCCGCATGCGCACGAGCAGCCGGTGATAAACCTCCCGCATGACCTCGGCGGCAATCATGGAGCGCCGGTCCAAGGCGGGCAGCGCGGCCACCGCAGATTGATAGAAAGACTCGGCGCGCGCCGCCTCGAAGTGGATCAACGCACGAAACGCTGCATCCTCGCGGCGCTGCGCGATCTGGTCCTCCGTGACGCCGAGGCGGTCCATTTCGTCGCGGGGCAGATAGATGCGTCCACCATTCGCGTGGTCCTTGCCCACGTCGCGGATAATGTTCGTGATCTGCAACGCAAGGCCCAGATCGACCGCGTAACGGCGGCAGTCGGCGTGTTGGTAACCGAAGATCTCGATGCTGACGAGGCCGACCGCGCTGGCCACGCGGTGGCAATAAAGCCGCAGTTGTTCCCAGGTTTCGTAACGCACGGGTGCGAGATCCATTTCGACACCCGCGATGATTTCCAGGAAATGCCCGGGCGTGAGCCGGTACTTTTCCATCAGCTCGCGCACCTGCAGCGCGAGCCGATGCGGCTGCGGCGCGCTGGCGGGCGTGGTCACGTTTTGCTTCCAGGCGTCGAGATATTCCTGCTTCGTCCGCGGCGGCAACGATTCGGAATCGGCGATGTCATCCACGACCCGGCAAAACGTGTAGAACACATTCATGTCCCGGCGCTTTTCCTTCGGCAGAACGAGAAATGCCAGCGCGAGATTGGAACGGCTGGAATGATCCTCCGCGGCGGTCGCAAAGGTTTCGGACTCAACGCTCATCGGGCAGCGCGACCCGGCCGGTCGCATCGGTTCATCATGGCGGCGATTTTCCGCAAAGCACAAGTACGCGCGGCCCGTTGACTCGTCTCCATCAGCGAATCCAGCCGATGTGTCCGTTGAGCGGCGGCCAATAAACGAAATAGCCGCGCCCGACCACGTTATCCTCCGGCACGGTCCCCCAGAACCGGCTGTCCGAGCTGCTGTAACTGTTGTCCCCCAACGCGAAGTAATTTCCGGGAGGGACTTTGAAGGTCTGGCTGGATGTACGGAGATAACGCGCTTCGCGGAGGTTGCCATAGCCACGATAACCGTCCTCGGCCCGCATCACTTGCTCAAAGCCCAAGCCCTGCGCGACGGCCCCGTCCAGGAACAACCGCGGGGCCTCAATCCGCAGTTCGGTCCCCGGGACCCCCGCCAGACGCTTGATGTAATAATCACCCTTCACCGGCTGACCCGCCTCGCTCTGGCCCACGCCGATCCCGGCAATGCCTTCCGTGCGAAAGACAAACACGTCACCCCGGCGTGGCAGGCGAAAATGGTAGGTCATCTTGTCGACAAAAACGTAGTCGCCCTTCTGCACGTAGCCGCGGGCCACGACCTGTCCCGCCCGGTAGGATTTGCCGGACGCGACCCCAAATCCGTCCACGGAACTCATCAGCTGCTTGATCGGAATGCCCACCGAGTCGGTGCGGCCACTGTCCCAAACAATCGTCGTGAATTCAAAAATGCCGAAAAGCTTCCGGGGCCGGAGCCCCGCCACCTTGTCCTCGCCGGGTGAAACCAAATCCACGTACGAGCGTCCCAGCAGTTCCTCGGTCCACCGGCGCAACGGACCCGGCATCGGCTCCGGCGCTGAAAGGTTGTGCACGATCAGTCCGTTCAAGGTCGGCTGCATCGAGCCCGTCGGAATCTGGAATGGCTGCAGGAAATAAGCCCGGAACGCGACGACGACCGCGATGGACGCAACAATCGTCTCCGTCCAGTCGCGCCACGAGTTATGCGGCGGGAGCACGTGCTCGAATTTCTTGTCGAGCGCTTCCGCGGCTGCTTCCACGGCGGCTTGGTCCTTCGCCGCCATCGCTTCCCTCAATTTTTCGATCCCCGCCTCGAGATCCGCACTCGTCTCCGCCGGGAGAATATCGCGCCGCCGGTGTAGATGCGACGCCGCATCCTTGGCGAGCGCCTTGGCGTGCTTGAGATAGCGGGGGGCGAAGAACATGGAAGTTAATAGTTACTGGTTATTGGTTATTGGTTATTGGGTGACTTCTAGGCTGCGCGTCTGGTGGTAATTGAACGTACGAATAACCAATAACTACTGACAAATAACAGGCGCGCAGCGCCATCATCCCGCCTTTAGCACCTCAATGAACGCTTCCTGCGGAATGTTGACCCTGCCAATCGACTTCATACGCTTTTTGCCCTCTTTCTGCTTCTCGAGCAATTTGCGCTTGCGCGTGATGTCGCCGCCGTAGCACTTCGCGATCACGTTCTTGCGCAACGCGCTGACATTCTCGCGGGCGACGATCTTTCCGCCGATTGCGCCCTGGATCGACACCTGGTAGAGCTGCGGCGGGATGACTTCCTTCAACTTTGCCGCCAGCAGGCGCGCGCGCGAATCGGCTTTGTCGCGATGCACGATGCTGGAAAACGCGTCGACCGGCTCGTTGTTCACGAGCATGTCAAGTTTGACCAGGTCGGACGCGCGATAGCCGGAATGCTCGTAGTCCATGCTGCCGTAACCACGCGTGATCGACTTCATCTTGTCGTTGAAGTCCACGAGGATTTCGTTGAGCGGCAGCGTGGATGATAACATCACGCGGCGCGTGTCGAGCGTCTCCGTGTGGTCAATCGACCCGCGCTTGTCCATGACGAGCTGCATCATGTCGCCGATGTTTTCGTTCGGCACGAGCAGAAAGGCCTTCACCACCGGCTCGCGAATCTCCTCGATGGAGCTCGGGTCGGGCAGGTACGCCGGGTTGTCGACATAGACCACCTCGCCGTTCCGTTTCGCCACCTCGTAGATGACGGACGGGTACGTGGCGATGATGTCCATGTCGAACTCCCGTCGGAGCCGCTCCTGCACGATTTCCATGTGCAGCAGGCCAAGAAAACCACAGCGAAAACCGAAACCGAGCGCGACGCTGCTCTCCGGCTGGTAGACGAACGCCGCGTCGTTTAACTGCAGCTTCGAAAGCGCGGACTTGAGATGTTCGAAGTCCGCCGTGTTGATCGGATAGATACCCGAGTACACCATCGGATGAATCTCCTGAAAACCCGGCAGCGGCACCTTCGCGGGGAAGCGCGAGTCCGTGAGCGTGTCACCAATCTTGACCTCGGACGTCGTCTTGATGTTTGCGATAAGGTAACCCACGTCGCCCGACACCAGCACGTCGCGTGACTCCATCTTTGGTTTGAACACGCCGACCTCTTTCACCTCGTACGTGTTGCCCGTGCTCAGCATGCGCATCGGCATTCCCGCCTTGATCTGGCCGGAGAAAACGCGGACGTACGTGATGACGCCACGGTAAATGTCGAACACGCTGTCGAAGACGAGGCCGCGAACGATCTCGGGTTGCGGCACCGCCTTGGGCGGAGGGATGCGGTGCACCACTGCTTCGAGAATGTCGTCGATGCCGAGCCCGACCTTCGCGCTGGCATGAATCGCCTCCTCGTGCGGGATGGCGAGAATGTCCTCGAGCTGGCGGTTGACCGTCGGGATGTCCGCGTTCGGCAAATCGATTTTGTTGATGATCGGGATAATCGTCAGACCCTGCTTCATCGCGAGGTGCACGTTTGCGACCGTCTGCGCCTCCACCCCCTGCGCCGCGTCCACGATCAGCAGCGCTCCCTCGCACGCCGCGAGCGAGCGGGAGACCTCGTAGGCGAAATCGACGTGCCCGGGCGTGTCGAGCAAATTGAGTTTGTATTCGTGGCCGTCCTTCGCCGTGTAGAGCATGGCGACGGGATGCGCCTTAATCGTGATGCCGCGCTCCCGCTCGAGATCCATTGAGTCAAGATGCTGCTCCTGCGCCTCGCGGCGCTGGATCGTGGAAGTCCATTCCAGCAACCGATCCGACAGCGTCGTCTTGCCGTGATCGATGTGCGCGATGATGCAGAAATTTCGGGTGTACGGCGCTGCGGTCATCGGAGTCCGCACTATCGAGAGCGCACCCCACGCGTCAACAAATGCGGGGTCAATTTACGGACTCGCCGCAACGGCCGAATCACGCGCGGGCTTCCGGATTTCCTGCTCGCGCTGGAGGCGCCGGACCTGCATCGCCACCCCACCCGCGCTGAGGCCCACCAGCGGCGAGACGTCGTAACCCGCCAACCGCAGTCTCTCGGCCGTCCAGTAATTGCACGTGTTGGGAAAATAATAGCGCCCGTTCGCGTCGTAAAAGCGGCTTGCTCCATAGAGACCGCGCCCGAGGTAAATGGCACCGCCCGACGCATCCCGCCTCGTCGCGGCGGCGATCGACGCACACAAGCGGCGGAATTGGACGGGCGTCGCCCGAACCTCGTAAACCGTGCTTTCCACGAAGTATTCCGCCGGCGATCCGCTCACGCCGCAGACGTGTAGGACACTGGGTGAAACCCCGAACAACGCGCTGAAGGCCAGACCCACGTCGAAGCGCCTCGCCATGTAGAATGCCTTGTGACCCCAACCCACCTCGATGAAATCGTAGCCACGAAAATCGCGCGCGATCGGCCAGTCCAGATCCCGCGGAATTCTCGCGACCGGCAGAATGACACCCGTGTGCCAGCCGTGGCTGTCGACGTAGAACCGGATTCCATTTTCGGCCGTCGCGGCGCGGACGCCGGAAGCGCAAAGGCCCAGCCAGACAAGCAGGGCCGCGCTGTTTCGCAGGATCATCATTCCATCCTGTCCCGCCCCAACCCACGGGCCACCATCGAAAATCCAGCGCCGCACATCGGAACCATCGATGCCCGCATTGAACTCACCGCGGGTGGCGCTATGCTCAGGGTTCCCGCAATCCGACACATGCCCATCCCCCCCGAACCATTCGACCGCGCCGCCCTGCGCCAGTGGGCGGGAGACAAGTCGTTTCAGCGCGGGGAGGAATATTTTCGCGAGGGCCGCGTCCGCGGGCTGAAAATTGAGGGCAAAATCGTCACCGCTCGCGTCAACGGACGTCGTCCCTACAAGGTCCGACTCTGGGGCCAGCCGGGCGGCGGGGTCGAGTACTCGTGTGACTGCCCGGATGGGCGCGAGGGAAAATTCTGCCGCCACTGCGTCGCGGTGGGTCTGGCGTGGTTGACGGGCGACGAACGCGGCGGCAAGCCGGATCCATTGCAGGAGTACCTCAAGAAGCTGCCGCGGGAGCGACTCGTGGAATTGATGATCGAGGCCACCGACTACGATTCAATTCTGCGTCGCCGGCTGACGCTCGAGAACTCGCTCCTCGAAGCCGGCGCGCGGCCGGAGCCCGCCTCGTGGAAGAAACTGATTCGGGAAGCGATCGCGACAAAGGAGTACATCGATTACGAGGCCTTGCCGGACTACGCCCAGGGCATCGAGGAGGTGTTGCGTCCGCTCCCGGACGCCATCAACAACGGCGCGGCCGCGCTCGGCTGCGAGTTGTGCGAGTTCGCGCTCGCCGAGATGGACCAGGTTCCCGACCTCGTGGATTTCTCCGATCCGGCGCTGGCAGAGATCTGGCAGCAGCTGCACGATTGGCATTTGCGGGCGTGCCGTTTGGCACGGCCGGATCCCGTCTCGCTCGCACGCCGGCTGTTGAAGGTCGAGATGGACAGCGCGCTGGGAACGTTTCGCGACGCGGCCACGACGTATGCCACCGTGCTCGGCGAGGCCGGCTTGCGGACCTACGCCGGGGCACTCGAGGAGGAATGGTCCAAGGTGCCACCCATTCCCGCGGGCGAACGGCCCGCTTCGATCGACGAGCGGCGCGTCCACCTGACCACCATGATGGAACGGCTCGCCGCCGCGTCGAAAAACCTGCCTGCGCTGGTCGCGGTGAAGTCGCGCGATCTTTCCACGCCGCACGATTTTCTAGGCATTGCGGAGTTGTACCGCCAGCGCGGTCGCCTGCTCGAGGCCATCTCGTGGTGCGAACGCGGCTGGGAAGCGTTCAAGGATCGGCACGCGCAAGCCGACGATCTGCGCGAGCTTCTGCCGCACCTTTACTTCGAGGCCGGTCGGCCCGCCGATGCGCGGCGTCTGGCGTGGGACCGCTTCGCCGATCGGCGATCGCTCGAATCGTATCACCAGCTGCTGGTCCACGCGAAGCGCGCCGGCGAGGAGACACCCGCCTGGACCGAGCGCGCAATCGCGCATCTGCGCGAACAACCGCCCCGAGAAATCGAGCAGGAAGGTGTGCTCATCGAGGTGTTGCTGAGCGACGGACGCACGGAGGAAGCCTGGGACGCCGCGCAGGCCCACGGGTCACCGTCGCACCTGTGGCTGAAGCTCGCCGAGCAACGCGAGCGGCGAAATCCCGGCGACGCCGTCGCCATCTACCGCCGCGCGGCGGAGGGATTCATCGCGGGTGGATCCGGCACGTCCTACCGTCAGGCGGCCGAATACATCTCACGCATCCGCCGGCTGATGGAGCGGCAGGGGCGCCCGGGCGCGTTCGAGGCGTACCGGGCGGAGTTGCGCGAGACGCACAAGTCGCGCCGTCCGTTTGTCCGTTTGCTCGACGCGATGGAATGAAAGCGCGTGGCGCGCGCTTTGAATTCCGAAGTGTGAATGCCGAGGTCCGAATGAGGCAAAGCAGAGGCCTGAACTCTTGTAGCCGGCCTCAGCGAGGCCAGCTACAACGATCGACGCCGCTTGCGTCGCGTCGTTCGTCATTCGTTCGTCATTCTGGTTTCGTCCTTCGTCATTCGGAGCGAAGCGACGTCACCGATGCTTTCCGCCCACGGAGACGACCAAAAGAATCACGATCAGGATCGCGAGGATCAGCAGCGTGATCTTGACCCAGCTCTTCGGGTATTCGCCCGCGAGCTTGCCGTTGTAGCCGTTGATCACCACCTGCCAGGCCCGGCCGCCGTACGTGTAGGATAGAAGCCAGATCGGGAGCAAAATGTGCTTGAAGGTGTCGGCCGAGAACTGCGGCGAGATTTGCAGATTTCGCTGAGTGTCGCCGGGAACCTGACCGGCACAAAGCGCCTCGAGTTTGCCGGTCATCTGCGTGCGCGCCTTCTGGGCCGCGGCGATCAAATCAATCTGATATTGCTCGACCACCCAGCCGGAAAGAAATCCGGGATCGTATTTCACGAGGTCGGTCGTGGTGGGAAACGGCTCCACGGCCCGGAGCAGGTGCGGCAGCACTCCCTTTGACGCCGGGATCAATTCATCGTCGAAGAAGTGATCGATTTCGCCCGACGCATATTCCCAACGGACCTGGCGCACTTCACGCGTCTGAGATTTGCCGTCGCTGTCGGTGTAACCCTCCGTTTCGTAGTAATAATAGCCGGCCTCGGCGGTCCAGCCGCAATGCACGCGGGAATCAAAGGTCCAATACGGCAGGTACAAACCCTTCACGGTGTCGGTGAGGGCGGCGGTTTTCAGCCGGTTGGGCGCGAACCAAACGCCACCGTACCATTTACGCACCGCGTCGCGGGCATTGCTCTCGCTGAACTTGAACGGCAGCAGGCTCTCGGGACTGATCGGCGGCTTCGCCTGCTCGTAGGGCACCAGCGCACTCGACCCGCAGAAATCGCAGCGTTGCGACACCCGCTCGGGCGGAAAGACCGAAATCGCCTTGCAGCTCTGGCATTGCACCGAACGCGTGGCCCGCTGCCAGCCGCGCTCGGCGTCGGGAATGTTGCGCAGTGCCGTCGCGAGATCGTGCTCGTGGATGTCGCCGGTGTTCGGGTCGATCTTCGCCGGCGACTCCGTGCCGCAATACGTGCAGACAAGCGCCTGCTTGGCGGGATTCCATTGCGCCTCGCCACCGCACACGGGACACGAAAACTTGCCGCGCGCCGTAAAGAGCGGCTGCTCCGGGACGGTCGGATCGGTCATATGGAAACGAATCGGTGGGGCGCCTGTCCGGCGCCGCGGGCCCGGCCAGATGGCGATGAATTCCGGATTGGCTGCCGGCTCAGCTGTGGAGGAAATCCTCGAGCGCCTTGCGCGTCACGCGCCACGAAGCGCCGATCTTCTTGCCCTTGAGATCGCCTGCCTCGAGGCTCGACATGACGTCGGCCTCGGTGACGCCGAGCGTTTCCGCCGCCTGTGCGGGCGTGAGCAAGTCGGGCATCCCGCCGGGCGCGGCTGGTGCCGTGGCCGCCGGTGCCGCCGGTGCCGCCGTTGCGGGCGCGGATGGAGTGACGGCACCTTGGTCCATCATGGTGCGCGCGACCTGCATGCCAACCGCCATCTCCGCACCGATACCAGCGACGCCGGTCCCGCCCTTTTCGAGGCCTTGGGCCAACTGGAATTTCACGTAGTCGTTAAGGTTGCCGACCGCCCCCATGCTCGCGCGCTTGTCCATGGCCTGCTCCACTTCGGGCGGAACGGACACGTTTTCGATCACGAACGACGTCATCTGCAATCCGTACTTCTCCGTGAACGCAGGATTGATCACCGGCATGAGCGCCTCGCCGAGTTCCGAGTAGCGCATCGCCACGTCGAGCACCGGCACCTTGGCCTTCGCGAGCGCCTCGCTGAAGACGCTGACCATGCGCGAACGCATCACGTCGCTGAATTCCTCCAGCCGGAAATGCTCATCCGTGCCCGCGACCTCCTTGAGGAATTTGGGCGCGTCCGTGATCCGAAAATCGTACGTGCCGTACGCGCGCGCGCGGACGATGCCGAGGTCCGCGTCCCGCATCATCACCGGATTGGCGGTACCCCATTTATTCCCGGTGAACACGCGCGTGGTCACGAAATAGATGTCCGCCTTGAACGGCGAATTGAACGCGTACTTCCAGCTCTTCAGCTTGGTGAGAATCGGGATGTTGTCCGTCGTTAGCGTATGCTTGCCGGGACCGAAGGCGTCGCCGAACTCGCCGAGGTAAACGAACTGCGCCATCTGCGACTCGCGCACGATGAGCTGGGCGCCATTCTTGATTTCCTGGTCGTTGTCCGGGAAGCGGTGTGAAAGCGTGTCGCGCGAGTCGTCGAGGAAGTCGATGACTTCGAGGGCCTGGCCCTTGATGAAGTTGAGAATGCCCATGGGAGTGGTTTTTGAGTGCGTTGCAGGGAGTCCGAATCGGACGGGTAGCGCCTTGAATATGATGCGGCCGGGGCGCCGAACAAGGCAAAATCAGGTGCCGAAATGGCCATCCAGCCCCGCCGCCAGAGTAAAATCGCGGGTCACACGGGCGTCGCGAGATTTTGTGCGACAGTGGGCCCGTGATGCCGGATTCCCCTACCACCAGCATGGCGCGACTCGAACAGCAGATCGAATTCATCCTCGAGCTGGACAAGCTGAAGACCGTCCTGCGCCAGACTTTCCTGCCCAATCAGCAGCGGCGCGAAAACTCCGCCGAGCACAGCTGGCAGCTCGCGACGATGGCGCTCGTCCTGGCGGAACACGCCCGCGAAAAAATCGAGATCCCACGCGTCGTGCGGATGTTGCTCATCCACGACGTGGTCGAGATCGACGCCGGCGACGCCTTCATTCACGACCCCGCGGCCCGCGCCGCGGCCGCCGCACTCGAGCACGCCGCGGCGGAGCGCGTCTTTGGTCTCTTACCCGAGGGCCAGTCGGGCGAATTCCGCGAGCTCTGGCGGGAATTCGATGCCCGGACGACGGCGGAGGCAAAGTTTGCGCACGCGCTCGATCGGCTGATTCCGATTCTGCACAACTACCACGCCGACGGCGGGAGTTGGGTCGTGCACGGAATCACGAAGCAGCAAGTCATCCAGCGCTGCCGGCACATGCAGGAAGGATCCGCGATCCTTTGGGACATGGCGCTCCGCGTGCTCGATCAGGCCGAGGCGCGCCAGTATTTCCGCCCGGAGTAGGCCCACAAGCCTCCGGGCGCGTGAGCCGATGGGATCGGATCAATATTCTCGCGCGTCGGTCGCTTGCGAGAGCGGCTCGTTCAGCTCCGGCACGCGCGGAATGCTGCCGTCGCCTTGAGCGAGTTGATCGAGAATACCCCGGGCGATGCCCGCGGCCACCCGCCCGCGAAATGCCGGCTGGGAAATTTTCGCGGCGTCCGATTTGTTTGTCATGTACCCGCACTCGACGAGCAGACACGGCACATCCGGATTCCTCGTCACGCGCAACCGGCGACGCACCACCCCGATGTCCTTGAGCCCGGTCTCCTGCGCGAGCGCTCGTTGCACGCGCACCGCGAGGCCATGGCTGTCGGTCCGCCAGAAAAACGTGACGACGCCGCTCGCCCCGCGGCCGGACGCGTTGTAGTGAACGCTCACGAGGATCGCGTTGTTGGCGCGGTTGCGGTTCGCGAGCGCGACGCGCTCATCCAGCAGATAGAAGCGGTCGTCCGTCCGCGTCATCACGACGCGAAGGCCGGAGCCCCGGAGGTCCTCACCCAGCTTCAGCGCCGTCTCAAGCGTGAGCTGCTTTTCCACGAGTTTGTTCGCGCGCCCGCCGGAATCCCTGCCCCCGTGACCCGGATCGACCACCACCGTGTTGAAGCCCTGCGGCTTGCGCGGATCAGCCCCGCCACCGCCAGACGACGCGCAACCAATTTGAAACAGGGCCACCGCTCCAACGAGAATGGTGACGCCGCGGGAAAGTAATTTTCTCATGATCTCAAAACTCATAGCGGTAGCGCGCGAGTCGGCGTTCCATCTCGGCGACCACGCGCTGTTCGTCCGCCTCGTCCGTCGCGGCGAACGTGACGCTGAAGCGGAGGAATGCTCCGGCATCATCCCACGGCACGGAGGAAATCAAATGCTCCGTAATGAGCCATTGCGCCACCGCTTCCGCGTTCGCGAATTCCGTTCTGGATTCCCCACCCGCCGGCGTGGCGGCGCGGGGGGCCGGCACGTAGAGAAAGAACGATCCGCGGGGCTTGTCGGCCGCGAAGCCCAGCCGGCGCAACATCGGCACGATCAAATCCATGCGGCGTGAATATTTTTGCGCGATGCGACCGGTGATTTCGGGATGCTCGTACGCGTAGGCCGTCGCGTTCTGGATGCCAAGAAACTGTCCCGAATCCGTGTTGTCCTTCACGTCGCCATACGCTTTCACCAGTAACTCGTTGCCCGCCACGAAGCCGCAGCGCCAGCCCGTCATGTTGAAATTCTTGCTCGCCGAATGCAGCTCCACGCCCACGTCCATCGCTCCGGGTGTCGCCAGAAAACTCAGCGGCCTGCCCTCAAAAATTAACGCGGCGTACGCGAAATCGTGCAGCACCACCAGCTCGTTTCGTTTCGCAAAATCCACCACTATGGCAAAGAACTCCGGCGTCGCGCTCGCGCCGGTTGGGTTGTTCGGATAGTTGAGCACCAGCGACTTTGCCCGCGCGAGGATATCCGCGGGAATCGCGTCGAGGTCGGGCAGGAAGCGGTTCCGCGCCGTCAGCGGGAGATTGTACACCTCGCCGCCGTAATATTTCGCGTGCGTACCGAACACCGGGTAGCCCGGCACCGTCATCAGCGCGATGTCGCCTGGATTGACCAGCGCCGCCGGCAGAATCGAAAGCGCCGCCTTCGATCCGATCGAATGAATGACCTGCGTATCAGGATTGATCTTCACGCCGCAGACCTCGCGCAGATAGCTGCCCGCGGCTGCCTTCAGGCGCGCACCACTGTTGTCGGAGTACCCGCGGTTTTCGGATTTCTTGGCCTCGGTGTGCAGCGTCTCGACAATCCCGGCATCGGCCATGCCGTCGGGTTCGCCGACGCCGAGGTCGAAGAGCTCCGTGTCCGGATGCGCGGCGAGTGCGGCGCGCTTGGCGCGTTTGATCTTCTCAAACTTGTAGATCGCCGTGTCCTTGCCGTAGCGATTGCCGCCAATGCGCGCGGCGAAAAGTTCCTGGATGTAGCTTTCCTGCATGGGTGGGTAGAATGGCACAAGGTTTTCCCGACGCAGGCGGAAAATGCGGGACAGCCCTCGCGGCCCTCAGGCATGATGGGTGCCTATGGAATCGGAGAACCTGCAGAAATTCCGCGCCAATTTCCAATCGTTAACGGAGTTGCGCGTGGCCTGGCGCGACTTGGATGCCCTCCAGCACGTCAACAACGCGGTGTACTTCAGTTATTTTGAATCCGCCCGGGTCGAGCATTTGAGCGCGCTGCACGCCTACGACAATCCGGACACGCGCAAGACCGGGACCGTCGTCGCGAGCACCCAGTGCCGTTTCCGGATTCCGCTCACCTATCCCGATAAGATTATCGTCGGCTCGCGGGTCGTGGACCTGGGCACCGATCGATTCACGATGGAATACGCCATTTACAGTCATCAGCACGACCGCATCGCGACCGAGGGCTCGGCCGTGGTCGTATCGGTCACATTGCACGACGGCCGGAAGACGCCGGTGCCAAACCGCATGCGTGCCGCGATCGAGGCCGAGCTGGTGAAATCGAAATGAGCGCGCGCCGAGCCCCTCCGACGTAGGTTTTCTGTCGTTTGTCCATGTGCGCGCCCCTCGCTAACCTCTCCTCGATGCCCAAAATAATTCTAATTCACCGCTCCTTCCGCCAATGAAGTGGATTGCCCCGTCGGAAAAGGACGCGGATAACGCGGCCCTGGAGAAGAGGCTGTGGGCCGCGGCCGATCAGCTTCGAGCCAACTCCGAACTGAAGTCCCAGGAATACTCCGCGCCGGTACTCGGCCTCATCTTCCTGCGCTTCGCTGAAGTCCGCTTCACGGCGCAACGCGTGAAGTTGGAGAGCGCAGACGCGTCCTTACGGCGAGGCTCGCGCGTGGATGAACCGGCCGCGTACCACGCCGAGGGCATCCTCTACCTGCCGACCGAAGCGCGCTTCGATTACCTGCTTCATCGCCCGGAGGCGGAGAACATTGGCGCGAAGGTCAATGCCGCGATGCGCGACATTGAGAAGCACAATGCGCAGCTCGCCGGTGTGCTGCCCAAGACCTACAACATCTTCAGCAGCACGCTGCTCAAAGACCTGCTCAAGAAAATATCTGAGATTCCCGTCTCGGGCGGCTACGACACCTTTGGTCGGGTCTATGAATACTTCCTCGCCGAATTCGCCATGGCGGAAGGACAGGGTGGCGGCGAGTTCTACACGCCCAGCAGCATCGTTCGACTCCTCGCGGAAGTGATCGAGCCGTATCACGGCCGCATTCTCGATCCCGCGTGTGGTTCGGGCGGCATGTTCGTGCAGTCCGCCAGATTTCTTTCGGAACACAAAAAGAATCCGGCCAAGGAGCTGGCGATCTACGGTCAGGAGAAAGAGCGGGCGACCACCGATCTTTGCCGGATGAATCTCGCCGTGCACGGCTTGGAAGGCGACATCAAACAGGCCATCAGTTACTACGACGATCCTCACGACGCGACCGGTCGCTTCGATTTCGTCCTCGCCAATCCACCGTTCAACGTAAATGCGGTCGATAAAGAACGGCTGGAAGCCGAGGTGGGAAAAAGCCGTCGGTATCCCTTCGGCCTGCCGCGCACCGACAACGCGAACTATCTCTGGATTCAGCTCTTCTACTCGACGCTCAACGGGACTGGTCGGGCCGGATTTGTTATGGCCAATTCCGCTTCCGATGCCCGCTCTTCCGAGCAAGAGATCCGCAAGCAGCTCATTGAAGCCCGCGCCGTCGATGCCGTGGTCGCCGTCGGACCGAACATGTTCTACACCGTCACGCTGCCCTGCACCTTGTGGTTTCTGGACAAGGGGAAGCAGCGGACCCCTCGCGCCGACAAAATTCTCTTTCTCGATGCCCGCCATGTTTATCGGCAGATAGATCGAGCCCACCGCGATTGGGCCGAAGGACAGATTGGCTTCTTAGCCAACGTAGTCCGCCTCTATCGGGGTGAAGAGCCGGACTTCACCCTCGGCGGAGCAGAGGCAGAAGCCAAGCTAAAGGAAGTCTTTGGCAAGAAATTGAAATTCATCGATGTACCGGGGCTATGCAAAGCCGCCACCATCAAGGAGATCGAAGCGCAGGGCTGGAGTTTGAACCCAGGCCGCTATGTCGGCGTAGCTCCCGGTGAGGATGTGAGCGATGAGGATTTCAAGCAACAGCTCGAAACCTTGAATGGAGAACTTGAAACGCGCAACGCTCAAGCCCGCGAGCTTGAACAAACGATTGCTCGCAATGTAACGGAGATTCTTGAAGCGTGACGGCTGCAGCATGGCGAAACTGTAAGCTTGGTGACCTGTTAGAAATCAAGCATGGCTATGCCTTCCAGGGCGAATACTTCGCCAATGCCGGTTCACACATCGTCCTCACGCCTGGAAACTTCTACGACGAAGGTGGTTTCAAGGACAAAGGCGACAAAGAGAAGTGGTACAACGGGCCTATTCCCTCTGACTATGTTCTGAACGAAGGAGACCTCATCGTTGCGATGACAGAGCAAGCGGAAGGACTTCTTGGTAGTAGCGCCATCATTCTACGCAGTGGGCGTTATCTCCACAACCAGCGACTTGGTCTTGTTCAAGTCCGCAACCAGTCTGAAGCAGACAAGGGATTCCTCTACTACCTCTTCAACTCAAAACCAGTTAGGCAGCAGATCCGTGGTTCTGCTAGCGGCACGAAGATTCGCCACACCGCCCCATCACGGATTGGGGAGGTAAAGGTCAGTGTGCCCCCACTTCCATTCCAACGCCAAATCGCAGGCATCCTGTCAGCCTACGACGAGCTGATCGAGAACAACCAGCGGCGCATTAAGATTTTGGAGGAAATGGCTCGATCTCTCTACCGCGAGTGGTTCGTCCTCTTCCGCTTCCCCGGCCACGACAAAGTCAAAATGGTTCCCTCCCCACTCGGCCCCATCCCCCAAGGCTGGGAGGTGAAAACAGTTGATGAATTGGTGAGGCGAATCCCCGTGGGAAAGAAATACGACCAAAAAACGGTTGCTCCGACTGGAACGGTCCCAGTCCTCGACCAAGGCAAGTCTGGCATTATTGGATATCATGACGAGGAACCGGGACTTGAAGCATCAGAACCCTCGCCGGTTATTGTGTTTGCAAATCACACCTGCTACCAGCGTCTCATTCACTTTTCATTTTCCGCTATTCAAAATGTTCTTCCATTTCTGCCAAGCCCATCTATCCACCGAAATATCTATTGGCTTCATTGGGCAACCAACGGACTCGTTGCCTTTAATGACTACAAAGGCCATTGGCCGGAGTTTGCTGCTAAGAGGATGATCGTTCCGTCTGCAAGTGACTGTGAACGCTTCGGTAATTTTGCCGCTCCACTAGCTCGACAAACGATGAAGCTCGAACGCATGATTGAGAATCTCCGCCACACCCGGGACCTGCTGCTCCCACGGCTGCTGTTCGGTGCAATCGAGCTTGCCAGCGTGGGTATTTCTGCGACCCAGGAGATCGCATGAGCGAAATATTCAATATCTACTGTGATGAGTCCTGCCATCTTGAGCATGACCGGCAGTCCGCCATGGTCTTAGGTGCTGTGTGGTGTCCAGAG
>JANXRG010000004.1 GCA_025353105.1 Verrucomicrobiota bacterium
GCGGCTGATTCCGTCGGTTCGGAGAGCCGATCCGACGCCGTCGGCCAAGGTTCTCGTGGTCATCGGATGGACCGGCATGCGCGGCATCGTGACCTTGGCCGCCGCCATCGCTCTGCCGGCGCTGACGGCCAGCGGTCAGCCGTTTCCGCAACGCGACCTGATCGTCTTTCTCTCGTTTGCCGTCATCCTGGCGACCCTCGTGGTGCAAGGCCTGACGCTTCCCCCGATGATTCGCGCCTTCCACCTGAAGGACGACGGCGAAGCGGAACGCGAGGAACGCGAAGCAAGGATCCACGCGGCGCGGGCGGCAATCGGCAACCTGGAAACGCTCGCCATTCACGACGGCAGCGAGTCGCCGCCCGATGCGCTGATCGCGTCGTTTCGCGCGCGGTATCAACAGAAAGTCGACGAGCTTCTCCGCGACCAATTCGACGCCGAGGTGGCGACCGACGCTTCGCCGGCGAGCCGCCTCCCGGTCTTTCCGTGGATTCAACGTCTGCGTCTTTCCGGGCTGCAGGCGGAGCGCCGCGCGATCATTGACCTGCGTGGACACGGAAAAATGGGAGACGAGGTCATGCACAAGATCGAACGCGAACTCGATCTCGAGGAAAGCCGGCTGAAATGAATTATCGCGGGGAGCGTGCCCGCTATGGCGCCGCCGTGAGCAACGCCACGAAACTCGCGTCGTTCCGCGCGAAATCCCACCGGCTGTCAGCCCTCAGCTCGTGGATCGTGAGGTAGCCGGGCTCCGACAGAAGATGCCGGATCAACGTCGTCGCCTCGTCCCGTTGCCCGGCCCGCAGCAATACCTCCGCGAGATCGACCGCGCGATCCGGACCATCGACCGGTTCGCGATCCATCGAGACGAGCGCGGCCGCCGCCCGGGCGGCGGGCACCGCTTCCTCCGCGCGACCGCACGCCGCGTCGACCCGCGCGAGCGAGCTCTTCGCACGTGCATCATCGGGGTACAGCGCCAATTGCGTCCCGAGCACCGCCCGGGCTGTCTCATACTGCTTTCGAGCGGTCTCCCTGTCACCCTGCGCTGCGGCCAGAATTCCGAGCAGCATGGCTTTCGGCCAGAACGTGCTGCGGTCGTGCACGGCAAAGTCCTCGGGCATTGATTCCGTCAGGCGCCGCGCCTCGTCATAGTCGCGCGAGAAGAACCGGTAGGCGAACACGGAGGCGAAGTTTTCCTCATCGACCATCTGCTCAGGCCGCAGGCGACGCGTGAAGTCGGCCAGCCCGGAGAAATCGCCCTTCCAACGAAACAGAATCCACCCGCGGTTCGCCACGTACGCCGGCTTTTCCTGCGCCAGGTAAGACGCACGTTCGAAAACTTCCGCCGCTTCCGCGTAACGCCGCACAACCTCGTAGGTCACCCCCAAATCGTAGAGGCAGGCGGCGGTATTCGGCTCCAGTTCGCAAATCTTCTGCGCTGACTCGATGGCCTCCTGCCACTCGTGCTGGCGTTTTGCCACGATGCCGAGCATGCCGTGGATGTCGACGTCGCCGGGGTCGAGATTGCGCGCCCGTCGGAGCGCTTGCAGGGCCTTCCGATCCTCCCGCCGACAACGAAAATAGTACTCACCAAGGGCGAGCATGGCCCTCCCCAACCCCGGCCGCAGGCGCACCGCTGTCTCCGCTTCGCGCCGCGCCAGCTGAGCCCCCGCCTCGCTGCGATCGATATACGACCAGAACATCTGACTGTGCACGCGCGACAACTCGGCGTGCGCCAAGGCGTAGCCCGGCTCGAGCGAGACGGCGCGCCGGAACAACTCGAGCGCCTGCGCGTACCCTGCCGCCGTGCGCTGCCGCAGGCTCACCTCCATCCCGCGACGAAAGAAATGCGCGGCCTCGAGATTCGAGGTTCCGTCGACCTCGCGACGTGACGTGCGCGGCGCGGCGTAGCCCAACGCCATGCCTCCCGCCACCAACAGACAGGCGAGACCGGCCAGCACCGCGCCCGGGCGTCGACGCAACCATTGCCGCGCACGCGTCGGCGCGGAAAGCCGATGATCGGTCGGGCGCAGGCCCACGAGCCAGCGCTCGAGATCGTTCGCCACGCCGAGGGCCGACGCATAGCGCTGTGCGGGATCGGGCTGCATGCAGCGCTCGCAAATCCATTCCAAATCGCGTGGCAGCGTTGGATCTCGATCGCGCAGGCGCGGCGGCGACTCCTCGGCCGCGCGTCGGAGTACCGTCAGCGCATTCTCACCGGGAAAAGGTCGACTGCCGGTTAACAGCTCAAACAGGATGACCCCAAGACTGTAGACATCGACTCGCGGCGTCAGCCGATCACCGCGACCCGCCGCCTGTTCCGGTGCGACGTATCCCGCCGTGCCCAGCACGACGAGCGAACGCGTCAGCTCCCCGGGGTCCTGCACCCAGCGGGCCAGGCCGAAATCCGTCACCATGGGCTCGTTGCCGCGGTCGAGGAGCACATTCGCCGGTTTGAGATCGCGGTGCAGCAGGCCGCGTTCGTGCGCGTGGTGAATCGCCCGCGCAATTTTCGCGACGACGGCGGCGGCCCCGATGACGTCACCGCGCAAACGCGGCAGCGCATCCGCGAGGCTGCCGCCCTCGGCGAATCGCATGGAGAAGTACGGAAGGGAGCCGGTCTCGCCGACCTCGTACACGCGCAGGATTCCCGGATGATTCATGCTCGCGGCCGCCTCCGCTTCCCGGCGGAAGCAGGCGCGCAGATCCGCCGAGCCCGCGAGCGCGGGTTGCATCATCTTCACGGCCACAATCCGATTGGTTCCGCGCTGGCGCGCGCGATAAATGACGCCCATCCCGCCGCGGCCGATTTCTTCCAGCAGCTCGTAGTCGGCGAATCGACGGCCCGGCTGCGGGGTGTTCGCATCGCCCGCCGCGGGACGTTCAGGTGGCGGCGAGGAGTCAGTCATATCTTCCGGTGTTATTTCAGCGCACGGTCACGAGACGGGCAATGCTCTTCTTGCGCGGACGGTTAACCAAGCTGTCGCTCTTTCGATCCGGCCTTCACCAGTGACAGGTCGGAACGGCAATGGAGAATGCGCGGACGGCAGACCCAACGCGTCGCTGCCGCGACGCGCTGGTCCGGGGTGCGCTAACTCCGGTCTGCGTCGGGTCGACGTTGGGTCCCGAAACGGTTTTACAAATTGCGCCTGCGCCTGTTTGCTGCGCCAGCGCAATACGGGCCTGTAGCTCAACGGTTAGAGCAGGGGACTCATAATCCCTTGGTCGTGGGTTCGATTCCCACCGGGCCCACCCCTCCCCGGAGCGCCTGCGCGATGATCCCTCCTATTCTTTTCCCATGAGCCTCATCACCCACCCCAAGCCCGGCGAATATGATTTCGTCGTGGTCGGAGGCGGGAGCGCCGGCTTTGCTGCGGCCCGGACCGCGGGATCGCTCGGCCTCTCGACGCTGGTCATCGAGGGCGGCGTGGAAGTGGGCGGACTTTGCATCCTTCGCGGTTGCATGCCGAGCAAGACGGTCATTGAATCGGCCAATCGCATGGTCGCTTTGCAACGCGCGGCCGAGTTCGGCCTGCGCGCGGACAATCTTCAGGTGGTTGCCCCGGAAATTCTCGCCCGGAAGCGTCGCCTGGTGACGGAGTTCGCCGACTACCGAAAGGGCCAGCTGCAGGCCGGGGCGTTTGATTATCTCCGCGGCATGGCTCGCTTTGAGGACGACCACACGGTCTCGATCGATTCGCAGGACGGCATGCCGCTCGGCCACGCCCGCGCGAAGACGATCCTGCTCGCCACCGGTTCGCGCGTTTCGCGAGTGGATCTTCCCGGCCTTGCGGAAGTTGGTTTTCTCACGAGCGACGACGCCCTCGAACTTTCGGAAATCCCAAAATCCATCATCGTCCTCGGCGCGGGGCCGATCGCCGTCGAGGCCTCTCATCACCTTTCGGCCCTGGGCGCAAAGGTAACGGTCATCAATCGAGGCGAGCACCTCCTCCGTGAAATGGATCACGATGTCGCGTCCGTCGTGCAACGAGCGCTCGCGCATCGCGGACTGATTTTTCATCTCGGCACAAAACTGATCGCCGTCGAACGCACCGCCGATGGATTCAAGCGCGTTCGCTTTTCGGATTCGCACGGCGAGCACGCGGTGCAGGCCGACGAGATCCTGTACGCGCTCGGACGCGAACCGGGGCTTGACGGACTCAAACTTGAAAACGTCGCCGGCCTGCCGCGATCTGAGCGCGGCCGGCTCGTCGTCGGGCCGGATCAAAGCGCCGGACTGCCGCATCTTTTTGCCGCGGGCGATGTGGCCGGTCCGTATGAGATTGTTCACCTTGCGATCCAGCAGGGCGAAATCGCGGCGCGCAACGCCGCTCGCCGGTTGGGAAAGCTCTCGTCGCCAATCGAAGCGATGGACTACCGCGTGAAAATCTTCTGCATGTTTGCGCAGCCGCAGATTGGGGCCGTCGGCCTGACCGAGCGCGAGGCGGCGGAACAGAAACTCGATGTCGCGGTCGCAAGTTACGCCTTCGCCGATCACGGTAAATCGATGATCATGGGCGAGACGGAGGGATTCGTGAAGCTGATCGCGGAACGCGCGACCGGCCGGCTCGTCGGCGGCGCGGTGGTGGGGCCGGATGGGTCCGAGCTGATTCACGAAATTGCCGTGGCGATGCATTTTCACGCGACCGCGCGCGACCTGTCCCATGTGCCGCATTACCACCCGACGTTGAGCGAGATCTGGACGTATCCCGCGGAAGAGCTTGCCTCGCTGGGGGCCGGCGGGTGATTCATCCGCGTTGAGCCGTTGACACCATGCCCGCTCGAACCCGATAGTCCGGCGTGCTTCGTTTCTTCCCGCAAAAGCAAAATCCCGATGAACCGGGGGCCGAAGACACTACCATCCCCGCGCCCAACCCCAGCGAAAGCGCTGAAGCCACACGTCAGATGGTTTTTCTTCCGTCCACGAAGCCCACGTCCTCCAATCCCAACCCTACTTTACCCGCCATGGCCGATAGCCTCACCAAAAACATCCTCTCCAAAGACGTCGAAATCAAAGGTTCGATCAAATTCACCAATGAACTGGTTATCGACGGCAAGATCGAGGGCGAGATCATTTCCGATGGCAACCTCACCGTGGGCGAGAACGCTGACATCCGCGGCGAGATCAAGACCAAGTCCGTGACGGTCTTCGGCAAGATTCACGGTAACATCACCGTCGCCGAACGTTGCGAGCTCAAGGCGCGCGCCCAGCTGGTGGGCGACCTCAAGGCCGCCCGCGTCATCATCGAGGAAGGCGCCACCTTCGTCGGCAAGTCGGAGGTCTCCTCCGGCGGCAAGATTGCGGCCTCCGCCGGCGTCACACCCGCGGGCGGCTCATCCAAGAGCGAGCCAGTGCCGGTCGCTGATCCCGCCAAAGCCACCGCCACCTTCGGGCGCTGACGCGCTCGCACCGGGAGGTGTCTCGTGGCGCAATCCGGCCAAAAGATCAACGTTCGCTGCCCGCACTGCGGGCATGAGCAGTCGGAACCGCGCATCGCGAAGTCCACGTATTGTCGCGCCTGCAGCGAATACTTCACGATCGATCAGGCCCTCCGCGCCGCGAAGGCCGCGTTGCCGCCCACCCGCGTCGTCATCCCCGAGGCGGAGCAGCTGACCCGCGGCACGTCGACGGTGCCACTCGACGCCCCGACGCTGCGCGAGCCGGATGAGGTCCCGAAGCCGGGCAGCGCAGCGCCGTCCACGACCCTCTCGCATCTCCGGCTGAAGTTTGGGCAGTATTTCCGCGGACCAAACAGCCTCGTGGTCCGCTGTTTCGAATGCGGCGGAGAACACGAGGTCGCTGCGGCGGCGCAATCCGCGACCTGCCGGCATTGCGGGGCATACGTCGATCTGCAGAACTACAAGATCAACGGCAGCTTCAGCCGCGACATCAAGACCTGCGGCTCACTGCTTGTCCTGGCCCGCGCCGACCTGGCCAGCAGCAAGGTCATCTGCGGATCCGCCACGCTGTACGGAAAGGTCCGCGCGAATCTTTACTGCTCCGGCGACGTGGCGGTCCGATACGACGGGAAAATCTTCGGGGAAATCGAAGGGCGTAATCTCCACGTCGAAAAAGGCGCGAACGTGGAATTCGTCCGGCCGCTGAAGTTCAGCTCGGCAGACATCGAAGGCATCATGGCGGGTCAGATTCTTTCCGACGGTCACGTCATCATCCGCCGAACCGGCCATCTCACGGGCGCCGTGACCGCGAAGGCATTCACGGTTGAGCAGGGCGGCCTGTTCGAAGGCGAGTTGACGATCAGTCCCCACGAATCGATCGAGTCCGCGCTGCAATTTCCCCATTCGATGGCCGACGCCGCCAAACAGCCCGAATTGCCTGGGTTGGACACCGAAAGAGTCGCTCCCGAACGCGGGTGACGGGCCCTCCTTCTCGCACCGGCTTCCGGCCGGGTGGGCTTTACTTTGCCGGGGGTGTGGCGGCCGGTGTGCTTTCCGATTTCGGCGCCGGCAGCACCGGCTTGGTGATCACTGGTGCGATCGCGGGCGGGCTGTCGGGCTTGGGGGTGGCAGGCGCCGGATTGACGACTGCGGCAGCGGCGGGCGCCGTGGCGACGACCCGCACGAAGCGTTTCTCCTGCTCCGCCTGCATGGCGGGCGCGGATCCTGGATAGCGGGCCATCACATCATCGAGGAACCGCCGGGCCTCGGTACTATTGCCGCGAAATTTGGCGATGTTCGCCCGGGCGAGCAATGCGAGCGGGACCGCAAAATCATTTGCCGCTCGCTCGCTCGCGGTCTTGAAGGCGGCATCCGCCTGGTCCAATTTTCCAGCCGCTTCGAGATTCGCACCCAGCGCCAGCCAAGCCGCGCTCACGAGCGGATAATCGGGAAAATTCTCGGTTAACGCCTTCGCGCTCGCCGCCGCCGCCTCGTATTCCTTCGCCTCGGCCTGCCTCTGCGCGAGGACGAGGTACGCATTTCCGGCCACCACCGAACTCGGGTGATCGGAGATGACCTTCTTTAACTCGTCGATTGTCTTTGCGGCCGACAGCTGGGCATTGGCGGAGCCCAGCGCGTTCGCGCGGAAATAGAGGAAGAGCGTGTAGCCAAGAATCGCGGCCAGCACGAGGACCAGCGCGCCGATGACCTTCATCTTGTGCCGATCCCAAAAAATTTCCGCCTCGAGACCAAGATCCGGACGCGTTGCGCCGGGCGTGGGCGAAGCGGTGGAACGGGGCGGCGGGGTGACGTTGGAGGAACGGCGGGAACTCGGGCGCATAAAAGGGAAAAGCGAACCGGGAGAGTCGGGGCGCCGCCCCGCGCCGTCAAGGAACTCTTCCAGGCCCGCGACCTTCGTCGGTCGTCGTCTCTGCGCACGACCTCCGGGGACGGGCTTCAACCGCCCACTTCAGCGCGCGCTTCCGCTGCCAGGGCGGTGCTGAGGTAACGTTCGCCCGTCGAGCAGGCCACCGTGACGATCAACTTGCCCTTGTTCTCCGGACGTTGGGCCACCTGAATCGCCGCGTGGACATTCGCGCCGCTGCTGATGCCCGCGAGGATTCCCTCCTCCTTGGAAAGTCGGCGTGCCATCGCAAAGGCGTCGTCGTTGGAAACGGTCAACACTTCGTCAACCTGCCCAAGGTGCAGATTCTCCGGCACGAATCCCGCGCCCGTCCCCTGGATCTTGTGCGGTCCGGGCTTGACCGGTTCGCCGCGCATCGTCTGGCCGATGACCGCCGAGTCGACCGGTTCCACCGCGATGGCTTTGAATCCGGGTCGGCGCGGTTTGATCACTTCACTCACGCCGGTCAACGTGCCGCCGGTGCCGACGGCCGCGATGAAGATGTCGATTTGTCCGTTCGTATCGGCCCAGATTTCCTCGGCGGTCGTGAGGCGGTGAATCTCCGGATTTGCGGGGTTTTCAAACTGGCCCGGGCAGAACGAATGCGGCGTGCTCGCCACCAGATCCTTGGCTCGTGCGATCGCGCCCTTCATGCCCTCCGAGCCTGGGGTCAGCACCAGCTTGGCGCCAAGCAGCGCAAGCAAAGTGCGACGCTCGAGACTCATCGTTTCCGGCATGGTCAGGATGAGTTTGTAACCCTTGGCGGCAGCCACGAACGCCAGCGCGATGCCGGTGTTGCCGCTGGTCGGCTCGATGATCACCGTGTCCGCCGTGATCTTTCCGGCCTGCTCACCGGCTTCAATCATCGAAAGCCCGATCCGATCCTTCACGCTGCCCAGCGGATTAAAATATTCGCACTTCAGCGCAATCGTCGCCTCCAGCCCCGCGGTTACCCGGTTTAATTTCACCAGCGGCGTCCGCCCAATGGTTTCAACAATGCTGTTGTAAATGCGTCCGGTGCTCATGATTTTAGGGGGTTGGGGGGATATTCGATAGACAACTCCGAGTTTTTGGCGGCCGGACAATGACGTCAAGGGACAACGCGGTGGTGACAAATAAAAATCCCGGCCTTGAGCCGGTCCCGGAAATTCCGCGAGCGATCGTTTGCACTCGCTGCAATGAGTGCTAGAACGCACTTCGATTCGCTCCTTTTCCGCCGACCTCATCCCAATCCTTTTGCCATGTCCGACGTCATTTCCGCCTCCGAGCTCAAAACCTATCTGAAGCAAATCCCCGTCTGGGAGCACGACAAGAAGAAGATCGAGCGCGTGTTCGAGTTCGACGACTTCACGTCCGCGATCGATTTCGTGAACTCGGTCGCCGAGATCGCCGAGGAGTCGGAGCATCATCCCGACATCGAAATCAAATACAACAAGGTGAAACTCACCCTGACCACCCACAGCAAGGGCGGCCTGACGGAGCAGGATTTCGAGGTGGCCGAGAAGATCGATACGCTGACGGACGAGTGATTCGCGGAGCTCATCTTCGTGAGCGCTGAATTCCCAAGCCCGAGCGACGCACCGCCGGCCGGTCGTTGGTGGGCGGGCTGGTTGGTCGTCGCGCTCGCCGTGGCAACGTGGTGGATCGTGGACCGCGCTGCCCAGCCGCCACCGCCGCCCCCAGCCAAGGCCGCGCTGGCGCCGGCCATCTCCGCCTTGGAACCGACGCCGCACCCATGAGGGCCGTGCGCCCCGAGTAAGACTTCGTGAAACTTAGCCGCCCGCTTGAGCAGCCCGCAAACTCACGCGCTGTGTCGTCGTAATACCGAAGCTGGATCGCGCCTAACGCAGGTGGATCGTGACCTCCGGGCACGATGCCAAAGGTCTTGGCAGCCCGCGGGCGCGGGCTGCACTTGCTCTTGCCAACGCGCTCGGAAATCGCGTTCCAGCCTGCCCATGGCGATTCGGACGCGTAATTCGAGAAGCGGATTCTACCGACTGGAACGCCGCAGCTTGTCCGGCGCCAGCGAGCCCGATCCAACGCCTGCGGGTCGTCCGCTTCGGGCTAATATCATTCCGCCCACCTCACGGGCAAGATGCCCGTGCCACGGAGCGTGCCCCCGTCACTTGGCCGACCTCACTTCTTCCGCCAGGAAAAAATGATGTTGGCGTGATCCTTTTCCCGTCGAAGCCGCCACGGATTCCACTCGAAGACCCAATCCTTCAACGCGAAGCCGGTGGCGAGCGAAGTCACCACCACAACGGCCCACCCCATACGCTGGAGCGTTACGGTGCCACCCGCCCCGCTGAGCAGAAGCGCGACACCGAGCACGATGGCGATCACCCCGAGGCCTGACTCAACACAAAGACAGCGCTGTCCAGTCGCGCTCGGAGTGCGGGCGGCTTGACGGCTGCGCCAGAGCAGCCACGCGTCGCGCAGCAGGCCCTGTGTCAATTGGACCGCCGCGGCGACCAGCGCCAACATTCCGATTGGCAATCGCGCCGGCAACCGCGGCGCGAGCCAGGCCGCGGCCACCGTGGCCGCGGCGATCAGGGTAAGTTCAACCACTTCGATTCGGCGCACGCCGGGAGCTTAGCTTGCGCCGACGGTTTCCCTTCGGTCAAATCCAAGAATATTTGCGACTATTCGCGAACCGTGTTATATCGTTTATGTCAATAGACGTTCGATTCATATGCGACAAGACCGATTTACCACCAAAACTCAGGAAGCGCTCCAGGCGGCCTTGGCGCTCGCCTCGGAACGCGCCCATTCGGAACTGACCAACGAGCACCTGAGTCTCGCGTTCCTTGACCAGCCCGACGGCGTGACGCGTCCATTGCTCGAAAAGATGGGGGTCGCGCCCGACGCGTGGAAGAAGAGCCTCGAGACCGAACTTGGCCGGCGCGCGCGGGCGAGCGGCGGCGGCGAGCCCGGCCTGTCTCGCGAGGCTCGCCAGACGATTGATGCCGGCGAGCGCGAGATGACCAAGCTGAAGGATGAGTACCTCAGCGCGGAGCATTATCTCCTCGCGCTGACGGAAAGTTCCGACCCAGCCGGTCGCTCGTTGAAGGAACTCGGCGTGACGCGCGACAAACTCATGGCGGCACTGCAGGAGGTGCGCGGCAACCAGCGCGTCACCGACCAAAGCCCGGAAGGCAAATATCAGACGCTCGAAAAGTACGGCCGCGACCTCACCGTCGAGGCGCGCAAGGGCAAGATCGATCCCGTGATCGGCCGCGACGAGGAAATCCGGCGCGTGATGCAGGTGCTGTCGCGCCGAACGAAGAACAACCCCGTGTTGATCGGCGAGCCTGGCGTGGGCAAGACCGCCATCGTCGAGGGTCTCGCCCGCCGCATCGTCGCTGGCGACGTGCCGGAATCGCTCAAGAACAAGCGCGTTATCGCGATGGATCTTGGCGCGATGATCGCCGGGGCCAAGTTTCGCGGCGAGTTCGAGGACCGGTTGAAGGCGTTCCTCAAGGAGGTCACTTTGAGCGAAGGCGAAATCATTCTTTTCATCGATGAGCTGCACACCATCGTCGGCGCGGGTGCGTCGGAGGGTGCGATGGACGCTTCCAATCTGCTCAAGCCGCAGCTCGCGCGCGGCGAGCTGCATGCGATTGGGGCCACGACCCTCGATGAGTATCGCAAGCACATCGAAAAGGATTCGGCGCTCGAGCGCCGCTTCCAGCCGGTGATGGTGGGCGAGCCAAGCGTGGAGGACACCATCGCGATCCTGCGCGGGTTGAAGGAGCGCTACGAATTGCACCATGGCGTGCGGATCAAAGATAGCGCGCTGGTGGCGGCGGCCACGCTTTCCCATCGCTACATCAGCGACCGCTTCCTGCCGGACAAGGCGGTCGACCTCATCGACGAGGCGGCGTCGCGCTTGAAAATCGAACTCGATTCGATGCCGACCGAGATCGACCAGCTCAATCGCGAAGTGATGCAGCTCGAAATGGAGCGCCAGGCCCTGAAAAAGGAGAAGGATCGGGCCAGCAAGGATCGACTCGCCAAACTCGAAAAGCAGATGGCGGATGTGAAGGAGTGCGCCGACAAACTCAAGGCGCAGTGGCAGACGGAGAAATCCGGCATCGACCAGGCGAGACAGATGCAGGCCAAACTCGAGGCGCTTAAACTCGAACTCGAGCAGGCGCAGCGTCGCGGCGATCTCACACGCGCCAGCGAAATCCAATACGGTCTCCTTCCTGATTTGACCCAAAAAGTGGAGGTTGCGAACGCCCGGCTCGGCGGCACCGCAGGCCGACCAATGCTCAAGGAGGAGGTGACCGAGGAAGACATCGCCGAGGTCGTCTCCGCCTGGACGCACATCCCCGTCTCCCGGCTGCAGGAAGGCGAGCGCGAAAAACTCGTGAAAATGGAGGAACGCCTCGGCCGCCGCGTGGTGGGCCAGCGCACCGCCATCAGCGCCGTCTCCAACGCGGTCCGCCGGAGCCGCAGTGGCCTGCAGGACGAGGCGCGGCCCATCGGCAGTTTCCTTTTCCTCGGCCCCACCGGCGTCGGCAAGACGGAGCTGTCGCGCGCCCTCGCCGAATTCATGTTCGACGACGAGGGCGCCATGATCCGGCTCGACATGAGCGAGTACATGGAGAAGCACACCGTCTCGCGCCTCATCGGGGCGCCGCCGGGTTACGTCGGCTACGAGGAGGGCGGTCAACTTTCCGAGGCGGTCCGCCGCAAGCCGTACAGCGTCGTGCTCTTCGACGAAATCGAAAAGGCGCATCCGGACGTGTTCAACGTCCTGCTGCAGGTGCTCGACGATGGACGCATCACCGATGGCCAGGGCCGCACGGTGGATTTCAAGAACACCGTCATCATCATGACGAGCAATCTGGGCTCGCAGTTCATCCTCAACGAGGCAAATGCGGAGCAGCGCGAAAGCCTGGTGATGGACGCGTTGCGCAAGCATTTTCGGCCGGAGTTCCTCAATCGCATCGATGAGGTCGTCATCTTTGATCGGCTGACCGACGCGGACCTCGAGCGCGTGGTCGATATCCAGCTCGCGCGCCTCACGAAGCGGCTCGAGCAGCAGAAGCTCACGCTCACGCTGAGCCAGGAGGCACGACATCATCTTGCCGCGGCCGGCCACGATCCGACCTACGGTGCCCGACCGCTGAAGCGCGCCATTCAACGCGAGATTTTGGATCCGCTCAGCCTCGATCTGCTCGAGGGCAAGTTCCACGAGGGTGACCAAATCCGCGCGGAAGTTCGGGACGGCAAGATCGCGTTTGCGAAATTGTGACCGCCCCCGACGCCGGAGTGCGCGCCCGGTACGTCGAAACCAAAGGAAGATCCGGCTCGCTAACGCGCCGGCGTCACGCGTAGAACTTCGCGCGATGCCAGCGTTGCCCGAGCCCACCGTTGTGCCTGCCGCGGCCGTGGTGCGTCCGCCCGGTGCGTATTCCGCGCTGGGGTTGCTCCTCGCGATCAATCTCTTCAACTACCTCGACCGCTTCATCCTGGCGGCCGTGGAGCCAAATATTCGCGCGGCGTTTTTCGCGCCCGGCGACCCGGATGCGATGGCCAAGACGGGTTCGCTCGCGACGGCCTTCCTCGTCAGCTACATGATCGCGGCCCCGGTTTTCGGCTGGTTTGCCGATCGCTTCTCCCGCTGGTGGCTGATCGGCGGAGCGGTCGCTCTGTGGAGCTTCGCGAGCGGTGCGAGCGGTCTGGCCGCCACGTTCGGCGCGCTCTTCCTCACGCGGGTTTTCGTTGGGATCGGCGAAGGTGGCTATGGTCCGGCCGCGCCCACCCTGATTTCCGACTATTTCTCCTTGGAAGAGCGCGGCCGGAAGATGTCCTATTTCTACATGGCGATCCCGGTGGGAAGCGCGCTCGGCTATGTGTTCGGTGGATCCGTTGCGGCCCGGTTTGGTTGGCGCTGGCCATTCTATCTCGTCACGATTCCGGGCCTGTTGCTCGCGCTCATCTGCTTCTTCCGCCGAGACCCACGCAAGACCATCGGTGCGGGACTCCGGAGGGAATCCTCCCGGTCGAACTACGGCAAGCTTTTTCGGATTCCGTCGTTCATTTACAACACCATCGCGATGACCGGCATGACGTTCGCGATCGGTGGCGTTTCGTTTTGGGTGCCGAGTTATTTGCATGAGTACCGCGGGTTGGCGGACCTGGGCCACGTGAACACCGTCTTCGGCGCGATCACGGTTGTGGCCGGTTTTGCGGCCACCTTGTTCGGCGGCTGGCTCGGCGACAAGCTGCGCCCGCGCTTTGGTGGATCGTATTTCCTCGTCTCCGGCGGCGGCATGCTGACCGCCGTCCCGTGCTTTCTTGCCATGCTCTACGTGCCGTTCCCCGCTGCATGGGTCTTCGTGTTTCTCACGGTCTTCTTTCTCTTCTTTAATACCGGGCCCTCCAATACCGCCCTGGCAAATGTCTCGCCCCCATCGATTCGCGCGTCCGCGTTCGCACTGAACATTCTCTGCATCCATCTCTTGGGCGATGCGTTCGCTCCGCCCTTGATTGGTTTGGTCGCCGGACGAACCAATTTCAATACGGCCTTTCTCCTTGTCGCAGTCGCGATGTTCGTTGCCGGCGTCGTCTGGCTGCTCGGCGCGAAGCACCTCCCACGCGATACCGCGGCGGCCTCGGTCTAGCCGCCGGTCTGGCATGGGGGCGTGGCCCGCGGAAATTCTCTCTGCAAACGGGCGGCCCATGCGCATATTCGGCGGCACCCGATTCCCCCTTTTCCCCTGATGCCGGAACTCAAAGTCTCCATTGCCTGCGGTGGCACGGGCGGTCATCTATTTCCCGGCCTCGCGGTTGCGGAGACGCTGCGCCGCCGCGGTCATCGCGTGATGCTGATTCTCTCGGAGAAGAAGATCGACGCTTTGGCCGTCCAGGGGCGCGAACGGGATTTTCGCATCGAGACGCTTCCGTCGATCGGACTCCCCTCGCCTCTCCTGTCCGCAAAACTCATCAGCTTCAGTTTGGGCCTTATCGCCAGCGTCCGTCGCTGCCGCGCGTTGTTTCGCGATTTCCAACCACACGCTGTAGTCGGCATGGGCGGCTTCACTTCGACCGCTCCCATGGTCGCCGGCCGGATGATGGGGAAGAAGACCTTCGTGCACGAATCGAATGCCATTCCCGGCAAGGCAAACAAGCTGAACGCGCGCCTCGCGAACGTCGTCCTGCTCGGCTTTGCCGAATGCGCGCGGCATTTTCCAAGGACCACGCCGTCGGTCGTCACCGGCACTCCCATTCGCGAAAGCCTGCGCGCCCCGGTCGATCGCGCCGCGGCGCTGGCCTCGTTCGGATTCGATCCCGCAGTGGACGCCTCCACGCTGCTCGTGATGGGCGGCAGCCAGGGCGCGCGCGGCATAAACCAAGCCGTGGCCCGTGCGCTGCCGCGGTGGAAGGCTTCCGGGCGCGTGCTCCGCTTCATTCATCAGACCGGTCCGAACGACGGGGACTTCGTGCGCGAGGCTTATGCCCGGGTCGGTCTGAACGCCTACGTCTGCGATTTTTATTCCGAAATGCAGAATGCTTACGCCGCCGCCGATCTTGCCATCGCCCGGGCCGGCGCGGCCACGCTGACCGAGCTGTCGCATTTCGGGGTGCCGTCGATCCTCGTCCCGTTTCCGTCAGCCGCGGAGGATCATCAGACGCTCAACGCACAAATCCTAATGCGGGCCGGGGCCGCGTTGATGCTGAAGGAGAGCGGCATCGACGAATATCTGGCCGACCTTGTCCTCGAGCTGCTGAGGGGTCGCGAAAAGCGGTTGGCCCTCGGCGCCGCCGCCCGCAAACTCGACCCAAGCGATGCGGCCGCCCTTGTCGCCGATACGATTGAAAAGTATTGCGAAAGAACGAATCCCGCCGCGTGACTTCACCGCCCCCCATTGACCTGCTGCATTCCGGTCCGCTCCGCGTCCACCTCATCGGGGTCGCCGGATCCGGCATGAGCGGGATCGCCGGGCTGCTGCTGGCGCTCGGTCACCGGGTCAGCGGCTCGGACAAGACCGACTCGGGGGAAGTGGCGCGCCTGAAGACCGCCGGTCTCGTCTTCCACACCCCGCACCGTGCTGAGCTGGTGCACGACGCCGACCTCGTGATCTACTCGTCTGCCATCAAGCCTGGCAATCCGGCCTTTGACGAAGCGCAACGCCTGGCCAAGCCAATGATCCGTCGCGCGGATGCACTTGCGGCGATGCTGACCGGCAAGAAGGGAATCGTCATTGCCGGCATGCACGGCAAGACGACGACTGCCGCCATGGCTGCGCACGTGCTTCGCGCCGGGGGCCTGAGGCCCAGCCATTACGTGGGCGCGGAGATTCCGATTCTCGGCACGAACGCGCATTGGGAGCCCGACGGCGAACCGTTCGTCATCGAGGGCGACGAAAGCGATGGCACGCTGGCCCTGTATCATCCGGAGCAGGCGCTCGTCCTGAACATCGAGGCGGAGCATCTCGACTACTATCAGGACATCGCCGCGATCGAAGTCGTCTTCAACGCGCTGCTCGATCAGACGCACGGCCGGATTTTTTATTGTCGCGATGACGCGATCGCCACGCGACTATGCGAATCGCGCAGCGGCTCCATTTCCTATGGCTCTAATCCCGGCGCGGATTACCACAGCGACGCCCTGGTCATGGAGAATTTCCAGTCGTACTTCGACGTTTTCCAACGCGGGACAAAACTCGGCACCGCGGTCCTCAACGTCCCCGGCGCGCACAACGTGTGCAATGCGGTCGGAGTGGTTGCGCTGGCCTCGGAGTTGGGCATTCCGTTTCCCTGCATCGCCACCGCCCTCGAATCGTTTCGCGGTGCGCGGCGGCGTTTTGAGTTCAAGTTTCGCGGTCGCGAATTCGCCGTCGTCGATGACTACGCGCATCATCCCAGCGAGTTGAAGGCGACCCTTGCCACGGCCCGGGCCGGGCACCGCGGGCGCATCATTGCGCTGTTCCAGCCGCACCGTTACACGCGCACCCTGGCACTGCAGGAGGAATTCGGCCGCGCCTTTGACGATGCCAACATCGTCCTGATCTCCGACATCTACGCCGCCAGTGAACGTCCGATCGAGGGGGTGAGCGGGCAGTTGCTGGTGGACGCGTTGAAGCGGCACGGGCATCCCGACGCGACGTTCGAACCGATGGTCCGTCGGATGCCGGCGCGTCTCGGCCCGCGGCTTCAACCCGGGGACATGGTGCTCAGTCTTGGAGCCGGAAACATCCACGAGGCGGCGCGCCAACTTTCCGCCGACCTCGACCATCTCGAGGCGCTGCGGTCGGTCGCCGGCCCGGATGCGAGCATCACGCTTTACGAGCCACTCGCGCGTCACACCACGCTGCGCGTCGGCGGTCCCGCGCGTTTTTGGTGCGAGCCTTCGACGGTTGACGCGTTCGCCAAATTTCTGCGTTATGCGAAGAAGCACTCGTTGCCGGTGTTCGTCATTGGGCGCGGTTCGAATCTGCTGGTCCGCGACGGCGGAATCGACGGCTTGGTCATTCACCCCGGGGGCGGCGAGTTCGCGGCGTTGTCGGTCGAAGCGGCGACGCATGAGCTCACGGCGGGGGCCGGCGTGAAGTTCAAGCAGATCGCGACGGCCGCCGCCAAGTCAGGCACCGCGGGCTTTGAATGGATGGAAGGCATTCCCGGCGAAGTCGGCGGCAGCCTGCGCATGAACGCCGGCGCCATGGGTACCGAGACTTTTGATCAGGTTGTTTCCGTGCGTTACCTCGATGCGGACGGCCAGCTTCATGAGGTCGCGCCGAACGAGCTTGAGGTGCATTACCGCGACGTCGCCTCGCTCAGGACAAACTACGTCGTCGGAGCCGTGTTTCGCGGACGCGCCGGCGATCCAGCCGCAATCGCGCGTTTGCTGGAGGAATCGATGCGCAAGCGCAAGACCAGCCAGCCCGTTGCGTCGAGCGCGGGTTGCATCTTCAAGAATCCGTCGAAGGAAATTCCGGCCGGAAAACTGATCCAGGAACTCGGGCTGAAGGACACGCGCGTGGGCGCCGCCCGCGTTTCCGAAGTGCACGGCAACTTCATCGTGAACGACGGCGGCGCGACCGCCGGCGATGTGCTTGAGCTCATCGCTCAAATCCAGGCGAAAGCCCGGCACGATCGCGGGATCGAATTGCAAACCGAGGTGCAAATTGTCGGAAGCGATGGAACATAGGGAAAGCTGTGAGACGACTTGCTTTCCTGCTTGCCCTGCTGTTTGGCGGCCCATTTGTAGATGGGCGGGATTTATTGCAAAGGGATTTTCTCGCCACAATCTCGCCCGACCATCGCCGGACGCCGGCCAGAATGTCCGGGAAGGGCAGAGAACGCGCTTCTTCGCAGCCCGTTGCCTACCTGCAACCCGGCACGGTGGTCTATTACCAGGGACCGCTCGATGGCAAACCAGACAATGGAGGGTTTCTCGTTGTCATTCTAGCGAATGGATGGAGTGTTCTTATCGAGCGAAGCGCGCTGATCTTTCACCCGGACTGGCCGATTTCGCAGATGCAATTCGACCGTCGGAAATACTCCGCTAAAGCAATCCTTGGATGGGCTGACGAGATTCAGCGTTGTGACGCCCCTCGCGCTGAGACTGCGGTAGCGGGGGCAAGATCGGTCGCCGCTCGCGCTGTTCGAGGTGAAAAGACTGCTCTTCGATCCATTTATTTTGAGTATTGGAGTGGTGACAGCGAAATCTACACTGAGTTTCAGTGGGCTCTCTTGCATGTCGTCGGAGATTCAGAATTCGCTTCGTTTGCGTCTTCGCTTTCCCCCGTTGAGAAGATGAACCTTCCGACAGTTTTCTTGAGAATCATTGCAGCTTCCCAATCGCTGATAACGAGGCCTATCTGAAGAGACACTTTCCCAAGACCTCCGCTGCGTGGTTGATTCAGTCCCGGCCCGCTCGAATGTCTGCTGAACAATGACAACATTTTCGCTCGTCAATATGCATATCGCGCTCCTAACCGGCGGACCCGGATCCGAGCGCGAGGTGAGTTTGCGGTCGGGTGCGAATGTCGCGAACGGGTTGCGCGGCGCGGGTGCCGTCGTCGCGGAAATTGACGTGCGCGGAGGCGACTTCGATCTCCCGCCGGAAACGGAATTCGCGTTCCTCATGATTCACGGAACGTTCGGCGAAGACGGCCAACTGCAGGCCGAACTCGAGCGGCGCGGTACCCCTTATTCCGGCGAGGATGTGCGGGGAAGCGAGGTCGCCTTCGACAAGATTCTCAGCAAGCGCGCGTTCGACGCGGCCGGGATTCCCACGCCGCGCTGGGAAGTCATCCATGCGGGAGAAACACCAAAGATGTCCGCGCCGCTCGTGATCAAGGCGCCCAAACAGGGCTCGAGCGTCGGGGTCTATCTCTGCCGGAAGCCGGAGGATGTCGCGCCGGCGCTGGCCAAGGTGATCGAGTTTGATGAAGAGATTCTCGTCGAGCAATTAATTAACGGCCTCGAGCTCACGGTTGGCGTGCTGGGTGATCTCGCGCTCCCCATCATCATGATCAAGGGCAGCTATGACTATGAGCGGAAGTACCCGTGGTCCGAGGCCGCGAAGAAGGCCAGGCAGTCGAACCCGCAGCAGGAGGAAGCGCTGCATTTTTGCCCGGCGCCCATTACCGCGGAGCAAACGCGCCTGGTCCAGAAGATGTCGCTCGACGCGCATCGCGCCCTGGGTCTCAAGACGTATTCGCGCGTGGATTTGCTGCTCGATGCCGCGGGTCGCGCTTGGGTGCTCGAGGCGAATACCATCCCCGGGATGACCGAAAGCAGCCTGTTGCCGGAGGCGGCGCTGGTGGCGGGAATCACACTCCCGGACCTCGTCACTCGCATCGTCGAACTTTCCCTCGCGGCGCGACCCGCTTGAATTCTTCCCAGGATTCCGCTATCCGCACCTGATGCCACCACCGCGCCAGCCCAACCGAGCAGGCAGCGGGAACTCGCGCGCCGGCTCCCCGGGGGCCCGCCGGCAGATCCTCAACGTCACCGCAAGGAAGGAACGTTTTGTCCAGCAACGCAAGAGCCGTGCGCTCGCGCGCCTTGCGGTGATGTTCCTCGGCCTCGCGCTGCTCATCGGCGCCGCCCTCGGCATCTATCATGTGAAGGACCGTTTTTTTCTCGAGAATCCGCACTACAACCTGCGCGACCTCGAAGTGAAGAGTGACGGCACGTTGCCGCAGGAAGTCATCTTCAAGACGGCCGGACTCCAGCCCGGCGTGAACCTCTTCAAATTGGATCTCGCGGACGCCGCCCGCCGGCTCGAGGCCCTTCCGCAGGTCGAGTCGGTGCGGCTCCAGCGCTCGTTTCCTTCGACGGTGACGATTCACATTGTGGAGCGTAAACCGGTGGCCTGGGTTGTCGCAGAGGGCATCGAGCAATCCCGCGAGCAGCTGGTCCAGGCCACCGATTCATTTCTCACCGACCAGCGCGGCGTCCTGCTCCATCTCAAGCGGCAGCTTCCCGAATACGCTTTTCTTCCGATCATCCGGGGATGTTCCGCGAAGGATCTTTCGCCCGGACACACCGTCGAAGCCGAGGAGGTGCGCGCGGCTTTGGATCTCATCCGGGCCCATCGCAATTCCCTGATCGGGGCGCGTTTCGGCCTGCAGGAGGTGGACGTCTCCAAGCGGTTCGGGCTCGTCGCCACGGATCGAACGGGCCTGCAGGTGATCTTCGCACTGGATGACTTCGAAGGTCAGCTCAAGCGCTTGGATGTGCTGCTCAATGAAATGGATCGGATCGGCCAGCATCCCACGACGATCAATTTACTGGTGCTCAAGAACACTCCCGTGACCCTCAAAGGCGATATGCCCCCCGAGCTCACCGCGTCACCCGCGCCCTCGCTGGAGAAATCGCCCACCTTGAAGCTAGGGGCCAAAGAACCCGGGAAGGGAAAATCACCGGCGCCCGACCCGAAACCGAACGAGGTTCCCGTCCGCCGGGCGATCCCTGTTCGCCCGAGCTGATCGATCGACGACAACAACCACGTGGTCATTTCCTTACCGGCACGATTTGTGCGGCCAATCCGCTTGCGTAATCGCCACGCTGCGATTTCATCGTGGCGCTAACCGGTATGGCCAAGAATCCCATCATCGTCGGTCTCGAAATCGGCACCACGAAAGTCTGCGTGGTGGTGGCCGAAGCCGCGCCCGGCGACGAGACCCGGATTCTCTGCGTCGGCCAGGCCGATTCACGCGGGGTCCGCAAAGGCGAAATCGTCGATTTTGATGCGGCGCACGAGGCGTTGCGCGATGCCATCGCCGACGCCGAGTCGAAGAGCGATGTCACGATCCGAAGCGCCTACGTCGGCATCACCGGCGGCCATGTCACCAGCCTGAACAACCGCGGCGTGGTCCATCTCCCGGGCGAGCGTAACGAGATTTCCGATGACGACGTCGGGGAGGTAAAACTGCGCGCCGGTGAGGTCAGCATCCCGACGAACAACGCGTTTCTACATAACTTCATCCAGCAATACCGGGTGGATGGCCGCGACGGCGTGATGAATCCCGTCGGCATGCTCGGCCATAAGATCGAGGCCGACTATCACGTCGTCCACGGGGTACGGAATCGAATCCAGAACACCATCCGGCTCGTGCGCGAAGTTCCTCTCGAGGTGGACGATGTCGTCTTCAGCGGTCTGGCTTCGGCGCTTGCGGTGCTCGACCGCGAACAGCGCGAGCGCGGCGCGCTCGTCATCGATATCGGCGGCGGCACGACGGATTACGTCATCTACCGCGACGGCGCGGTGCACGACAGCGGATGCATCGCGGTCGGCGGTGATCACATCACGAACGACATCTCGATGGGGCTGCGCGTTCCGATGGCGAGGGCGGATCGGTTGAAAATCGAGGAGGGCGGCGCCGTGCTCGGCACCTGCATGCCGGACGAGAAAATCCACCTGCGCGGCGAGCCCGGCTTTGCCGCGCGGGACATCGAGCGCGAGATGCTGCACCAGGTGATTCACTACCGGCTCCGCGAAATCTTCGAGTTGCTGAAGAAGCGTTTCAATGACGAGCGTCACCTCGATTACCTCGGCGCCGGCGTTGTCCTAACGGGCGGCTCCAGCCAGATTCCCGGCATCCAGTATCTCGCCGAGGAGGTCTTCGGCATTCCCGTGCAGCCGGCGCAGTCGCCGCCGCTGAGCGGCCTGACCTCCGCGCTCGCGAATCCACAAATTTCGACGGCGCTCGGGCTGGTCGAATACGCCCGCCTCGTGCAGGATGAACATCCCACCGAGGGCTTCTGGCTGCGGATGAAGCATCGGTTCGCCCGCGCGCTCGGTTCGCGGTAAACTCTTTCGCCATGACGAATTCCCCGCTCCCCTCGACGAAGCCGGATCCCTCGGCCGATCGGATCAAGGTGAAAGTGGTCGGCATCGGCGGCGCCGGATCCAACGTGCTCGATCGCCTCGTGCTCGACGACGCCGTCGAAGTGGATCTCGTGTCTTGCAACACCGACGTGCAATCCCTGGCGAGCAGCGTCGCCAGCCAGAAGGTGCAGCTCGGCCGGACGCTTACCCGCGGTCTCGGCGCGGGCGGCGATCCGGAAATCGGGTTCGCCGCCGCGGAGGAGGCGGCCGGGGAAATTTCTGCCGCGATCGAGGGCACGCCGCTCGTGTTCATCGTGGCCGGCCTCGGCGGCGGCACCGGGTCCGGCGCCGCACCGCTCGTGGCAAAACTTGCGCGCGAACGCGGCTCATTGGTCCTCGCCTGCGTGACGCTGCCGTTTTCCTTCGAAGGCCGCCGCCGCCGCGAGCAGGCTCGCGAATCGCTGCGCGCCATCCAGACGTACGCCGACGCTGTCATCTGTTTTGAGAACGACCGCATGGGCGAAATCGTCCTGCCGACCGCCGGTGTTCATGACGCCTTTGGCCGGACGGATCAAGTCATCGGGCAATGCGTCCGATCGGTGATCGATCTCGTTCAGCGCCGCGGCCTGATCCGGTTGGGATTCGATGATCTTCTCAGCGCGCTTCGCAATCACGATTCGCGTTGCCTGTTTGGTTACGCGGAAGCTGCGGGGCACGACCGCGCTGCGCTCGCGGCGGATGAGGCGCTGCGCAGTCCGTTGATGGATGGCGGCACCCTGCTGCCGCGCGTCGCCCACGTGCTGGTTAACATCACCGGTGGCCACGATCTCACGCTGGCGGAGATCCAATCGCTAATGCAGGCCTTGCATCACCGGATCGCGGAAAATGCGCAGGTGTTGTTCGGCGCGACGGTGGATTCGAAATTTAACGGGCGCCTCGGCGTGACCGTGATCGGTTCGCTGCCCGCGGGCGCCTTCCCGCCGGAAGAAACCGCGCCCGCCCCCGTCGTCCGGATTCCAGCCGCCGCGCCCACGGTCCCCCGCCCGGCTCCCGTCGCGCCCCGCGCCGCTCCACTGGAGCCGCCCCGCGCTCCGGAGAGATTTTCTCCTCCTGCGCCGGTACCCGCGCGGAACGATGCGGTCCGACCGGTCCCGCCCCGTGCGCCCGCGACCCCGCCGGAGCCGACCCCCGTACCGGAGCCGGTTTACCGCGGTCGATTCGAGCGCAGCGAACCAACTATTGTCGACGGCGAGGACCTCGACGTTCCCGCCTTTTTGCGGAAGGGCTTGAAGAAATAGCAACCCACCACGTCATAGATTTCGCTGTCACAACTTCGTGATGGCCACTCCCAAAGACCCCACTCCCGTATGACACCTCTCGTCCGCCGATTCCTCACTCTGTCGTTGACCGGCCTGCTGACCGCCGGTTCACTCGCGCTCGCCGAAGATAAAACCTACAATGTCAGCGGCCCCGTCAGTGCGATGGACGCGAGTGCCGTCACGCTGACGCAAGGCAAGGGCGCCGAAAAATTTATCATCCGGCGCAACAGCGCGACGCAGACTGCCGGCAGTCTTAAACCGGGAGATGTCGTGCGCATCGAATATTTCATGACGGCGACGAGCATCGCGCCCAAGGGCACCAAGACCGTTCCGCCCGCTGGCGGGAAGATCTATCACGTCAGCGGCCCCATCTTCGCGAGCGACGCCAGCTCGATTTCGCTCACACAGGGAAAGGGTTCTGAAAAATACGTGATTTCACGCGGTGCCGGAACGCAGACGATTGATAATTTCAAGGTCGGCGACGTCGTGCGCGTGGGCTATTACATGACGGCGACCAGCATTGGGCTCAAGGAAGCCGGTAGGCCGGGCGCGGCCGTGGTTCCTGTGATCCCCGTCGCTCCCCGCGAAGCGCCCGCCGCCGCCGCGCCGGTGCCCGCGCCCATTCAGGTCACGCCTCGCGTTGCGCCCGCCGTCACCGCGCCCGCTACGGCACCCGTTCAAGCCGTACCGGCCCCGGCGCCCGTGACGCGAACCATGCCGGTACCGACTGTCGTCGCCCCGCCGGCCACCGCGGCCCCTGGTCCCGCCGCGACGACGACCGCCACCGGAGAGGCTGCCGCGCCCGTGAAAATGACCAGGAAAACAAAGAAGGAAAAGGCGGCTGAGGCAGCAAGTGCCGCCGCAGCCACCGCCCCCGCGGCGCCAATAACTCCCGCCAGCGGATCCGCCGCCGCCGTAAAGACGACGAGGAAAACAAAGAAGGAAGCCGCGACCGATGCGACGACCTCCGCGGCCACACCCGATGCGGCAGCGGCAGCGATCCCTGCCAAAAAAGCGGGGAAATCGAGTAATGCGAAAACAGGCGACGTGGTTTCCGAATCGGCAACGCCCAAGATGGAAGCGGCGCCCAGTCCCACCCCGGTTAAAAAGCCAAGGAAGACCAAGAAGCAAAAGGCCGAGGAAGCGGCCGCGACAGGGACGACCCCGAAGCGGGTCGCACCCAAGGGAATCCAGCCGGCGGAACAAATGCCCGTGCCGACTCCCACTCCCGCGGCGAAGTAGTCACGACGCCTGCGATTCATCCCCGAAGCCCACCCCCCGTCAGCAGAAATGTTGACGGGGTTTTCATTTGGACCCGTCGCGAAACCGACCGGTTCCCGAAACATTGAGCGGAAGCGATTCCAGGCGCGTCTAACTTAGAGTGCCGCGCCAAAAAGGGGAAGAAGGCTTGCCCATCGCGGCCGGGTCCCAGTACAAAGCTTGTATGCCTGAACGCACCCAAAAACCAAATGTTCCGGCCCCGTGGAATCCGCAGTCAGGTGACGGCGGAGATGGACCGAAGGCTCCCGACATCACCAAGCCGGACACGCGCAAGCTCCTCGAGCGCATGCGGCGCGTCGATCCCGACCAATCGAAGCGCTATCGCCAGCGGACGGGCCAATAGGGGTCGACTGCGCGTTGAACGCCCTTTGGTCGGCGGGGATGACTTGCCCTGTCCGCGGAGGGCCGCAATACTTTGCGACGAATGATGCCCCGTCCCGCCAGCGAGTCCGTCGCCGGAGCCATGCTTGGGTTTCGCGACTTTCCGGAACTTCTCCAGGCTCGTGGCCTGCTGCCGGTGGCATCGCCGGCAGTGGGCGGCGCGAACCAACCGACCCAGACGCAGGCCACCACGATCCTCGCGTTCAAGTTCGCTGGGGGCGTCCTGGTTGCAGGTGATCGCCGCGCGACCTCCGGCAACGTGATGGTCTACGACCGCGCCGACAAGGTGATCGAGATCGATGATCACTCGTTGATGGCGATCGCGGGGTCTCCCGCCGCTGCCTGGGAGATGGCACGCGTCCTGTCCCACTCATTCCAATTCTACCGCCGCACGCAGCTCCAGGAGATGACGGTATCCGCCAAGGTGCGCGCGCTCTCCAAGTTGTTGCGGGATAATTTCGGCCTCGCGATGCAAGGGGTCGGTGCCGTGGTGCCCATCTTTGCAACGTTCGATGCCGCCCACCCTTTCCCCGGAGGAAAGCTGTTTTTCTACGACGTCATGGGCGCGCAATTCGAGGCGGCGGACTATGCGACGACCGGTTCCGGATCGCCCGCGATGCGTGGGGTGCTTTACCACGAGAACACCTACGGCCGTGCGCCGCTGCGCTCCCTCGACCGCGATTCGGCCATCGGCCTGGCCTTGCGCGCGCTCGACACGGCGGCGGAATCCGACACGGCCACCGGCGGCCTCGACCCGCGTGGAAAAATCTTTCCCGTCATCAAACTCGTGACCGGGGCCGGCGTGATTTCTGTCGCGGACTCCGACATGACCCGGATGCTTCCGACTCGCAACGAATGATGTCGCACGCCTATGTTTGAAGAGCCGTTTCGTTTTGTGGAGGCGATCGCCAATCGTCGCGAGTACATCGAGAATGAACTCGCAACGGGAAGCCCGATCACCGCGCTCGCATACGATCGCGGCATCGTCCTCTTCACGATGGGACGGGACCGGCAAAAAATCTTTGAGGTGTATGATCGCATTGCGCTCGGCGCGCTCGGTCACCCTGGCGACATCGAGCGCCTGCGCATGCTGGCCATCGAGCTCGCGAGCACCGAGGGGTTTACGCGCTCCGCGGCGGACGTGTCGCTACGCCGTCTCGTCAATTACTCGCTCAGCCCGGGCCTGAAGGCCGCATTCGAGCAGATTTATGGTCCGCCGTATCTTGCCCGCCTGCTGTTTGCCGAACTCGGCGCGTCGCCCTCGACGGATCAATTTGTCCGCGTCGATTTTGACGGCGCCATTCATTCGAATGGCAACCCCGCGCTCAAGACCCGCCCGGGCTTCGGCGTGCTCAGCGGCACCAAACGCTCGGAGACGCGCATGAATGCCTTCCTCACGCAAGAGCACCGCTCTGACCTTTCGCTGACGGAGGCCGTTCGCGTTGCGCGAGACGCGTGGGTCGTCGGGCATCTCGCGTTGATCGCAAAGGACGAGTTCAATCCCGACGCGCCGTTTCCCACCGCGACGGAGATTCACGCGGCGCAGACCACCGTGCTGACCCAAGCTGTCTTCGAAGCGGCGCTTCTCGATCGGACGCGGCCCGACGGCCCAGCCTATCGAACGCTCGATGCGGCGGAGCTCGCCGGGTTGCAAGGCTGACGGCGTCCCCCCCGACCCGATGAACGGTGCGTCTCGCTCCACGGTTGGCGCGCGTGTGCTGGTCGCGCTCGGCCTGTGGTTGGCAATCGCAACCGTACTTTCCACCCTTGGCGCGTGGGAGCGGATTCGGATTCCAATGCCCGTGGTGGTCCCGGCGCTGGTCGGCATCCTGCTGGGCGTCATCGCGTTGAACGCGCGGGTCCGGGTGTGGGTTTATGCGCTCGATCCGCGCTGGCTGGTAGCCCTTCATCTCGTGCGCTTTGTCGGCTTTCTCTTTCTCGTCATGTATCAACGCGGGGAGCTGCCGTGGGCCTTCGCGGTTCCCGGTGGCTGGGGTGACATCGTCGTCGGCTGCACGGCGGCGGTGCTACTGGTTGCGGTCCTGCCAGTGCGTTCGCGAACTTCGTGGCGGCTCCTGCTCATCTGGAACCTCGCCGGACTCACGGACATCCTTTTCGTGGTGAGCACCGCGTTGCGGCTGTTCCTCTCGGACCCGCCGTCGATGAGCGCGCTTCTGCGATTGCCGCTCAGTCTCTTACCAGCATTCTTTGTCCCGTTGATCATTGTTTCCCACCTGATTCTTTTTGTCTGGCTTAAGCACCATCGGGGCGACGGAAATTCGAATGCTTTCGCCGACGCGCCGTTCTAAGATAAGACCGTACCTTTCTTGCCCATGAAACGACTTCCCACGCTACTGCTCCTCTGCGCCACTTTTCCGCTTCTCCTGCCCGCCGATGACGACACCAAGCAGGTGCAGCAGGCTCTGAAGACCCAGGGATTCTATTACGGCGACGTCGACGGCGCGCCCAGCGAAGAGACCACCGAAGCAATCCGGAGGTTCCAGATTCGCAACGGGCTTCTCGTGACGGGAAAACCCGACAACGAAACCCGCAAGGCCCTCGTCACGGGCGGCGAGGCGACGACGCCGTCGCAATCTCCAGCCGTGGAACCGCCGGGCATTCCGCAGTCACCTGCGGCTGCGCAACCCCTTCTTCCGCCAAGCGAAATCCAGGTTCCCACGGCCAGACCCCCGTCCGCGAAGCGCCCCGATCTGCGCGCCGATCCGTCGCAAACAGCGCCAGCACCGCGCAATCCGGGTTCCTCGATCCAGGATGCCTCCGTGACCGATGGTACCACAAGTTATCGCGGCGGAAGCTCCATCTTCAACGGCGGACCGTTCGCCGGAGCGCCGCCCTTCGTGCAAACCAGCGTTCTCGGGCAGACGCAAGCAATGCTGTCCCGCGAGGGATTTTACAACGGGCCGGTCGACGGCCTGCCCGGTCAACGGACGGCGGAAGCGCTGCTCGCCTATCAAGCCGCGTATGGTCTTCCGCGCTCCGGACGACTCGATGCCAACACGGTCCGGGCTCTCGGCATCGCCCCGGTCGCGGAAGCCCGCGCACCGCGCCCGTCGAGGCCCGCCCGCCCGAGATATTATGAGCCGCCTGCCCCGCGCCAGCAGGGCTCCGGCGCGTACGAGGGCCGCATCGTGCCCGAGACGCGGCCACGCTGATTTCCCCGCGCGTCAGTGGCCGCTGGCCACCCGCGTCACGTTGTCCAGCTCGAGAAAGACGGAGCCGACAAACACCTGCGACTGCACGCGTAGAATCTGCCGCGTGGCGTCGTCGGAAATCCAGATCGTCGCGCTGCGGAACCGCTTGTTGGGCACGAGCGAACCGTCGTCCTTCACCCTTTGAATCGAATCAACCGATATCCGAATCGCTCGAAACTTCCCGGCGCGCATCGAAATCTCCTCGCGGTTGCGCACCGTCACCGTCATGAGATAGGGCACACTTGGCGACATCACCGCCACGGTCCTCGTCTCGCCGTTGCCGAGTGACAGGCTCCGCAGCAGGAGAAAAGTGCTCATGAAATCCTGCAGTGCCATCGAATCGAATCGCTTGGTTTCCGTCCGCGGAGCGCCGGCCCCCGATTTCGAGACGATCGTGCGTGTGCGATCCGCGCCGTCCGCGTCGAACCGCACCGATTCCCGGAGGGTCCGATCGGACCGCTCCTCCGTCTGGTCGATTCGGATGGGACGCAGGCGCGAGGCATTTACCGTCGAGAGAATCGTGGCGTCGAGCGGCCAGAGCGTGCGGGCGGTTCCCACCGTGGTGGTGTCCGCCCGAAATTCATACGTGTCGGCCTGCGGTCGCTTGATCACCATCTCCGCGCGCGCCGCGGTGATGCCGCCCCATCCGATTCGGTAGGTCGCGCGAAAAGGCGTCGCGAGAGCCGGAAAATCGCCGGGTTTGACCGCGCTGACCTGATCCTCCCATCCGGCACCGGACACCAAGGTCGGGCCGAAGACTCCAAGAACGAGCGCCGCTGCGCAAATCATGCCGCCGGGATTGTTGTAATTGGAGAAAAGCATTAAGGATGTCGACTCGCTGCAGGTCGCCCTTTGACATACGACAGGTCAAACTTATTCGAAAATGACGAAAAATGCCTCGCGCAGTTTGTCGATGTTCTGGGTAATCTCGACGATTGTTGTCGCCGTGGTTGCAGGGCTGGCGGCAGCCAAGTGGATGTACCAGTACTCGTTGCAGGCGGCCGCGCGCACCACGGTCGTCTGGATCAGCATCGATGGAATGCGAGGCGACTACGTGCAGCGCGGCGACTTCCCCTTTTTCGTCCGGTTGCGACGGGAGGCCGCCACGACCGACAAACTCCGTCCCGTCTTTCCGTCCATCACCTTTCCCAGTCATTGCTCCGAAGCCACGGGCGCGACCGTCGAGAAGCATGGCATTACGGCCAACGCGTTTTATGACGCGGCCACCAAGACCCAGTACAGCTATCCGAACGACTCATCGCTGCTGCAGGCCGAACCCATCTGGCTCACCGCGCAGCGCCAGGGGGTGCGGACGGCGGTCCTCGATTGGCCGCTTTCCTTTGCGCAGAAAGGCCCGATTCGAACCGAAATCTTTGATGAAAAATTTGATTCCGCCATGCCCGACGAACAGCGCCTGAACCGGCTCCTCGACGCCTGGTCCGCCTCGCTTGCAAAGGCCGACCCTGTCCCTCTCCACCTGCTCATGGGCTACGTCATCGCGACGGACAAGCCCGGCCACAACAACGGTCCGGATTCCCCCGAAATACTGCAGGCGATGATCACGCTCGATGCGCAACTCGCGAAGTTCAGCGAGCGCGCGGTGGAATTATGGAAGCGACAGCGCAAGACACCCGAGGACCGGCTGTTTTTCGTGTTCTCGACCGATCACGGCATGTCGACGGTCAAGACGCTGGTGAGTCTGCCGCGCCTGCTCAATGTCGCCCGACGCGACCCCGAGATTCGCCTGAGCACGACGGGAAATGTCGGACACGTGTTTCTCGACGGGGTGAAATACCCGCGCGGCAGTGAGGCGCGCGAGGCGAAACTGCGCGAGTTCCGCGCCACGATGATTGCGGCGGGTCCCGATTTCCAGGCGTTCAAGCGCGAAGACATGCCCGCGGCCTGGGGCTACGCCCATCCCACTCGCTGTGGCGATCTCATCATCATCCTGCCGCGTGGATACACATTCGGGTGGGCAGAAAACGCGGCCGCCATCTTGGAGGTCGGAACGAGCGCCACGGGCCCGAACGGCATGCATGGTTATGACCCGGCGACGAACCCCGAAATGATGGGCTTCTTTGCCATTTGGGAATTCGGTAAAATTAAACCAATGGACCTCGGTGCCGTCGGGTGGGACCAGCTTCACCCCACCGTCGCAAAGCTTCTTGGGATCAACCCATCCCCGACCGCGACCGGGACACCGCTTGCCATCGCCGCGTTGGCCAAGTGATCGGCTGGCTCGTCACCCCGCGCCCGCACCCGTCAGAAATTGCCGCATCTCCGAGTCGTAGGTGTTGAACGGATCGCCCATCGAGATGTGACTCCCGCCTTCCAGCGTGATGGCGTCCCAGTTGATGACGTACGGCCGCGTCTCACCCATGAACTGCTCGACCGCGATGCCGCGGCCCCAGGCGCGCGTGTCCGCCGGCGGCGTGCGCATCGCCGACGGTCGACGCGCGCGCGCGTTGAATTCGCCGATGGTTTTTGAAGGCGGCTCGACCCCGTGAAACAAACCCGTGGCGGGATTGAGATTGTGGTATTCCAAATCGAGACTCTGCAACCATGGGTCTGTCCACTCAAGATTCTCGGCCGCGCGAAATGTCTCCAGCAGCCAGAATTTGGTAATCCAATCGACGCCGCCAATCAGCGCATTCGGTTTTGCGCGCAGGCAATCGAGCGTAAAGCACCATTGGTTGAGCAACCAGTCCGTCTCCGCGTCCTGACCGCGCAGATGCGCGTTCGCCGACGCGTGGAACGCCCGTTGCACGTCCAACGCGTCGCAACTTCGTCCATCGGCGAGCGTCACGGGCCATTGCCGGGTCGCGTCGCGCGAGATGTCGCGCGTGGCTTGCACGGCGTCCGCGAGTGCCCAACCCCCCGGCAACCTCCCCTCCTCCAGCAGCGTGAGCACCAGCGCCGTCGTCCCGCCCTTGAGCGCGCAGGCGAACGGGCTCATGTTTGAGTCGCCAATCAGCAGATGCAGCCGGCGAAACTTGCGGTGGTCCGCGAGCGGCTCGTCGCGGGCGTTGATGATCGCCCGGTTGAACTGCACCCACTGGTAGATGTCGTTGACGATGTGGTCCGCGCGCTGGCTGATCTGAAAGATCACGTCCTCGTCGGCCCGCGTCGGTTCGAAATCGAAGGCGAGCGGATGAGCGACGCCGATCCGACCGGTCCCGCAAAAAATCTGCCGCGTGGCCAGGAAGCAGAGCAGCGCGGCCAGCGCGTCCGGCGTGAACTCCGCGTCCCGCCGCATCAAATAATTTTCATGACAGCCAAAGGTCGCGCCGGTGTGGTGATCGACGTTGTTCTTGATCAGCGAGACCCGATCCGCCACGCCAAGTTCCTCCAGCGCACCCTGCACGAGCGTGTCCCCAGCCAGATCGTACGCGACCAGATCTTCGATCGTCCGGCATTCGGGCGACGAATACTCGAGGTGTCCCATGTCGAGGTAGAGTCGGCCCCCATTGAGGAGGTAGCCGCCGTTGCCAGGCGGCTCCTCGTAATCGCGATAATGCAAATCAATCGCGCCCGCGCTGGCCTTCCGAAAGACGTGGTTCTTTACCCGCACTGGCCAGGCGTCCGGTCCGCCCGGCGAGCGATCATCCGCGACGAGACATCCGTATTCCGTCTCGAGGCCGACGATGCGATTCATGATTTGGCGCTAAATCACGCGATAGAGGACGCGCCCGCAATTCGGGCATTGGATCAACTCCTCCTGCGCGCGGACAAGGCTGACCGTCGTGCCCGGTGCCTTCATGTGGCACCCCTGACAAATTTCATGTTCGAGCGGCACGATGGCGACGTCGCCCTTGCTCCTGAGGATGCGTTCGTAGAGCGAAAGGGTGTCGGGATCGACCGCGCCGGCGAGCGTCCCGCGCTCGGCCACGAGCTCCGCGAGACGCTTGGTCAGGTTGGCGGCCTTCTCGTCGAGGTCCTTGAGCTGCCGCGCGATGGATTCATTGGCTTGCTTCATGTCCGCCTCGCCCGCCTTGACCTCCGCGCCCAGTTTCTCCGCCTCCTCCATCAGGTCGAGTTCGCGATCCTCGATTGCGCGGATCTCGGTCTCGGCCCCTTGAATCTCGTGCAAGAGGGCTTGGAATTCCTCGTTCTTGCGGGTCTGCATCTGCTGCGTGCGGTAGCGCGCAATCGAGTCGCGCTTGACCCCCGCCTCGACCTCGAGTTTGCGGCGTTCGACTTCATTGTGTTTCGCCTTTTCGCGCAGGGCCTCGAAGGCCGCTTTGACGGACGCGCGTTTCGACTCCATCGCGGCGCGCTCCGTGGGAACCGCCTTGTCCTGCGCTTGATGAGCCTTGATGCGCTGGTCGCGATCCTGCACGACGAGCAGTTGTTCGATGAGTGGATTCATGGGCGGGAAGCTCGGAGAAAGAAAAGGGCACGGCTGCCGGAGACGAGTCTCCCGACATGCCGTGCCCTCGCGGGTGCAATCAACATTGTCAATTCAAGCCGCCAATGATTTGCGCAGATCCGCCAGCTGGTCGGCGCTGCCCAGCTTGACGTTCTTGTTGGCGATGAATGCCGCATACTCGGATTGAAAAACTTTGCCCGGCGGACGAAAATCGAATTCCTTCGGGTTGTCGCGGAAAAACTCGCGGTGCACGCGCGTCCAGACCAGGCGGCCGTCCGTGTCGATGTTTACCTTGGTGACGCCAAGCCGCGCGGCGGGGAGATACTCCTCCTGGTCCACGCCGCGTGCGCTGGGATCCAGCTCGCCACCGGCGGCATTGATCCGGCGCACCTCCTCGACCGGCACGCTGCTGCTCCCGTGCATCACGATGGGGAGACCGGGAATCCGGGCCGTGATTTCCTTGATGACGTCAAAGCGCAAGCTCTGCTGACCCTTGAACTTGTACGCGCCGTGGCTGGTGCCGATGGCCGCGGCGAGGGAGTCGCACTTCGTCTGCTTCACGAATTCCACCGCCTCGTCCGGGTTCGTCAGATTGGCGTGCCCTTCATCCACCTTGATGTCCTCTTCCACGCCACCCAGCATTCCGAGTTCGGCCTCGACGCTGATGCCCTTGGCGTGGGCGCGATCGACCACCCGCTTCGTGATGGCGACATTCTGTTCAAACGGCTCGTGCGAGGCGTCGATCATCACCGACGAATAAAAGCCGCTGTCGATGCAGTCATAGCACGTGTCCTCGTCGCCGTGATCCAGATGGACGGCAAAAATGGCCTCTGGGAAAATCTCTTCGCAAGTGCGGATAATGGCTTCAAGAATCCGTTTGTCCGTGTATTTCCGCGCGCCCTTGGAAAGCTGGATGATGAAGGGAGCCTTCGAGTCGATGCAGCCCTTGAAAAGCCCCATCGTCTGTTCTGCATTGTTGATGTTGTAGGCGCCGACGGCGTATTTGAGATAGGCGTGTTTGTAGAGTTGCTGGGTGGTGACAATCATGGTCGAAAAATACGGGGATTTGGCGCGAAGAGGGGTAATTCGATGATGCGCGATCCGCCCGCGCGCTCGCAAGATGAAATCTGCGGGGCCGACATCAGCTTCGATGATTTAGCCCCAACGGTTTTCGATTCACCCTCGGCCGCGGGGCCCGCTATCCTGCAGCCGATGAATGACGACGCGTGGAATGCCGCAATTCAAACTCTGCGCAACGAGCAGTTGCGGCTGAAGGCTGAGCTCAGTCGAATCGACACCCGTATTGGCCAACTGGCGGCAGCGCAGCTCACGTTCGAACCGCAGGTCACCGGATTAAGTCTCGCGCCGTCTGCCGCGCCCTCACCCGCAGTCGACTTCGCCGACGCGGTCCACCCTGCGCCTCCCGACCTGCCACCGCCTCTGCCCCCTTCGATTCCACGCCTGTCCATTCCGCCTCCAATGCCAACGCCAGCGAGTTCGCTCGAGGCGATTCGGCAACTCAGACCTGCGGATGCGCCCGTGCCGCCCGACGCGAGGCCGAAAGCGATCGCGCCGCCGCGTTTACCGACCGCGCCACCGACGGCAAAGGCGGCCGGGCCGGCGGAATCACTCGAGATGCGCGTCGGCAGTTACTGGCTGGTTCGCATCGGTGTCGCCATCCTGCTGACCGGGCTCGTCTTCCTCGCGACCTACCTCTATCAGACGATCACGCCGCGGCTCGGACCAAGTGGAAAGATCGGCCTGCTTTATCTCGCGTCCGGCGCGCTCGCCGGTATCGGGACGTGGCTGACGCGCAGGACGACGGAACCGCGCATGAAGAACTTCGCGTCCGTCGTGGAGGCCGGCGGTCTGGCGGCCGTGTTTTTCACGACGTATGCCGCGCATTATTTTCCCGGACTGCAAATCATCTCCAGCCCGATCGTCGCAGGCGCGCTGCTGCTGGCTTGGAGTGGATTCATCGTGTGGCTCTCGAGCCGCCGGCAATCGCCAACGCTGGCGGCGGGCGCGATCGCCTTGATGGGTTACACGATGGCGGTGCATCCGATGGGCACGTTCAGCCTGACGGCGAACCTGATCGTGGTGGCCGCCTCGCTGGTGCTGTTGTGGCGGCATCGCTGGGTCATGGTGTCGTACTCCGCTTTGGTCGCGAGCTACGGCGGTTACTTCTACTGGCGGTTCTTCCAGAAATCACCGTGGTCATCCGACGGCCTCTTCTGGATTGAACTCGGCTTTCTCACCGGCTACTGGGTGCTCTTTGCGGCCAGCGGATTCGTCGGCACCGAAAAGGAAATGCCGCCGCGCAAACGCGCGTTTCTCGTCGGCCTGAACAACAGCGCGTTCTTCGCGCTCGCGACGCTGCTGGTGGTGGAATTTCACCGCGCGTCATTCTGGAAATTTGCGACGGTCTTCGGGTTCGCGCTGTTGCTGATTGGCGCGCTGTCGCACCGGCGCGTGGATGGCGCCACGGCGGGCGTCTATCGCATGCAGGGGTTGTTGCTGATCACGCTCGCCATCGTGACGTATTTCAGCGGCTGGCAACTTGGGCTGATGCTCGCGCTCCAGACTGCGGTGCTCGCCTCTGCCGCGTCGTGGCGGTGCAGTCGCGTCCTCCTCGTCGCTGCGATGCTGGCGGGCTTGGTCGCCGTGGTGGCCGCCGTCGACTACGTGCAGCGTGCGGCCGGTTCTTCCGTGATTCTGCCCGTCAGCCTCACGGGCGCGCTGTTGCTGGCCGCCGGATGGATCGCAAAGCATCGCCCGCGCGGCGAGACCCCGGAGTTTTACCCGCAATGGTTTGCCACCGCGTCGGCGCTCTTCACGGTCCTGGGCCCCGGGATCTGGTTCTTCGCGATGTGGACGCGCACGAGCACGCCCATCTTGCCCGCCTCGCTCGCCGCGATGGCGGTGGCGTTGACCTTTGGTTCAACTCTTCTGCGGCTGCGGCTGCTGCCGGCGTTGGGCCAGCTTTGGTTCGCGGCCGCCGTCCTCCGGTGGTTCCTTGCACATGGAGCGCTTCGCCTGCCGGATGCGATTACGCATCGCGCGCCGTGGTGGAGCAGCCTTGCGATGGTCGCCGCGGCGCTGGCGCTCGGGCGCTGGTGGCGCTCGAGCGCGCCCGCCGGGCTCGGCGTTGCAAACGCACCCACGACGACCACCGCGAGGGCCGTGGCCGCACTTGGTGGCGTGCTGATTTTCGGTGCCGCGGCCTGGCCTTGGTGCAGCGCGGAAACCTGGCTCGTCGTCGCGCCGCTGCTCGCCCTCGCGGTGATCGGCGCGGCGGTCCTTCTGCGCGACGAGATCCTCGGCCTCGCCTCGCAGTTTCTCCTCCTGGCCGGCAACGCTGCACTGGTTCAGGCGCATTTCTCGCATCCTTTGCCCGGCGCGATTTTTGCCTTCTTCGGCGCATTGGCCCCGCTCCTGTTCGCGGTGGTCGCCACGCGACTCGCCGGACGGTTCAGTTCCGACGCGCTCCGTCAGGCGATCGATCTCCGCGCCTTCTACGAGGTCCTGTCGGTGCTGCTGTCGGTCCTTTGGATATTCGATTACCTACCGCGCACCTGTCAGCCGTTTGCGCTGTCGGTCGCGGCGGTGACAATCTTCGTGCTGAACCGGCTTGACGCCGGTCTGCGACCATTTTTCTTTACGGTTCTCGGCGGCGCCGCCCTGCTGACCTTTTGGACCGTCCTGCGAACGGGCGAGCACGCCGCCGTCCAGAATCTTGCCGCGCTGATCCTGCTCGCGTTGCCCTTTGAGTGGGCGCGGCGGAGCGGCAACGCGGCCGATATTCCGGCCGATCCCGTCCGCTCCGTCTGTCTTGGGGCGCTGACGCTGACGGGTTGGCGCTGGGTCTCGAGTGCGACCGGACCGAAAGGCGGCTTCTACCTCGCGGCCGCGTGGGCGGTTTACGCTGCGGTCCTGCTTGGCATTGGTCTCGCCGTGCGAGAGCGCGTTTATCGGCTCGCAGGCTTTGCCATCCTGGCGGCGACGCTGATTCGCGTGACAGTCTTCGACGCGTGGCGCCTCGGGGTCGCGTACCGCATGGTCAGTTTCATCGTGCTCGGGGCAGTCTTGATGATCGTCGGATTTCTCTACAACCGATATCAGGACAAATTAAAGGAGTGGCTGTGATCGCAATTTCGCGATTCGTTAGAACGTGTCCTCCAAGCATCTTCCCCTCACCGACCGCCTTCAAACCTACCTCGACGACAAGCACAGCGGCGCCGGCGACCCGCTGCTCGACGAATTGCAACGCGAGACGCGCACGCTCTTTCCCGAGCGCGCGGAAATGCAGATCAGCGCCGCGCAGGGCACGCTGCTCTCGATTCTCGCCGGCCTGACCGCCGCACACTCGATCGTCGAGGTCGGCACGTTCACGGGCTACAGCGCCATTTGTCTGGCCCGCGCGCTGGCCGCCGACGGCCGCCTGCTCTGCTGCGACATCAGTGAGGAGTGGACCGCAGTGGCGCGCCGGTATTGGGCGCGTGGCGGCGTGGCCGATCGGATTGACCTCCGAATCGGGCCGGCGCTCGAGACACTGCGGGACCTTCCGGCCGAAACGCGATTCGACTTCGCGTTCATCGACGCCGACAAGCCGGGCTACGACGCGTATTTTGAAACGCTCCTGCCGCGGATGCGCCGCGGCGGCTTGTTCGTTTTCGACAACATGCTCTACAACGGCCGCATCGAGGATGCGACGGACGAGAATGCGGTCGCGCTCAACGCGCTCAATCGCAAGCTGAGCACGGACCCGCGGGTCGAGTCCGTGCTGGTGCCATTCGCGGATGGCTTGAATCTCGCGCGCGTCCAGTGACGCAGAACGATAAGGAGCCTGTTGCAATACCAGCAAGGCTCGCGCGGGCGTCGATTGGGCTGATTGGCGGTGGAGCGAGGAGGGAGCGGGTTCAATTAACCCTGCGATCGACGAGCCACGCCGGCAGACGGCCCAATCCACGCCCGCCCTCCGGGTTGCGTCGATTTTTGGGTTGGGCTGTGTCGCCGCGCTTGGGCAGGATCGCAGAGGATCCAGCCGCTTCGCGCGCTCCTTGCCAAACAAAAAATCGACTGCAACGCGGCACTTGCCGGTATTTCAACGGGCTCCTAGCTGTACCAGTCGGCGTGGAAGATGCCGGGCTTGTCAACGCGCTCGAAGGTGTGCGCGCCGAAGAAGTCGCGCTGGGCCTGGAGCAGGTTGGCCGGCAGATTCGCGGAGCGGTAGCTGTCGAAGTAGCTGAGCGCCGAGCTGAACGAGGGCGAAGCGACGCCGTATTCGATTGCGGTCTGCACCGCCTTGCGCCAGCCGGGCTGCGTGCGTTGCAGGGCGTCGGCGAAGAACGGATCGAGCATGAGGTTTTTCAGGCCCGGATTCTTGCGGTAAGCCTCGGTGATGCGGTTGAGGAACCGCGCGCGGATGATGCAACCGCCGCGCCAGATGGAAGCGATATCGCCGAAGTTCAGGCCCCAGTTGTAAAGCTCGCTGGCGTGACCGAGCTGCACCATGCCCTGCGCGTAGCTCATGATCTTGCTCGCGTAGAGCGCATCACGCACGGCGGCGATCAGCGCGGCGCGATCGCCGGTGTACGGTTTCGTCTCCGGGCCTTTCAACACCTTGCTGGCGGCGACGCGCTCGTCCTTCAGCGAGGAGAGGATGCGGGCATCCACCGCACTGCCGATGACGCTGAGCGGAACACCCATCTCGACGGCGTGACCAACCGTCCATTTGCCGGTCCCCTTCTGGCCCGCCTTGTCGAGCACGATGTCGACGATGGGCTTGCCGGTCTCGGGATCCTTGCGCTTGAAAATCTTCGAGGTGATCTCAATGAGAAAGCTGTCGAGATCGGTCTTGTTCCACTCGGTGAAGATCTCCGCAAACTCGTCGGCGGTCGGATTCAGCGCGGCCTTGAGAATGGCGTACGCCTCGCAGATGAGCTGCATGTCGCCGTACTCGATGCCGTTGTGGGCCATCTTCACGTAATGGCCCGCGCCATCCGGACCCATGTGGCGGCAGCAGGGCTCACCTTCGACCACCGCGGCGATCTTCTGGTAGATCGGCGCGAGCGCCTGCCAGCCTTCCTTCGAGCCTCCGGGCATGATGGACGGCCCTTTGAGAGCGCCTTCTTCTCCACCGCTGACCCCGACGCCAAAATAGTGAATGCCCTTTTCCTTGAGGGCCTTCTCGCGGCGCTGCGTGTCGGTCCAAAGCGAATTACCGCCGTCGATGATGATATCGCCAGCTTCAAAAAGCGGGGCGAGCTGGGCGATGACGGCATCGACCGGGGCGCCGGCCTTGACCATGATCTGCGCCTTGCGCGGGCGTTTGAGCGAGCCGACGAATTCCTCGAGGGTTTTGGCGAAGACGAAGTTCTTTCCCTTGCCGCGGCCGGCTTCAAATTTCTCCACGACCTCGACGGATCGATTGAAGACGGCAACGTTGAAGCCCTTGCTTTCCATGTTGAGAACGAGGTTTTCGCCCATGACGGCGAGTCCGATAAGGCCAATGTCAGCTTGCATAGAAGGTCTCCAAATAGGTGGGTTTCGGGGTTGAGCGTGCGAGCCTAGCAGCTATGGATTTCGAATGGCAATCTCGATTTGGGAATTTGCGCTGCTGGAATCGCCCCTGGTTATGCCGCCTTCGTGCGCGGACCCCGCCGATGCGGGCGCGATTGTCGATTTTCTGGGCGTGGTGCGCGACACCGAGGGCGCGGACCCCATCGCGGGAATCGATTACGAATGGCATCCGCAGATGGCGCTGCGCCAGCTGGAACGCATCGGAAAAGACGCAGCGCAGCGTTTCCCGCTGCTCCCGGGGTGCGTGCTGCACCACCGGGTGGGTTTTGTCCCGGCGGGCGAGGCGTCCCTGGGATTGCGCGTTCGCTGCGCCCACCGCGGTCCCGCGCTCGCCGCCACGGGCTGGTTGATTGAGCGTCTGAAGCAGGTGGTTCCCATCTGGAAACATCCCCGACCGCGTCAGGATTCTGCGCTCGGATAGATTTTGTCGCTCGACGGCACGCGGGTTTTGCGCTGATAGGGAAGTTGCCGAAACGCGATTTCCCTCCGGGTCGCGAAGCGGAAGCGATATGAATCTCCCCAACCGGCTCACCGTGGCGCGGCTGCTTCTCACGCTCTGCTTTGTGGTCGTGCTGAGCCTGGAGTTTCCGTATCACCACACCGTGGCCTTCGCGATCTTCGTGCTCGCGACGCTGACGGATTATTTCGATGGCGAAATTGCCCGTCGCTACAATCTGGTCACCAACTTCGGGATATTGATGGATCCGCTCATCGACAAGATCATGGTCGCGGCCGCGTTCATCACGCTCATCCCCCGCGGCGTCATGCCTTCGTGGGTGGCCATCGTCGTGATCGTCCGGGAGTTTCTGATCACGGGATTGCGCCTGCTGGCCGCGGAAAAAGGCCAGGTCCTGCCGGCCGAAAATCTGGGCAAACACAAGACGTCATGGCAAATCGCCACGATTCTCTATTTCCTGCTCTTCCTCTCGTCCCAGGAGATCTTCGGGCGCATGGAGGGCGCGACCGCCCAAGTCTGGCTGACGGCCCTGTACTATGGCGGACTCGTGATGATTGCGGTGACCGTCACTCTGACGCTTTTCTCCGGCTTTCGGTACCTCTGGAAGCATTGGGCGCTCGTCGGCGGGACGTGATTTCGTCCGGACCGCGAGGCGCGATTGCTCACCAGAAACTTTCCTGCACCTCGATGATATCGCCCGGCTGGAGGCGGACATCGAGGTTGGGATTTCTTCGGACTTCCTTGCAATTCACCATGATGACCTGGCCGGCGCGGAGCACGCGCACCTTCGCCTGGTTCGCAAATTCGTTGAAACCGCCCGCGGCGTTCACGGCCGAAAGCACGGTCAAGTCCGCGCTGTACGCGACCCGCTGGGGCGCCTTGACCGCTCCGCCCACACTGACCTGGCGCGCCTGCGCCGCGACGATGATATTGATCGTGGGGTTCGTGTAAATTTCGCGCGCGCGATAAGTTCGCTCGATCAGACTCTTGGCCTGACCGGCCGACAATCCACCAACTGACACTTCGCCGATATGCGGTAGGTTGAGCCGGCCGCTGCCATCCACGCTGTAGGTGCTGTTGAAGAGACTGGCTTCGTCGCCCGGCACGCCCCCAATGCGCAGTTCGATGGTTTCGCCAGGGCGAAGCAGCGTGTCACTTTGCGCAAGCGACGTCGTTGCGAACGCGAGGCCGCAAGCAGCGAGCGCCAACGGCAGGAAGATGAAAGTTTTCATGGGTCGGCGATCAGTCAAGCCGCGGCGGCGGGAGGCGGCTAATAATCATTGGAGGGAGCGCCCGAGCGTCCGACCGCCGGGGCGGCCTTCGGCGCGGGACGCTTTGGGGCCGGCGCTTCCGCCTCCTTGCCCTTCGGCGTGTAGTAGTGGTAGTAGCTCGTGTAGTAGTAGTAGTTCGGATCGTGGCGCAAATCGACGTTGTTGAGCACCACGCCCAGAACGGTGCCGCCCACGTTGGTGACCGCCTGTTTCACCCGCTTGAGCATCGCTTTCGGGAAGCGCCGGTGCTGCACGATGATGATCGACTGATCCACCTCGCTCGAAAGCACGGAGCCATCGCTGACCCCGAGAATGGGCGGCGAATCAAAGAAGATGATATCGTAGCGCGACTTCAACTCAGCGATCATGTCCGACATCCGTTGCGAGTTGAGAATGCCGACCGCGTCGGCCGGGAGAATGCCGCTGGGAATGATGGAAAGATTCTCGATGCCGGTCGGCAGGATCACCTCGTCCAACCCCAAGTTCGTGGTGAGATAATTCGTCAGGCCGACCGCGTTGCTGATCTCGAGCAGCTTGTGCTGCGTGGGTCGTCGGAGATCCGCGTCGACGATTAAAACGGAATAGCCGCCCTGGGCGCAGGTGTACGCCAGATTGCAGAGCGTCGTTGATTTTCCTTCGCCCGGTCCTCCGGAGACCATCGAGATGGTGTTCGCGTCGGCGCTCTTGCGGTTGAACTCGATGTTCGTGCGCAGGATGCGGTACGCCTCCGCGTCGGCGATGTCCGGCGGGTTCTTGTGCAGGAGCCGAATGTTCTTGGGCACGACGGCGAGCACCGGCACGCCGAGGAGGCTCTCGACGTCGTCCATCGTCTTGATGCTGGTGTCGAGGTACTCGATCAGGAAGGCGAGGCCGACGCCGACGATGAGGCCGACGAGCGTGCCGAGCACCATGTTGAGCAGGACCTTTGGGCTGTAGGGGATCGAGGCGGCCTCCGCCTTTTCCCAAATCACCGCCGGCACCTGCGGCATATTTCGTTCGATGGACTCGCTCGAGTATTTCTGTTCCGCCGTCCCGAGGACCGTCTTGGCGCGGATGAGTTCCTCCTTCAGCTCGAAATAATCCGTGCTCCCTTGCCGCAGCGAGCGTTGATCGTCGCGGAGGTTCTGCACCTGTCGGCCGAGATTTTCGTTCGTCGTCCCGGAAATGTTGCGCTTGATCTCCAGCGAGCGGCGGACGCTGTCGATTTGCTCCGTGAGTTGCCTCGCGTACACGTCCTTCTGCGCGCGGAGTGATTTCATCTTCGGGTGCTGGCGGCCCAGTCCGGAGTTCATCATCCCGGCCTCGCTGGCCACGGCCTCCTGGTAAAGCGGGAAGACCTTCAAGATGGTCGGATCATTGATTTCGAGCAGCGGAATCGCGCGCAGGAGCTCGTCACCCTTGAGCTTTTCAATCTGCCCCAGCTGGCTGTTGAGCGCGGCGAGTTGGGTGGTCGACTTGCTGAACTCCTCCTCCTTCGAGGCCACCACCTGCTTGCGCGGATCCTCGACGCCAATCGTGCGGTCGTTCTCGTTGTCGACGATTGTTGGATCGTCCTTCCGCATCTTCGCGAGCTTCGCCGTGAGTTCGGAAACCTTGGTGCGCTGCGCCTCGAGCTGGCTGTTCAACTGAAAAAGCGATGAACTGGTGAGCTCCTGTTTCTGCTCCCGCTTCTTGGTCTGGTAGCTTTCGGCCACCGCGTTGACGATCGTCGCGGCGGCCACCGGATCGGTGTACGTGACACTCAGATCGAGCACCTCGGTGTTCCGGACCTGTTTGAGGCTCAAAAGATTGCGCAGCTTGAAGTAGGCGAGCTCCTTCGTGATCGTCGTCCCGGCGTCGCTGCCGAAACGATTGACGAGCTTGAGCTTGTCGATCACCGGGTAGAGCACCTCCTTGCGCTGCATGATCTCAAACTGCGTCGGCGCGAAGCGGGGATCGAGGCCGCCGGCCCGGTTCTGTTCGAACACCCGCATGTTCTCCGACTCGTACTTCAGCTCCATCGAGACGGTCGACCGATACTGCCGCGGCATGAAATAGGTCGTGACGCCGGTCGTCAGCAGGACGAGCAGGAAGGCGAGCACCACGATGCCCAAGCGGACCCGGATAACGCGCCAATAGTCGAGCGCGTGCAGTTTGACCTCGCTCGCCGCATCGGGGGCGGAGGTGTGGACTTCGGAATTACGAATCGCCATAGAAAGCCGGCGCGGTCAGCTCAACATCGAACCAGAACCTGCGGCCCTCCTCCTTAGAACTGAAAGCGAACTCCCGCAAATACGCGATTGCGATTGTAGCTGCGACCCAGCAGCGGTGAATCGACGAACGTATAGAGGTATCCGACGTCGATGGAGAAGTTCCGATTGATCGCGTAGCGAGCGCCGACGGCGGTATCAAAGATGTTGTCCGAGAACCGTCCTGGATTCAGCAGCGGCTGCGACGGGTCGCCCGTGTAGTAGGCATTCGTGTAATAGAACGACCCGGAGAGGCTGATCCGCGGCGTCAATTGGTGCCGGATGTTGACCCCCATCCGAAAACCCTGCCGATAGAGTGTGCCCGCGACGTCCGTCTGCTCGACGCCGTAACGCAGAATGAACGCGATGTTCGAATATTTCTGGTAGTCGTAGCTCATCGAGCCCTCGAAATACGGCGAGGCGACGGTGGTGCGATTGGAATTGCTGTAATCCGCGAACTGCGCGCCGCCGCGCAGGCTCAGCTTCAGGCGCGGGCTAAGACTCGCATCCAAGCCGCCAATCACGTAATTCGAGGTCGAATCGAGCCGGTTGAAATTCAGATAATCGATGTACGAAAACCGATATTCCCCGACCAGGGTCACGGTTGGCTGGATCAAATAACGCAATTCCTCGCTGAAATAATACTCCACCCGGTTCTGCCCGGTCTTGTAGGGCTCTTCCTCGTACAGCACGATGATCGGGACAAAGCTGGTGATGGTGGAGAAGCGCGACGTGAACTGGTAACCGAGCGCGACCCGGTTGGCGCTGTAAAAATAGTTCCCGGCCACGCGGGAATTGAGTCCGACGATTGTGTACTCCGGCTGAGTGCCGTAGACGTTTGCCGTGCTGATCGCGAGGCTCATCCGCGGGCTGATCTTGTACGTCCAGGCGATGTTGAATTTCGCGTTGACCTGAAATTCCTGCGTGTTCGGAGCGGGATCGAAGTAAAAGACGAAATTCACCCCGGCGCCGATGGTCAAAGTCGAACGCGGGCTCGAGGCCGTGTAGGCGATATTGATGGCCAGGTTGAAGAAACCGCTGCTGTGCGGATTGAAGTAGGTCGTGTTGACGTTTGAATCGTAGCCAACCCGGAGGTCCGTCGTGATCAGGAACGGGCGTCTTTCGAATTTCCCGGCACCGAAATCCGTCGCGCTGTAGTCGGACCCGCCCTGGCCAAACATCCCCGGCACGGCCGCCAGCGAGAGGGTTGCGATAAGCGCTAGACGAAGAACTGGAAATCTATTCATGGTCAGGTGAGAGACGTAAATCAAATTGACCAATCCCCGCCCCGGACGAAACCGGAACCAGAAGGCAAATGCCAGGAGGATTGACGTTTTTCTACTTGGTCGCGACATTATCGGCAGGCCCAAAGCCGGGCAATACCTATTTTCACAGATTCAAGAGGCACCAAACGCCGGCTTGCCGGGGATTGGCGGGCGGCCTTCCGATCGAATTTGTCCTACGGCGCACGTCCCTCCAGTTGAAGCAGATTGGCCTTCGCGTCGGGATTCCCGCTGAGTTCGACCGCGCGCCGGTAAGCGGCGATGGCGAGTTCGGTCTTGCCAAGCGTCCGCAGATGATGACCGTAATAAGTCTGGAGGGCACCGTTGTTCGGATCCCAGGCCAACGCCGATGCAAACGCCGCATCGGCCTCATCCACCCGGCCAAGCATGGAGAGCGTCCAAGCCAGCTTGAGCCACGCGCGTGCGTCCTCGGGGAACAGGGCCAGCGCCTCGCGATAGGGTGCCACCGCCGCGTCCGCGAAGGATCGGGCGATCGCGGGGTTGCGAATGTGCTGGGATTGTTCCCAGTCACTTTCGGCCAGCGAGAAATACAGGTTGGGATTTTGTTTTTCAAACCCGAGGCCGAGCCTCGCGAGATTCGCGGCCTCGAGCCAGCGGCCGTCGCGCCGCGCGACGCGTGATTCCTCGGCGTACCACTCGCCGGGCAGCTTGGGGAGGGCAACAACGGCCAGCCCCAGCCCGGCGGCCACGAGCGTCAGCCGCGGAACCAACTGGCGAAGACCCAACGCGACGGGCCCAGGTGGCGCGTCGATCTCGACGCTGGGATTTGCCAGCATGCCCCCGACCGACGCGAGCAGGAGGGCGTTGGCGGGAATGTGCAGATTGAAATCCACCACGGAGTGGACGGCGTAAGCGGCGACACTGGAGAGAGCTCCAATGTTCAAGGCCGCCGCATTGCTCAGGCCCCACGGATGTCGCTCACCGCGGGTGCCCAGCTGGCCAAAAGCTATCAGCCCGGCGCGGCCATGCGCCCAGACAAATAAAAATGCCGCCGCCAGCCCCGCGAGGCCGAACTCAGCGAGCAGTTGGAGATAGTCATTGTGCGTGTGAATCGGATCCAGTTCGACCCCCGGCGGCCGAAACTTGCGACCGTAATAAAGATAGGTGCCCGCGCCGGTGCCGAAAGCGGGACTGATTTTTGCCTGTTCGATCGCGGCCGACCACAACCGCAGGCGGATATTGTCTGCACTTACGATCATCGCCGCCCGCCGCTCCAGCAGCGTGCTTTGCCGAATCGCGAGCCAGCCGATCCCGACGCTAAACACCAGGATCAGGACGCCCACGACAATGGGTTTGACGGGAGAAACTTGTCCGACCCGGGACAGCCGGACCAACGTGAGCGCGATGAGCACCAAGACCCCGACCGCAAAGCTGAGGAATCCTCCCCGGCTTCCGCTCAGCAAAATTCCCGCGAGACAGACCGCCGCGACGTAGGCGGACACCACCCGCCACGTGATCGCCGCGCGTGACCAGATGGCGATCGCGAGCGCGAACAGCGCGATCACGTCAAGGTAGCCGGCGAGATGATTGGGACAGATGTAAAATCCGCTCGCGCGACCACGATAGCTCTCCGGCCGCAGGAATCCAAACGGCATCCAATCGCCTCCCACGCGAAATTGGTGCGCCCCCACGAGAACGCCGGCCAGTGCCAGCGCGCCGAGTGCCACCATCCATCCGAGGCGCAGGCCCGGAGTCGTCAGATGACACGCGAACAGCAGATAGACCGCCGCGCACGCGAAGGCGCTGAACAGGTCCGGCCACGCGAGGTAAGCCACCGGGGAAAGCGCCGCCCGGAGCGCAATATATCCAAAAAAGATCACCGCCGAGACAACGGCGAAGCGCTGGGGCGCCACGCTCACCCGGCGGAGGGAATACACCGAGACCGCGGCCGCGAGAGCAATGAGGCCGTAGCCGGGCAGCGCAAACAGCAGGCGGGCCCCACCGATGAGCAGATGGACCGCGGCGAAGGCAACAATCAGCAGGACTAGATAAGCAATGCGCAACGGCGGACAAAAAAGCCCTTGCGACCGGTGGGCCGCAAGGGCTGATGTGAAAATTCTCGCAGGACGATCAGCGGTTCTGCGTCGGTGTCACCGGTACAAACACGCCGCCGCCCGGAGCGCTGCCCACAAAGCCGGGAGGCACACCCGTGAAACCCGGGCCGGTGAAGCCCGTGCCGGGGTTGAAGAACGGATCCATGTCGCTTGAGTTTAGCAGCTGCTGCAGTTCCGCCGCGCATCCCGGCGCGATCGAAATCGCCTCGTTCACCAGCGCTTGCGCGCGGTCCGGCGCCGCCTCGACGGCGGGCCGCGTCAGCGCGAGGACATCACCCGGGCAATCACGCGCGATCGTCTTGCCGGACGAACTCCTCTTCACGCTCGGGCGCGAGAGCAGCGCGATCCGGAGAAGCGGCACAGCCTGATCCGAATTTTTTCGGATGGCGGATTTGAGCGCGGTGGCCAGCACCGGGGTGGGCGCACTAACGATCGTCAATCCCGCGGGCAGTTCCGCGGCGAGCAAATCCCCGGAAGAGGCGGCAGCCACGGCCGTCATCTCACGAACGCCCCCGAGGCTCAGCACGGCGCAGAGGGCCAAAGCAGGGGCAACCTGGCGAAGCAGTGTTTGTTTCATGGTGGAATGGACCAACGATGGGTGCGGCAAATCGGTGAATTGGAGCGGGCAGCGGGAATCGAACCCGCATTGCCAGCTTGGAAGGCTGGCGCTTTACCACTAAGCTATGCCCGCGTTGGCGGAACAATGTCAATCATCTTCCGTCCCGCCAAGTGATTTTTTGACGACCCTTCGCCCGGCCCAGCCCGGCCCGGCCGCGGGGTCAACGACGAGACGTGTCGCCCATCTTGTTCCCGGACATCTTGTTCGTCTTCTCCACCTTCGGGTTCGCGCCATTCACGATGTAGAGGCCGAACTGCTTGTTGTTGAGCAGACGGTTGTCCCGCACGGTCGGGTCCGTCTGCGGGTCAGAAATGGCGACCCCGCTCCCGTCGTTCGACTCCGCGGTGTTGCCTTCGAGCACACCGATCGAACCGCGTTGATATTCGAAACCGTTGAGCTTGTTGGACCGACTTTCATTGCCCCGCAGCGTCGGGTTCGTGCCCTTGTCATAGATGACGATGCCACTGCCGACGTTGCTCTCGCTCAGGTTGTTTTCGGCCAGGCCGCCCGCGCCATTGCCGAAGGCGACGCCGTGCTGCTGGTTGCCGCGGCACTGGTTGCGTCGCATCGTCGGGCTGGTGCCGGTGTTGACGATGACGATGCCACCGTTGCCGTTACGCTCGCAGACGTTCTCCTCCGCCGTGCCGCCCGAGCCGTAGCTGAATTCGATGCCGTGCTTCTTGTTCTCGCGGCATTCGTTTTTGCGGAGGACCGGGTCTGTTCCGGGATCCGCGACGGAAATGCCGGTCACGCCGTTGGTCGTGCACATGTTTCCTTCTGCGAGCCCCACGGACCGCTTGACGAAAAATATGCCCGAGCGCCCGTTTCCGCGGCATTGGTTGCTCGTCAAGACGGGCGAGCTCCCCTCCCCGCGGATCACGATTCCACTGCCCTTGCAATCGGTGATCACGCAATTGGTGACGGCGATCTTGGAGTCATCGATCGTGATCCCGTCGACGAGAATCCCGCCGCCCAGCAACGTGAGCTTCTCAATGCTGCCGGTCTTGCAGCCCCGCACGAGAATAATTTCCTCGCGACTGGCGACGTCGATCGCCTCGATGCGGCACGCCTGCACATCGGTCCCCACCAGATGCACGCCATCCTTGAAGATGATGGCCTCCACATACGAGCCCGGCTTGATCCGAATCGTGTCGCCCGATTTCGCCGCGTCCATCGCCAGTTGAATCCGGTTGTACTGGTCCGGTACGATGAGCGTCTGCGGTCCGGCCACGCGGCGCGCCTCGTCCTGTTTGCTTTTCTGCTCCGCCAGCCTTGCAGCGTCCGCGCCCCGGGCGGCCTCCTCCTGCTTGCGCTTTTCCTCGGCGACTTTCGCTGCATCCGTCGTCGCCCTTTCCGCGACCAATCGCTCCTGCTCAACCCGGGCACGCTCAAGCTGCTCGGTCCTCGCCTTCTTCGACTGCTCACTCTCCTTCTGGAAGTAGAAATACGCCCCCACCCCGCCGGCCAGCAGCGCCACGCCCAATAGGATCAGACTCAAGCGGCGTCCGTTTCCCGCGGGCGGAGGCACCGTCGTGTCTGCACGAGTGGCAGCAACGGCGGTTCCCGTCGGCACGCGATCGGTCTGCCCCGTGACAGTGCGCGCCACCGAACGCCCGGCCATCGACCCGCCGGCGAAACTCACCGGTCCCGAAAGCAAACCCATGCGCGAAGCAACCTCCATCGCGCCCGGCGGACGCAAGGCGGGATCCTTGGCGAGGCAGGCCGCGACCGTATCCTCCCACTCCGCCGGAATCGGCTCGCTGACCAATTCCAGCTCCTGCCGGCGGTCCGCCATCTTCGGCGGCATCATCTCCTCAAGCTGCCGCGCGATGTTGCCTGAGTAAAACGGCGGCTTCGAGGTCAGCAATTCGTAGAGCGTCGCGCCAATCGCGTACACGTCGTCGGAGATGGCCGGTTTCAGTCCGAGCGCCTGCTGGGGGCTCATGTAGAGCAGCGTGCCGCTCGTGCCGCGATCCATCGTCACCCGGCTCACGGAGTCGCTGATCGACCGCGCGATGCCGAAATCCGTGACCTTGAGATCCTCCTGCTGGTTGATCATCAAATTGGCCGGCTTGAGGTCGCGATGAACGAGCTTGGCCCGGTGATGCGCATAATCGAGCGCCTCGCAGAGCTGCCGCACCCATACCGATAAATCCGCCACCTCGAAAATCTTGTTCTCCTTCGCCACGCGCATCGACGCGAGCGTCTGGCCGTCGACAAATTCCATCGCGATCGCCGCCGCATTTGGATCCTCCACCAAATCATAAACGCGCACAATGTGCGGATGCGCGAGGTCGAGACCCCGCCGGGTTTCGCGTTTCAGGTCGTCGAGCGCGGCCGCATCGGAACGCAAAAGATCCGGCAGAAACTTCAGCGCCACCTCGCGCTCCAGCCGCTCATCCCAGGCCAGCCAGACCATGCCCATGCCGCCGCGACCAAGGATTCGCTTGAGCACGAAACGGCCGAACAGCCGCTGCCCGGCGGCGTACCCGCGGATGGTCATGCCTAAAGCTAGGTCGTCGAACTCGTCCGCCATTCCGCTCAGATTGAGTCGAAGTCATTCTTGCGTCCAACGATTTCTACGCCGCGTTGCGAGAAGTGATCTCATCGCATTTGTCTTTGCGGTCACCCGCCCCGACTGTAAAACGCATTCTTCGGTCCCGAGCGTTCATGGCTACCCTCCGCTACCAGCACTATGAAGTCGTCGTCCACCCGGATGGCAAACCGTTTGAGTTGGGCCGGGGTGCGATGGGAATCACGTACAAGGCGTTCGATACAAATCTGCGCAGCGAAGTCTGCCTGAAAGTCATCAATGGCCAGTTCCTGCACAGCCGGATGGCCCGCGAGCGATTTTTGCGTGAGGCCCGCGCCGCGGCGCGGCTCCGCCATCCAAACGTGGCGAGCGTCTATCACCTCGGGCAGGACGGAAACAGCTACTTCTACTCGATGGAGTTCGTCGAAGGCGAGACGCTCCAGAGCCTGGTCAAACGCGAGGGCCCGGTCTCCGCGCGCGACATCCTGGAAATCGCCCTGCAGGCCAGCCGCGCGCTCGCCGCCGCGCAGCGTGAGAAGCTGGTGCACCGGGACCTCAAGCCCGCCAACATCATGCTCGCGCGGCAGGACGGCGAGTTGCTCGTCAAGCTGATCGACTTCGGACTCGCCAAGTCCAACGGCGATCTGGACGAGGGCAGCCGCGCGCTGACGATGGGATTTGTCGGCACGCCCGATTACGCCAGCCCCGAGCAAATCGAGGAGAAGCCGCTCGACACGCGCTCCGACATTTACTCGCTCGGCGCCACCATGTGGTATTCGCTCACTGGCCGCGTGATGTACACCGGCACGGTCCCGCAGGTCATGGCGCAGCAGATGGATCGTCCGCCGCCGTGGGAACTGCTCGACACGCAGCCGGCCGAGTTGACCGCGCTCATGCACAAGATGCTCGCCAAGGATCGCGAGCAGCGGCCGCGCGATCCGGTGGAGTTGCGCGGCATGATCGAGCTTTGCCTGCGCACGATCCCGAGCGACGCGGGAGCCAGCCGGCTGGGCAATCTCGGGCTCTCGACTGACGCCGAGGCCAAATTTGAAATTCCGCCCGATCCGACGGTTGCGATCGCGCCGCTCGAATCGAAACCGGTCAGCGCGGCGGCCAAACGACTTGATCTCAAGGCATCCGCGGCACCGCCCGCGCCTGCCGTGCCATCGGCCCCGGTGGCTCCCCTCGATGGCCCGCCGCCGGAAACGGGTGCGCTCGTCGCCCGCCGCTATAAGATCGGCCAGCGCCTTATCGCGCAGCCGCCCGACCAGACGTATCTGGCCGAGGACATGGCCAGCGGACACATGGTCGCCCTGCGGTATCTCGAGCCGCCGGGACCCGGCGAAAGTGGGGCGCGGAAGGCCCTTCTCGAATGTCTCGAGCGCGCCAAGGCAAAGCCGCATCCGCACCTCCTGAATGTGCTTTCGCTCGAGCCTTGGAACGGGGGAACGCTCGTGGTCATTGAGTGGAGCGGCGGAGCCACGTTTTCGGATCGGCTCCGCGCCCGCGGGCACTTCGGTCGCCCGGAGCTGCTGCATCTGCTGGAACCCGTGGCCGCCGCCGCCGATCACGCCGCGTCGATTGGTCTCGCCAGTCTTGAACTGTCGCCCCTCGGCGTCGCGCTTCCGGGAGTCGACGCCGCCGCGCCGTTCAATCCATCCCTCGTGCCCGCCGTGAAGGTTGGCATCTTCGGCATCCAGCACGTGCCACCCGGTCCGTCTGATCAGGCGTTCGACGTGACGATGGTGGCGCAGGCGACCCGGACCATCACCGATCACGGTTCCGGCGATCCGGACGAGCTCAATCGCGCGTACCAGCGCCAGCTCGTCGCCCTCATTCACGAAATGCTCGGCCGCCCGCGCCCGCGGGACGTCGGTCATCTCGCGCCGATCGCGGTGCTCGGCGAGGAGGGCAATCACGCGCTGACCCGCGCGCGCGGCGACGATCCTGACCACGGCCCATTCGAGTCGTCCCTGGATTTCGTGCGCGGCCTGCGCACGCAAACTTTCGTCAACCGTTCGGCGGCGCCGCCCTTGCATCGCGTGCAATCGCTGAAGATTCCCGGTCGCCTGCTCACGCGGACCCAGCCCGGGCTCGTGCTGACCTTGGCGCCCGGTCTTCTGCCCGACGGTTCCACCACGCTCTCCACCCGCATCGTTGCGCGCGACGAATTCCGCATCGGCCGTTCGCCGGTGGACGCGGATCTCGTGACGTGGTTCCAGCCGCGGAACGCGGAAAACGACGAACTCACGCGGCGGCTGAGCAAGGTCCATTGCTACCTTCGTCGGCGCGGGGGGCGCCTGACGGCGATCGACAGCGAGAGTTCCAACGGAACCGAGCTCGACGAGCGGCGACTACCGCGCAGCACCGCCACCGGCGAGCCTCTTCCCGAAAGCGGCATCCTCGCCCTCGACACGCGTTACGTCATTGACTTCCGCCTGCTGCCGGGATCGCCCGCGGGTCGGCCACAGATCGACAATCTTCCGCAATGGGCCGGGGCGGCCGCGGCGGCGCCCGGGAGCTCGCCTGGTTCGGTGGCGCTTGATCCGACGGCGCTTGGCGGGATGATCTTCCAGCCGCGGTGCGAGACGACGATTCGCCGGGCCGTCTGGCTCCTTTCCGGAATTGCGTTTGGCAGCGATGCCGGCCTCGCGCTTTCCGCACCGGCCGCCGAAGGACTCCGGCCCGTCCAAGGCTATCTCCACCATCATCGGGGTCACTTCTGGATCGAAAACCTCGATGGCAACGGCGCCGTCATGCTCGACGGAATCATGCTCGGCGGCAACGAAATCGCACCGCTGGTCACAGGCCAGAAACTCCGCCTCGGCGCGGTCGATTTCCTCGTCGACGTGGAGTAAGGTTTGGTCCTCATGCCAACCGTGGCCGTTCCTGCCGACGCGGCAACCGCCCCGCGACTGTTCCTCGCTTCCGGGTCACCGCGTCGGCGCGAACTTCTGCACCGCGCCGGCCTTGCCTTCGAGTTGTCCGCCACTCCGCCCGTGGTCGAAGTCGAAAGCGACCAACTTTCCGCCTGCGAGCTCGCGTTGCTCAACGCCCTGCGCAAGGCCCGCGCCGCGGCCCAGCTTCGCGCCCATGCCACCTCCGAGATCGTCCTCGGGGCCGACACACTCGTCACCCTCGACGGCCGGATTTTTGGCAAGCCGCGCGATCGTCGCGAGGCCGGCGCGATGCTCAAACGACTTCAGGGCCGCACCCATTCCGTTGTCACCGGCGTCGCACTCATCCGCGGTCACGCGTGTGAATTGTTCGCGGTGTCAACCGACGTGACCTTCCGCCGCCTCGACGCACGTGCCATCGCGGCATATCTTTCGCTCATTAATCCGCTCGACAAGGCCGGGGGCTATGCGGCACAGGAGCAGGGCGATCGCATCATCGCCGCCGTCGCGGGCAGCTGGACCAATGTGATGGGACTTCCGATGGAGGCGGTGACAAATGCCCTGACCCGCCACGGAATTTCCACCCACCGCCGGCGCCACGTCGGCAGCGGTTCGCCGTGGGAGTCCATTGTCGGCTATGCGCGCGCGGTGCGCGTCGGGCGCAGCATTCACGTGGCCGGCACGACCGCGACCGACGCCCAGGGCCGGGTCATCGCGCCCGACGATCCCGCCGGACAGACGCGCTTCATTCTCGAAAAGATCGAGAGCGCGCTCGAGCAGGTCGGCGCTTCGCTGCGCGACGTGGTGCGCACGCGGATGTTTGTCACCGACATTTCGCGCTGGGAAGCGATTGGCCGCGTGCACGGTGAGTTTTTTGGCAAGGTGCGACCGGCTGCGACCATGGTTGAGATCGTGCGACTGATTGAGCCGGGATTGCTCGTCGAAATCGAAGCCGAGGCGATCGTGGGGGATCATCTTGGATGACGGATGCGTGGCATTCGGTGTCCCCCGGCATCGCATCGCGCCGGGCAAAGGTGGATCGTGACCTCCGGGCACGATGCCGATGGGCTTGGCAGCCCGCGGGCGCGGGCTGCTTTTTTTTCGCCAACGCGCCCGGAGGTCGCGTTCCACCTTGCGCGTTTGGATCCTTCGGCAGCACGCTCTACGCCGATTCCATCAGCTCCACCGCGCGTTTCGCAATCGCGCCCACGTCGTCGGGGCACGGCAATTCGTCCTTGAGAAAAATTCCGCCCGGCTGCGCTGTCAGCTCGTCGAAGCGGCACATCACCGAGCCCTTCCAGATCACGGCATCCGCGCGATACGGCCCGACCTTCCGCGGATCCGACCACGCGTGAATTCCGATGAGCGGCCGACCCGTCGCCGCGGCCAGATGCATCGGCCCGCTGTCCACGCTCACCGTCGCGCCCGCGCGGCGCAGCAGCCAGATCAGCTGCGCAATCGAAGTCCCGTCGAGGAGATCGATCGCGTTCTCCGGCCAGCGCGAAGCAGCCACCGAACCGCGACCAACGATCACCACCCGACGCGGATGCACCGCACGACATAAAATCGCGGCATCGTCCGGCGAAAGCGACTTCCCCGCCCCGCGCGAGAACGGGTGCAACACAAGATACGAGCGTTCGGCGAGGGTGAACCCCGTCAGCGGCTGGTCCGGTCCGAGCGGAAATTCGACTGGTCCATCCGCGGCCCCGATGGCGCGGGCCAGACGCAGATAGCGTTCGACTGAGTGCACGTTGTCGCCGGCTGCGATCACTTCCGTGTGAAAAAACCTCGCGCCCTCGCGGGAATCATCGAGCCCGACCACCCGATTGGCGCGCGTGGCGCGCGCAATCAATCCGCTGCGCAGGAGACCCTGGAAATCAAGCACGGTGTCGACCCCCCAGCCCGGTGGCTCACGACGAAGCCACTGGGCGAAGACCAGCAGTCCACCTAGGCCGCGCAACTGCTGGCGGGGAAAGAGGTGCAGCCGGTCCAGCAGCGGATTCTCCGAAAGCACTGAGGACCACTCGGTGTTTACCAGCCACGCGAGGTCCGCTTCCGGGAGACCGCGCCGCAGCGCCGCGAGCGCGGGCAGCGTCTGGACGATGTCGCCCAGCGAACTGGGCTTGAGAATGAGGATTCGATCGCGCATTCGCTCGCTGACCGCTTTCCTCCCCGGTCCAGGACCGCGAACCAGCTTTGGCCGGGACGTTATTTTCCGATCGCCAGTCGATCCGCCAGCCGCCGCGGCAGCCCGGCCTCGAGAATTTTCTTCTGCGCCGTTTCCAAATCGTACTCCAGCCGGCGCAGCTCAATGCTGTTGTTCTCAATGTCATACACCACGTACGCGGCGCGCCAGTCGCCGTCGCGCGGCTGACCCACCGAACCAATGTTGATGAAATATTTCTTACCCATCTCGAACGTGATCTTGTCGAGCACGAGACTGACAATCGCGCCGTCGCGGATGTAGGCGCGCGGCGCGTGCGTGTGGCCGAAGAAGCAGACGCCCGTCGTCTGGTAGGTGAAGCTCGCCGCGGCGTCGAGCTGGTTGAAGACGTAACCCCAGCGGTGCGGCGTATCGAGCGTCGCGTGCACGATCGTGAAGTCGCGCACCTGCCGCACCATTTTCAGTTCGTTCAGCCACTTGCGGTCGTCCGGCGTGAGATGATTGCGCGTCCAATTTAGCGCCTCCTCCGCCAGCGGGTTGAAGCCCTCGAGCGAATCATTGATGGCCGCCTGCTCGTCGTGGTTGCCCTTCACCACCGGGCATTCGAGCGACTGCACGATTTTCACGCATTCGTGGGGATTCGCGTTGTAGCCGACCACGTCGCCGATGCACACGTAATGGGTGCAGTTCTGCTTCCCGGCATCATCCAGCACGGTATTCAACGCTTCCAGATTGGCGTGGATGTCTCCGAATAGGGCGATGCGCATGGGGCTGACGTAGGGGCTGCGCCGAAATAAATGCCGAGCGCTGGCCTTTTGTAAATTCTTTGTTCCGGGTGAGACAGAAGTTTTTTCTCGGTCCGTTCAGGCTTGACGACCGGGGGGTCGACCCAACATCATCCGTTAACGCTCAATCACAAAGCCCAACCGCTCCCGCAACGGCGGAATCGAATGGCGCTCGATGTGGAGCACATGGTGTCGGAGGGGACTCGACGCGATGGCCGCCAGAAACTCGTCCACCTCCTCGCGATCGCCGCCGGCCTGCAGCTCCACCCGACCGTCCGCGTGACTTGCCGAATCCGATCCCAGGGTCGAGCGCGACGCATTCGCGGTCGATGCCGGCCGCGACGGCGTGGGCGAGAC